>JAZNNR010000001.1:0-34313 GCA_045580325.1 Eubacteriales bacterium
AACGTCGCTGTATGTAATACCGTCGATAGTTTTACCTGCATTTGCTTCTCTTACTACGTAGTAGAAGGTCTTACCTGCATCTGCTGCGGTGTAACTCTGTGTGAAGGAGAACTTGCCGCCTACGTTAGTTGCGGTCTTGGGTGTGCCACTTACTGCGAAGTCTGCATCTGTGGTATAAAGCTCGAAGGTGAACATTCCGTCTGCAAGCTCTTTGCCTGTGAGGGTCTTGTTACCGCTGAGTGTTACGCTCGCACTTGCGTCTGTGTCAAGCGCGTAAACGTTTGTGAAGTCGAGTGTGGTTGCTGTTACGTTGTTGTTTACGCTGACTGTTGTCTTGAGTCCGCCAACTCCGTCGTCTTCAACCTTAACGGTGATCTTGTATACAACGTCGCTGTATGTGATACCGTCGATAGTCTTGCCCGCATTTGCTTCTCTTACTACGTAGTAGAAGGTCTTACCTGCATCTGCTGCTGTGTAACTCTGTGCGAAGGAGAACTTGCCGCCTACGTTAGTTGCGGTCTTGGGTGTGCCACTTACTGCGAAGTCTGCATCTGTGGTATAAAGCTCGAAGGTGAACATTCCGTCTGCAAGCTCTTTGCCTGTGAGGGTCTTGTTACCGCTGAGTATTACGCTAGCACTTGCGTCTGTGTCAAGCGCGTAAACGTTTGTGAAGTCGAGTGCTGTAACTGTAGTATTGTTGTTTACAGTTGCTGTCGCTTTGACTCCGCCATGTCCGTCGTCCTCAACCTTAACGGTGATCTTGTATACAACGTCGCTGTATGTGATACCGTCGATAGTCTTGCCTGCATTTGCTTCTCTTACTACGTAGTAGAAGGTCTTGCCTGCATCTGCTGCGGTGTAACTCTGTGTGAAGGAGAACTTGCCGCCTACGTTAGTTGCGGTCTTGGGTGTTCCGCTTACTGCGAAGTCTGCATCTGTGGTATAAAGCTCGAATGTGAACATTCCGTCTGCAAGATCTTTGCCTGTGAGGGTCTTGTTACCGCTGAGTGTTACGTCTACACTTGCGTCTGTGTCAAGCGCGTAAACGTTTGTAAAGTCGAGTGCTGTAACTGTAGTATTGTTGTTTACAGTTGTTGTCGCTTTGACTCCACCCTGTCCGTCGTCCTCAACCTTAACGGTGATCTTGTATACAACGTCGCTGTATGTAATACCGTCGATAGTCTTACCTGCGTTTGCTTCTCTTACTACGTAGTAGAAGGTCTTACCTGCATCTGCTGCGGTGTAACTCTGTGTGAAGGAGAACTTGTCGCCTACGTTAGTTGTGGTCTTGGGTGTTCCGCTGAGCGCGAAGTCTGCCTCTGTGGTATAAAGCTCAAAGGTGAACATTCCGTCTGCAAGTGCCTGACCCATAAGATACTTATGTCCTCTGAACTCTACACTTGTAGCAGCGTCCTCGGAAATCTTATAAGTATTTGTAAAGTCGAGTGTGGTTGCCGTCGCGTTGTTTACCGTAACGGTAGTCTTGATACCGCCTGTGCCGTTATCTTCGACCTTAACTGTTACCTGATATTCGGTCGAGCTGTACGTAATACCGTTTATGGTCTTACCTGCGTTTTCTTCCTTAACTACGTAATAGAAGGTCTTTCCGATGTCGTTTTCGGTATATTCAAGAGCAAAAGCATATCTGCCGTTTACGTTTCTTGTTGCTTTGAGAAGCTCACCTGCCGTGAAGCTTGCGTCTGCGCCGTAAAGCTCAAATCTGAAGGTGCCGTCGACAAGCTCCTTGCCCGTGAGAGTCTTATGTCCGCCGAGAACTACCGTCTCATACGCATCGCTCGAAACCTCGTATGTGTTTGTGAAGTCGAGTGTGGTTGCTGTTACGTTGTTGTTTACGCTGACTGTTGTCTTGATTCCGCCAACTCCGTCGTCTTCGACCTTGACTGTTATCTGATATACTGTATCGCTGTAAGTAATACCGTGGATCGTCTTGCCTGCATTTGCTTCTCTTACTACGTAGTAGAAGGTCTTGCCTGCATCAGATGCGGTATAATCAAGCGCAAATGCATATTTTCCGTCGATATTGGTTGCTGTTTTGGGTGTGCCGCTGAGCGCGAAATCAGCTCCCGTGGTGTAAAGCTCAAAAGCAAACATACCGTCAAAGAGATCCTTGCCTGTGAGGGTCTTCGTACCGCTGAGAACCACTCTTGCTTCCGAGTTCTCATCTATTTCATAAGCGTTGACAAATTCAATAGCGTTCTTCGGGATTCCGTTCTGATCGTAAATATGAACCTCTGCGTGAAGCTGTCCGCGCAGATCGTCTGTTACAACTATACGCACGTGATAGTGGGTATCGTCATAAGTTACGCCGTCGATGATCTTTCCTGCATCGGCTTCTTTTACTACATAGTAGTATGTTCCTGCTTTTTCGAACTTGAGAGTATCGAATTTAATGCTTCCGTCTGCGCCGTTCTTTACGCTCTGGAGTACTTCGATCTCCTGCCAAGAAGCGTTTGATCTGTAAAGCTCGAACTCGAAATCTCCGCCGCCGAGAAGCTTACCGGTGAGAGTCTTGTTGCCTGGAAGCTCGGTGGTTGTGGGATTTGCTGTATATGTGTTTACAAAGCTTATCTTCTTTGCTGCGCTGTTATCAACACTCTGGGATACGCTGAAGGTTCCGTCGCCTCTGTCACTAACTGTAACAGCCACAACGTACTTTGTATCGTCGAACTTGATACCCATTGTTCCGCCGACAGCCTTTTCCATAACTACGTAGTAGTATGTTCCTGCCTTTGTATAGGTAATAGCATCAAATGCGAACGTTCCATTTATAAAGTTCTTTGTTTCCCATGTTTTTGCGCCTGCGGGAACTGTTCCGTTTGCGTCGCTTGCCTCGCTCATAATGAATGTAAATTCATCGTTGAGAAGAGCCTTGCCTACGAGTGTCTTTGTTCCGCTTACTGTGTGTGTTGTGGGTGCTGTGCTGTAAACGTTTTCGAAGGTAATGTTGTTTCCGACTACGTTTTCTACGTCATAGCTTGCTGTAAGCTGTCCGTTATTATCAGTAACAGTTACAACAACGATATAAGTGTTCTTATCTGTACTTACGCCCTTGCCGCCCGCGCTTGTTTCAACAACGGTATAGGTAAAGGTGCCTATCTTATCAAATTTAAGTGTTCCGTCAAAAGCAACCTTGGACGCTACTCCGCTGAGAGCTTCTGTATTCTTACCTGTGAGAACTACCTTTCCGTCAGCGTCGCGCACCTCAAAGGTAAACTCATTTGCAGCCATATCTCTGCCTGTGAGTCGCTTGTTTACGTCGAGAGAAAGCTCTGCGTCTGTCGGATCGTAAACGTTTGTGAAGGTCGTCGAGATCGAATTTGTTGCATTTTCGCCCTGTGCTTCACCTGTAAAGATCACTGCATCGAATCCGCCCACTCCGTTATCGCTTACTATTACTGTAACGGGAACGGTTTCTGTGCTGTACGTCCAGCCCAGAGGGGTATTTGCGGGGATCACTTCTTTAAGTGTGTACTTGTACGTTCCTGCCTCGGTGTATCTGAGAACGAGCCTTGCAAATCCACGGTCTGTTGTCGCCTCGGACTCGTACGCTATACTTCCGTCTGCATTGTAGAGAGCAAACTTAAATCCTGCAAGATGTCCGAGAGGACTTCCGCTTTCATTTGTAACGGCTTTGTTGAGGTCGATAGTTACCGTTGCAACGCCTGTTGCGCTGTATTCGTTTGTAAAGTCAATATCTACAAGCCAGTTTCTATTTTCGTCGGTAGGAGCCGTAACGTGAGTCGAGCCCTGGCGGTAAGATCTTACCTCGCTTATTTCAAGCTGACCGTCCATATCCTTATCTGTTACGATAACACCGAATGCGTGAACTGTCTTATCATAGCTTACACCGCCAATAGCGTCCGACGCCGGTTCTATTTCAGTAACGCGATAGTAATAAACGCCTGTTTGTGTGTACTTTGCATTTGCAAATGCGTTTGCAAAGGAGAGTGTCTGCTTTGCCTTTGTAGCTGTATCGGTTGCGATAGTCTGCCACTCGCCGTCTATATACTTCTGAAGCTCGAACGTAAAGCTGTCCGTGTCCTTCCAGTCGCGTCCACTGAGGAACTTGGTGCCTGTAACGATAATATCTACGGGATAAACTTCTTTTGCCTCGTAGTCGTTTACAACGATTACCGTAGAGATTACGCCCTTTGCGATAGTTACGCTTCCGTCGCCTGCGATGCCGTCTTCCATATATGTGGGAGTAAAGCCTGCCAACTGTGTCTGTTCAACTACCTTTGCCACAGTACCTGCGGGAAGACCGAACACCGCGAAGCGTTCGCCGTGCTTAAGCGTTACTGTAAACTCACCATTCTCGTTTGTTGTAACAGAGCTTACGCTGCCGTTTGTGTGTTCTGCCGTAAAGGTCTTGTTTGCAGTGCCGATGCCCGAAAGGGTTACCTTCATCGTGAAGGTCATATCTGCGGGTAAGGTGTGGTCTGTGCCGAGATCATGAGTTATAAGCTTGGAAATCGTAAGATCTCCGCTTCCTCTGTCTTCGTTTACAAAGTTTGCCTCGTTTATTCTGTTAGCTACTGCCGTAACGTTTACGGATTTAGCGCTTGTATCATTATTGACCGAGGAAACTATATACTTTTCGGTTTCTTTTTCTTCAACCTTATAAATATCACCTGCGGTAAGTCCTGTGATATAGATCGCTTCTCCCGATGCAAGCTCTACCTTTGCCTTGCCGCTTGTGAACTGTACGGTGGCATCTGTTTTGCTGCCGTCTGCGCCGACAAGAAGAGCCTCGTAGGAAGCATTCTCAGCGCTTCCGATATGAGTTACGGTGAACTCAAACTTCTCTGCCGTTGCCGTAGCATCTGCCGCGAGAGCCTTTGTTATCTTGAGTATCGTTGCGGGAGTTATCGAAATTTTACCGTTATTACCGAGGGTTGAGCCTACGTAGAAGGAATAACCGGTTTCGTCAACTGCGTGGTAGGTATGGTCAACGAAGGGCTCTTTTGTATATTTGAGTGTTCCTGTCTTATTATTTGCAGGAATCTCTGTCGATGTACCGCCCTTATATACCGTCATACCCGAGAGATTTACGTGAATATCGCCTGCGGGGATATACCAGCTGTTATCGTCTGCCTTTTTAGCGGTAGCAAGCACTTCGGAAGAGATCTCGCGGTAGAGTGTCTTTGTAGTCAAAGTGCTTCCGTCTTTTTCGTAAACCTTATAAGAACGGTAGTACGTTCCGTTTGCCGACGGAGCAGTGTTGCCTGTATAAAGAGTTCCGTTTGTGTTTGTATATACGGAAGAGTTTTCTGTGTAGTAATATCTTTCGTTCTGCTTTGAGGGGTTGAAATAGGAATAGGTGTTTACCTTTCCGTATCCTGTGCTGTTGTCAACCTCATACTGATTTGTATAGAAGTTTACAGAGCCGTCTGCGTTTGTATTCTTTGCGATATAATCTGCAGAAACCTTTTCTGTAATGTTTATTTCGTTGATTTCATCTTTGAGAGCAACCTCATATACAAGACGCGCAGGGTAATCCGCGCCTGTTGCCTCAAGCTTTGTGAGGGCGCCGTCCTCGTCAAGTGTTATATTATAGGTGATTATCGGAATAAGCGCTGCGGGAAGAGAGAATGTAACGATCTCTTCGCCTGTTACAATATTTTCGCGAACCTGAACGGTTGCGTACATCATATCCGACTTATCAACGCCGTGCTCCTCGTCAACCTCTCCGAGATAACCGTAAGACTTAACGATAAACGCGGGCCTTGTAGCGTCTGTGAGAGTAGGATCGGACGGATCGGGCATAGTTGTTATTCCTTCGTGCCAGAAGCCAAGGAACTGTCCTGCCGCATTTGCATACCAACCGATATAGTTAGAAAACTCTGTATCGCTTGTGTAAGAAAGCTGACCGTTCTGATATGCAAGGTCTATAAGAGTTCTTGCATCGTCGATATTTTCAATACCAAGACGCTGCTGAACCGCCCATACCATTTCATTGCCGAGTTCTGTCGGGCTTTGAGGAGTTCCGAGAGCTCCGCCGTTTGCACTTGCCGCAAAATTTTTCGCAAGGTCTGCGCCCGAGAAGAGAGTGTTGTGAATAAGAATACCCTTAATATCGGTAACTGTCATATAATTACCGATCTTATCTACAAAGGATACGTTACCCGAAACGTCGGGGTTAGATTCGGTAAGTGTGGGATAATAGCGCGATTTAAGCTGAATTGCATTTACAATATCTTTAAACGCATCTATAAGTCCCTGTGCAAGATTGCTCGAGGAGGTTACTTCAAAATACTGATTTACGTAGTTCTGATCAAGAGATGTAGAAATCTTGGTAACTCTTCGTGCATTATACCCGCTTCCCTGAACGGTAACCGTGCCATTAACCGAGGCACTGTTATACTGTACCCAGAGGTCGTTTACGGCGGTAGAAGCATTTTTATTGTCAGGATCAAGCACGCTTACAGCCGTACTGTTATTGTTAACACCGAGTCCGAGCGTATAGAAGTAACAATCGCTGCCGTATTTGTCTTCGATAAGCTCCTTTGCATAAGCCGCAGTAAGCTGAGTAACAAATCCGAGAGCCGCGCTTGTGTCGCTTCCGTTGCCGAGGTTGTACTGTCCGGGGCTTGTGAAGTTTGTCGATCCCAGCGAGGGCGCGCCGTCGGACATAAGTACCATAACAGGCATACGGTTGACAGTTCCGATTACAGGATCTGTAACAGTTGTAGCGTTGCTCGAAGCAACGAACTGATCCTTTGCAAGAATTATACCCTTCTGGATATAAGTTGCGCCTTCAACAGTTTCTGCTGTCGATGTCGGCCTAGTCGTAGTGTTTTCAATAACAACGTCCCTGTCTATTCCGATATTTTCATCGCCGTCCCACGTTTCAGTATAAGTAAGATATTTTCCGTCGGAAGCTGTTTTATATCTGTTAAGCGGAAGCATAAGGACAGCCGCGTCGTTGTTTGTATCACTGTAGGAGGAACCCGAATAAAGCACAACGCCTACGCGGTTATATTTGTTACCCGAAAGAAGTGCGTGGATACTTGCATTCGCCGCCTGAACAAGCTCTTCTGCAACGCCGTTGTTATTGTCGTTCATCGAACCCGATACGTCAAGCACGAGCATAGTGTCGGTAGGAAGATGCGACATACCCGTAATGACCGAGTTAGATCCCATGAGCGAAAGAGCAACAAGGAAAGCGTCCTTGTCCTTCATCGTTATTCCCGTGCCTGCAAACGCCTGTGAGTCGAGAAATACCGACTTATCGGTCCATATTGCACCCGAGTTTTTGGTGGAAAGAATATCCGCAAGGAAGAGATCCTTCCAAGCATCCATTGTTGATGTGTCAGTAACACGGTTTGTTATATTTCTTTCAGCTGCGCTTGCTGTCATCATCACCGGTATGTATGTAACAAGCATAGCTATAAGAAGTAAAACACTTACAAATTTTACTGATATTTTGCGTTTAGTCATTTTTATAGACCTCCTTATAGAAAATAAAAGATTACGAATATAATTTATTTAAAGGTTTATTTTTTTAGCATATTCTTTTTGCATTTACAAACGCCGATCTCATCGTGTACGCTTGGATAATGTATGCAGTCTGCGCACCAATCTTCAAACTGGTCGCTGTCAAGAGGCTCGTAATGCTCACAAGGCTCTTGGAGTGATGTTACTATCAGATATCCGCTCTTCGTATACTTCGGTTCTTTTTTTAAATCGGGAAAGAGGACTACGGGATGCCCCTTCTCTCTTTCGAAATCCTCGTTGTATCCGTACCGAAGCTCGAATTTATGGTTTTCAACGTCAAGTATCTTGTAGATAGCTCCTTCTCTGGGGATCTGTATCTCATTATTCATCAGTGTCATTTCTCCTTTGTCAAAGATTTAGTCGTGATACTGAAAAATTCACGTCAACTTGTACTGTAATTATATAACAGCCCAAAGGAAAAAACATCACCCGTAATTTATGCCAATAATAATAAATTTTAAACGTAATCTGAGAATTCTATTCGCTTTACTATACCCGTTTTGTTACGAATTGTGGTGATAAGCGACTTGACCGATTCCTTCGAAATATACAGTCTTTCGGCAATTTCCGCATTGGAAAGACCAAACGCAACAAGACGCGCGACCTCGCGCTCTCTTTGCGAAAGCTCTGCGGATACTCTTCTTTCAAGCACCTCATTGTGAAGCTTGGTCCAGCCTTCTGAGAGCTGCTTGTGCAGCTCCTTTAGTCTTTTGAGCGCCTCGGGAGATGCCATACCAAGCCGATCGTCAAGCAAAGATCCAAGATGTCTACGATGCTCGGCAAGAATTCCGATAAGATTATCGGGCAGAACAAGCTCGATCGCTCTGTCTATATGCTCTGTCGCTCTTTCTATCTCTCCTATATCATAATAGGCTATCGCGCAAAGAAGTCTTAAATATATCTCTGATATTACCGTCTTTTCTACACACGCCTGCGAGATCATCGGCTCTGTTATATAGGGAATTGCCTTCATAAGTCCGAAGGCATCGGTATCCCCCTGCCTGTTCATAGCCGTATTTTGCGCGACAATAAGGAGATATTTTACATAATATACTCTCGCGGCGGGGTGAGCGTCCGCGGGAAGCGCGTTAAAGCTTCCTCTTTTAAACCAATCGGGAAAATCGTAAGTGTTTCTTATCGCACTGTCTGCCGAGGTAAGCGTCAGAGAAACAATATCTCTGTCGCGGTCGTCCTTGCACGGAGCTTCGAGTATATGTTCTTTTGCCTTTTTATAAAGCTCAACGTCCCCTCGCCACATCGCAACAAGCGACAAAAGAAGTCCTCCTCCAAGTATCGCATAAAATCCCGAATGGGCCGCAAGGAAGTATTGAACGTGTTTATACACCTTATCTATTTCTCCTTGACTGTATGCAAGCTCTGCCGCCAAAAGCGCCTGCGCCTCGGGGTTACCCTCGAGCGCACTTATAGATTTCTCTGAATCTCCTGCGCTGTTATACAGGTCTGTCATATCGAGAAAGGGGCTTTTTCTCGGCATAGGCAGATTAGGTCCTGCTTTATGAGAGCTTTTGCCCACAGGATAGGTCGCGTCAATCGGTATTACCCATGTCCTTCCCCATCTAAGCGCGCCCTGTATCTCACCGCGCTTGCAAAGGTCTTGGACTCGGCGCACCGTAACGCCCCATTTTTCCGCTGCTTCTTTTACTGTTATTCTATACATTATATTCTCCATTTCGCTTCGTTTAAACGAAGTCTATTTTTCGATATTTTACTTCGTTTAAACGAAGTTTGTGCTTGTATTATAAAACTTTTTTATAAATAATTCAAGAGGTTTGAGAAATTTTTTCTTGAAATATAGCGAGGCTTTCGGAAAAAGAGGAGTTTCGCGCCATGAGGCACGCGCGACTCAAGGGACTCCGTCCCTTCAGAAACCCTGCGATCTTTTGAAAAAGCTCGACCAAAACTTTTCATAAAGAGTTTCCGCAAAAAAACACAGGCGCTTTAGGGGCGTTCTCATATGGATGTTTGTATTTTGTAGGGGCGATTCACGAATCGCCCGCTGAAATACGCAAAACAAAAACGGGCGATTCATGAATCGCCCCTACGGACACACATAAATTTCGGCAGAGATATTGTTTTCTCTGCCGATTTGTGTTATAATGGAATCGCAACGTAGGGCGGGGGCGCATTTGCTTGCAAATGGGCTCCCGCCGCAATGAAAGGTTTGGGGCAACGGCGGCACCAAGGCACCGCCCTACAAAGGGGTATGGGCTTTGCCCGATGCCCGCGTTGCTTGCAACGCTGTAATACAAAGGCGAAACTGGCGATAAAGCAGAACGATAAATAAGAATTTGACGAACGGAGGGGGAGTTAAAAATGGGAAACAATATATTGTTTGATGACTGGAAGGTAAGGTGCATCGGAATATTTAATCGTCGAAAAAAAGAATATCATATTTGTTCTGTCTCTATCGGTAGTTTGTTCTTAATTTCTATCATTGGAATGATGTTCCACTGGGCAAGTATTGTTTTTCTTGCCTTATCATTAATAGCATATTCGGTTATTTGGTTGGAATGGCTTAAAATTAAAAATAATCATCTTGTTATTAGACAAGACCAAATAGAGGTTACTAATAGATTTAAAAAAACAACAATACATAAAATACAGATTAATGAATTGGTGATAGAACTAAGGCATTCTTTTAATCAAAGAAGCGGTGGCATAATTGTGTCGTTTTATGATAAAGACAAACATATGATTCTCAAATATGAGGATATGTTAAATTGGGCTGCACCATATGGATTTGAAAAAACAAACTGGGAAAAAGGTCTTGAAAATTTAGGTGTAGAAATAATCGATCCAACTGAAATTATTAAGAACAAATAATTTTGACAATTTTAATACGCATAATGACAACCCCGACAGATTAATCTGTCGGGGTTATCTCTTTGTTTTCTGCGTATCAAATTTGTTTATCCGTAGGGGCGACCGCCGTGCAAACACGGCCAGTCGCCCGCGGGCGTTCGATGAACGCCCCTACAAAATAATATCAAACTTCCTTATGAGAAGCAGTCCTTAACACCTGTGTTTCGTTTTACAGTGAATTCTCATCGATGGTTGCAAGGAACGCGGGAAGAAATTCCTTCATAAAGTAATTTGCCTCGGAGCAGTCCATTTTTTCAAGCGCCGCTCTCGTCGCCTTTTCGGCGCTCGCAAACTCGCTGTTTCCGCTTTTGCCCTCTTCAACGCACTTGATAAGCGCGCAGATCTTGTCCGCCGCCTTTATAAGCACCTTTTCCTCGCCCGATGCGCCCGAAATAATATCCGCATATATTTCTCTGAACTCCTCGGGAAGATGCGAAACGAGTATCTTTTCGGCGGCAGCCTCTATCTGCTTGTAGTTTTTCCTCATTTCTTCCGAATAATATTTAACGGGCGTGGGAAGATCTCCCGTGTATATCTCTGCCGCGTCGTGATAGAGTGCCATGACTGCAATACTGTTTGCATCGTAACTCTTGCCGTAAATTTTGTTACCTATAATAGCAAGCGCGTGAGCGACAAAGGCTGTTTCGGCGCTGTGCTCGGAAAGATTTTCGTCGGTGGTATTACGCATAAGCCCCCAACGTTTTATATATTTCTGTCTGAAAAGTATAGCAAAAAAGCTGTTTTCCATATTATTTTCCCCTTTTGCGCCTGTATTTGTGTCTTACAGTATACCATATAAAAAAAGTCCTGTCAATAACGGCAAAGCAAAAAAGAGGACATATATACTCTAAAATATCGGTATATCTGTTGACAAATCGAAAAAATACTATTAAAATAGAAATATAAGCATTTCTGTGCGTTATGCGCGCTTTGACAGAAAGGAATACAGTAAAATGAAAAGAGAAAATATCGACAATCTGCTTCATAACAGCGATCACAGCTCCGACTGGACCGATTCCTATCTTAAGCTTCAGCTTGAAAAGACGGGCAAGCTCGACGAGCCGCTTTACAGCGTTCCCCTTTCGGATATTATCAAGGCATTCGACCTTGAGGTACTGCATATGCCCGAAGGCTCGTCGGTCAAGGTGTCCTGCCGCGACGTAAACCGCCCCGGTCTTCCTCTTGCGGGATTTTTCGACCACTTTGAAGCACAGCGTATTCAGATAATCGGTAAGGTTGAGCACCTTTATCTCGAGAGTCTTGACGAAGAAACAAGAAACAGACAAATTTACGATTTTATTTCGAAAAAGCCTGTTGCTCTCATTTTCTCGACCTCGCTCAGCGCATTTGAGCACACCTTGCAGTATGCAAAGGAGTTTAACGTTCCCCTGCTCCGTACCTCCCGCCCGACGTCCGAATTTATGGCGGCTCTCATATCCTATCTTCACACAAGCCTCGCTCCGAGAATAACCAGACACGGTGTTCTCGTCGAAATATACGGCGAAGGCGTGCTTATGCTCGGCGACAGCGGCATCGGCAAGAGTGAAACGGCTATTGAAATCGTAAAAAGAGGACACCGTCTTATTGCAGACGATGCCGTAGAGATCAAAAAGGTTTCGGACTCTACCCTTATCGGTACAGCACCCGAGATAATCCGCCACTATATCGAGCTTCGCGGAATAGGTATCGTTGACATCAGACGTCTTTTCGGTATGAGTGCGGTCAAGGTGGATCAGCAGATCGACCTCGTCGTAAGCTTCGAGGCGTGGAACAAGAGCGCTATGTACGATCGCTTCGGACTCGAAACCGAAACCATCGACATAATGGGAGTTACCCTTCCGAAATACACTATTCCCGTAAGTCCCGGACGAAATCTCGCAGTAATTCTCGAAATTGCCGCGATGAACCAAAGACAGAAAAAGATGGGATACAATACGGCAGAGGAATTCAATCAGAAGCTGCTTGACAGCATGAGTGAATAAAATAAAAAACAAAAATGTATCGTAGGGCGGGGGTTTATCTCCCGCCGCTTTGTTTGTCTTTTGTTTTCGGCGGCAGCAAGCCACCGCCCTACTTCTTTGCTTTCAATCTCCCTTCGCTTCGTAAACCTCGGACCACCTCTCAAGAGTGAGGCTGTTTTGCTTCTACTCAAATATTTATTTACAAATTTGTTTTTCGTTTTTTGTTGACGAATATAATTTAGTATGATAAAATCAAAATATACAGTAAAAATCATAGAAAAGGAGTGTGTACGGGACGCCTTGAATAATATCCTTATGAAAAAAATCAAAGAAGCTATGACCTCGGTACTTCCCGTTACGGCTATTGTCTTCGTTTTGAACTTAACACCGCTGGTAAATATGTCCGCAAAGGAGCTTGTCGTATTCCTCGTTTCCGCTCTTTTTCTTATTCTCGGAATCGGCCTCTTCAGCCTCGGCGCAGACCTTGCTATGACCCCTATGGGCGAGCATATCGGTGCGGGACTTACCAAGGCAAAGAGCCTGAAGCTTCTGCTTTCGGTCTGCTTTTTGATGGGACTTCTCATAACGGTTGCAGAGCCCGACCTTTCGGTCCTTGCCAAGCAGGTATCTGAGGTTATCGACGGCACGGTGCTTATTATCGCGGTCGGTGTAGGCGTGGGAATATTCCTGCTTCTTTCTGTACTCAAAATAGTATTTAAGAAAACACTTTCTTCGATGCTCCTTTTCTTCTATATGCTCCTTTTCGCAGTTGCTTCTATTGTAATTCTAAGTGGAAACGAGTCCTTTCTCCCCCTTGCGTTTGACTCGGGCGGAGTTACGACAGGCCCTATAACAGTTCCCTTTATAATGGCGCTCGGCGTGGGTATTGCTACTACTCTAGGCGGTAAAAACGTAGGTGAAAACAGCTTCGGTCTTATCGCGATGTGCTCTGTCGGCCCTATCCTCGCCGTTATGATGCTCGGCGCGACGATACGCGGAGATATAAGATACGCTCTCCCCGACTTCAGCATAGACTCAAAGCTCGGCGGCGCGCTTTTTGAAACTCTTTTACATACGGTAACAGAGGTCCTTATGGCACTCGGCCTTATAGTTGCCTTCTTCGTAGTTCTTCAGATCTTCTGCCTAAAGCTCCCTAAAAAGACGCTTATCCGCATAACTATGGGAATAATTTACACATTTGTCGGTCTTGTTATCTTCCTTGCGGCAGTAAACATCGGATTTATGCCCATCGGATACAAGTTAGGCACAGAGCTTGCAAAAGCTCATGGCGCACTACTCACAGGCTTTGGATTTGTTCTCGGAATGGTGGTAGTTCTTGCCGAGCCTGCCGTCCACGTGCTTAACAAGCAGGTCGACGATATAACCGACGGCACTGTAAGTAAGAAGTCTATGATGATAGCGCTCTCTGTCGGCGTCGGAATATCCATCGGTCTTTCGATGCTGAGAATAATTCTCGATTTCAATATTCTTTACTATATAATCCCCGGTTACTTTATCTCACTCGGACTTTCATTCTTCGTTCCCGGTCTTTACACGGCTATCGCCTTTGACTCGGGCGGAGTTGCGAGCGGTCCTCTCACCTCGGGATTTATTCTTCCCCTCTCTATCGGCGCGTGCTACGTCCTTCAAGGCGAGTCGGAAATTATGAGCTGTGCCTTCGGTATCGTTGCAATGGTCGCTATGACTCCCCTTATCACGATACAGATACTCGGCTTCAGAGCAATATTCACACAGCATATGCGTCAGCGTATCGCTATGAAGCGCATACTCGAGGCTGACGACGAGCAGATAATCACCTTTATGTAAAAATCAGAAAGGAAATAAGCTATGGCTACAAAAAACTCCCCCGCAAGACAGCCTCAGAGCGAGGAATCTGTCGCGCCCAAGAAGCTCCAACTGCTTTTTACGGTAGTAAACAGAAAAAAAGCAGAGTTTTATGCCGATTTTCTTCAGTCCTTTGAGGTGAATATGCAGCTCACCCTTGCGGCAAGCGGAACGGCAAGTACGGAAACGCTCAGCCTTCTCGGTCTTACCGATTCGGAAAAAAGCGTTATAATCAGTATTATAAAAGAAGAAAAAGCACAGGCGATCCTCAGCGCGCTCGAGGAAAAATTCAGCACTATAAAAAACGGCAAGGGCATAGCGTACACAGTGCCTATGACAGGCACTATCGGTGTGGCTATATATCAGTTCCTTGCAAATATGCCCACATAACACAACTCACTCAGACGAAAGGACCAAGTATTGATATGAAATTTGAGCACGAAGTTATATTTTGTATAGTAAACGCCGGATTTTCCGACTCTGTTATGGACGCGGCAAAGGAATTCGGAGCGCGCGGCGGCACGGTAATACACGCAAGAGGAACGGCAAACAGCGAGGCTGAGAAAATGTTTGGCATAACCGTACAGCCCGAAAAGGAGGTCGTTATGATCCTCGTTCCCTCGAATATTAAAAACGACATTCTTCACGCTCTTTACAAGGCGGTCGGACTCAAAACTCCCGGTCAGGGTATCGCTTTCGCTATGCCCGTTTCCAAGGTCGTCGGTCTTTCGGACAGTAGTCCCGCCGACAAAAAAGAAGAGTGATTTAACAAAACCAAAAATCCCGTGTAAACGAGTGGTTTTCATAAGGACAGTAAAACCCCGACAGATTTTTAAGATCTGTCGGGGCGTTTTTATCATTTTCCGTGAATAAACTCTTTAAGCTGAACTGTTCTGTCGGTCATAATTGCCCTGTATCCGACGTCAGCGAGCTTCTGATAGAAGTCAAAATTCTCGCGGCTCAGATCAAGCGCTGTCAGACAAAGAGAGCGCATACCGCACTCGTTCAAAATATAGTCAAGTGTTTCTTTATTGTGATCAAGATTTGTTTCGAGTATGACTGCAAGCCCCTTGTACTCCTGCGCGTTTTCCCTCGTTTTGCTGTAAAGCATCGGGCAAAATGCAGGAAGCTTGCGGCCGTCCTCTATGAGATCTGCATACCACTTTATGAGATCCTTTGCCGACATTTTGCTGGTTTTAAACATCGCAGAGTCAACTGCATTTTCCTTTTCGAAAATATCGTAGATCTCCTGGAACATATCGGGTGTCAGCTTGTCAAGATTAAAGAGGCACTTACCTCTTGCGACCTCGATAATTTCCTCGAGAGTGGGAATTTTCTGCGTAGTTACCGCCGCGTTTTCACCGCCCTGCCCTTCTTTGAGGCTATATTGCATAAGCTCCTCGTAGGTCATCTTTTTAATATCGCCCGAGCCGTTTGTGGTTCTGTCTATTTTTGAATCGTGGCAGATCACCCAAACGCCGTCCTTTGTCTTTTGAAGGTCGGTCTCAATTACGTCAATACGGTTATCCACGCACGACTGATACGCCAAAACAGAGTTTTCGGGGTTATTGTTTGTAACGTAGTCGCCTCTGTGGCTTACGTTGACGATCCACGCGTCCTTGGCTGCCGGATTGTCGAAATTTCTGAATATATCGGCGTACTCGCCCTGTCCGTAGTCATATTCCCTGTACTCGCCATCTTTGGAAATTGTAATGCCGTTTTCGCCAAAGCCGTCGATAAGGAAATTTATCGCGCTTTCATAGCCGTATATGCTACTTGCGCTGACACTCAGCTTGCCGTCCGAATATACTACAAAGAAATCTCTAAATAAAAACTTCCTGTCTGTTGTTTTAAACTGTTTGCGGTCGCACTTGCCCAGCAGTATCTCATATTTATTTACGGCCGCGTCCTCGGTAGCTCCAAGCGCACCGTACTTTTTACTTGCGCGAGATGCAAACGCTTTTGCGACAGACTGTATGTATTTTTGCTCGTTTGAAGAGTCATAAACGACAACGAAGGTGTCAAGGCTAAGCGTTACCGTACCGTCGCCGTTGTCGGTGGCGGGCATATATCCGTCAGCTGTCTTCACATAAACAAGGTCGCCCGGAACAGTAATTCTGTCCTGTGCGTTTGTAACGTAAGTTTCGACAAAGTAATTTACCGCATCTATGAGAAGCTTATCACCGTCTGCAACAATAGCAATACGGTCGCCGTAGACTTTGATCAAATAGCTTCCCGCTTTGAGCTCACTCGCCGCCTGCTTCGACTCGGGACGGTTAGTATCGCCGATCAGTATCTCTTTTGTACCCGTAGGTACTTCCTCGCCCTGCTTTACCCAGTCTGAGTTTATGATCATAGTAACACCCGTTTTAGCTTTGATAGCAGCGCGGGCGTCGAACAGTGTGTTTGTAAGCGCCTGATTTACTTTGTCAGGATGCACGAAAACGTACTGACTGGCTCCGTTTTCGCAAATAACGAGCGGTTCTGCGCTTACACTGTCTTTTTTACAAGAGGTCAGCGAAAGGGGCAAAACAAAGGTCAGCGCCAATATAGCGCAAAGTATTTTTACTGATATTTTCATACAGATCTCCTTTTTTTAGCTCACTGAGACTTCATATTTAGTTTATCAAGGAAGCAGACCCATTTTACGCACATTCTTTCGTCAGGCTGTGGATAAACGTATATCAGCCTTCCGTGATAATATACGTCGAAATGCTCGCCTGCGGTTATCGGAAATGCTCCGATCTTTTCGCTCGGCAGCGAAAATTCTATCTTTTCGCCGTGCATAATTCCTGTCAGCTTAAAAATATTCTTGTCGAGATAAGCCTCGCCCTCGCCCGCAAAGTCATCCATAAATCCGTCGTCTTTGCAGGTACCGAGTCTTACCTTCGAGGAAAGTACCTCGTTTTCTGTGTCTATCTCGCTCTGCTGCCACTCAAACCACTCGTTCACGCGCTCGAAGGGAGCACCGTGAAGACGGTAAAAATTATCGAGCGTCGCGTCAAGACCGCACTTGCAGCGAATATGTCCGTCTTTTGCGCTCAAAGTGCCTTCTCCCAGGCATTTCGGGCATTTGAAGAGGATCTTGTCAACTCCAAGGGCGATATCGTCGCACTTATATTCTACGCCCTGCATAGCAAGCTCGTCGTCGTGAAGGATAGCCTTTTCGGCAATTTCCTTGATTTCGGAAATTCCCTTTTCTGCAACCTCGTCAGCAGACAGAAGAAGCTTCACCGACGCCTTGATCTTGCCACGTCTGTCGCACCCCTTTTCGCGCCATTTCGGGAAAGAGAGATATGCTCCCTCGGCTTTCCAAATATATAAATCTACGCCAAGTTTTTTGATAAGCTCTGCCGTACCTTCGGCAACGGGAAGCGAGTGTCCGTAGCAGGAAAGTCGACCTTCGGGGAAAATAACTATCACCGCGCCCTCGCGTTTTGCGCGCATTATATTGATTATAGTCGAAGCGTCGGGCGTAAACATCTTCTTGGTTATGACGTGCATAAGCTTCAGAAGTCTTGCACTTGACGGTCTTCGTGTGAAATGCTCGCTGACTATATAGGTCGGGCGCACGGGATAGAGGGTAAGCGCCGAGAGAATATGGTCGACGTCCGACGTGTGCGTCGCGATCACAACGGCAGGGCCTTTGATGTCTTTTACTACGTCATTGTCATATTCTATCGAATATTTTTTGGTGTATATCGGCTTCAGCAGCGCATATATCGCGCCGTACAAAAGAGGATTCACCTTGCCGATAGCCTTTTTGCCCTTTGATTTTTTATTTTGTTTAGCCATTTTAACTCCATTTTGGAACCCCTTTTTGAAAAAAGGGGTTCCAAGCCTCCCCAAAAACTTTTCTGAAAAGGAAAAGTAATTGTTTTAGTAAAGTTTTTGAAGTCCTTAGAAACTTTTTTCAAAAAGTTTCTAAGCGGGTTCTTAGGGCAGCGCCCTGAGAAAAATTCTACGTTTCCTTAACCGATGCTACAAGTCCGTCGACGAACTGTCTTGCGGCACGTGCCGAGCGACCGCCTCTGCCGAGCGCATACTGCTCCGCGAGAGCGTCGATCTCGTCCTCTGCCATATCGTTTATTCCCGCCTCAAGTGCAAGATGTCTTACGATATCAAGATAAGTCTGCTTGTCGGGGCGCTTAAAGGTAACGTGTATACCGAAACGCTCGGAAAGGGATACCATTTCCTGCATCGTATCGTTTCTGTGAATATCGTCCCCTTCTCTGTCCGAGAACTTCTCTTTTACAATATGTCTGCGGTTGCTTGTCGCATAAATGACAACGTTCTGCGATTTTGCCGAAACCGAGCCCTCAAGCACCGCCTTGAGAGCACTGTAATTGTCATCGTCCCTCTGGAAAGAAAGGTCGTCTATAAAGAGTATAAATTTAAGCGGATTTTCGCCGAGCTCGTCAAGAAGTCCCGCGATACTGTGGAGCTGATCCTTTTTGACCTCGATAATGCGAAGTCCCTCGCTGTAAAGCTCGTTTACTATCGCCTTTACCGTCGAGGATTTTCCCGTACCCGCATCGCCTGTGAGAAGAATATTCGCCGCAGGCTTGCCCGCAAGGAGCGCCCTTGTGTTGTCGAGAATGATCTTCTGCTCTCTTTCGTAATCGACGAGCGAGGAAAGTCTTGTTTCGTCGGGAGTGTGCACGGGTACTATCTTGTTTTGCGCGCCGAGATAGAACATTCTGTATCGCGCGTAGATCCCGTAGCCGTTTTTGCCGATGTTTTCGATATGCGATCTGTAAAACTCTGCAAGTGAGAAGCTTTCGGTCTGATATTCGGGAAGAAAAATGTCGCCCTCTATTTCTCTTGAAAGCTCGGCCGAGGAAAGAGTCGAGATCTCTTCGAGCACGCAAAGCTCAGCAACAAGAGCCTTTTCGAGAAATTCGGCAGGCTTTTCGCCCTTGCCGACCGTGCGGATATATACGTTTTCGCTATCCCTTGCCACCTCGCGCAGATATTTAGACAAATTTCCGCCCTTTTCGTAAAGCAGAGAAACAAAATCGCAGTATTTCGATATTTTTTCGCTGTTTTCGCCCGACTCAAGAGTGTCAAGGCATTTTCCGAGCGCGTTTATTATCGGATCTCCGAGCAGCTCTCTGAAAAGAGTCAACGAGCGAAGACGAAGTCCGAGCGTTTTGAGATTTTTGTTTTCCATAATATTATTTAAGGATAGCACCGTACGCTCCGCCCGATACGAGCTGTGCATAACGCTTCAGATATCCTTTAAGTTCCTTTGTTTTCGGTGTGAAATTCTTAAGTCTTTC
The DNA here is from genome assembly GCA_045580325.1 of Eubacteriales bacterium. Classification (GTDB taxonomy): domain Bacteria; phylum Bacillota; class Clostridia; order Oscillospirales; family CAG-272; genus SIG672. The sequence goes on from JAZNNR010000001.1 coordinate 19,490, forward strand.
GGCGATTTCCCCTTCATCGACCTTAAGCTCTATCTTGTTTTCGGGAATATTTATGCTTATAATATCTCCGTCCTTGACGACGCCGATAAGACCGCCGCTTGCCGCCTCGGGTGTGATATGTCCGACGCACGCGCCTCTTGTCGCTCCGCTGAAGCGTCCGTCTGTGATGAGTGCGACGCTGTCGCCGAGTCCCATTCCCATTATTGCAGAGGTGGGATTAAGCATTTCGCGCATACCCGGACCGCCCTTTGGTCCTTCGTAACGGATAACGACTACGTCGCCCGCGACTATCTTGCCTGCGTTTATCGCCGCCTGTGCGTCTTCTTCGCAGTCAAAAACCTTTGCAGGACCCTCGTGCACAAGCATCTTTTCGGACACCGCAGAGCGCTTTACAACGCTTCCTTCGGGAGCGAGATTTCCCTTAAGCACGGCAATTCCGCCTGTCTGGCTGTACGGGTTATCGATAGGGCGGATAACCGACGGGTCGGTATTTATACAGTTTTTGATATTTTCTCCGACCGTTTTGCCCGTAACCGTCATACACTCTGTCTTTATAAGACCGCGCTTTGCAAGCTCGTTCATAACCGCGTAAACGCCGCCCGCCTCGTTAAGATCCTCCATATAGGTCGGCCCTGCGGGAGCAAGGTGGCAGAGATTAGGTGTTTTCGAGCTTATTTCGTTGGCAATATCGAGATTTATATCAATTCCGCATTCGTGTGCTATTGCGGGCAGATGGAGCATACTGTTCGTCGAGCAGCCAAGCGCCATATCGACCGTGAGCGCATTTGTGAAAGCATCCTGGGTCATAATATCAAGCGGACGGATATTCTTTCTCAGCATTTCCATAACAGCCATACCCGCGTGCTTTGCAAGCTCGATTCTCGAGGAATATACCGCAGGAATCGTTCCGTTGCCGCGAAGTCCCATTCCGAGCACCTCTGTAAGACAGTTCATCGAGTTTGCCGTATACATTCCCGAGCAAGAGCCGCAGGTCGGGCAGACCTTGCATTCGAATTCTTCAAGCTCGCAGTCGCCGATCCTTCCTGCATTGTACTGTCCGACAGCCTCGAACATACTCGAAAGGCTTCTCTTTTTGCCGCCTACGTGTCCTGCGAGCATCGGTCCGCCGCTTACAAATACAGTCGGAATATTAAGACGTGCCGCCGCCATAAGCAGACCGGGTACATTTTTGTCGCAGTTGGGCACCATAACGAGCGCATCGAAGCCGTGCGCTATCGTCATAGCCTCGGTCGAGTCTGCTATAAGGTCGCGCGTAACGAGAGAATATTTCATACCCTCGTGTCCCATAGCTATGCCGTCGCATACGGCAATTGCGGGAAATACGACGGGTGTTCCCCCCGCCATCGCTACGCCCATACGTACCGCTTCAACTATTTTGTCAAGATTCATATGACCGGGAACGATCTCGTTGTATGAGCTGACTATTCCTATCATCGGTCTGTCGAGCTCTTCGTTTGTCATTCCGAGTGCGTGATAAAGTGATCTGTGCGGAGCATTCCCCACACCTTTTACTATCTTTTCCATATTTTCTTCGGAAAACTTTTAAGAAAAGTTTTCCATACCTTTCAAAAACTTTCCTGAAAAACCTTTTTGGAAAAAGGTTTTTCAGACTTTTCCAAAAACTTTGCTAAAAAGGAACTAAATAATCGTTTTAGTAAAGTTTTTGAAGTTCTTAGAAACTTTTTTCAAAAAGTTTCTAAGCGGATTCCAAAGGCAGAGCCTTTGGCGGGGTTTCTTAAGGGGCGGAGCCCATTAAGGCAAAAGGGGACGCAAATATTCCGTCCCCCTCTAATAATTCTGTTAGTTATTGATAAACTTTTCCTCGTCAGCCCAGCTGTAAAGCTTACGGATATCCTCGCCAACGATCTCGGAGGGATGCTCGGAAGCGAGCTTACGCATAGCATTAAAGTGAACCTGCGCGCCTGCATCAGACATATCGAGAAGGAAGTCCTTTGCAAAGGTTCCGTCCTGAATATCCTTGAGGATCTTCTTCATTGTCTTCTTTGTTTCCTGCGTAATGATCTTCGGACCTGTGATATAGTCGCCGTATTCAGCTGTATTGGAGATAGAATATCTCATTCCTGCAAAGCCGCTCTGATAAATAAGGTCAACTATAAGCTTAACCTCGTGGATACATTCAAAATAAGCGTTTCTCGGATCGTAGCCTGCTTCAACGAGAGTTTCGTAGCCTGCCTGCATAAGAGCGCAAAGACCGCCGCAAAGAACAGCCTGTTCGCCGAAGAGGTCTGTTTCTGTTTCCGTACGGAAATTTGTTTCAAGAACTCCTGCGCGTGCGCCGCCGATTCCGAGAGCGTATGCAAGACCGATCTCAAGAGCATCACCTGTTGCGTCCTGCTCAACCGCCACAAGACAGGGAACGCCCTTGCCCGCAAGATATTCACTTCTTACCGTATGTCCGGGACCCTTGGGAGCTATCATAATAACGTTTACGTTCTTCGGGGGCTTGATGCAGCCGAAATGGATATTAAATCCGTGTGCAAACGCGAGAGTCTTGCCTTCTGTGAGGTGCGGCTCGATAGATTCCTTATAGAGCTTTGCCTGCTTTTCGTCGTTGATAAGGATCATAATGATGTCTGCGTTCTTTGCAGCTTCTGCAGAGGTCATAACCTTAAGACCCTGAGATTCTGCCTTTGCCCAGCTCTTCGAGCCCTCGTAAAGACCTACGATAACGTTTACTCCGCTGTCCTTAAGGTTGAGCGCGTGTGCATGTCCCTGTGAGCCATATCCAATGATAGCGACCGTTTTGCCTGCAAGCTTCTGAAGGTCGCAGTCCTGCTGATAAAAAATTCTTGCCATAATAATTTTTCCTCTCAAATATATTAGTTTATTTTAAAATCAGTTTAATTCTTCGCGAATCGTCTTGTTTCCGCGTTCAAGTGAGACTATACCCGTGCGGCAGATCTCAAGGATCTTATAGTCGCGCATAAGATTTATAAAATCGTCTATGCGGCGGCTGTCGCCTGTAACCTGCATCATCAGCGCTTCTCTTGTATAATCGACGATCTTGGCGTCATACGCCTCTGCTGCCGAGCGGATCTCTTCTCTCGTTTCGGCGCTGTTTTCCATTTTTATAAGGAGAAGCTCGCTGCTGACCGAGTTTTCGCTGTCAAGCTCCTTTATCGAGCAGACCTCGGGAAGCTTGTAAAGCTGTTCGACAAGCTGCTTTTTGCTTGCCGCATCTCCGTCGAATATCACGGTTATGCGCGAATAATCGGGAGATTCTGTTTCGCTTACCGTAAGAGCATCAATATTGAATCTGCGGCGGCGAAACATACTTGTTACACGGTTAAGCACACCGAATTTGTTCTCTACGAGAACGGCTACTGTATATCTGTTCACTGCTGTTCTTCTCCAATCTTTACTATAATATCGTCCATCGAGCCGCCGGGCGGTAGCATCGGAAGAACGAACTCGTCTTTATCGATCTTGCAGTCGATGAGGTATGGTCCGTTTTCGCTGAAAGCTCGTCCGAGAGCCTCGTCAAGCTCATCTACACTTGAAACAGCCTTGCCCTTTGCTCCAAATGCCTCGGCAAGTCTTACAAAATCTGTTTTTCTGTCGAGCACGGTATTTGAATAGTGCTTATCAAAGAAAAGTGTCTGCCACTGACGCACCATACCGAGAACTCCGTTGTTCATAAGAAGGATAACTACGGGGATCTTGTAGGTAACCGCAGTCGCAAGCTCATTAAGACACATTCCGAAGCTTCCGTCGCCTGTTACGAGCACCGCGTGCTCTGAAGTCCCCACCTGTGCACCGATCGCCGCACCGAGTCCGAAGCCCATCGTACCGAGTCCGCCGCTTGAAATGAATCTTCTGCTTCTTTTGAAGGAGAGATTCTGCGCCGACCACATCTGATGCTGTCCGACGTCTGTTGCGACCGGAGTGTTTTCTCCGAGATGCTTGTTTAGTGTCATTATTGCCGCGCGCGGAGTAAGTCCTTCCCTGTTATCGAGGTACTTTTCTTCCTCTTTGCGAAGTTTTGCTATCTTTTTCTGCCATTCGGGGCGCTCCACCTTGTTTATAAGGGGAATTATCTTCTGAAGGGTGAGCTTCAGATCGGCACGCAGACCGTGAGTCGCGTTTATATTTTTGGAAAGCTCCGAGCCGTCAACGTCTATGTGGACGATCTTCGCCTTGGTTGCAAATTTTGAACGGTTGCCCGTAACTCTGTCGTTAAATCTTACACCAAGCGAAATTATGCAGTCTGCCTTGTGCATCGCCATTGATGACGCGTAGTGTCCGTGCATACCCTGCATACCGAGAAATCTCGGATGGTCGGTCGGAAGTCCCGATATTCCCATCATCGAGCAGCCGATAGGAGCGTCTATAAGCTCTGCAAGAGTTAGAAGCTCGTCCTGTGCCTCGCTTGAAATAACTCCGCCGCCGTAATAAATGAACGGTCGCTCGCACGAGTTTATACACTGCGCCGCCTCTATTATGCGTATTTCCTTTGCGGCTCTCTTTTCATAGGGCGCTACGGGCGGCATAGCCTCGTACTCGCATTTTGCTATCTGAACGTCCTTGGGAACGTCAACGAGTACAGGTCCGGGTCTGCCCGAGGACGCTATACGAAAGGCATCGCGGATAGTATCGGCAAGCTCCTCGACCGAGCCCACGCAGTAATTCTGCTTTGTTATCGGAAGAGTAACGCCCGTTATATCTATTTCCTGAAAGCTGTCCGTGCCTATCTGATAGGTCGGCACGTTGCCCGTAATAATTACCATAGGAACAGAGTCGAGCTGTGCAGTCGCGATACCTGTTACAAGGTTAGTAGCGCCGGGACCCGAGGTCGCCATTACGACACCGACCTTGCCTGTCGCGCGCGCATAACCGTCTGCCGCGTGGGCGGCTCCCTGCTCGTGCGCTGTGAGAATGTGGTCTATTTCATTTGAATATTTATAGAGCGAATCGTAAACGTTTATTATCTGACCGCCCGGATAACCGAAAACGGTCTTGCAGCCCTGTTCGATCAGAGTTCTGACAATTATATCTGCTCCCGATAATATCATAAGCCGTACCTTCCCGCTTTAGCAGACCTTGGTCTGCCAAAACAATATTTGCGGTGCAAAAACGCCCGCTTTTATCTGTTTTTTTAACATTCTTTCTTAAAAATATATTATACCACTCATAGAAAGCCTTGTCAAGACCTTTTACGAGAGGCCCGGCAAAACATCGATTATCTGAAGCCCAAAGCCTTCGGAATACTCCCGTATAACCCTGTGCTTTTCCCTATCCGAAAGATATTTCGGCTCGTGTGCATCGCAGCCGATTATGACCTTCGTTCCGACCTCTGCCGCAATACGCATAAAATCGTCGCACGGATAGTTTCTTCTTGTCAGATATCCGAGCATATTTACTTCGAGCGGAAGATCGTTTTCCTTCATAAATTTGCAGAGCCGTGTGTATTCTTCTCTGTACCACTCGTCCTTGTCGCTGACTCTCGGCATATCGGGGTGTGCGAGATATTTGTATCTGCCGCTCTTCATACCCTCTATAACCACGTCAACGTAGTTTTTAAGCTCGGCGCGGTCGAGCTCGAACGCGTTGTAGTGTCTGCCCTTGTACTCGGGAAGTCTGAAATGCTCTCCCATTATCATATAGTCGAGCGGATAGTCGCTAAGCAGTGCGTCCTGCGCGTGCATCAGCTCGGGAATGTACTCGGACTCGAAGCCGATATATATTTTAATGTCATTTTTGTATTCTTCGCGCAGCGACGTGAGCGAGTAAAAATATCCGTCTATTTCGCTCGGCTTCATTCTCATTCTTGAAACGAAGCCGTCCTCGAACGCAAAGGGCGCGTGGTCGGCAAATCCGAGGATCTTGAGTCCGCCCTCTATTGCCGCTTCAACGTACTGTCTGTCCTCACCGAGCGCGTGTCCGCATCTGTGTGTATGTGTGTGATAGTTTGCTATCATAACAAATGTACCTTCCGTTCATTTGGTTCATTAAAAATCATTCCATTTTATTATAGCACCCATATCTGCCCGTGTCAATTACTTGGAACCCCTTTTTGTAAAAAGGGGTTCCAAACCTCCCCAAAAACTTTGCTGAAAAGAAACACCTTGTTTGTATTTTGTTTCACTTCCCAAAAACTTTGCTGAAAGGGGAAATAAGTGTTTCTGTTGTAGGGGAGGCGTTTCGCCTCCCGTTTATTTATTCAACGTCGTTTATTCGGGAGGAGCAATCGACAATTTTCGCCAATTTTGCCCCGCCCTACGAGAGATCGATGCATTACCGAAAAGAAGAAACTATATCTCAGCCGTAGGGGTCGGCGCCTCGACGACCCGTTTCCCTGACAAATGTGTCCGTAGGGACCGGCGTCCTCGACAGTCCGTTTTTTCGTCATACACAAATATATAAACGGCGGGAGCAAGCCCCCGCCCTACGAGTATATTTTTGTGCGTCGGGGATTACGGACTGTCGAGGACGCCAGTCCCTACAATTGAAATTATATTTCACTTTCCGTATGTTCGCGCCGCACTAAATCTCTATAACCCTACACCTTTTCCCTATCTTTTCGCAATATTTTATCACCGAAAGCGTACCGCGCGATTTTCCGTCCCAAAATGCCAAGACCTCGTCGGCGTATTCCACTATCTGTTTGTTTCTCACTATCGGCGCACCTCTGCCGTACCTTGCGTAGTCGGGCAAAAACTCGGTCAGAGCTATTCCCTTTTCCCTTGCATACTGCGCCGCAAGCGTATCTATTCCCTTCGCGCCGCCCGATACTATTTCACTCACTCCGCTCGGAATGTGGTCTCCTATATTTTCTACGTTCAGATTTCTTGAACCTATGATTGCAAGCTTCATAACTTTCTCCTTTAGATGTATTTTGAACATATTTTACATCTATATCCAACAAAAAGGTAAAAAACAGATGTAGAATAAACGCAAAATATGTCGAAAGTAGGTGTATTATGGCTACAAAGAGTTTATCCATCAGAATTGATGAAGAAATGCTTGACAAACTGCACGTGGTCGCAGATTATGATGGCAGAAGCGCGAATGGTCAGATACTTATACTTATTCGTGATTGTATCGAGGAGTACGAAAAAAAGCACGGCGAAATAAAAACGGGCAAAAGGTAAGGTTTAAAAGGCTTTTGCATTACCCAGTTATTATTAACAAAAAATTCGAAACCGCAAAACCGCAGATTGATTTCCTGCGGTTTTTGTGATATAATATTGGATGCGACTTGCCCGCGCGCGTTTTTAATACTTGATACAAAGACAGATCGAATAAAGCGCCTTCTCCTGCGGGAGAAGGGGGACCGCCGTGGCGGTGGATGAGGAGTCAAATGATACCATATAATAAAAAGCTTGTTCCTAATGCAAAAGACTTGCGTAAAAATATGACACCCGAAGAAAAACATTTGTGGTATGATTTTTTAAAAAGATTGCCGCTTAATGTTAGGCGTCAACATAATATCGAAAATTATATCGTTGATTTTTACATAGCAGAAAAGAAAATCGTCATTGAGGTGGACGGAAGACAACATTTGTTGCCCGACGAAAAGAGCGCAGACAAGCAAAGAGATATTGCATTATCTAAGTGGAATATTCGCGTTTTAAGATATTCAAACGATAGCATACGAAACAACTTCAACGCAGTTGTTATGGACATATTAAAAAATCTGAATTTGGATGTTACAGACTTAAAACCTCTGAAATAACACCTCATCCGTCGGCTTCGCCGACACCTTCTCCCGCTGGAGAAGGCTTAACACAAACCGTTTGTTGCTCTGCGGAATTTTTTGTTTTGTGATTTTTCCGGCAAAAACACCCCCTATGCAAACCTTTCTTTTGTTCTCTATATTTCCAAAAATCTGTTGATTTTCTCAGAAAAATGTTGTATAATGGTGTAAACAAAAATATTTACACATAAATACGGAGAAATCACAATGAACGAAAACATAAATCTAACTATGGAAGGTCAAAAAAACATCGCGCTTATTGCTCACGATAACAAAAAGCACGACCTTATCGATTGGTGCAAGAAAAACAAGGAGATCCTCGAGCATCACTTCCTCTGCGGAACGGGAACTACCGCAAAAATGGTCGCAGAGCACACGGGACTTCCCGTGCGCGGCTACAACAGCGGTCCGCTCGGCGGAGATCAGCAGATCGGTGCTCGCATCGTTGACGGAAAAATTGATATTGTAATTTTCTTTTCCGATCCGCTTACCGCACAGCCGCACGATCCCGACGTAAAGGCGCTCCTTCGTATCGCGCAGGTCTACGATATTCCGATTGCAAATAACCGCGCCACTGCGGACTTTATAATCACAAGTCCGTATATGGACGCCGAGTACTCGCACGACCTTCCCGACTTCCGCCGCGCCGTTCACGAGCGAGCAAAAAGTCTTTAAGGCTTAGGGCTCTGCCCTAAGAACCCGCCAAAACCCTTTTTGTAAAAAGGGTTTTGGATTCCCAAAAACTTTGCCGGAACCTAACAACACTCTTTTTAGAAAAGTTTTGGTCGAGCTTTTTTAAAAGCTCGCAGGGTTTCTCAAGGGACGGGGTCCCTTGAGTCGCGCGTGCCTCGATGCGCGAAACCTCTTTTTATCTCTTAACAAACAAAAAACTACCGAGCCTTCAAAGCTTCGGTAGTTTTATTTTTACGTATTTATGCGATAGAGTTCAGGCCTTCAGCTTATAGACCGTTTTTCTTTTTTCGCCCTCGGCCACGAGCAAATTCGCCTCGACCATTTCGTCAAGGATCTCTTTTGCTCTTGCAGGTGCGAGTCCGAGAAGCCCGGCGATCTCTCTGCGGTTTGCCGAAATATTTTCGGTAAGATAGGAAATTATCGCCTGTTTGTGCGCCGCCGACTTTTCCGCCGCCCTTTTGCCGCGCTTTTTGCCGCGCTTTTTGCCGACCGCAAGCAACAGGGTTATCCTGTCGGGATCAAAGCTCTCGCTGATCACAGGCGCAGACCAGCCCGCTTTTTTCCAAACGCTGAAAATATTCGGAATACCGCTTCCCGTGTTAGAGCCCACGTCGATAAGATTGAACATCTTTACAAGCGCGCTGTTACGCGGGTCGGAAATACCGCCGCCCTTTGCCGCCTCGACGTCGATTCGAAATCCTCCGGGGTTTGAAAGGGTGATAATATCCTTCTTTTTTATGATAACAATACCGTTTTTGCCGTAATAATCGGCATTTATCAGAGCGTTGATAAGCGCTTCCCTAATCGCCTTATGCACTTCGCTATCCATTTCGGGCGACGCCTTAATATCTCGCACGATCTTGTCGCAAACATCGAAATAGAAATCGAAAACGTTTCCGGGGTAGGCGTCGGGCGAGGACACAGCACTCTCGTCAAAGTTGAGAATTTCCTCGTAAGTAAGGGAATATTCGGGAAATTCTTTTGCAATTTCCTGCTCATATCCGAACATCAAAAGTCCTGCGACGGTGGGGTGCATTTTTCCGTCGTCCGCTCTTCCGAGCGCGCCGAGATTATAAAGGAACTCTGCACAGTCAAGCTCGTGCCAAGGGTGCTCGGGGCGGCAGCTTTTCATACGCTCGCGGTAACGCTTGACGCTGCCCCGGTTAATCGCGTCGAGCTCGACGTTTTCAAGCAACGCCATATCCCGCGTCCCTGCCTGCGCGTCGCGCATCATCGCCTCGACCTCTTCCCTTGTGCATTTATAGTCGCCCTCGCCGCTGCGGCGATAGCTTCCCGAAAAGGGATTACCTTCGACGTAGACAGGCTTGTCGCTTCTCTGCGCGCGGGGAACGGTGATAGCAACGATATGTTTGCCGTCAATAATTTCGATATTCACGTCGTTCTCTGACAAAATATTCACGCTGACTCTCTTGGGGTTATTCACAATTTCCCAAAATTCTTTTATAAGCCTTTGAGGGTCGGGCAGATCGACTACGTGAAAGGATTTGTCCCTATACTCCTCAACGCCGAGTAAAATGACACCGCCGAGAGTGTTGGCAAAGGCACAGTAGGTTTCCCAAATGCTGTGCGGCAGACCGCCGAGCGCTTTTTTGGCTTCGATTCGGTTGTTTTCCTTGTATTTTTCTATATTTGCAAAGTCAATCATCGCTCGACACTCCTTTCGTGCATTTTGATCGGAAAAGATTTCCACAAATTTGGTATGTGATTTTTATATACGGCAAATTACAGCTTTAAAAACTTAAAATACAGCAAATACGCAAGCTTTTTAAAATAACTGTAAGCAAAAAACAGCGATATGCCGCTTGTTATTAGGCAACTAAGCCAACCTTCGTTGCCTGTGAAGCACAAAACAGACATATAAGTTAATATCGGTAAAAGCAAAAAAGTGATAATCAATTCTGTCAAAACCCATCTGAAAAAATACTTTTTCTCTTTGTTGTTCACAAAGAAAAGCTTTTCCTTGTTTGGAGAATTTTCGACGTGAAGCCCCTCGAGCGAAATCATCTTGAAAATCCCGGTCAAAAAACAGAACTCTATGTTTTTATCTGTAATCACGACCTCGGAGCAATCTTGCAGATCGACTACTGTTCTCATAGGTATAAAAGAGTGCATATAAAACCGTAATCCGTAACGGTTCCCAACAGTTCGCACCTCTTCAAAATCGTTTTCCGATTTCATCTGCTTTAGCGAAAATCTTTCAAATACAAATCTATGGTCGCCGTCTATCTCGTCTTCCTGAATCGTGATTTCAGCGCCTACTACTATCTCTTTTGAAAAAGAGCTGTTACTTACAACAATCACATAGTCCGATTTGTTGACTATTTTCTTCACCGTTTCTTCTCCTTTTATATTATATCAATATGCGTACTGATATTACCTCTCAAACGGATACACTACTCCGATCTGTCCTCTTACCGTATCCATGATCTCCGTAATTCTTATGCTTTCGGACATCGGCATCACGTCGCTCTGCGTTTTGCCGCTTCTTATACATCTGCACACTTCCTCGATCTCTTCTTCAAATCCGCCGCCGATGCTCGGCTTTTTGATGTGCCTTTCCTCGCCGTCCACGCAGACGAAAAGCTCGGTCGCGCCAAAGAAATCGGGAACTCTGATATGCCCTTTCGTGCCGTAAACGTAAGCCTCGATCGGCTTTTTCACGTTCACCGAAGCCGAAACCGTGGCAATCACACCGTTTTTATATCTCATCAGAACGTCGGTCAGATAGTCAACTCCGCTTTGAACATTTGAAATCGCCCTTATCTCCTCGGGCTCTGTTCCCAAAAACATCGCGGCAAAATTCAGACCGTAAACTCCGACGTCAAGAAGCGCACCGCCGCCAAGCTCGGGAGTGTATAATCTCGAGTTCGGAGCGGGCGGACAAGAAAAGCAGAACTCCGCCTTGAGCGCGCGAATTTCGCCGATCTCACCGCTCCTTACAATTCTCTGTGCCTCGTGTATTGCAGGCAAAAATCTCGTCCATAGTGCTTCCATCAAAAAGACATTATTTTCTTTCGCGCACTCGGTGATAGCTCTCGCCTCTTTGGCGTTTATGCAGATCGGTTTTTCGCACAAAACGTGCTTGCCCGCTTTGAGAAAAAGCTCGGTATAAGGCGCGTGAAAAGCGTTCAGCGTCGCAATATAGACGGCATCAATAAGATCCGATTTTGCCATCTCCTCATATCCCTCAAAAGTGTTTGCAATACCGTGCACGTCGGCAAACTCTTTTGCTCTGTCCATCGAGCGCGAAGCAACAGCCGCGACTTCTGCACCCTCAACATTTTTAACGGCGGCGGCGAATTTATGAGCGATTCCTCCCGCGCCGACAATACCCCATCTGATCTTCTCTTTCATTTTTAAAATCAACCTTTCTGAAATACTGTTTACACCTTGATTATACAGGAAAAATTCAGATTAGTCAACCGTTTTTTCTGCTACTATCCTCAAGTAGAAAATCTCCCACTGCAAGACACAGCGGGAGATTTCGTTATTTTTATAATTTTTTAAAGCCTTTATTTTTTTGCAGTGATCCAAGCTTTCGGGTTATTATAGCTCGTACCGCTTATAAAGCTGTTTCCAAGTCTTGTATCGGAAAAGCCCTTATCCTGAACGAAAGCGGCAGTATATTTTACTTCCTGCACGTTTTTCCCTATCAGCGATTTTGAAACGGCTATCTCAACAACGTAGCCCTTATTCTTTTTTGTCGAATATGCGCTGTCATTTGGATCGTTGCAAACCCTGCCGTTAACCTTAACAGCCACCGCATACACACCCTCTTCGGTAGATAATCTCCAGTCGTTTTTATCCCCGTTTGACACGTATATCTGTGCGTTTGCCGCGCCGCTTCCCTCTTTTCCTGTGGGATTAACGCGTATCGAGTAGCAGCCCTTACCCATTTGGGTGTTACTTCCGTTTGTGAAATAGATCTCCACGCAGGTGCTCAGAGCCTGTTCGCCGTGAGAATTATAATAAAGATTTTTATCCTTAACGTCGAAGGCGAAATATATGTTTTTCTCTCCGACGTAGGTATATACCTCGGCACTTCTGGCACCGTAAACGTTAGTGTTTATCTTCTCGTTTGTCGTCTGATCCTTAGTAACTCCCCTCAGCTTCATAGGTGTATTTACCGTCCAGACCTTCTCGTCAAGCACACCGTCAAGAGTAATACCCTCATCAAGCTCGATTTCTTGTGCTTTTGGCGCGCCTGTGAAGCCCTCGTACGGCGCAAAAGCAAGATCCTTCACATCGGGTTTATTGCCGCAAGCAGTAAGGGTAACAAGGAGTATCGCAAAAAGGGCGCAAATAATTTTCCTTTTCATTTTGTTTTCCCCTTTCTCTACGATTCAGACCTGCCGAGCACCACAATTTCAGAAATATTTACGACTTTATTATCGGTCGGCTTTTTAACGTATATCTTTATGCAGTTTACCTCGATCTCGTCAAATTCGGCAATAGAGGAGCTGCACGGACGTATCTGATCAAAGTCTGCTTCTTCCTTGTATTCGAGGTAATCTCTCGGTATAAGGCTGCCTTCTTTATCGTATCCGAGGTCGTTTATATACGCCATTCCCGTAGCAAGCGTGCCGTTTACTTCCTTACGGTAATAAAATTCTATTCTCGATATATTCTCAAACGCCTTGGCAGCATCAAGTGAGTTATATATCATTATAGCTCTTGCGGTAACATAGTCCTCAAAATCAAGGGTTATCACCACGTCCTCGGACGCAGAAAATTCTTTGACAAGATCATTTTCCGAGTGAGCGAGCAGACCGTCGTTCAGAGCGCTCTGATTTTCTGCCTTTCCGCTCACGGTAACACTCGCGTTTAGTGCCAAGTTTTCGTATCCCGAAGAAGCGCTCGGCAAGGGTTGAATATTCTTTGCAGGGCCGTTTGAGTGCATTATGTACTGTCCCTGGCCGTTATACATCCACTCGACCTTATCAAGACCAAAAAATCTCGATCCGATTCTTGAGGTATCTACTATCTCATAGGTATGATAGCCGATGAACAGCTCCCCGCCGATCTCAAAAAAGGCGTGGTGTCCGCATCCGTGAATATCCTCTCTCATCTGGGGACAAGCAAGAAGTCCGCCGTGTTCGGGCTGAACCTTTGTGAACGGTCCGAGAGGACTGTCGCCTATTGCCTGACATACGGGATAAAGCTTATCGTTTGTATCGCCGATAGAAAGAGTGAGATAATATTTTCCGTCGTTCTTGCCGTTGTCGGTACCGTCCTTATAATACATAAACGGACCTTCATCTATCCTGTTTCTGCTCTGGTAACCGTACTCGGTTTCTTGCGTGATAGTCGTATATCCGTATGAGGACAGGGGAGATGTGGTGGTATAGTCGGGCGTTATCCAGTCCTTCATCTTTATGCCCCAAACGTCGTTTGATTTATCGACCGCGCGTGAGCGCACCATATACATATACTTTTCACCCGTAACAGGATCGATAAAGGGACAGGCATCTATGAAGGATCTTCCCTCTTTATAAAGCCCGCCGTAGATATGGTCATCGTAAAGACCGAGATCCTTCAGCTTTGACATCATAAATATCGGTTTGCTCGGATCTACGCTATCTCCGTCTGCGTTGATTTTTGTGCAGTGCTTGTACGGACCGTCTATCTTCTTACTAAAGGTAACGGTTATCTGACAGTCGCCTGTTTTCTGACGCGCGCTGAAGCAAAGCAGATAGAGTCCCTTGCCCTCGCCTGCATCTTCTCCGAGGTAGTACTGCCAATCAGCATCGGGGTCGTACATAAGCTGCGGCGCCCAGAATGATTCTACCCCATAAAAGTTGCGCGGCGGGGTATATATATTTCCGAGATACTCCCAATTTGTAAAATTCTTCGTTTTCCACATTTCGAAGTTGTTGCCCGCCGTTGTTCCCGTGAGATAGTACCAGATTTCGCCGTTTTCGTCAGGCTCGGGAAGAATTGCAGGATCTCCGAGCGGTATTTTGCAGGCATTCTGATAGAACAGCTCTGTGTTATAGCCTTGTCTGTTCGGATCGGAATAATCGTAATGTGTAAGCTCTGTGTCGCCGAGGGTCATTTCCCCTCTTGGTCCGCAGGAGGAAAATACTCCTATCGGCATTATACATGCAACCAGAAGTGAGATAATCCTTTTGAAATTCATTTTGCAAACCACCTTTCTGATAACTTATTGTATCACGAACTGTCGCGGGTGTCAATCGGTTTGGGAGAAAAAGAAGAAAAACACGGTAAAGTAAATAAATATCCACCCGCATAGCGGGTGGTATTTCATTTTCGGGCATAGCCCTAACACTACTGGCAACGCACAAGTGCGCTTTTTATTGGCCTGCCAGCCATGCAAACATTACTCGCTACCCGTAAACGGGTTGCAATAAA
>JAZNNR010000002.1:0-67157 GCA_045580325.1 Eubacteriales bacterium
TTTCAGACTTTTCCAAAAACTTTGCTAAAAAGGAACTAAATAATCGTTTTAGTAAAGTTTTTGAAGTTCTTAGAAACTTTTTTCAAAAAGTTTCTAAGCAGGATCCAAGGACAGAGTCCTTGGCGGGGTCAGGGCAGAGCCCTGAGGAAGGATAAACAATGAGGACACTTACGGTTAACACAAACGACGCGGGGCAAAGACTGGATAAATTTCTTTCAAAAGCAGTTCCGACGCTGCCCACATCGCTGATGTATAAGCTCATAAGAACAAAGAAGATAAAGGTCAACAGAAAACGCACGGAGCATACCTATTTTCTGTGCGAGGGCGATACGGTCGAGCTCTTCATCAAGGAAGAATTTTTTGAAAATACACCGGAAACCGCTTCGCTGAAGCTGACACCGCATATTGATATAATATATGAGGATGAAAATATAATCCTTTGCGATAAAAGAGCGGGAATGATAGTCCATTCGGACGATAAAGAGAGCACAAATACGCTGATCTCGCATATAACGGCTTATCTTTATCAAAAAGGGGAGTACGATCCCGCAAAAGAGAACTCATTTGCTCCCGCGCTCTGTAACAGAATTGATAGAAATACAGGCGGTATAGTTATCGCGGCAAAGAATGCACAAACACTTCGTATAATGAACGAAAAAATCAAGAACAGGGAACTCTGTAAAAAGTATCTCGCCGCAGTACACGGTACTTTTGAAGAAAAAGAGGGTGTGCTTAAGGGCTACCTTATAAAAGACTCGAAAACGAACACGGTAAAGGTTTTCAAAACTCAGCCGAAGAGCGCGGACGCAAAGAAGATAATAACAGGATACCGCGTAGTTGCCGAGAAAAACGGACTCTCTCTTCTCGAGGTCGACCTTATAACAGGGCGCACGCATCAGATAAGAGCGCATATGTCGTCGGTAGGACACCCGCTTCTCGGGGACGGCAAATACGGCGTAAACCGCGACGATAAACAGATCGGATATAAATATCAGGCACTTTATTCGTACAGCCTTGAATTTCGCTTCAAGGGAGATTCGGGAATACTCGAGTACCTAAATGAAAGGACATTCAAAATAAATGAAGATAAGATCTGGTTTTGCAGAGAATTCAAATAAAATTCTTGATAAAAAAGCATTTGTTTTCTTGATTTTATTTGCTTCGGCGGTACTTACCGCGCTTGCGCTGATATTTAAAATAATGTCGGTACTTGTTTTTGTATCGCTTGCTCCGCTTGTGATGATCCTTATAAAAAGATGTGAAAAAGGGAAGAAAGCACGCTCGAGCTACGCAGTAGGATTTCTGTGGTCGTTTTTCTTCTATATCGTGATATACCACTGGTTCTGGTATCTCTGGCCGATGGATTTTCTCGGAGTTGAAAAGCCGCTTGCACTTGTTATAACCCTTTTCTGCTGGATAGGACTTTCTCTCCTTCAAGCACTGGGAACAGCATTCGTTGCGCCCCTGTTTTGCCTTGCGTATAAAAAGGGCGGACTTACTATGGCACCCTTTATATTCGCATGCGCTTGGACGGTGCTTGAATATATGCAGTCGCTCACTTGGATGGGCGTGCCTTGGGCAAGACTTGCTCTTTCGCAGACCGTTTTTCCTGCCGCCGTGCAGAGCGCAGCACTTTTCGGCTCGCTCTTTATAGGCTTTATAATTGCTCTTGTTAACGGATTTGTTGCCGTCGCTGCGGTATATTTTGTTTCCGAGGGTAAGACCTCGAGGGGCGCTCTGCGCTTTGCCTGCGCCGCGCTTGCCGTCGTGATGCTCAATCTCGGATACGGTTTTCTTGCTATGGCAGCACATAACGAAAAAAAGGGCGAAGCCGTTACCGTAACGGTAGTGCAGGGCAATATCTCGTCAAACGATAAGTGGGCAGACCAGTCAAACGCAAACGCCTTGAAGGTCTATACCACGCTGACTCTCGCCGCAGATGCAAAAAGGCACGCGGACATAGTTGTGTGGCCCGAAACCGTAATTACCACCAGCGTCAGAACGAGTCCTCTTTACAGAAATAATATAAAAGAGCTTGCAAAAGAAACGGGCTCGATAATTTTCGTTGGGGCAATAGACAGCCTTGATATTTCCGAGGACATCACAAATGAATATAATGCAGTAATAGCCTTCTTCCCCGACGGAACGATTGAAGACGGCTCGTACAAAAAACAGCATCTCGTACCCTTTGGCGAATATATGCCGATGAGAGATATACTTTCGGTAGTTTTGCCATTTATGACAGAGCTTAATATGCTCGAGGACGACCTTGATGCAGGAACACATAGCGAGGTGCTTGATACCGGGGACGGCAGTATCGGCAGACTTATCTGCTTTGATTCGATATATCCCGACCTCGCCCGAGAAAGCGTGGCGGACGGTGCAGAGTATATTCTCCTCTCGACAAACGATTCGTGGTACCGCGATTCTTCCTCGGCGTATCAACATAACTCTCACGCGGTGCTTCGCGCAGTCGAAAACAGGCGCTATATAGCAAGAGCGGCAAGCACGGGGATCTCTGCGATAATAAGCTCGGACGGAGAGGTGAGCGATATGCTCGGACCGCTTACAAAGGGCTATATTACGGCAAGTATTCACAGAAACACCGAAAGAACGCTCTATTCTTACGTGGGTGATATAATAGTTCTTCCGTGTCTGCTTTTTATAGCTTTCTTTGCATTAAAAGATATACTTGAACGGTGCAAAAATCCGCACAAACCGAACGTCTGATTTCAGATAAGCTTGTTGTCGAAGATGCACAAAAGCGTGGCTGCTTTTTTGTATAAAATGAAGTCTGCAATCAAGTTGACAAAACGAAAGTAAAATGATATAATATATGTACAAAATTATATTGGAGGTATAATATGAAGAAAAGAATTTTGGCAACAGTTATGTCCATTCTTCTCATCGTATGCTCTTTGCTCACTCTCGCTTCTTGCGTAGATGACAATGATGACGATGGCGACAAGCCGGATATTGAAAAGCCTTGGCTCGATAACCTTGGTGAACACGACCTTGAAGGATATACCGTTAAGTTTGCAGTATCAGAAGCACTTGACGGCGATACCTTCCACAAGCGTTCCATCATGGCTGAGGAAGACACAGGCGACTCTGTTGACGCTGCAATTTTTGCGCGTAACGAGGCAATTGAAGCAAGATTTAACTGCACTATCGACCTTACCTACTACACAACCGACAGTCTTAGCGTAGCTCTTTCGAGCGTATTTATGTCTGGCGGCGAGGAATATGACGTTATCGCTGCCCGTCAGTATGACGACATTTCCATTTGTAGTAAGGGCTATGTTGTTGACATTGCAAAAGACGAAGAAGTAAAGCCGTACATTCAGTGGCAGGATAACGAATTCCCCTACTGGGGCGAACGTTATATCGACGGTATGTCCTACAAGGGTCAGGTATACTGGCTCGCAGGCGACCTCTGCCTCAGATATACAGGCGGATTCTACTGCACATTCGTAAATGCAACTATTTACGAGCAGTACCTTAGCGATCAGGGCAGCATTTACGACATCGTAAGAGACAAGAAGTGGACCATCGACAAGATGAAGCAGTTCTCTGACGCGGCTACAACAGTTGAAAATGTTACTATCGAAGACCTTCTTTCTGCAGGTGGTGTAACAGGTGTTGCAGTTGACATTCGCGACAACACAAACGGTTGGGCAGTAGCGGCAGGCGTTAACTTCTCTCAGAAGAACAGAGACGGAAGCGTTAGCCTTACATTCAACACTAAGAACACAACTCTTGACAGCTTCTATACCAAGTATATGGAACTCATCGGCTCCAAGGGTGTTACTAAGGCAGCAGGATACGATGATGCCTTCAAGGTGTTCGCATCTGACAATGCACTTATGGTTCCCGGAAGACTTAATCAGGCAGAGGTTTACCTGCGTGAAATGACCTCTCCTTATTATATCGTTCCTTGTCCTCTCCTTAAGGAAGGTCAGGAATACCGTTCCAGCGTACACGATGCTATTAACATCTACGGTATCAGCGTAGGTTCGCAGAACAAGAAAGCAACAGCAATCGTTCTCGAAGCACTTTGCGCAGAATCTTACCGCAGCGTAAGACCTCGTTACTATGACGATGCTCTTAAGTTCAAGTACACAACAGACATTGACTCTGCTGCTATGATCGACATCATCAGCGAAAGCTCTTACGTAGACTTCGTACTCGTATGGGCATTTACCGATTACTTTGGCGGTCTTGGCGACCCTCAGAACATTGGTAACTATCTCAGAAGCAGTATGAAAGACGGTCTTGCTTCTCTGTCCGGACTTAATAAGAAGGTATCCGGTTGGAACAAGGGACTTAAAGAAATCGATGCGATGTTTAAAAAGCTCGCAGAGCTTGAACAATAAAAGCTAATATAAAAACCGAAGGCTGACGCCTTCGGTTTTTTATTTCTCAAGATTAAACCACGCAAAAGCGTGGTTTAATCTTTTTTTAAAACTCCCGTATAATCGAACGCAGGAATAAAGCTCTCCTGCGAGGCGGTACGCTCCTGTGTAAATCCGTTACATACCCCAAGCTCACGCGCAAAGCTTACGACCTTTTCATATTCGTAGGTGGTAAGTCTGCGAGATAGATCTTTTCTGTGCGCAACCGACGGCATAGGAGTGTACTGATTCATTATGCTTATGTAAATATCATGTCCGAAGGTGTCAAAAAGGTACTTTATTACCCTCATAGAATCATCGACGTGCGCAGGGAGAACGAGGTGTCTGACGATGACACCCTTTTTCATTATACCGCGACTGTCAAACTCGGGCGCGCCTGCTATATCGAGCATTTTGCTTATGGCGCGCGACGCTTTTTCAAAGTAATCGGGAGCGCAGGAAAAGCTCTTTGCAAGCTCGGGCGAAAAATATTTGAAGTCGGGCAAAAATATGTCAACTTTACCGCGCAACAGCTCAAGTGTTTCGGGATTTTCGTATCCGCTCGAGTTCCACACGAATGGAAGGGCAAATCCCTTGGCTTTGGCACGGTCTATCGCCGAGATAATGGTAGGCGTAAAATGCGAGGGAGTTACAAGATTTATGTTGTTTGCACCCTTATCGGCAAGCTCGAAGAATATTTCTATAAGACGCTCCTCGGATATATGAAGTCCTGCGTGCGAGAGCACGATATCCGAATTCTGACAGTATATACATTTGAGCTGACAGCCCGAAAAAAAGACTGTACCCGAGCCTTCGCTGCCTGAAATGCAGGGCTCTTCCCACATATGAAGGCTTGCGCGGCAGATTTTCAGTTTGTCGCTCTCACCGCAGAAGCCGCGCGATAGGCGACGGTCAATTTTACATCTGCGCGGACAAAGCTCGCAGCTTTTGTAGAGGTCCTTCATATACGCTTACCTTGCCTTTCGTAAAAAATAAAAAGCCGTTTTTTCAAACGGCTTTTTATGCTCCATCGGAGATTCGAACTCCGGACACCTTGATTAAAAGTCAAGTGCTCTACCGTCTGAGCTAATGGGGCATATGGCGTGTCCTATTTAACACGCCTAATTATAATAGCACGCAAACAGGCTTTTGTCAAGTCTTTTTTGAAAAAAAGTGAAAAATATTGGATATTTTATTGTCAGTTCGGGTTTTTATCTTGCTTTTCAAAAATGATATTTCCATTTTCAAATAACACGGAAATAGCTTGGCCGGACGAAACACTGTTTTTCAAAATGAATAGAGAAAGCGGTCCTTCGACAGAGGATAAAATGGCACGCCGCACGTCGCGGGCGCCGTTTTCACATTTTACAGAGTCGGCAATATACTGCGCCACACTGCGCTCAAAGCGCACGGTGATATTTTCATTTGATAAGATTCGATCTTCAAGCTTTTTCAGCATATTTTCGCTTATTTTGAGAATAGTGGCGCGATTTAAGCTTTTAAATACTATTATTTCATCGGGACGGCTCAAAAATTCGCTCGAAAATACTTCACGAAGCCTGTCCGCAGCGTAGGCATTCTCATCAGAGTCCTTTGCAACAAATCCGAGCGGATTTGAAGATGGATTTTTGCCCGATGCTCCGACGTTTGAGGTCATTATTATTACTGTGTTTTTAAAGCTTATCTTGCGTCCGCGAGAGTCGCATAGAACGCCTTCGTCCATAATTTGAAGCAGTAGGTCGAAGACGTCGCGGTGCGCCTTTTCTATTTCGTCAAATAGGATTATGTGGTGAGGATTTCGTTTCACCTTTTCGGTAAGCTGACCGCCGTCATCGTAGCCTATATAGCCGGGCGGTGAGCCGATAAGCCGTGAAACGCTGTGCGCTTCGCAGTATTCGGACATATCGAGGCGGATAAGAGAGTTCTCACTCCCGTAGAGCGCCTCTGCGAGAGCCTTGGCAAGCTCGGTCTTTCCGACTCCCGTAGATCCTGTAAAAAGAAAGGTAGCTATCGGACGCGACGGGTCGCGCACACAGGTTTTGGATCGTCCTATAACGTTTGCTACTCTTTTTATAGCATCATCCTGTCCGAAAACCCGATTTTTTATAGCATCTTCAAGCGTCAGACTCTTATTTTCTCGCTCTTTTCCGAGCACCGATAGGGGAATACCCGTCCACTCGCTTAAGGTTCTGACGATGTCGTCGGCATTAACTGTGTCTGCATAGTCATTTTCGCAGGAGATTTTGTCAAGCATAATAGTAGAAGCTCCCTTGTCGCTGTGTCCGCCCCTTTCACAAAATGCAAGGCGTAAGATTCTTTTACGACTGGACTCTTCACTTTGCGCCTTGACACTTTCTATTTTTACACGTGCAAGACTTTCATCGATAAGGTCGATGGCTTTGTCGGGGAGAAAACGGTCGGTTATATAGCGCGCAGAGAGCTTTACCGCTTCTTCAATGGCAGCGTCGCTTATCTTTATATTGTGATGGCTTTCGTATTTGTCGCGTATGCCGTATAAAATTCGGATACTTTCTTCGATGCTTGGCTCTGAAATGTTAATACTCTGAAATCTTCGCTCGAAGGCAGAGTCTTTTTCGATGTGCTTCCTGTATTCATCGAGAGTGGTTGCACCTATAAGCTTTATTTTTCCTCTTGCAAGCGCAGGTTTGATGATGTTTGCCGCATCTATCGCGCCCTCAGCAGAGCCTGCTCCGATTATAGTGTGAAGCTCGTCTATAAATAGTACGATGTTCGGTCTTTTTGAAACCTCGTCGAGTACGAGCTTCATACGTTCCTCAAAATCACCTCGGTATTTTGCGCCCGCAAGCATAGAGGGCAGGTCGAGCGAGAAAATCTGAAGGTCGGCAAGCTCGTCGGGTACGTTTCCGTCGGCGATCATCTGTGCAAGACCTTCGATAATAGCCGTCTTGCCAACACCGGGCTCTCCGATAAGACAGGGATTGTTTTTGGTTCTTCGTATAAGTATTCGCATTATGCGCTCTGTCTCGCTCTCGCGCCCTATTACGGGATCAAATGGACTTTTTTCAGCCTCTGCGGTAAGATTTCTTGCGAATTTTTCGAGATTTGGGAGGCGTTCTTCGGCTTTGGGTACTCTTTTTGACTGCACAGAAGAATGCTCCGCACTGTCCGACCTTACTTTTAGCTCAAGCTCACGGCTAAGCTCGCTTATCTTGCAGCCCTGCGAGGAAAGAAGCTTCACGGCAGTAGAATTTTTAGCTCTGATCAGAGCAAAGAGAAGTATTATGTCCGTAACCTCGCCCGAGCCCTCTTTTTCGGCAATTTTGGCAGAGTCAGCTATTATATCGCGAGTTACAGGAGTCATATCGGATACGCAGTCTGCGCTTCGCTCTCCCTTGCCCACACAGTCTGTTATCTGTCTGCGTGTTTTTTCTTCCTTTGCTCCGTGTGAAGTCAAGATCCTTGATACAGAACTGCCCTTGTCGCTTAGCATAGCAAGCAAAATATGCTCCGAGCCTATATATGAGTGTCCGAATTCTCTGGCAAACGCAAGTGAAGAACTCAGTATTCTCTGTGCCGAGGGTGAAAATCTATCTACCATAACCCTTTTCCTTTCGCAAATAAAAATCGAGATGAAAATATCTATTATAATATTTCCATCTCGAGCGAAAAAAAGTCGTATTAAAAGTAAATATTTTGATAAAAAAGAAAATTTTTCTAAATATCCTGGGTTACTGCCCCGGACTCTTTAAAATATACTGCGAATATGCCCTTGCAAGAGCGTTCCAGACCTCTTTCGTTATCTGACCGTCGGGGTTTTCTATGCCGTTACGCTCACTGAAATCGGCAATAGCATCGCTCGTGGCTTTATCCATTTTGCCGTTTACCGATACGTTTTGATAGTCATATACGTGCAGAGCGCGGAGCATAACCTGAACGATGTAAACTATGTCGTACTCGTCGTCGCTGTCTATTATCGCACTGTACATAAGCATATCAAAGGGGGATATTTTTTCGGGAAGAGCATATATTTCCCGTACTTTGCGAGCTTCACTCACAAGACTGTTCCAGGTTGCAAAATCGACCGCTCCGCTTTCGGTGATTCCCATAAGCCTTTGGAAATCGCCGACCGCCTCTGCGGTAAGAGAGCCGTAAATTCCGTCAGGCGTTATCATAGGGAGCGCGTATCCCGCTTTGTAAAGCTCACGCAGATATGTTTGCACCTCGTACACTACAAGGTCGGACCTTCTTATATCCATATATTTTTCCTCTCTTTCTGCAAAGCTGCTAAGATACGGTATAACCGGGGTACTGCCCCTCGCTCTTGTCATATCCGCGCACGATGTTTTCCCAGATGTCGCCGATAGCGTCCCAGGTAACCGCAGACACTACAACGTTCTCGCGAAGTCCGAAATAACGCTGAAATGCAAGTACTGCGTTTTGCGTCTGCGCGTCGTATATTCCCGTAACCTCAACGCTCGGTATCTCGGGATAGACCTCGGATATCGTTTGCAGATAATTTTGAAGATTTACCACACTTTCGTTCTGAGTCTGGTCGCGGATAGGTATTCCCGGATAGGGGCGCGGTGAATTTTCAAAGAGATTTTCGGGGAGCTCGTTGAGTATTCCCGCATATATGTCGTAAGCGTATTCCCAGGTGTAAAAATCAACGATTCCTGTAACGGGAAGCTTATATTCGCTCTGAAAGGCTGATACCGCCTCTGCCGTTTTTTCGCCGTAAATACCGTCGACCTTGATTTGCGGTATGCTTTCAACGAAATATGAAATAAAGAGCATAAGGTACTGAATAAGCTCGACTCCGAATCCCGTAGCACCCGGACCGAGCGTTTCCTCAAACTGTCGCTCTACGTCCGAATAGGTAAGACCCTCGGATATTATAGAGTTAAGCTGCTTGACACCGTTGAAGAGCGCGAGAATTTTGTACCATGTCGCAGGACCGACCACACCGTCAACCGTCAGATTGAATATCCTTTGGAACTCGCGTACAGCATTTTCTGTTTCCTCGCCGAAGATGCCGTCGGCAGGATATATTTTCGGTATTGCGGGGTAATTTTGAGAAACTCGGTTCAGTCGAAGCTGAATTGTACGCACGTCATTTCCAATGCTTCCGTAGCTTATCGGAATACCGGGGAAGCTGTCCTCAAGTGGCACAACGGGAACGTTTGTTACAATATCAATATCATCTCCGTAATAATATGTGAGTATGTCATAGGCGAATCTGCCCTCGTTTGCAAGGTCAACGCTCCCCCACTGCGAAAGACCGTCGCAGGTGGTGGTAGTACCGTTGCAGTATGATGCAAAAAGGGGCTCGATATATCCTCTGCGGTTAATGTAGCTGTTGAATATCTGGTCAACTATTTTCGATACGTTGTCGAAAATATCACGCCCATTTTTAAATGTCTGATCGTATGCGGGAAGGGATGTTATGTCAAAATCGTACCCTTGAGCGCGGTAAAATTCGGTGTAAACACGGTTTAAGGCAAATGAGATCTGCGCGTAAATGTTGGCTCTGAGCGCGGCTTCGGGCCAGGTCGGATAGATCTCACCCGAGGCGACGTTTTTTATATAGTCGATAAAGGGGAGAGTAACGTTTTGCGCGTTTGACGAAGGCGCACCGAGATGAACTGTTATATTCTCGGGTATGGTCGGAAGAACAGAAGGGTCAAGATTCATAGGCTTTCCTCCGTTTCAGATGGCGCGTTAACGTTGCGGTAAACGTCGGGAATAAGCGGTATAAGCTGTACGGGCTGAATAGTCGTTATTCCCGAAAAGATCGGTACTTCTGCAAAAATTTGCGTAAGGAAACCCGATTTGTCTATTTCGATGTTTATGATTGCAAAGGGCGGCTCGGGCGAATCGGGAACGAGCGATTCCGATTTCGGCGGAGTTTCTATCTCGAAGGGAAGTGTAGAGCCGCTGCTGTCGGTAAGCTGAACGTTAAGCACCTTGAATACTCCGTTCTCATATCCGCTGACCGTAACCGTTGCCCCCACGATAGGCAGAGCTTCGCCTCGGCTTCGTACCTCGGTTATTATGTATCCTGTTTCCAAAAAATCACCTCTCTGAAGCTTTGCAGCACAGTGTACTGCTTTCTGTGATCATATTATGCGCTGACAGAAAAAAGGTTCAAAGTGGGTAAAGAAGCGAAAAATAATAAAAAACCGATACGAGTTTTTCGTATCGGCTCTTGTCTATTAAAGGTAGGGCTTGTTTCTGATTTGTTTATTATAAGAAAAGATCCTTGGTCTGTCTATGATCTCTCTTGCAAATATCAGCAGGGCAATAAAGGCAGGCGACGGGCGGAAATTATATACTGTCCGAATTTCGTCGTCCATCTCGAGCTGTGTTGAAGAGATCAAATTATACTTTGAAAGCATTTTTAAAATATCGTCTGCCTTTTCGGGTGTTATTTCGAGATTTTTTATAAGAAGAGCGGGGGTGAAGGCTTTTTTGTGATCACGCTTGCTTAAAAAGACGCATGCGTTAAAAAAATCTCTGTCTGAAAAATCCTTGAAAAAGCTCGGGTAGTCAATGCCGTTAAAATATGCCGCCTCGGTGTCTTTTGTTTCGGGTACGATTAAAAAGTACTGTAAACGGTTGGCAATCCCCATACGTGTAAAACCGTAATCTGTTAATACAGATGAAGAATGCTGCTCGCTTTCGGGAAGCTCTTTTTCATACTCTTCAATGCCTCTTCTTATTGAAGACCTCTCGCCAAAGAGCGCCTGTTCCATGTCAAAGCAATAACTGAACACTTGGTTAAATCGTTGCTCGGGAGGAGTATCACTTATTTTTTCTATCAAGGCTGAATGTAGATCGCCGTGATCGGACACATTTCTTCCAAAGAGAAAATCTATCGGAACGGAAAAGAAATCTGCAATTTTGGGCAAAAGCTCGACGTCGGGAACACCGCCGTTCTCCCACTTGGAAACAGCCTGTGTGCTTACTCCTACGTAATTTGCAAGCTCCTCCTGCTTAATTCCTCTTTCTCTGCGCATAAGGGATATTTGTTTTCCGATCGTGTTTGCCTTCATAATTTTCCTCCCTAAAATAGATTTGCCAAAATTCCTTGTTTCATATATTATACCACAAACGTCATTTGATTTCAATGGAAGCGGAGTTGGTAAAATCAAACAGCAGTTGAATGAGCCTCGGCTGTTATTATAAAAAAACAACCCCGAGATAACTCGGGGCTGTAAAGAGCATATCTTTTTAATTAGTTGAGTTCTGCGAAGTACTTGATAGTTCTTACCATCTGAGATGTGTAAGAGTTTTCGTTGTCGTACCAAGAAACAACCTGTACCTGATATGTGTCATCGTCGATCTTTGCTACCATTGTCTGAGTAGAGTCGAAGAGCGAGCCGTATGTGCTTCCGATAACGTCAGAAGAAACGATCTCATCTGTGTTGTAACCGAAGGAAGCAGAGGACTGAGCCTTCATAGCAGCGTTGATAGCATCAACTGTGATGTCTGTACCCTTAACAACTGCAACGAGGATCGTTGTAGAACCTGTGCAGGTAGGAACTCTCTGAGCAGAACCGATGAGCTTGCCGTTGAGTTCGGGGATTACCAGGCCGATAGCCTTAGCAGCACCTGTGGAGTTAGGAACGATGTTCTGTGCGCCTGCACGAGCACGGCGAAGGTCGCCCTTTCTGTGAGGACCGTCAAGGATCATCTGGTCGCCTGTGTAAGCATGAACTGTTGTCATGATACCGGACTGGATAGGTGCATAGTCGTTGAGGGCCTTAGCCATAGGAGCGAGGCAGTTTGGTGTGCAAGATGCAGCAGAGATGATCTTGTCATCAGCTGTAAGTGTTTCGTTGTTAACACCGAAAACGATTGTCTTAAGATCTTTTCCTGCGGGAGCAGAAATAACAACCTTCTTAGCGCCTGCGTTGATGTGAGCCATAGACTTTTCTGTGGAGCAGTAGAAACCTGTGCACTCGAGAACTACGTCTACGTCAAGAGCACCCCAAGGGCAGTTAGCAGCGTCTTTTTCTGCATAGATCTTGATGGTCTTACCGTCAACTGTGATGCTGTCGTCGGTAGCAGATACTGTGTCTGCGAGAGCATACTTGCCCTGAGCAGTATCGTACTTAAGAAGATGAGCGAGCATCTTGGGGCTGGTAAGGTCGTTGATAGCAACGATTTCATAGCCTTCTGCGCCAAACATCTGGCGGAAAGCAAGACGGCCTATACGGCCGAAGCCGTTAATGGCAACTTTTACGGACATTGGAAAATACCTCCTGAATTTTTAAATTACGGCTATATTCTACCCCAAAAGACTTCATTATTCAAGTAGTTTTTGAAAAAATTTTTAATTTTGTTACTTTTATTGCAAATTTTATAAATTAGTACTTAATAATTCAATAATATGTTCATCTTTGAGCCATATTATTTACACAAAATCCGTATATTTTCGATATAATTTGCAAAAATCAAAAAAAGAATGAGATAATCTACTTGACGATGTGCGCCGTTTGATTTATAATAACAGTAGATATGCTAAGTTTGGCATACTTTACTATGAGAGGAGCTTTTATGAACTACGCGGATTATATTTCATCTCCCGATGAGCTTGATACCCCTATAATAATTTGCAATTCTTCAGGACTTGTTGTATATAAAAACGCAGCAGCTATGCGAAGTATCCGTCTGCCGAGAAGAAACACGCATATTCAGTTTCATCTTGACAGAGGCGGGCTGTCCGAATATGAGAATATTCCGTCTCGCAAGAAGCCGAGCGTCATAACCGTCGATACGGGCGACAGAAGAGCAAATGCCTTTGTTATGCCGTATAAGCGCGGAGTCGAAAGCTGCTCGCTCTGGGTGTTCTTCTCACTTCTTCAGATAAATGCGCTCAGCCGTGTCTTCGGCGATTTTGAAAGAGATCTCTGCGACGTCGGATACGAGATCTGCGATATAATAAGATGTCTTGACGAAAAGACCTTCACGCTTGACGAAAGGGTACGCACAGAGGCGGATAAGCGAATAGAGAAGAGAATGGAGAAAATTCTCGATTATCTCTTTTCGAGCAGTGATCTGCGCAGAAGCTCGGTATATTCCTTTGAAAGCGCGATAAATCTTCTTTCTGAGATCACCGAGCGAAGCTTTGAAAAGATAGGCTACGACGTGAGATTTAATTCAAATAAAGGAAACGCTCATAAATGGGCGATGAACTCGCTTGATTTCCGCGGATTTTTGATGCTCTATCTTTATTTTACCACCTTTGCATTAAAGCTCTCGCGCGACAGACGCGTTGATATAAGCGTGAGTGAGGAAGAGTCAAATATAAAGATAACTACCGTTTTTTCTCTCGGATATCCGCAGTTTACTATAAAAAACGGAAGAGATCTCGAGGATCTGATCGCACTTGCACCGAAATCGGCGCTTAATTTGCTCGTAGTGTCGCGTATCTGTAAAAATCATAACTACGAATGTCTGTATGACGTTACAGAGGACGCTCACGATAACGTTGTGATAAATATAAGTATTCCCGCTTGCAGACCTGCTATGGTACACGCTGCTTCGGACAGCCGTACAGAGCATATGCTTATTGCAAGAGATTTTCAGGCGGCTATTTACTATATGCTGTTTGATCAAAGCGAGGATATTTCAAATTTCTAAATATGTTTAGACGTTTGCAAAAGGAGAATTAAAAATGGGAAAGATGAAAAAGTTTTTAAGTGATAACTATACGATGCTCTGCGATTTTTACGAGCTTACAATGGGCAACGGATACTACATGTGCGGAAACAGCGATAAGATACTCTATTTCGACCTGTTTTTCCGCTCTATTCCCGACGGCGGCGGATTTGCAATCGCGGCAGGACTCGATCAGGTTATCGATTATATCGAAAATCTGCACTTTGACGAGGACGATATTGAGTATCTCCGCTCGAGAAATCAGTTTTCCGAGGAATTTCTTAAATATCTTGAGAATTTCAAATTTACAGGAGATATTTACGCCGTTCCGGAAGGAACTCCGATCTTCCCGAACGAGCCTATTCTTACCGTACGCGCACCCGCAGTTGAGGCTCAGTTTATAGAAACCTTTCTTCTTCTGACGATAAACCATCAGTCGCTTATTGCCACAAAATCGAGCAGAATAGTACGTGCGGCAGACGGACGTCCCGTTTCCGAATTCGGCTCACGTCGCGCGCAGGGAACTGCGGCGGCAATATACGGCGCAAGAGCGTCTTATATCGCAGGCTGTGCAGGAACTGCCTGTACGATAGCAGACGAGCTTTTCGGAGTTCCCGCAGGCGGAACTATGGCACACTCGTGGGTACAGCTTTTCGACAGCGAGTTTGAAGCATTCGACACCTACTGCTCGATATATCCAAACAACCCCACGCTTCTCGTAGATACCTATAACGTACTCAAAAAGGGCGTTCCGAACGCTATTGCGGCATTCAAAAAACACGGTATAACAAAGTGCGCTGTAAGACTTGACTCGGGCGATATTACCTATCTCACCAAGAAGGTCAGAAAAATGCTCGACGAGGCGGGAATGACCGAGTGTAAGATAGTCGTTTCCAACTCTCTTGACGAGTATATTATCCGCGATCTTCTCCATCAGGGCGCAATTATCGACTCTTTTGGCGTAGGAGAAAGGCTTGTAACCTCGAAGAGCGAGCCCGTGTTCGGTGGAGTTTATAAGCTCGTTGCGGTCGAAGAGAAGGACGGAAGTATAGTACCGAAGATCAAGATAAGCGAAAACGCGCAGAAGATAACGAACCCGCACTTCAAGAAGGTTTACAGGCTTTACGACAGAGAGAGCGGCAAGGCGGAAGCGGACTACCTCTGCGTTTACGATGAAAGCGTAAACGATAACGAGCCTCTCACGATATTCGATCCCGTTCATACGTGGAAGGAAAAAACACTTACAAATTACCGCGCAGAAGAGCTTTTAAAGCCGATATTTATTTCGGGCAAGCTCGTTTATGAGCGCCGTAGTGTTAAGGAAATAAGAGATTTCTGTGCACAGCAGATAGATACTCTTTGGGACGAGGTTACACGCTTTGAAAATCCGCATAACTACTACGTTGACCTTTCAAAGAAGCTTTGGGACATCAAGCACGACCTGCTTAAAGGAAAATAAGATAAAAAACACAGAGGCTACCGAAAAATCGGTAGCCTCTGTACATATTGAATGCAAAATAATAAAAGAAAAGCTTTTAGCCAAGGAAAAGGGTTGGGAGTTTGAGGGAAGGGGAAAAACTTCGGCGTTTGAGATGGTTTTCCCCTTCCCTCAGTTGATTTTAATGATTTTGTCTGTGTCTTTGGCATAGAGGCTACCGAAAACTCGGTAGCCTCTTAAAATTTCACGTGAGATTATATCTTCTTCTGCTGTTTGCACCAGATATACATAATAAGCTTGTGGGGAAGAAGCTTGGTGAGAAATACCTGAACTCTTACCGAAAATCCGCAGACAGAAACGTCCTTGCCCTTTTTCATATCGCGTATAGCGCGCTCAACGACCTCGGCAGACTCAAAATAGCGGTTGTAATAGCTGATGGTATCGTCCTTGACCGCGTGATTAAAGAACTCGGTCTTTACCCAGCCGGGACAGACCGCCATTACGCGAATGCCGCGTTTTTTGAGCTCGACGTTCAGCGCACGCGAGAAGCTGAGCACGAATGCCTTTGTAGCGCCGTAAAGTCCGATGTAGGGAACGGGCTGGAAGGCGGAAAGCGAGCCGAGCTGATAGATTCTCGAGCCTTCCTTCATATATTTGAGTGTTTTGTAGGTCATTTCGGCAAGAATTTGTGAATTTAAGGTTATCATACCCGAAATATCCGAGTACTCCATTTCCTCAAACGAGGTGAATTTTCCGTATCCGCCTGCGTTTACAAGGACGGCAACCTCTGCTCCTGTTTCCTCGAGGAGCTTTTCGTAATTTTCGATGCTTTCGGGGAGAGTGAGGTCGCACGCAAGCACGCGGATCTTGGCTTTTGTGAGGGGGATAAGCTCCTCAAGACGCTCTCTTCTTCGTGCTATTACCCATATTTCGTCAAACTGTTCGTCGCGGTCGAGCTGAAGGACAAAATCCTTACCCATTCCCGACGATGCTCCTGTAACTACCGCTATTTTCATAATTTATTCCTTTCATAAATGGATTTTTAATTTAATATACCTTAGGGCTCTGCCCCAAGGACCCGCAAAAGAACTTTTTGAAAAAAGTTCTTTTGAATCTCAAAAACTTTAATAGAACAGAAAAATGACAGTCGAAGTATGCAGTTTGCGGTTTTGCGTCAGCAAAATGCACTCGGCTGAGTGCAAGCAAAACTGCCAACCGACGCAAAGCGTCGGTTTTGCCTTATGGAATCTGCTTAAACCCTTTTTTCAAAAAGGGTTTAAGAATCCCAAAAACTTTTCTAAAAAATTTTTAACTGTTTCTCCTGAGTATCTCAAAAGAGAATATCGCGGACGCCGATGCTGCAGGGAGCGACTCGTTAAAATCGTTGCGTCCGTATTCGATTCGCACGGTTTCGTCGGCTGCTGCCATAATATTTGACGATATTCCGCGTCGCTCTCCGCCGATCACGGCAAGTAGAGGCTTACTTAAATCTGCCTCGCCGAGCGGAAGAGAATTTTCAAGAGCGGTGCATACGATGCGGTATCCCGCACTCTTAAAGGCTTTCAGAGTCTTGTCCGAGAATATCATAGTGTCGATAAGCTCGCTTGCACCTGCCGACGAGCGACATACTACTCCTGCGGCACTCAGCCAATTTCGCTCGGGAACAATAAGACCGTCAGCGCCCGCCGCATATGCCGCACGCACAGAAAAAGCAAAGTTGTAAGGGTCTTCAACTCCGTCGAGCATAATGTAAAATCCGTCTTTTTTCAGCATATCAGCCCTGTCAAGAGTAGGGTAACTTCTTTTCGTGCAGACGGTGAGTATTCCGCCGTGAGAATTACCGTTTGTCATCGCCGAAATTTCCTCTGCTTCTATAAAATAGAGCGGGAAGGAGAGCTCGTGGCTCATCGCCTTTATGTACGAGAGGTGCTTCGAGAGTTTTTGCTTCTTGTTTGTGTCGAAATATACAGCCTCAATTTTTCTGTCCGAATTTTTCTCGCGGATCGCCGCAACTACGGCGCGAAAAGAGATCATTCCTTCAAAAAAGGCGCGTTCTTCGGTGTTTTCTGTAAATGTGTTCAAATCGTTCATTTCTTATTTTACTTTCTTTTTACTGTTTACTGTTTGACTTGCGAAGCCGTTTCGCGCTCCGCCGCCGACTACAGTGAATGAGTCCGCGCCGAGAGCCTCTGCGGCATTTATCAGTATGAAAAGCGCAGGCACGAGAGTCTGTGCGCGGTCTTTTACAGCTTCCTCTGTTATCGAAATAAGCTCACCCGATGTTATTCTTGCAGAGAGGTCTTTTGCCTCACTTAGAGTGATTTTTCTCGGAAGGATAAGCTCATCTCTGCCCGCGAGCCTTTCGAGAAGGGTAGCCGATGCGCGTGCGCTTCCGCCTGTTACGATAAACTGACCGCCTTTTGCGAGTACGATGTCTTTAAGATTTGAAGAAAACTCACCTTTCAGATAAGTTTCAAGCCTTTCAAGCTCGTCAAAGCTGATGTATTTCTCTGTTGCAAATCTTTTATACATCGCAAGTGCGCCGACGTTCAGAGATAACTTGATTTTTGACTCTGAATTTTCAAAAGCGATAAACTCACAGCTTCCGCCACCGAGGTCGGCAAGCACGCCGTTTTTCGGACAGCCCTCGCACGAGAGCGCTCCGAGAAAGCAGAGCTCTGCCTCTTCACTACCGCTTAAAAGCCGTACGTCGATCTTGGTGGCTTTTTTCAGTCGGTAAAGTATGGTATCTCGGTTTGAAGCACCTCTTATACAGGCGGTCGCAAAGGCAAACGTGTTTTCTTTTTTGCAGGAGAAATTTCTTGCCAAACGTTTAAGAGTATTTACCGAATTTATAAGAACCGAAATTCCTTTTTCGGATAGCGCGCCGTCCTTTATGTGCGACGAGAGCTTTGCGTGCAAGGTCTTATGCGACAACTCTGTAATTTTTTCGCCGTCTGTCTTAAAGACGGTTATTTTTATGGTATTCGAACCAATATCTATAACTCCGAGTCGCATAGATAAAATATCCTTTCAAAACAAATATAAGCGAAAGCGTGTGCATATCATTATTATACATCATAAATATCAAAATCGCAAGAGGATTTTGAATATAATTGTATTTGGAGGTGTTTTTTTGCCTTTTTTTGAAATGCTTGCAGAGATGCTTGCAATGTTTTTGCGTGTAGATGATATGTCTTCCTTTCCTCAGCCCCTTTCTGCCGAGGAGGAAACAGAGTGCTTCAGACTGATGAGTAGTGGCGACGAGAGCGCACGTGAAAAGCTGATACTCCACAATATGCGCCTTGTCGCACACATCGTAAAAAAGTATTATACGTCATCTGACAGTCAGGAAGACCTCATTTCAATAGGAACGATAGGACTCATAAAGGCGATAGATTCGTTTAATATCGAAAACGGAACGAGATTTGCTACGTATGCGGGAAAATGTCTGCAAAACGAGATACTTATGTATTTCAGAGCGCAAAAAAAGCTTCAAAACGAGGTTTCGATGAACGAAACGATAGACGTCGATAAGGACGGAAATCCGCTCACCTACATCGACATAATAAGCAGCGAGGATACTATCGCAGATGACCTTTTCGTAAAAATAAGCAGTAGGCGTGCAGGGAGGATAATACAGGAAAAGCTCGACGAAAGGGAAAGAAAAATAATCATTTTGAGATACGGTCTTTCGGGGCAAAAGGCGCTGACTCAAAGAGAGGTCGCCGCGCGGCTTGGAATATCGCGCTCTTACGTAAGCCGAATAGAGAAGACTGCGCTTGAAAAAATATCTCAAGACCTGAAACACTATGGAATACTGTGATAAAACTTAGAATATATTAAAAACAAAACAATATTTTTGTGTGTTAAGGAGTAGTAGCTTATGGAAAACTTCAAAGGTAATTCAGAAATATATTCTCGCGTTTTTCAGAAGAGCAGAGAAATAATAGAATGCTCGCGTGATTTTATTCTTCCCGATTTTTATGCCGATATTAAAAGGATTATAGGTTCATCGGGAAGCATCTCGCCCGAGAGCTGTTTTGTCGAGGGCGGCAAGGCAAGTATGAGCGGAACACTTACCACCCGCGTTCTTTTTCTCGATGACGAGAATAAGCTTCGCGCGGTTACCTTCACGCAGGATTACTCGGCAAATATCCCGATAGGCGACAGTGCATTATACGGAGATGTTTCTATGTTCTCTTGTCCCGTGCTTGAAAATATTTCGGTAAAAACGGTAAATCCGAGAAAGGTCAGCGTAAGAGGCAGGATAGAGGCAAATCTGAAAATATGGAAAAACATCTCTGTTTCTCCCGAAATGGCAGATATTTCAGGAACAGCAGACGTATGTCCCGAAATGAAACGTGAAAATATAAAATGCGTGAGACCGTTTTCTGTTTGGGAAAGAGATCTTGAGATCTCCGAGGATATTATTCCCGAGGGCGAAGTAGAGGAAATAATTTACTGCGATGCAAAAAGCGAGGTAAACGAGTGCTTTACCGAAAATAATGCTATAACAGTCAAGGGAAACACAGAGCTTGACGTGATATATATGCCCTCAGGTGCAAGCGACCCGATACATATTCACAGACGCATACCCTTCACGCGCACGGTAGAAAGCGAGTTTGCCGCCCTTGACAGCCTTGTTTGCTGTGCGTGCGCCTACACTCGCTCGGTCGACTGTAATATAGCGAGTGCAAATGGCGGCGAAAATAACAAGATAGAGATCGACGTAGCATATACCCTTGCAGTAAACGGCGCGGGGATAGTTTCGTGTGAGTACGTTTCAGATATGTATTTACCTGCCTTCGCTATAAAAAACGAAAGCGAAAAGATAAATTTCTCAAGCGAGCCTGTAAAAACAACTAAATCAATAAGAGTGGAGTCCTGCACCGACAGTATGATACCTGAGGGAAGCACGGTAGTACTTACGAGCGTAAATCCGACGGTCGATTCTATTTCGGGCGATGAGGGTATGAAATCGGCATTTGGAAGCTCGATTATAACCGTGGTTTATAAGGATAGCGAGGGGGTCTACGGTTCTCAAAGCTTCAGCGGAGATTTCACCCTTGAGCTTAAGGATATTGCCGATTTTGACGAATATATTTTCCTTGTGAGAGTGTCGCAGATAAATACACGAATTGAAGAAGGACGCCTGTGTGTAGGATACGATCTTGAAATAAACATTCTTTCGTGGAAGAGCGAAGTGAGCGAAATTATAAAAACGTCGCAGATACTCGGCGAGGATCTCTCGGACGATAGAAAACCCTTTACCGTATATT
Source organism: Eubacteriales bacterium (assembly GCA_045580325.1). Lineage (GTDB taxonomy): Bacteria > Bacillota > Clostridia > Oscillospirales > CAG-272 > SIG672. The sequence continues at coordinate 20,760 of JAZNNR010000002.1, forward strand.
ATCCTCAAAAGGGAGAAACTCTTTGGGACGTTGGCAAAAAATATAACACAGAGCTAGCCTCTCTTCTTTCCTCAAATCCGAATTGCAGCGAAAACGCAGAAAAAATGCCCTCGGTGCTTCTTATTCCGCGTCATAAGCAAGTTAAAAAATCAAATAATATTTAAAGTAGCAAATAAAATGTACCCTTTGAGCAGGAATCAGCCAAGGAAAGGGGAAAAAGGCTTGGAAAAAGGGGAAAAACCTCGCGTTTGAGATGGTTTTCCCCTTTTTTCAATTGTTATAAGGCGTTTACACTAAACTGAATATTTAAAAATTTGAAAAATGCAAGAAGATATTACAAGGGATAAATCGAGAAAATCTCCGCAAATTATAACTGTGTAAAGTCGCGGTACTTTAACGCTGACACAGCGAATATATAGATCAAAAAGAGCAGAAAAAATAAAAACAAAAAGTTAAAAGAGAAAAGTTAGAGGTAAAAGTGGGAATGCGGAAAAAAAGCGGGAAAACAGTATGCCGCACAAGAGTAATATCGGCTGTTCTCGTTGCTGTGTTTCTTTGTTTTCTTTGCAGCACAGCCACCGTTTCGGCGCAGGAATACGGTGAAGAAAAAGTGATGCTCGGAGGAGATATTTTCGGTACAAGGATAAACACCAAAGGTGTGCTTGTCGTCGGGCTTACGAATATTGTAAGCGGCGGAAAGGAGCGATCTCCTGCACGGGATGCAGGGATATGCTCCAAAGATATAATAAGCTCTGTAAACGGTGTCGAGATAAAGGACGGCAGTGATCTTATCTCGAAAATAGAAAAGAGCGAGGGCAAGACACTTGAAATATTACTTGTACGCGACGGAAGGGAAGTAGCGGTAAAGCTTACGCCACTTCCTTCGGATAGCGACGGGATATACCGCGCAGGACTGTGGATACGCGACAGCCTTGCGGGGATAGGAACTGTAACCTTTGTAATTCCAAAAACGGGAGAATTCGCAGGTCTCGGGCACGGGATATGCGATCCCGACACGGGCGTTCTGATGCCTGTTGGCAAAGGCTCTGTTTTCGGTGTAAAGCTCGGAGATATTAAAAAAGGAAGCGCGGGAGAGCCCGGAGAGCTTCGCGGGCGGCTTGCCGAAGTAAAGATCGGAAGCATAGTAAGTAATAACGTAAGCGGAATTTGCGGTATTTTTAGCGAAATACAAGGCGAAGGTAAGCTCTACGAGGTGGCTTCTCCGAGTGATGTCAAAACGGGAAAGGTGAGCGTAGTATGTACGGTCGATTCAAGCGGAGCGCACGAGTATAGTGCTGAAATAGAGAGAATATGCGACGCTGATGGGAAGATAAAGAATTTTATAATAAAGATCACAGACGAAAAGCTGCTTGGTCTTACAGGCGGAATCGTGCAGGGTATGAGCGGAAGTCCGATAATACAAAACGGAAAGCTCGTAGGCGCGATAACACACGTTCTTATCGACGATCCGACAAAGGGCTACGGCATATTTGCACAGAATATGCTTGAGCAAATAAAATAAAAAATCAAAGGCAATATTACCTCTGTAAAAAGGAATATTGCCTTTTGTTTTTATTCAATTCCGAGAAGCCAATCAACAGATACTTTCAGTATGCGCGCAATTTCCCGTATCTCGTAGTCTGTTACAAATCGAGTTCCTAATTCTATACGGGATATACTGTCGCGTTCTATAATTATGTTGGCAAGTTGTAACTTGGCGGCAAGATCGCTTTGTGTTAGACGGTGGCGGCATCTTGCTTCGTGTACTCGGTCCCCACAGATATTCTTTTTACCATTATAATCGTAAATCTTCACAATTATACACCTCCTTGAATGTATAAAATCGACTAAATTAGATAAAGTTAAGAATTTATCTTGACTTTAACACATTTAAGATGTATAATTGTGTTAAAGATAAGAATGAGTAAAATTTTTATAACCCAAAAGGAGAAACAAAATGAAAAAACTCAAAAACCTATTACCTGTTATTTTATTATTAACCGTATTAGTAACTACTTTTATTGTTTCGCAACTTCCGGCAGAAGCACTTGAGTTGGGAACTTGCGGTGCAGATGGAAAAAATCTCACTTGTAGTTTTGACGAAGACACAGGAACCCTTTCCTTTTCAGGTTCGGGTGAAATGATGGATTTCTATGATTATCCTTTTTGGCACGAAATAGCACCGGATATTAAAACTGTAACGATCCCCGAAGGCGTAACGAGAATTGGTAATTATGCGTTCCGCGGTTGCAACAACCTCACGAGTATAACAATCCCCGACAGCGTAACGAGCATTGGCGAGGGTGCGTTCTCCTGGTGCAGTAGCCTCACAAGTATAGAAATCCCCTATAGCGTAACGAGCGTTGGCAAGGGTGCGTTCTATTATTGCGATGCGCTTACCACGGTATATTATCAAGGAAAACGTTCGGATTGGTATAAGATCACAATAGGTGGAGGTAATGAAGACTTAACAAGTGCTGAAATTGTTTTTGCTGTTCCTGAAACACAAATTTCAGGCGTTTGTGGAGATAATCTCACTTGGACACTTGATCTTACAACAGGAATACTTACAATTTCCGGAAGCGGCGATATGTATGGTTACGGCGACCATTTGGATATTTGGCATTCATACAAGGATTACATTAACACAGTTGTTATAAATGACGGCGTAACAAGTATTGGTGAGTGGGCATTCTCCGGTTGCAGCAGCCTCACTAGCATAACAATCCCCGACAGCGTAACGAGCATTGAGCTGGGCGTGTTCTACGGCTGTAGTAGCCTCAAGAGCGTAGTAATCCCCGACAGCGTAACGAGTATTAGTAATTTTGCGTTTGAAAATTGCAACAGCCTCATGAGTATAACGATAGGAAATGGCGTAACTAGTATTGTTGCTGGTGCATTCTACAGTTGCAGTAGCCTCAAGAGCATAACTGTAGATAGCGGAAATACAAAATATCACAGTGACGGAAACTGTCTAATAGAAACTGGTGCTAAAACCATTATCCTTGGTTGTCAAAACAGTGTTATTCCTACCGACGGTAGCGTAACGAATATTGGAGTTGGCGCATTCTGGGGTTGTAGCAGCCTAATGAGCATAGTGATCCCCGACAGCGTAACGGGTATTGATGCTGCTTCGTTCTCCGGTTGCAGCAGTCTTACGAGTATAGAAATCCCCGACAGCGTAACGAGCATTGGTTATAATGCGTTCTATGGTTGCAATGCGCTTACTACAGTATATTATGGGGGAAGCCAATCGGATTGGGATAAGATCACAATAGGTGGAGGTAATGAAGACTTAACAAATGCAGAAATTATTTTTGTTGACAAGGTTGTTTGCGGCGACGCCAACGACGACGGCGAAATCGGCATGGACGACGTTGTATGTATAAGACAATACATTACTAATTTCGATTACGATGCAAACACCTCATCGGAAAGCCTTGAAGCCGGTGCAGACATAAACAGCGACGGTGTTGTCAATATGAAAGACGTTATACTGCTCAGACAGTATATAGCAAATTATAACTACGAAACCGGAAGCTCGAGCATAGTACTTGGCCCGCAGCAGTAACAAATAAATAAGAGCAGCCGCACTTCTTAAAAGGGGTGCGGCTGTTGTTTATATATATCTTTAGTAGGGCGGGGCAAAATCGACGGTTTTCGTCGATTGCTCCCGCCATTTTTGTTCAGATAGTGAATTGTCGTCCATCAGGGACTACGGACAGTCGGGGACGCCGACCCCTACAACCAAGGTTCCTTCTTTATAAAGCCTTCTCCAGTGGGAGAAGGTGTCGCGAGGCGACGGATGAGGTGTTTATCCTATCGCATAGCCGTCCTCTGAAAAGGTGTCGCGAAGCGAATGAAGCAGTTGTAACGAAGCTTGTTTGTCGGGGACTACGGACAGTCGGGGACGCCGACCCCTACGAGTATGTCTTCCCTTGTGGCGACTCGGAAGTGAAAAGGTCGCACCAAAGCTGAACGTGTAGAAAAAGGAAAAAATAAAATGTATTGTTTTTGTTGACAAAGATAGGTATAGATATTATAATATATATATCTTATTTTATGGCAAAGACTAAAAGCATTTAGAGATGCCGCCAGCCAAGGAATTGGGTTGGGAGTTTGAGGGAAGGGAAAAAACTTCGGCGTTTGAGATGGTTTTTTCCTTCCCTCAGATTGAACTAAAGGTCTTTGCGAGAATAATTATATGGTTTATTTACTTAAACACGAAAGGAAACATACAGATGCCTAAATTTTTTCTGCCGAATGAATCGTTTGGCGAAGACTCTGTTACAGTTACCGGACAAGCCGCGCGCCATATCGCCTATTCGCTGCGAATGGCAAAGGGGGACAGTCTGACTCTCTCGGATATGTCGGGAAACCAGTACGACTGTATTATCGAGTCCTTCACACAGGATAGCGTAAGCGCTAAAATACTGTCGTGCACAAAGGCTCCGGGTGAGCCACCCTGCAAAATAGTACTCTATCAGGCTCTTGCCAAGGGCGAAAAAATGGACTACATAGTGCAAAAGGCAACCGAGCTCGGAGTTTGCGAGATAGTTCCCTTTGAAAGCGAAAGATGTATAGTAAAAAGCGATAAAAAGGGAGACAGCGCAAAGACCGAACGCAGAATAAAGATAGCAACAGACGCGGCAGGTCAGTGCGGCAGAGGAAGAATACCCGAAATAAAGCCGACCGTAACCTTTAAAGAGGCACTTGAACAGCTTTCAAAAAATGAGCTCGCCTTTCTTTGCTATGAGGGCGAAAATACTCTTTCGCTGAAAGAGCTTCTGCCCGAGGAGATTCCGAGCTGTATTGGATTTATGATAGGACCCGAGGGCGGATTCTCGCAAAAAGAGGTGGACGCCGCTTCAAAGTGCGCAGTAAAGCTCGCGGGACTCGGAAAGAGGATACTGCGAACCGAAACTGCATCGCTCTACGTGCTTTCCTCGCTATCATTCCGTTATGAAATATAAATTCTTGGATTTATCGGTCATTTTGACAGTGCCTATGACAAAAATGCACAATAAATTTTGAATAAACTTTAAAAAAATAAAAAAAATATTCAAAAGCCTATTGAAATTTCACAAAAAATAGTGTAGAATATTGTAGCAATATACAAATGGCGAAGAAAAATCGTAAGACACATCAGAGAAAACTCGGTTTGGAGTATGGCAAGATGTGCAAAATTTTCTTCGAAAATAGTATTATTCTATCGTTTTTTAGCTTGATGATACAAAAACAAAATTTATTTAGCCGAAAATTCGGCACGGAGGTTAAAATGTCAAATAGGCTGTTTCAAGGAATTATTTATCAAATGAAGGATGCTGTCGACCGCGTTATTGGTGTTATTGACGAAACAGGCGTGGTTACTTGCTGCAGCGAGCTCGTTAAGATCGGAGAGATCAGACAGGGTGTTCGTGAAGAAATGTCATATACTTCGGACGTAGCTGTTATCGGCGGATATACATACCGTTCGCTCAGCTCGACAACCAAGAGTGATTATATAGTATTCGTTGAGGGTGAGGACCGAAGTGCAGAGCAGCTTTCAATGATGCTTGCAATTTCGCTCAGCAATATCAAAAACTTCTATGACGAAAAGCACGACAAGAGCTCTTTCATAAAAAATATTATCCTTGATAACATACTTCCGAGTGATATATATCTTAAATCCAAGGAGCTTCACTTTGCAAACGATATTACAAGAGTAGTTTTCCTTATTAAATTCGGAGCTAAGAACGAAATCATCCCCTATGATATAATGCAGAATCTTTTCCCCGGAAAGACAAAGGATTTTGTTATAAGCGTCGGTGAAAACGATACGGTTCTCGTCAAAGAGGTCAAGCCTTATGACGACGTTAAGGAAATAGAAAAGATCGCGCGCTCTATCGCCGATACTATATCTACCGAGTTCTATACAAAGGTTTCTATCGGTATAGGTACTGTGGTTGATAACCTTAAAGACCTTGCGCGTTCTTATAAGGAAGCGCAGATCGCTCTTGAGGTTGGCAAGGTGTTCGACACCGAAAAGACTATAATAAGCTACGAGGATCTCGGTATAGGCCGCCTTATTTATCAGCTTCCTACAACGCTTTGCGAAATGTTCCTGCAGGAAGTATTTAAAAAGGGACCGCTCGAATCGCTCGACAGAGAAACACTTCTCACGATTCAGGCCTTCTTTGAAAATAACCTCAACGTATCCGAAACGTCGAGAAAGCTTTTCGTACACAGAAACACTCTTGTTTACCGTCTTGAAAAGATACGTAAGCTTACAGGGCTCGACCTTCGTGAGTTTGAGCACGCAATTACCTTCAAGGTGGCTCTTATGGTTAAGAAATACCTTATGTCCAAGCCCGGTAAGTATTGATTTTAGAAAATAAACACTCAACGTTTCAGCTTGTGCTATCATAATCGGTGTGCAAGCTGAGATTTGTTCTCGGTTCTGAGAGGAGAATTTCTATGATAGAATTTATTAACGTAGTTAAAAAATATCCTAACGGTACTGTTGCCATAAACGAACTCAGCTTCAGCGTCAGCGACGGCGAGGCTTTGTTTATACACGGAAAGACAGACTCGGGAAAGACTACTCTCAGAAAGCTTATGCTTCTTGAAGAAAAGGTAACCTCGGGGGACATATATTTTGACGAGATTCCCCTCAGCAAAATACGTGTAAAGAATATATACCGCCACAGAAGAAAGATAGGCGTACTTTTCAGAGAGTCCCGTCTTTTCGTACATAAAACGCTTTATGACAATTTTCTCTTTGTTTTGAGAGCCGTTGACTATCGCGGAAAGGCACTCAAAGACAGAGCGCGTAAGCTGCTTGAATTTGCAGGACTTTGGGAAGAGCGTAAGTATTATCCCGAAATGCTTACCCCCGTGCAAAGACGCCGTGCAGAGCTTGCAAGGGCGCTTGCGACAGATCCCAAGGTCATAATTGCGGACGAGCCTACTGCTTCGCTTGACGTAAGTGGCGGACTTGAGATACTCAGTATGCTTATGAAGCTCAATGGTGAGGGCAAAACGGTAATAATATTTACAAAAGACGAGGAGCTGTCAAAGCAGTTCGGAAAACGAATGATAACTATAGGTTTCGGCGAGGTCGTAAGCGATCTTCCGAAGCCTCAGGAAAATATAGAAAATACAGAAAACACAGAAAATACAGAAAATACAGAAAATTTTGAAATGGACTCAGAAGCGTAGGCGCAAACAAGCACCGCCGATGCCGATCCCATTTCGCAGTAAAAATACACGGAAATTTGAAATAAAGCCGTACGCGCAAGGAGTGTGATAATAAAAATGAAAAAAATCAGTTTAAAATACTCTTTGTCAGGTTGTTTAAAGCTCTTTTTTAGAAACCCGATAATGTCGCTTGCCTCTCTATGTCTTTTGGCAAGTACGCTTGTAGTGTTTGCCTTTACCTTCGCGGTAACACAGAATATAGATTCCATAAGCGAAAATGAAGGAAACGTATGTATATTCCTTTCGGATGAATGCGATGAAAACGGAATATCGGGAGTGCGCGATATTTTGAGCACACTCACAAAGGACGGTGTAGTTGATTACGTTGACTACGTTTCAAAGAGCGAAGCACTCGAAGCGCAGAAGGAAAGATACCCCGAATATTCAAAGCTTTTTGCTTCGTTTAATGGGGAAAACAGTCCTTTCAAAGCAAGCTATACCGTAAGCGTTGTGGACGAGTACGGATACTCAAAGGTGAAAAGAGCGGTTGCCGATCTTACCTTTGAAAAGCTTGACGCCGAGGGGAATGCCCTTTCGTATAACCCGATACATAGCGTTTATGACGACGGAGATGCTATTACCGAGATAGAAAAGCTCGGAGATAATATCGTAAGCGTGCTCGGAGTGCTTATCCCGATAACACTGCTTGTATGTATAGTTCTCATCTCTGCGGTAGTGCGTATGGGAATATTCGATAAGCGCGAGGAAATATCGCTTATGCGCCTCATAGGATCTACGCATAAATATATTTCAACACAGTTTGTTTTCGAGGGGCTTCTGATAGGTCTTCTCTCGTCTGTGGGTGCGATAATCGCCGTGCGTCTTATGTATAACGCAGTAATTACGAAAATAGCAGAGGGTATAAAGCTCTTTACTCCTCTTGATTTTTCACAGGTGGTGTCCGGTGTCAGCATTATATGCTTGGTATTCGGCGTTATGTCGGGCGTGGCGGGAAGCCTTATTGCAACAACGAGATATATACGTAGAGACTGATAAAAATCATATATAAAATTTCGCTTAGGAGGGTGTTAATATGAAGAAAATGAAAAATAATGAATATCTCACCGCTACCGAACGCGAAATGACATCTGGTAAAAAGCATATTCACGTGCTTATTGTGTGTGTGGCACTGCTTATTATCCTGTCGGTGCTGCTTTGCGGAAGTATTCTTTCTTTTGCAAAGTCGATCTACTCGCCTCAAAACAAACAGGATAGCGAGGATAAGATGAATATAGTTCAGCTTGACGCTGAGATCCTCGAAGAAAATGAGAAAAAACTCGAAGAATTCGATAATAATATAAAAGAAAAAGAAGAGTTTATCAAGGATATTGAAAAACAAATATCTGAAAAAGGGCAGACTCCCGAAGAAAAGCTCTACGTTGAGGAGCTTTATGACAGACTTGCCAAGGCTCTCTTTGACATACACGAAATGTGTCAGGAATATTCAAAGATCTGCTCTGGGTGGTCGGAAGATACAAGAGCACTTCTTGCCGATTCGATTGCCGAATACGAAAAGTACCTTGCTTTGTATAAAGAACGCCTTGCGCTGAACTATGAAGTAGGCACTCCCGATAAAAGCGAGATATTCAGTACTTCCGAAAATATAATAGATTTCATAGCAGGTAAGGCTATGCTCGATGAGCTGAAAGCATACGAAGAGGAGCTTCGCATTAAGGTCGAAGATCTTTACTCGGTAGTTGCAGGCGGTCTTGAAACTGTAAAATACTATATTACCAAGGCAGATGACTATTCAAAAAAATCGCATGTATCATATGACGAGCTGAAAAAGGTTTCCGAGGAGGCAACGGGTTATCTTGAAAGTATAAATTCAGATAAGGACGTTTATAACTACTATCTGCTCCTTGCATCAGAAAGTCAACAGAAGCTTTCCAAAGAAATTGCCGAAAATATAGAGAAGTATTCGAGCTCTGTTACAGGCAAAGCGCAGAAGCTTGTATGGCCGCTTGACAGCGACTTTTTCTATACCGATTACATAGGAAGAGGATACGGAAGTAAATACGAGTGGAGCGCAGTTCTTGGCAAATACGTTAATATTACTCACAGCGGTATAGATATATATACGGCAGGAACGCTTGCGGAGGTTTTGGCAGCAGCAGACGGTGTGGTCATATATTCGGACTATATTCCGCTTAAGGGTTATACGGTAGCAGTTCTGCACGCAGGAAATACGGTTACTGTCTATTCGCACTGCACGATTCTTAAAGCAGAGGTGGGCAGCACAGTCAAGGCAGGAGATATTATAGCTCTCTCGGGTGTCAGCGGAGATGCAGATACGGCAAAGATAACCTTTGAAGTGTTCACAAAAGGAGAGTTCGTTGATCCTGCAGGAGTTCTGGAGCTTCCCGACGTATCACTCTCGGAAAACTAATATACTTTTCAGTATGTTACGGAGAAAATCTATGGAAAATATGGAAAACAAAGAGAATTTAGAAAATAATTTGGAAAACAACTCGGAAGAGAAAATAGAAAATACTTCCGAGGAAAAAGAGCCAAGTAAGATAAAAACAGACAAAGAACCCAGAAGGGTAACTCTTTGGACGGCGGTAGTAGCTTTGCTTCTTGCCGTACTTATCACCTTTATGACGACGTTTGCACTGCTCGATGCTAAATATAAAGCCGAGCAAAACGCTTTTATTGAGGCCATCACAGGCGATGACTACTTTGATCTCGAATACGTAAAAGCACTTTTTGACGAGTATTATCTCGGCGATCTTTCGGGACTTACCGATGACGAGATAATGGACGCTCTCATAAAGATGTATATCTCACAAACGGGCGACGATTATGCTTATTATTGGAATGAAGAAGAGTATAAGGACTATATAAAAGAAATGAACGGCGAGGGCGTCGGCGTCGGAATTCTTGTTAATTATCTTGAAGACAAGGGCGCGATCAACGTTTTGTTCGTATATCCCGATTCTCCTGCCGAGAAAGCAGGACTTGAACCGGGCGACCTTATTATTTCCGTGAGCGGTGAAAACGTAGCGGATATAGGCTACGATAACGCAGTTAACAAAGTAAGAGGCGCGGTGGGGACGAAGGTTACGCTCGGAGTCATTAAAAACGACGGGACAAGTAAAACTCTTACGGCAACACGCAGGCAGTTCACGACAGTATCGGTCATTTCCAAAATGCTTTCTGATAATAAGACGGGATATATAAGACTTCTGCAGTTTGACGGAACAACCACCGACCAGTTCGCAAAAGCGTATATTGAGCTTAAAAATCAGGGCGCAGAGCACTTTATATTCGACGTAAGAGATAATCCGGGCGGCGCGCTTGACAGCGTTATGGGCGTGCTCTCCTTCCTTGTGGGAGATGACGTACCCCTTATAGAGATCTCAGATAAAAAGGGCAATTCTTATACCGAAAACAGCAGCAGAGAAGTCTATTGCAACGGAAAATATATGAGTAATCCTAAGCATAGCGGAAAAACGGTAGTCCTTACAAATGGAAACACTGCAAGTGCGGGCGAGCTTTTCACCGCGTGTATGCACGAGTATAGTGCTGACGTTATTACAGTAGGTATGAAGACCTACGGAAAAGGTGTTATGCAGAGAACCTTCCAGCTTCCAAACGGCGGCGCAGTAAAGCTTACTTACCGCAGATATACCGCACCGGGTGTTGAAAATTACGACGGAAAAGGACTTATCCCCGACGTTGAGCAGGCGCTTGGTGAGGAAGCCGCAAAGAAGAATATCCTCTCTCTTACAGAAGAGGAGGACGATCAGCTCCAGAAAGCACTTAAAGTTCTTTACGGAGAAAGGCTCGATTAAATTTGTATTAAATTTTAAAATATATATAGTAAATAGGAGAAAACAGCAATGGCACAGCAACTTACACTTACCAAAGAAGGTCTTGAAAAACTTCAGAAGGAGCTTGAATACCTTAAAAATGACAGACGTAAGGAAATCGTTGAGAGCATCAGAATAGCGCTCTCCTTCGGCGACCTTTCGGAAAACAGCGAATACGACGAAGCTAAAACACAGCAGGCAAAGGTCGAGGGACGTATTCAGGAACTCGAAGAAATGCTCAAAAACGTAAAGGTCATCTCTGACGACCAGATAAGCACGGACTCAGTAAATATCGGTGCAAAGGTAGTCGTGCTCAACAAGACTAAGAATATGGAAGTAGAATATACGATAGTAGGTTCTACCGAAGCAGCTCCTCTTCAGCATAAGATCTCCGATTTTTCACCTATCGGAAAGGCTCTTATAGGACATAAGGTTGGAGAAACGGTCAAGGTAACAACTCCCGCAGGAGAAGTTGACCTTGAAATAATCAGCATAGCAAAGTAATTTTTGGAAAGGTCCGGACGTAAAATGGAAGAAAACAGAAACGAAAACGTACAACAGGAAGTCGAAAATCTGAGCGAGATACTTCAGATAAGACGCGATAAGCTTACCGAGCTTCAAAATGCGGGTAAGGATCCTTTTGTACTTACAAAATACGACGTTACAATAGCAAGTACAGCTATAAAGAACGAGTTTGTTGACGATACCGAAATGAAGGTGTCGATAGCAGGCAGACTTATGAGCCGTCGTATAATGGGTAAGGCATCATTTGGTCATATAAATGACGGAGAGGGAACTATACAGGTCTATTTCCGCCGCGACGATATAGGCGAAGCAGAGTACGCAGACTTCAAAAAGTGGGACATAGGCGATATAATCGGGGTAGAAGGCTTTGTTTTCAGAACAAAGACGGGAGAAATTTCGGTACACGCGCAGAAGATCACACTTCTTGCAAAATCGCTCCTTCCTCTGCCCGAAAAGTTCCATGGACTGACCGACAGAGATACGAGATACCGTCAGCGCTACGTTGACCTTATCGTAAACCCCGAGGTAAAGGACACGTTCGTAAAGCGCAGTCAGATCATGCGCGAGCTTCGCAGCTTCCTTGACAATAAGGGCTTTCTCGAGGTTGACACACCTATCCTCACACCCTTTGAAATAGGCGCATCGGCTCGCCCCTTCTATACACACCATAATACACTTGATATGGATATGGTTCTCCGTATCGAAACAGAGCTTTACCTTAAGCGTCTTGTAGTGGGCGGTATGAATAAGGTTTACGAGGTTGGACGTATCTTCCGTAACGAAGGTATGGATACAAAGCATAATCCCGAGTTCACGTCAATAGAGCTTTATCAGGCATATACCGATTTCCACGGAATGATGGATCTCGTTGAAGAGATGATGAAGACCGTTGCTATGAAGGTTTGCGGAACACTTCAGATAAACTATCAGGGCAAGGATATTGACCTTAGCCACTGGGAAAGAATGACGATGATCGAAGCGGTCAAGAAGTATTCGGGCGTTGATTTCGGAGCTATCGCAACAGACGAAGAAGCTATCGCAGTTGCAAAGGAAAAGCACGTAGAGCTTCCCGAAATACCCACAAAGGGCGCAATTCTCGTTGAGTTCTTCGATGCGTTCGTTGAAGAAAATCTCATTCAGCCGACCTTCATTTACGATTATCCCGTAGAAAACAGCCCGCTTGCAAAGCGTAAGCCCGACGATCCCGCGTTTACCGAGCGTTTTGAATATTTCATAAACGCAACAGAATTCGGAAACGCATTCTCCGAGCTTAACGATCCGATAGATCAGAAGCAGCGCTTCGAAAAGCAGGTCGCAGACAGACTTGCACTCGATCCCGAAAGCAAGGCACAGGTCGATTACGACTACGTTACCGCGCTTGAATACGGACTTCCCCCCACAGGCGGACTCGGATTCGGTGTTGACAGACTCGTTATGCTTCTTACCGACTCCGCGTCGATAAGAGATGTGCTTCTGTTCCCCACTATGAAGCCCCTTGATTAAGAAAGTGCCGTAAAATAGCGGTATTACAGGGTTTTTGAAACTCTATCAAAACCGATTTACGACACATTTACGACAAATGAAAAAATGAAGACACCCAATGACCGTAAAAAGTCATAGGGTGTTTTTGCATATTTTTATTAAACTGACCGACAAATTGGAATTTAACAAACTACAGGCTCCCAAGCGAACGGCAACAAATCGCGAGCTTTGACCTTAATAAGATTTCCGTTTTCATCATTGACAATCACTTTAATGTCAGGACAATATTCAAACAGCATTTGTCTACAGTTTCCGCAAGGCGGAATAACGCAGTTAAGATGCTTCTCATGAACAGCGACGATTGTATCGAATTCTCGCTCTCCATTTGAAATCGCAATACCGATGGTAATGTATTCAGCACAAGAACCGTGAATGCCGTCACAGTTTACACCTTTGTAGACATTTCCATTCTTGCACAAAACCGCGCACCCAACAGTGTGGTTGTAAATACCGTCGTCAAAATTATTTGCCAAAACTTGCAAGCCAATTTCTATTAGTTGTCTATCTTTTTCCGTAATAGGATATCTTTCCATGAAAATGCCTCCCGCCAAATTCAAGTTTATCGAATTGATTGCATTATACCATAAATTATTCAAAATTTCAATATTTCCTGCAATCTTTATGAGTTATAACGATTCTTATAGAATCTTTATGACTCTTTTTCTTTTATATAAGACTCTTATTAATCATGATGATTATATAAGCATTATGAGTCTTTATCTTAAACATAGAGTAGTCCTTTTCTATATATATTTTTGCATAAAGCTTTTGTATTGCACGATAAACTTTTCTTTTGATTTTTCAGTTTTGAAATACCGTTTGCCTTTTCCAAGAGGTCTGATATCTTCTACAGTTGATTCTTTGTCATGCTCATAAATCCCGTATTCATCATATATTTTAAACTTTAAAGCTTCGAATTTAGCATAATTCTCGGTTGAATAAACGTCGGGTGAGATCCATAACCGTTTTAGATTCGGTATGTCGATTAAATCGTCAACGTTATTATCTTGTGCAGTGACTCCAGATATAATTAAACTGTCAAGAGAAGGCATTTCTTTTAGGAAGGAGAATGTGGGAATAACAGTATTGTTAATCTGTGAAATGTGAATATTTAAGCATAAATGCCTTAAGCTTTTTGCTTTTTTAATTTCTGTTATTTGGGGAGCATTTGTGCCGAGTTGAATTTCTAAAACATCAAGAGCGGGTGTCTTTTCCATATCCCAAAGAATATCCTTCGCTCTAAGTCTAATACATACGGTTTGGAGCTGAGTTAACTTTTCAAGCGCGGAATAGTTCACAGGATTAACACTAGATATCCAAATCGTTTTCGTGCTTGCGGGTAGGTGGTCAACGACAAGATTTAATTCTTCTGTGTTTTTAACGTTTATAACGAAAATTTCTTTGTTTGAAAAATCATTGGAGTAATGGTTATCACCAAAATAAAAACCTATGTTATGCTTGAAACAGGGACAATCTTTACACTTGTATAAGTATTCTGCGTATTTGTCCCATACCGAATCTTTTAAAAAACCTTGATTCAAGAATTCTTCTGTGCAATTAACCCTTTCTTTGTCTTCAGAGGAACAATACAGTTCGTATCTATAAAAAGTTAAAGATTCATTAAATGCAATATCGTAAAATCTGTTATCCATTCTTCACCTCGTGAGTAAGAACATTTCTGTAAATACATTATACCACAGATAGTTCAAAATTTCAATATTTCCTGCAATCTTCATGTATCAACTGTTATTTACAGTTTATATTTATAATTAGTTTACGGAGATTTAAAAAATGTGTCTTGAAAGGACGAGTAAGCTGTGATATAATCTTATAAAACAGACTGAAAGGTTGACTGTAATATGGAAAATCTTGAAAATACAGAGGGTACGCCTTACGTTGATCCGAACGAGATAAAACGCCCGACCTCCTTTAAGGCGTGGGTCGAAAATTATTGGTATCACTATAAGTGGCACACGATAATAATATCATTCTTTCTGATCCTTGCGACCGTGCTTGTCGTTCAGCTTGCCACAAAAGAAAAATATGATATTATGGCGATATATTCAGGTCCAAGACAGCTTGACGGCGGTCAGCTTGAAAAAATATCGGACGCATTTTGCGAGCTTCTCAGCGAGGATAGTAACGGCGACGGAAAGATAAACGCGATAACCTACGGCGAATATCTCCTTTCTCCCGAGCAGCAGAAGGCAATCGAGGACGAGGCTAAAAAACAGAGCATAAAGGATAATACCGAATACGTTTTCCTTTATACCGCCGAGGACAGAAACAACGCGCTTAACAATACGAACACCCTCGTTGCAACGGGCGAGGCTATCATCTGTCTTATGGACAAATATAACTACGATATTCTCTGCCAAAACGGCGGATTTATGCCGCTCGAGGAGATTCTCGGATATAAACCCGAATTTGCAAGAGATGAGTACAGCGTATATCTTAAAGACACCGATTTCGGAAAGTATTTTGAGGACGCATTTGAAGTGTTGCCCGACGATACCATTCTTTGTATAAGAAAAAAAGCGTCGGTCGGAGTGAGCCGCGATTTTGACGGTATATACAAGTACCATCTTGACCTTTTCAAAAAGGTACTTTCCTTTAAAATTCCCGAATGAAAAAAACACCCACAACTGTGGGTGCTTTTTACTTTGTAAATCCGCTTATCTCTTTCGGGATATCCTCGGCCATAAACGCACTGCGAAGAAAATAGTCGCGCAGTCCGTTGAGAGCTGCAAGCTCTGTGAAAAACACTGTCGCGGCGTAAAGAATGACAAAAAGTCCGATAAGGCAGATGCACATTCTGAAATTTCGCTCACGCTCCGAGGTGCGCGAAAACATAGGATCTTTTCTAAGCATAAAAACTCCTTTTATTTTGTTTTATGCTATATTTTATTTAAAATCAGCCCGATTCATTACCGAGATCCGAGAAAAACATATTGAGCGACTCAAAGATTATGTTTGAAAGCTCAAGAATTGCGATGTCGCTGTCCTTAAGAGTTACAAAAAAACTCATTCCTTCCTCAAGTATGGGAACAAGACTGTCGGGAAGATCATCTATTCCTGCGCGCTCAAGGGCGTCTAAAACGAGAGTCGCGCTGTCGACGACGGTAGGTACGCCGATAGCCATTACGGGAAAGCCTATCGTTTCCGAGTTTATTTTCTTTCGGTGATTTCCTATTCCTGAGCCGGGGGCGATGCCCGTGTCCGAAAGCTGTACGGTAGATGCAAGCCGTCCTACCGACCTTGATGCCAAGGCGTCGATGACGATAACAAGGGAAGGACTGCAGTTTTGCGCCGCGCCCCGTATAAGCTCGACCGTTTCTATCCCCGTTTGCGCCAGAACTCCGGGTGATATAGCCGAGATCTCGGGAAAATGTTTGTTTTCGGGATCTGCTACGCTTAAATGTCGGGTTATGTTTACGTTGTCGCTGCACACAGGTCCGAGCGAGTCTGAGGTAATCTTTCGGTTGCCGAGCCCTGCGACGAGAACACTGCTTATTCCGTCGGGACACATACTTTGTGCAAGCCGTTTTATTTCCTCACAGACTATTTTTATAAGAGCGGATCTTTCATCATCGGTGAAGTCCTCGTATTTTTGAAATCCGACGGTTACGTATCTGCCTATCGGCTTGCCGACCGACTCTGCACCCTCTTCGTTTATGATGTGAAGGCGCGCCACAGTGGTGCTGTCAAAATTTTCTTCTTCGTACTTTGCGCCGTTCTGCGAAAAGTCGGGAATTTTGTTTCCTTCGGCGGCAAGGTCGGTGTGTAAATATTTACTTTTCAGATCGTCCATGCGATACTCCTGATTTTTGCTTTTGTTTTATAATAGTATCATTACCACTTTTTTTGATGCTCAAACCGAAAGTTGAGAGTAAAATGGTTTATTTTTGCTAATCGTCATTGTTAAAATTAACGAAAAGTAAGGGCTTTAATTGTGCAAATATCCAAATTAACAAAAGAAAAAAATAAGTTTAAGTTATCCACTTGATAATTTCGATGACAAATGCTATAATAACAAAGTAATGTTATTGTCGAATGCTATACTTATCTAAAAATATAGGTATGGCAGGGACAAAAGCAGGTTAGGAGGAATATATTTTGAAAAGATTTTTAGCAATGCTACTATGTCTTGCGACCCTGCTCGTCGGATTTGCCGCTTGTGCAAACGGCGAAGAGGAGGATAAGGGCGCGACTATTGATATTTATATGGACGAAACCTTCAGCTTCGATCCGGCTATCGCTTATAACGACGTCGGCGCTGCTGAGTTGCTCTCGCTCACATCTGAGGGACTTTTCTATCTCAATGAAAAGGGCAAGCTCAAGAAGGGACTTTGTAAGAGCTATAAGATCAAAGAAAATGACGACGGATCGGAAACTGTCATTATCACTCTTGGCGAGTCTTATTGGAGCGACGGTATCAGAGTTGACGCCGCAGACTTCGTATATGCTTGGAACCGCATAATGGACCCCGAGTTCAAGTGTGAGGCAGCTGCTCTTCTTTTCCCGGTTAAAAACGCGGTAGAGGTTAAGAACGGCGATGTCAGAAGAGACGATATAGGCTTCTATTCATCGGGTACTTACGAGATCACTATCGACCTCAACGTAGGCACAGATGCGGAAATATTCCTTAATAACCTTGCAAGCGTAGCACTCTATCCTCTTCGTAAAGAGGTAGTAAGAAGCGTTAAAGATGAAAACTGGGCTTCGCTTTCTGCGGTTCTCGTTTCTAACGGTCCTTTCTATGTAAAGAACTTCGAGCTCATTACCGATAGCAAAGCTCAACCTAAATCTATTACTCTCGAGCGTAACCAGTATTACAGACGTGAGCCTGATGCTGAAAGCAGTATCAAAAAGTACGTAACACCTTATAAGATCTGCATTCACTACGTAACAGCGGAAGAAGCTTATGAAAAGTATAAGAGCGGCGAATATGCGTTTACCTCGGATATTCCGCTTGCAGAGCGTAAGAAACTTCTTGATGAAGTAACTATGCTTGATAATATGTTCACCTACTCTTATCTGTTCAACACGAATTCTGAATTCCTTTCGGACGCAAAGGCAAGAAAGGCGCTTTCCATTGCTATTGACAGAAAAGCGATTCAGGACATCGTTGTGTACGCAGAAGCTGCCGATTCGCTTATTTCCGAGCTTGTTTACAACACAAAGAAGGGAACTTCCTTCCACACAAGCGTTATAAGCACATCTGCTAAGCTTGACGAAGCTAAGAAGCTCGTAAGTGAAGCGGGCATCAAGGGTAAGCCCATCAAGCTTCTTGTGGCTGACGAGCCTGCTGATATTGCGGTTGCCAAGTACTGCGTAGACGTATGGAAGAAAATCGGTGTTGATGCAAGCTACGAAGTACTTACATACTACGGATACGACTATAAGGAAGACATTATAAAGACAAACGCAAACGGCGATAAGGTTATCGTAAAAGAAACTATTTACGAAGACATTTGCGGCGATAAACTGAGAGAGGCGTATAATAAGGGCGAATTTGATATAATCGCTGTAAACTATAATATGCTTACAACAGACGCTTTCGCAGTACTTGCACAGTTCGCACCTAAATATTCGGGCGGCGCATATGACTTCTCAAGCTCGGATACCGAGTGGCCTCTTATCCCTCATACCAGCGGATATAACAGCGAAAAGTACGCAGCTCTTATAGATGCTGCTCATAAGGCAAAGGACCCCGAGGAGAGAGCAAAGAAGCTCCACGAAGCAGAAAAGCTTCTTGTTGCTGAGGACTGCGTAGTTATGCCTCTTTACTTCGGAAGAACAGCATACCTTGTTAACGATAATATAAAGAAGCTTGATACAAACTTCGCAGGTCATATCGTTTGGACAAAGGTAAAGGACAAGGATTATGTTCCGGGAGAAGAAGAGGAAACTCCTGCTGCATAATCAAAGTACAATTTAAAAAATATATAATCGGGTGAGATCTCTCACCCGATTATTTGCCTAAAAATATTATGAAAGGAAGTTACCCATATGGGTTAGCACATAGATTATGATGATTGCGCCGCTTAAGAAAAAAGACGACATAAAAATATTTATACTCTATCTTCTGCACAATCTTAATAGACCGCTTGAATTTGAAGATATAAATGCAATCGCTATGCAAGACGGAATTGTAGGCGGAATAGATTTTGCAGAATGCTTTGCTGAGCTTATTGATGTTGGAAATATAAGGGAATACACAGAGGGCGGCAAGGTACTCTATTCCATTACGGATAGAGGACACCACGTAGCTGAAAACTTGCAGGGAGAAATACTCGGATATATCAGAACGAGAAGCCTTAAAAGCGCGCTTCGTTTTATTTCATTTAAAGAAAGAGGCTCAGAAATAAAGACGAGCTATTCGATCAGAGCAGACGGTAAATACGACCTTTGCTGTCAAATAATAGATGAAAGACAGCTCTCTCTTGAAATAAAGCTTGTAGCCGATAACGTTAACCAGCTTGAGCTTATGATGCATACCTTCGACGATCGTCCAGAGGTCGTTTACCGTGGGGTTATGGCTCTTCTTACCGGAGAAATTGACTATCTTCTCGAAGACTAATGTGCAAATGTACAAAAAACCACTTGGTTTTTATGTATAAATCTACAAAAACTCAAAAAACAGTAGAATAAATATTAAAAAAGTATTGACAAAATATTAAACAGTTGATATAATGAAAATTAAGGTAAAAAGGGTATGATAATCTTGTCGCTTGGGCGAGTGTTTTCATACTCGGAGGTTTTTTATTTTGGAAAAAAGACTTGCAAAGCTTATAGAAGACGTTAAAGGCGGAAATGACTCTGCTTTTTCGGAAATTTGTGAAGATTTTGCACCGCTTATGAGATCACAGGTGTCAAAGCTTTTCGGAGAAGATCCTTCCGAATATGACGACAGACTTCAGGACGCTGCTATGGCTCTTTATAATGCGATAGTTTCATTTGATCTTACGCAGGATAAGGTAACCTTCGGTCTGTACGCAAAGATATGTATAAGAAACCGTCTTGTTTCTATAAAGCGCAAGGAAAAAAAGAACAGTAAAAAAGCTGCACCGTATCTGCCTGTTGAAAATCAGATGCATGAAACGGGCAGAGGGGCATCTCGTGAAAGACTCGAAGACAACGAAAAGGTAATATCTGAACTTTCCTCTTACGAAAAGTCTGTTTTAAAGCTTTATTTAAGCGGACATTCATACCGTGAAATCGGGTTGGCTCTTAATAAAAGCGAGAAGTCGGTTGACAACGCCTTGTATAGAATTAAAAGTAAGCTTAAAAAGCTGATTTGAAGATTCGTAGCAATTTAACTGTTTTAATTCTGTATAGGTACCCGATCAGCTTAAAAGAGCGTTGTAACTAATCATTGTAAAGGTGGCGGTTTTGGTCCGCCTTGGATAACATATAAAAATTTAAAGCGAGGTAAAAGGAATGTATCAGGACATTACACTTAAGTGTGCAGAGTGCGGAGCGGATTTCGTGTTCACAGCAGGAGAACAGGAATTCTATGCAGAAAAGGGTTTCCAGAATAAGCCCCAGAGATGCAAGGCTTGCCGCTATGCAAGAAAGAATGCAGCAAAGCCCCAGAGAGAAATGTTTGAGGCTGTTTGCGCAGAGTGTGGCGGAGTAGCTAAGATCCCCTTCCAGCCCACAACCGATAGACCTGTGTATTGCAGCGAATGCTTTGCAGCAAAAAGAGCTGAGCAGTAATCATTACAGGCGGTAATACTAACTGTTAAAAGACACATCGTGCAGATGTGTCTTTTCGGTTTTTAAAAAAGTTTTATAAAATATAAGAACTTTTTCTTTTAACACTATACAAAACACTTTTGATGTGATATAATACATAAAGTAAATTTTGTTTAAAGGTTTGAAAAATGAGAAATAACGAAAGAAACAATCAAAAAAGAAAAGAATATAAAAAAGATTTTAAGGATTTCAGAAAAGACCGCAGAGATTTTTCTGAAAATAAAGAAGATGTCGGCGAGGCTATATACGGAAGAAATGCGATACTCGAGCTTCTCAAAACCGATAGAGAGATAGATAAGATATTTATTCTTTCGGGTGAGCGCGAGGGCTCGGTAAAGCTTATTGAGTCAAAAGCGAGAGAGCGCGGAATCCCGGTTATTGACGCACCCAAAGAAAAGCTTGATCGCCTTTCAAACGGCGGAGTCCATCAGGGCGTTGCCGCTTTTGCTTCGGCAGTTGAATACGTGGACGTCGATGATATTTTCGCACGCGCCGAGGAGCGCGGACATTCTCCTTTTATCGTTATTGCCGACGGAATAGAGGACCCTCATAATCTCGGAGCGCTTATCAGATGTGCCGATGCCGCAGGAGCGGACGGGCTTATAATCCCGAAACGCAGAAATGCCACAGTTACTGCAGTTACCGTTAAATCGTCGGCAGGCGCGGTAGAGCATCTGCTTATCGCGAAGGTCGCAAATATTGCGATGACTATCGACTCCCTTAAAAAGCGCGGAGTATGGATCTACGGAGCGGAAGCAGGCGGAACGTCGGTGTATGACACCGATATGACAGGCGCGGCAGCCTTTGTTTTCGGCAGCGAGGGTAGCGGTATATCACGTCTTGTTACCGAAAAATGCGACCATATAATTTCTATACCTATGTACGGTCAGGTAAACTCGCTCAACGTGTCCTGCGCGGGCGCAGTTGTGCTGTGTGAGGCTGCAAGACAGCGCGAGCTGAAAAAGTAAAACACGATTTTGATTTTCGGAGAAAGGAGGCAGTCATAATGAATGATAAAGACAAAAACGAACGCGAAATAGGCGGTCTTGGAAGTAATGACGCGCCCCCGAGTCCGTTTGTAAGTAAAAAAATGGGCGGCGAAATGCTGGACAAGCTTCGCCCGTACAGTTACGCCGAGCAAGTTGCTAAACCCGAAATACCTACTCGAGGGGAAAAAGCTGAGCCGGCAGAGGAGCTTCGCCCGCAAAGAAATCTTCGCGGCGCGAGTGTAATATCGCAGATGCGCGAAAACGCAAGAGTTATAGATAATGCAGAAAAAGGTATCCTCCCCGATAGCCGTGCGCTCATTAGCACAGAGCCGCTCGAAGAAGAAAATAGAGCTCTCCAAACAGAGCAACACGACGAAAAGCCCAAAGACGACGGATACGATATACGAACGGTCTTTGGCATTCCTGAAATGGAAAAGCCCGATGAAGAAGCCGATGTAAAAGAGGAAGAAACTCTAGAGGAAAGCGATTTTAGCGCTTCTAAAGAATTTCTGAAGCTGAAAAAAGAGTTTTTTGCCTGTATTCCGAAGATCGCGCTCTGTCTTCTCTTGGGGATAGCAACCTTCATTTTTGAAAATTTTGAACTGCTTGGAATAAATAATGCGGTATTTATGCGTATAAGTTCGGATGTGCGTATATCTGCACTCGCAGGACTGCAAATGACGATATTTGCAGTTGTGATAATGTTCAGGGAAATGAAGTACGGATTTTTTTCTCTGATACGCTTTAAGGCACAGCCCGAAAGCTTTTTGCCTTTCCTTGCGATTTTCCTTATGTTTTATCAGTTTATCTCGCTTTTTAGCGGATATAATGCTTTTGTACCGTTTAACTTTGTGCTCTTTCTTGTCTGCCTTATGTGCCTTATATCAAAATGGCTTGACCTCACACGAAAGCTGTATGCACTTAAAATCGTATCCTCAAAGGCTGTAAAATATTCTCTCGTGCGGATGAAAAAGACTGAGTCTGCGCCTGAAAGGGAAGCGACCTCGGGAATGATGGATCTTTCCGAAGATGCCAAGTACATAAGAGTGGTTCAGTCGAAAAAGGTTTCGAGCTATAAAAAGAGAACAGCCGACAAGATGATGTATAAGAGGCTCTCAGGAGTTTTTATAGTGGCTGTTTTGATTGCTGCTGTGGCAACCCTTATCCTCACAAGAAATGAGGAACGCTTTGCCGAGAGCTTCCGTATAGCTTTCTCTGTGGTTATGTTTGTAACGCCCTTCTCGCTATACACTGTTTTCTCACTGCCTCTTTATAAGGTGTCAAAACGCGCGTCGCGCAGCGGTACTGCCATAATTGGAGAAGCCGCAACGATGGAGTACTGCGCTCCTGCATTTGTAACCTTTAACGATACCGACATTTTTACAGAGAAAAACGTCTGGCTCGACGAGGTGTCTATGAAGGACAGCGAGAGTTTTTCAAAAGGACTTGCCTATGCTTCGGTCGTTTTTGAGCCGATCAGCGGACCGCTTAATAAGTTGCTTGCGGGCGCAGTCGATTATGAGGTTACAAATGAAACGGTAGAATACGTCGATATTTCGGACGACGGACTTGAGGCTGTTGTGAACAGGGAGAGAGTTCGTATAGGTCAGGCGTCATATTTTGAAAAGTACGGATATATGCTCGAGGACGAGAGCGACCGAAATTACAGAATAATGTACGTTGAAATAGGAAATGTGATCTCGCTGAAGATAAGACTTGTTTACAGTATAGATAAAGATTTTGAAAAAATACTTCAAAATCTTTATAAGAGCGGTATGGGTATAGTTATACGTACGAGCGACCCGAATATCAATATATCGATGCTTGAATCGATTATAGGTACAGGACGATTCCCGATAAAGATACTGAAATACCGTACCGAAAAGGAAATGGCTGTTGTACGCGAAAGCGCAGACAGCGGAATAGTTTCAAAGGGCAAGACAAGACCGCTTCTCGAAACGCTGTATAGATGCGACCGCGCGGGTGCGGTCATAAAGTCGGGACTTCTTCTCGAGGTTATAGCCTTTGTGGTCGGTATTATAGCTGCATTGCTGCTCAGTTCGCTTGATGCACTTGGCTCTATAAGCTCGATGCATATTGCGATCTATCATACCTTCTGGTCAGTGCTTGTCTGGATACTAACTATTTTCTTCGTGTAGTACAAATGAAAATCTTCCTTATATTATATATAATAAAGCCGACAGCTATAAGGTGCTGTCGGCTTACTTTTATTTACTGCTTTGTGAGTTCATTTAAACAGTCGGGGCAGATTCTCTTGTCCTTGAAAAGGGTAAGATGTTCTGTGGCGTCGCAGAAAATGCAGGTTGGTGAGTATTTTCTGAAAACTATATTTTCTCCGTCTACGAATATTTCGAGAGGATCTCTTTCCTCTATTCCGAGCGTTTCGCGTATTTCTATTGGCAAAACGATACGTCCAAGAGAGTCTATCTTACGAACAATTCCTGTTGCTTTCATTACTTAACCTCCTTTCAACATCTGTTTTCAGACATAATATACCATATTATCTTAAAAATGTCAATACTTTTTTTGATAAAAATGTCAAAAAAAGTAAATTTATCATAAATTTGGTTGTAAAAGGCGATTTAATGTTAAAAAATAGTGTTTGGTTTTTTGTAAAGAAAAACGGAAAATTTCGCGAAACGCACAAAAAAACGAAAAAAATTACTGTAAAGTGCCTAAAAATTGTAAATATTTTGTTAACTCGTGCGTTTTTTAGCAAAAAAATCGAGAGAAAATATTGACAAATAATAATATTGTATGATATAATGGTCGAGCTTGATGCGCTGATGGCAGAGGTTGCCGCGAAAACGCGGGTAATTCTGCCGGAGTATGTCCGTATCAATCGGGCGAAACGGCACTTTGGAGCATCTGAAGCGGGTTTACAAATCTTAGTTTGACTTATTTTCCGGATTTTATGTGAAAGAGTTGCATCGCATGGATTCGGATTAACGCAAGGAAGGTTTGGAAACACACGGCAGAGTGTTACGAAGTCCGCCCTGCTTAACATTAAATAAGGAGGAAAAAAGCAAGTGGCAGTTAAAGAGAAGATCAGAATCAAACTCAAGAGTTACGACCACGCACTTATCGACCAGGCGGCAGAAAAGATCGTTGAAACCGCTAAGAGAAACGGCTCGGAAGTTTCCGGACCTATTCCGCTTCCCACCGATAAGGAAGTAGTTACAATTCTTCGCGCTGTTCATAAGTACAAGGATAGCCGCGAACAGTTTGAAACAAGAACTCACAAGAGACTCATTGACATAATCAAGCCCTCGCAGAAAGTAGTTGCGGCGCTTACGAGTCTTGAACTTCCCGCAGGTGTAGAAATCGAAATTAAGCTTTAATCGATCTCGCGCCTCTCGAAAGTTTTATGTCATGTTGGCGAAAGTCAACCAATAACTAAAACAGGAGGAAAAAACAAATGAAAAAGGCCATTATAGGCAAGAAAATCGGTATGACACAGATCTTTGATGAAAAAGGCAACGTTATTCCGGTTACAGTAATCGAAGCAGGACCTTGCGTAGTATCGCAGGTCAAGACGGTTGAGACCGACGGATACGAAGCTATCCAGCTCGGATTTGAAGCCGTAGCACAGACAAAGAAGGGCGAGTACAAGGCAAACAAGCCTGAGCTCGGACACTTCAAGAAGAATGATCTCCAGCCCAAGAAGCATCTTAAGGAATTCCGCCTTGATGATATCTCCGGATATAAAGTAGGCGATACCGTCACCGCTGATATTTTTGCAGCAGGTGAAAAGGTCGACGTTACCGGTATCACAAAGGGACACGGATACACAGGTGCGATCAAGAGATGGAATCTTCACAAGCTGAGAATGACTCACGGTGTCGGACCTGTTCACCGTCAGTCGGGTTCTATGGGTGTTATCGACCCTGCGAGAATCTTCAAGAACAAGAAGATGGCAGGACAGTACGGTAACGAGCAGGTAACTGTTCTCAACCTCGACGTAGCAAAGATCGACGCCGAAAAGAATATAATCGCGGTAAAGGGCGCAGTTCCCGGAGCACGCGGCGGTATCGTATTCATTCGTAATACGGTTAAATCTTAACGAAAGGGAGGAAATTACGATGCCAAATTTGAAAATAGTTGATATGACCGGCAAAGAAGTCGGCACAATTGAACTTTCTGATGCAGTATTTGCGGCAGAACCTAATGCAGCAGTTCTTCACGCAGCAGTAAGAGGCTACCTTCTCAACCAGAGACAGGGAACACAGTCTACAAAGACTCGTTCCGAGGTTTCGGGCGGCGGTAAGAAGCCTTGGCGCCAGAAGGGCAGCGGTAGAGCAAGACAGGGATCCACACGTTCACCTCAGTGGACACACGGTGGTATCGCTCTTGGTCCGAAGCCTAGATCATATCGCGTAGAAATGAACAAGAAGACAAAGCGCGTAGCTATGATAAGCGCACTTTCCGCTAAGGTAGCGGCAAACGAAATGATCATTGTGGACAAGATCACTGCAGATGAGTACAAGACCAAGACAATGGTAAATATGCTCGCAGCAGTTGGCGCAGGAAAGAAATCACTCGTTATTCTCTCCGAGAACAACAAGTTTGTAGTAAAATCCTTTGATAACATTCCCGGCGTAAAGACAACGCCTTCCACAATCATCAGCGTGTATGACCTCGTTAACTGCGACACAGTAGTTGCAGATCAGACCGCAATCAAAACTATCGAGGAGGTATATAACTAATGAAGACAGTTTATGACATCATTCTTGCTCCCATCGTTACAGAAGCAAGTATGGACGGAATTGAAAATAAGAAGTATACCTTCAAGGTAAAGAAGGACGCAACAAAGCCCGAGATCGCTCACGCAGTTGAAGAGATCTTCAAGGTAAAGGTTGCAGACGTTAATACCATCAATATGAAGAAAAAGCCCAAAAGACTCGGTGTTCACTCGGGTTATACATCCGAATGGAAGAAGGCTATCGTTACTCTGACAGCTGATTCCAAGACCATTGAGTTCTTCGACGGCATGATTTAAGGAGGAGTAAAGAAATGGCAGCAAAAATTTATAAGCCTACTACTCCGGGCCGCAGACAGATGTCTGTTCCCTCATTTGATGAGGTTACAAAGAAGACTCCGGAAAAGAGCCTGCTTGACGTACAGAAGAAGCATGCCGGACGTAACAGCTACGGTAGAATCACAGTTCGTCATAAGGGTGGCGGAAACAGACAGAAGTACAGAATTATCGACTTCAAGCGCGATACCGAAGCTCAGGCAAAGGTTATCGGCGTAGAGTACGATCCTAACAGAACATCTTATATCGCTCTCGTTGAGTATGAAGATAAGAAGAAGAGCTACATCATCGCTCCCGCAGGCGTAACAGACGGCGACATCATCGAAAACGGTGCAAATGCCGACATTAAGCCCGGTAACACACTTCCTATCGCTAACATTCCTGTTGGTATCTTCATTCACAACATCGAGCTTTATCCCGGAAAGGGCGGTCAGCTCGTTCGTAGCGCGGGCGCAGCTGCACAGCTCATGGCAAAGGAAAACGGAATGGCACAGGTCAGACTTCCCTCCGGTGAAGTAAGACTTATCAGACTTGACTGTAAGGCAACGATCGGTCAGGTAGGTAACATTGAACACGACACAGTTAAGATCGGTAAAGCAGGTAGAAAGCGCCATATGGGTATCCGTCCCACAGTTCGCGGTTCTGTAATGAACCCCTGCGATCACCCTCACGGTGGTGGTGAAGGACGTTCCCCTATCGGTCGTCCCGGACCTGTAACACCTTGGGGCAAGCCTGCTCTCGGATATAAGACGAGAAACAAGAAGGCAAGAACCGAAAAGTTCATTGTTAAACACAAGAACGGCAAATAAGAAGGAGGCATAAATAGATGAGCAGAAGCCTGAAAAAGAGCCCTTATGTAGAGGCAAAGCTTTATAAGCGCATTGTGGCTATGAATGAGAGCGGCGATAAGAAAGTTCTTAAGACATGGTCAAGAGCCTCCACAATTTACCCCGACTTTGTCGGACACACAATTGCCGTACACGACGGCAGAAAGCATATCCCGGTATATATTATCGAAGATATGGTAGGACACAAGCTTGGTGAGTTCGCTCCGACAAGAACCTTTAAGGGACACGCCGGATCCAAGACCACTAAGAAATAATTGAAGGGAGGAAATTTGAACAATGGAAGTTAATGAAGCAAAAGCATATCTCAAATTTGTGAGAATTACTCCCCGTAAGGTTCAGATCGTTCTCGACCTTATTCGTGGAAAAAATGCCAAGGAAGCAATGGCTATCCTTAATCATACACAGAGAGGCGCATCGCCGCTGGTTGCAAAGCTCCTTAAGAGCGCTATGGCAAACGCAGAGCACAATTTCCAGATGAATACAGATAACCTGTACGTATCTCAGTGCTTCGTATGCCCCGGACCTACTCTCAAGAGAGGTCAGGCAAGAGGTAGAGGCGGATATGACCGTCTTCTCAAGAGAACCAGCCATGTTACCATCGCTGTAAAAGAGAAATAATTGAAGGAGGTTAATGCTGAATGGGTCAGAAAGTTAATCCGCACGGTCTTCGTGTCGGAGTTATAAAGAACTGGGATTCCAGATGGTACGAAAAAGATGAAAAGTTCGGCGATACACTCGTATCCGACTACAAAATCAGAAAGTACATTCTGGAGAAATTCAAGGAAAGCGGCGTACCGAAGGTAGAAATCGAACGCGACGCTTCCAGAATCAGAGTATTTATCTACTGCGCAAAGCCCGGTACTGTAATCGGTAAGGGCGGCACAGAAATCGAAAAGATCAAGGCTACCATCGAAAAGATGGCAGGCAAGCCCGCTTCGGTTAACGTAATCGAAGTAAGACAGCCCGACCTTAACGCACAGCTCGTTGCAGAATCGATCGCTTCTCAGATCGAGCGCAGAATCAGTTTCCGCCGCGCAATGAAGCAGTCTATCGGAAGAACAATGCGTCTCGGCGCAAAGGGAATCAAGATCATGTGCTCGGGACGTCTTGGCGGCGCAGAAATCGCAAGAAGCGAACAGTATCACGAAGGTACAATTCCGCTTCAGACACTCAGAGCTGATATCGAATACGGCTTTGCAGAAGCACACACAACTTACGGTAAGATCGGTATAAAGGTTTGGATCTTCAAGGGAGAAGTTCTTCCGGATGTTAAGAAGAAGTTCACAACGATCCGCACAGATATGAACCCTGCAAGACCTGATCGCCGTGATCGCAAGCCCGGCGAACGCCGCGGAGATCGTCGCGACGGAGACCGTCGTCCTCAGAACCGTGGACAGAATCGCGGACAGGGAAACCGTCCCGCATTCCAGGGCAGAAACAATGCTGGTAAAGAGGGGGGCAACAAATAATGTTAATGCCGAAGAGAGTTAAGTATAGACGTGTACAGCGCGGCAGACTCAAGGGAAAAGCAACGCGCGGAAATACACTGGCATACGGAAGCTACGGTCTTGTTGCTCTTGAACCCGCATGGATCACAAGCAATCAGATCGAGGCAGCCCGTATCGCAATGACCAGATACATCCGCCGTGGCGGTAAGGTCTGGATCAAGATTTTCCCCGACAAGCCTATCACAGAGAAGCCCGCTGAAACTCGAATGGGTTCCGGTAAGGGTTCACCTGAATACTGGGTAGCAGTTGTAAAGCCCGGTAGAATAATGTTCGAGATGGACGGAGTTGCTCCTGAAATCGCAAAGGAAGCAATGCGTCTTGCATCTCACAAGCTGCCGATTAAGTGTAAGTTTGTCATGAAAGAAACAAACGATGTTGTTGAGGAGGGATAAACGTGAAGGCAAGTGAAATCAGAAAAATGAGCGTTGAAGAGCTTGAAAAAGAGCTTGCAGGACTCAAAGAAGAACTGTTTAACCTGCGCTTTAAGCACGCTATAAACCAACTCGACAATCCCCACAAGATAGCTGATGTCAGGAAGGATATTGCTCGCGTTATGACTATTCTTCATGAAATGAAGGCACAGTGAGCAGGAAGGAGATACAGTCGTGATGGAAGCAACAGCGCGCAATCTGCGCAAGACCAGAGTAGGAAAAGTTGTAAGCAATGCAATGAATAAGACAATCGTAGTTGCAATCGAAGACAACGTAAAGCATCCTAAATATGGAAAAATTATAAAGCACACACTTAAGGTACACGCACACGACGAAAACAATCAGTGCGATGTCGGTGATAAGGTACTCATTATGGAAACAAGACCGCTTTCCGCTACAAAGAGATGGCGTCTTGTTGAAATAATCGAAAAGGTTAAGTAAACACAGTAGATACAACCAAGATTGTATTGAAATAAGGAGGAAAACGCACAGTGATACAACAGCAGTCATATATGAAAGTCGCTGACAACACCGGTGCGAAGGAGCTTATGTGTATACGAGTACTCGGTGGTACCGGCAGAAGATACGCCGGCATCGGAGACGTCGTAGTAGCATCCGTTAAAAAGGTAGCTCCCGGTGGACAGGTAAAGAAGGGCGAAGTTGTTAAGGCTGTTATCGTAAGAACAGTCAAGGGCGTTAAGCGCGCCGATGGCAGCTACGTTCGTTTCGATGATAACGCAGCGGTTATCATAAGAGAAGATAAAAACCCCAGAGGAACCCGTATTTTTGGGCCTGTGGCAAGAGAGCTTCGTGAAAAGGATTATCTTAAGATCCTTTCGCTCGCTCCCGAAGTACTTTAAGGAGGTATCGTCAATATGGCAAGAATGCATGTAAAAACTGGTGATATCGTAGTAGTACGCGTGGGCGATTACAAGGATAAGTGGAAGACCAGCGAAGACAAAGAAGGCAACGAAACCAAGAAGGAACGCAAGACCGCAAAGGTTATCGCAGTTTCTCCCGAAGAAGGAAAGGTTATCGTTGAAAACGTAAACAAGGCAAGCAAGCACGTAAAGGCAAGAAGACAGGGCGAACAGTCTGCTATCGTTAAGGTAGATGCTCCCGTATACGCTTGCAAGGTACAGCTTTACTGCCCCAAGTGCGACAAGGGCGTTAGAACTCATATCGAAGTAATCGACGGAAAGAAAGTACGCGTATGCTCCGGTAAGAAGGCTGACGGAACACCTTGCGGACATCAGTTTGACTAAGGAGGAGTAGTGAACAATGGCTAGACTTAGAGAAACATATAAGAATGAAATTGCTCCTGCTCTTATGAAGAAATTTGAGTACAAGAGCGTAATGCAGATTCCGAAGCTCGACAAGGTCGTAGTTAACGTTGGAGCAGGAGATGCAAAGGACAACGCTAAGGTAATTGATACAATTATTGAAGAACTCACCCAGATCACAGGTCAGAAGGCAGTTCCGACATACGCACGTAAGTCGGTATCTAACTTCAAGCTTCGTCAGGGAATGAAGATCGGCGCAAAGGTTACTCTCAGAGGCGAGATTATGTATGAGTTTGTAGACAGACTCTTCAACTTTGCACTCCCCAGAGTACGCGACTTCAAGGGTATCAACCCCGATGGCTTTGACGGCAGAGGAAACTACTCTCTCGGACTTAAAGAGCAGCTTATATTCCCCGAAATCGAGTACGATAAGATCGACAAGATTCGCGGTATGGATATAGCATTCGTTACAACGGCAAAAACCGATGATGAAGCAAGAGAACTTCTTCGTCAGCTCGGCGCACCGTTCGCTAAATAATGGAGGATAGAAGAGATGGCAAAAACATCAATGAAAATTAAGCAGCAGAGACCGCAGAAGTTCTCCACTCGTGAGTACAACAGATGCAAAATCTGCGGCCGTCCCCATGCTTATATGCGTAAGTACGGAATTTGCCGTATTTGCTTCAGAGAACTCGCTTACAAGGGCGAAATTCCCGGAGTAAAGAAAGCATCCTGGTAATTGACGGACAATTATCTCGGAGAAAGTTATTAAACTCCGTCTTATCGGAAGGAAAGCAATGCTTTAACCGCCGATTTGCAGCCCGACTTAAAAGAGGGCAGCAAGAAAAACACTTGCATAACAGGAGGAAAAAAATATGCAAATATCAGACGTAATTGCGGATATGCTGACAAGAATCCGCAACGCGAACAACGCAAAACACGAAACAGTAGATATTCCCGCTTCTAATATGAAGAAGGCAATTGCTGATATTCTTCTCGAAGAAGGCTACATCAAGAGCTATCAGGTAATCGAAGACGGCAAGCAGGGAATTCTCAGAGTTACACTCAAGTATATCGGCAAGCAGAAGGTTATCCAGGGACTTCGCAGAGTTTCTAAGCCCGGTCTTAGAATCTATGCAGGATGCGAAGATATGCCTAAGGTTATGAACGGCCTCGGCATCGCAATCGTTTCCACATCCAAGGGTATCATGACCGACAAGAAGGCTCGTAAAGAGAACGTCGGCGGCGAAGTACTTGCATTTGTATGGTAAAGAAGGGAGCATAAAGAGATGTCAAGAATAGGTAGAAATCCCGTTAAGGTTCCCGCAGGTGTAAGTGTAGATATCGCTGAAGGTAATCTCGTTACAGTAAAGGGACCCAAGGGAACCCTTACACAGCAGTTCAGAAGTGAACTCATAATCGAAGCAAAAGACGGCGAGATCTTGGTTTCCCGTCCCAATGACGAAAAATTCAACAGATCCATCCACGGACTCACCCGTACACTTATCAATAATATGGTAGTAGGCGTAAGCGAAGGCTACAAAAAGAAGCTCGAGATCGTCGGTGTAGGTTACAGAGCAGCAAAGGAAGGCAATAAGCTTCAGCTTTCTCTCGGTTATTCACACGGTATTACCTTTGTTGAAGGTGATGGAATTACTTTTGAAGTACCCGATGCTAATACTGTCATAGTATGCGGTATTGATAAGCAGCTCGTAGGTCAGGTTTCAGCTAACATCAGAGGCAAGAGACCTCCGGAACCCTACAAGGGCAAGGGTATCAGATATTCCGGTGAGTATGTCCGCCGTAAGGCCGGAAAGACCGGTAAATAATTGAAAGGAGTGGATTAAATTATGGTATCAAAGAAGGATTCCAATAAGCAGCGTCTTAAGAGACATGCAAGAGTAAGAGGAAAGATTTCGGGAACAGCAGAATGCCCCCGTCTTTGCGTATATCGCTCAAACGCAAACATCCAGGCGCAGATTATTGATGATGTCAAAGGTGTAACACTTGTATCCGCTTCCTCGTATGAAAAAGACTTTGAATGTGGCAGCAATAAGGAAAGTGCTAAGAAAGTAGGCACACTTATCGCTGAACGTGCGATCGCAGCAGGAATATCCGAAGTGGTCTTCGACCGCGGCGGTTATCTCTACCACGGACGTGTACTTGAACTTGCCGAAGGCGCTCGCGCTGCAGGCCTCAAGTTCTGATAAGGAGGATAAAGATGGCAAAAAGAATAGATGCGGCAACGCTTGACCTTCAGGAAAAGCTTGTCAAGACAAAGCGTGTATCTAAGACCGTAAAAGGTGGACGTATTGCCAGCCTCGCTGCCATAATGGTTGTCGGAGACGGAAACGGACATGTAGGATACGGACTTGGCAAGGCATCGGAAACACCCGAAGCAATCCGCAAGGGTATCGAAGATGCTAAAAAGAATATGATCGAAGTACCGCTTAAGGGTACAACGATTCCTCACGAAGTAATCGGTGAATTCGGAGCAGGAAGAGTAATGCTCAAGCCGGCACCCGAAGGAACAGGAATCATCGCAAGTGGAACTGTTCGTGCAGTTCTTGAACTTGCAGGAATTAAGAATGTAAGAGCTAAGTGCCTGCGTTCTACCAACCCCACAAACGTAGTTAAGGCTACATTTGAAGCACTCCGTATGCTCAGAAGTGCTGAAGAGGTTGCACAGATGCGCGGCAAGAGCGTAGATGAACTTTGATAGGGGGAAAGCAAGAATGATAAAGATTACACTTGTTAAGAGCCTTATCGGAGCAATTCCGAAGCAGAAGGCGACAGCAGCTTCACTGGGCTTCAAAAAGATCGGTGATAGCATAGTTCTTCCTAATACAGAGGCAACAAAGGGAAAGATCAACGTTATTTCCCACCTCGTAAAGGTAGAAGAAGCAGCCGAATAATTCTAAATCAAAGACTTAAAAATCTATGAAGGAGGAGAAAAAATGAAGCTCCACGAACTTTCAGCACCCGAAGGCTCTGCAAAGAAGGCTTGGCGTAAAGGCAGAGGACCCGGATCCGGAAACGGTAAAACAGCCGGAAAAGGACACAAAGGTCAGAACGCTCGTTCAGGCGGCGGTGTACGTCCTGGATTTGAAGGCGGTCAGATTCCGCTTTACAGAAGACTTCCTAAAAGAGGCTTCAACAATAAATTCGCGAAAATTTATAGCATAATCAATGTTGAAACACTTAACGCACGTTTCAACGACGGTGATACAGTAACCCTCGAAGTACTTTGCAACGAAGGAATTATCAGAAAAGCTAATGACGGACTTAAGGTACTCGGACGCGGCGAAATCACTAAAAAGTTAACGGTTTGCGCAGCTGTCTTTTCGGCTGCCGCTAAAGAAAAAATTGAAGCGGCTGGCGGAAAGGTAGAGGTGATCTAAGTGAAAAGATTTTTCGGTAAAATCAGAGACGTATGGGCAGCAAAAGATATTCGTATGAAGATCCTCTTCACAGCGTTTGTCCTTATCCTGTACAGACTTGGTACCGCAATTCCCGTACCCTACGTAAGAAGCGATATTCTTCAGAGCTTTAACGAGATATACGGCGGAACAATTTTCGAATACCTCAATACTCTGACAGGTTCCGCACTTGCACAGGCAACAGTTTTTGCGCTTGGTATATCACCTTATATCACAGCATCGATCGTAATGCAGCTTCTTGCTGTTGCTATCCCCGCACTCGAAAGAATGTCTAAGGATGAAAACGGTAAGAAAAAGATAACCCAGATAACAAGATATGTAACAGTAGGTCTCGGAGCACTTACGGCTTGGGGTTATTTCACACTTCTTAAAGCAAACGGCTGGCTGTATAGAGATGACCTCTTTGCAGCACTCGTAATAGTTTTCTGTTTCGGAGCAGGTGCCGCTATCGTAATGTGGCTCGGTGAAAAGATCAACGAGCACGGTATCGGTAACGGTATCTCGATGATACTCTTTGCAAATATCCTTGCAAGCGGTCCCAGCATCGCGATCACACTCTATAATCTCATCACAGATTGGCCTTGGAACACTCTTATCGGTATTCTCGGCTTGATTATCGGTGTAGCAATCGTATATTTCATAATATTCATCACAAACAGCGAACGCAGAATTCCCGTTCAGTACGGTAAGAGAGTAGTAGGAAGAAAGGTTTACGGCGGACAGAACACAAATCTTCCCCTTAAGCTGAATATGTCCGGTGTTATGCCGATCATTTTCGCATCTTCTATTGCTTCGCTTCCCGCAACAATACTGACACTTTGCGGAATATCTGCTAAAGACACAGGCTTCTGGGGACGTTTCCTTAAGTTCTTCGACGCTTCGTCGTTTGCGTATCTCATTGTATACCTTATTCTCATCGTAGCGTTCTCGTACTTCTACATTATGATTTCGTTCGATCCTATCGAAGTTTCGAACAATCTTAAGAAGAACGGCGGTATGATCCCCGGTGTTCGTCCCGGCGAACCCACAGCGAAGTATATCAATAAGATACTTGGCAGAATAACATTTATCGGTGCATTCTTCCTTTGCATCGTTGCAGGACTTCCTATGCTTATCAACTGCATAGCAACAGTATTCGAATATAACGGACTCGCAAGCATCGCATTCGGCGGATCTTCTCTGCTTATCGTAATCGGTGTTGCACTCGAAACGGGCCGCGATATTGAATCTCAGCTTACTATGCGTCATTACAAGGGATTCCTTCAGTAATCGACTTTTCTTTGCGAAAGAGGGATAAGAAAATGAAAATAATGTTTCTTGGTGCCCCCGGAGCGGGTAAAGGCACACAGGCTGAAATAGCTTCCGAGAAGTTCGGCATTCCCGCAATTTCAACAGGTGCTATTATCAGAGAGGCAATCAAAACCGGTACGGTTATGGGACTTGCCGCAAAGGAATATACCGAAAAGGGAGCACTTGTTCCCGATAAGGTTGTAATAGGTATAATCAAAGAGAGACTTGAAAAGGAAGACTGCAAGGGCGGATTTATCCTCGACGGATTCCCCCGCACGGTTGCTCAGGCAGAGGCTCTCGATGAAATGGGTATCGAGCTCGACGTCGTTGTAAGCATTGAAGTACCCGACGAAAAGATCGTAACCCGTATGAGCGGCCGCCGCGTTTGTGATACTTGCGGAGCAAGCTATCATATTGAGTATAAGCCTTCGAAAGACGGCAAGACCTGTGATAACGACGGAACTGTACTTACAATGCGTAAGGATGACAGCCCCGAGGTCGTTCTCAGCAGACTTGATGTTTATCACGAGCAGACCGAACCGCTCAAGGACTTCTACCTCGCTAAAGGTAAGCTTAAGCTTGTCGAAGGTCAGGAAGAGGTTGCAGATACTACAAGACTCACACTTGAAGCTCTTGGTGGTAAATAAATGATACAATTAAAAAATGCACATCAGATAGCCATAATGAAGGATGCCGGTAGAATAACCGGTGAAGCACTTGCTCTTGGCGGTGAACTTGTACGTCCGGGTGTAACAACCGCGTATATAGACAGTATGATTCGCCGCCATATAGAAAAGTGTGGAGCAAAGCCGTCATTTCTCGGATACGGTGGATTTCCTGCATCAGCCTGCATAAGTATAAACGAGCAGGTGATACACGGAATTCCATCCGAGAACGTGGTGCTTAAAGAAGGCGACATCGTGAAGATCGATGTTGGTGCCTACTATAAGGGATTCCACGGAGACAGCGCAAATACCTTCAGATGCGGAAAAGTAAGCGAACTTGCAGACCGTCTTATCGAAGCAACGAAAGAAAGCTTTATGAAGGGCATTGAGCAGATTGAGGCCGGTAAGAGAATCGGCGACATCGGAAGTGCCATTGAACAAAGAGTAATTTCGGAAGGATTTTCGGTTGTAAGAAACTACGTCGGACACGGAGTAGGTAAAGACCTTCACGAGTCCCCTGAGGTTCCAAACTTCGGTACGCCCGGACACGGCGCAAGACTTGTTCCGGGAATGGTAATTGCCATAGAGCCTATGGTTTGTACCGGAAGCGGAGAAGTTTTCGAAAAAGAAGACGGTTGGACCGTTATTACTGATGACGGTGGGCTTTCCGCTCACTACGAACACACGGTTGCGATGACCGATAACGGTATTATACTGCTTACGCAGATATAACGCGGTCAGAAAACCGAAAAAGAAAAAACTCGCGCATCTCGAAGTGCAGAGAATTTTCTCGGCGAGGTAGAAACGCTCGGCTATGAGAATTCTTTGACAAAAAGAGAAGCAAAGTGAGGCAATCAGGAGGGATTGTTCTGCCTAAAGATGATGTAATTGAATTTGAAGGAACGGTTGTAGAGGCTCTTCCGAACGCCACCTTCAAAGTAAAGCTTGCTAACGGACATATGATAACAGCACATCTGTCCGGAAAGCTCAGAATGAACTATATCTGGATACTGCCCGGTGATTCGGTAAAGGTAGAGGTTTCTGTCTACGATCTCACCAAGGGACGTATCACATGGCGTTCTAAATAGTCAAATTCAGAAAGGAATGGTGACAAACAATGAAAGTAAAACCATCCGTTAAAAAGATTTGCGATAAGTGCAAGATCATAAAAAGAAAAGGTAACGTAATGGTTATATGCGAGAACCCTAAGCATAAGCAAAGACAGGGTTAAAAAAGAGAGAGGTGAAAAACTGAATGGCACGTATAGCTGGTGTTGATATTCCTAACAACAAGCGTATAGAGATCGCTCTTACCTATATCTACGGAATAGGAAGAAAGAGTGCAAATGACATTCTCGCGGCTACCGGTATAAATCCCGATACACGCGCAAAGGACCTTACCGATGATGAAGTAAGTAAGCTTCGTGATGAGATCGAAGCAAACTACACCGTAGAAGGTGACCTTCGTCGTGATGTTTCTCTTGAAATCAAGAGAATGGTAGAAATCAACTGCTACCGCGGAATCAGACATAGAAAAGGTCTTCCGGTAAGAGGTCAGAGAACCAAAACAAATGCGAGAACCAGAAAAGGTCCCGCAAAAACAATCGCTAACAAGAAAAAGTAAAGGAGTGATACCAAAAAGATGGCAAAAGCAGGAACAGCAAAAAAGGTCATTAGAAAGCGCCGCGAGCGTAAGAATATTGAAAAGGGAACTGCTCATATTCGTGCGACCTATAATAATACCATCGTGACGATCACCGATACAAACGGAAACGCAGTATCGTGGGCATCGGCAGGAGAACTCGGATTCAAGGGCTCCAGAAAGTCCACTCCGTTCGCAGCACAGATGGCATCCGAAACTGCTGCAAAGGCAGCAATCGAGCATGGTATGAAGACCATCGAAGTATATGTTAAGGGACCCGGAAGCGGAAGAGAAGCAGCGATCCGCGCTCTCCAGACCGCAGGACTTGACATTACAATGATCAAAGACGTAACCCCTATCCCGCACAACGGATGCAGACCGCCTAAGAGAAGACGCGTCTGATTGAAAGAAAATAAGGAGGAAACTATAAATGGCAAGATATACAGGCCCTGCATGTAAGCTCTGCCGTAGAGAAGGAGTAAAGCTCTTCCTCAAAGGCGACCGTTGCCTTACCGGAAAGTGCGCTATGGAGCGTAGACCGGTAGCGCCCGGACAGCACGGTGCAGAAACAAAGAAACCTCGTGAATACGGAATGCAGCTTCGTGAAAAGCAGAAGACCAAGAGATATTACGGCGTTCTCGAAAATCAGTTCAAGGGATATTTCGAGAAGGCAGATAATCAGGAAGGTGTAACAGGTGAAAACCTCCTCAGCTTGCTTGAGCGCAGACTCGACAATGTAGTATACAGAATGGGACTCGCAAGCAGCCGCAGAGAAGCACGTCAGTTGGTACTTCATGCACACTTCACGCTCAATGGAAAGAAGGTAAATATTCCTTCCCTTATCGTTAAGATCGGCGACGAGATCGCGCTCAAGGATAGCGTAAAATCTCTTGAAAAGTTCGCAGGACTTATCGAAAATATGCAGTCTCACGTAGCTCCCGCATGGCTTGACCTTAACAAGGAAAAGGCTTCTGCGAAGATCGTTGCACTGCCCAAGAGAGAGGATATTGATTTTCCGTTTGACGAACAGCTTATCGTTGAGTTGTATTCGAAGTAATAATCAGCCTCCAACGTGTTTATTACGGTGCAGTTAAAGCCGTACACAACCAAACGCAAAGAATAATAAGGAGGAACAAAAAATGAAAAACATCGAAAAGCCGACTGTTGTAACCGAGTTCGAAAGCGAAAACGGTAGTTTTGGCAGGTTTGTTGTAGAGCCGCTCGAACGCGGATACGGAACAACTCTCGGAAATTCACTTCGCAGAGTACTGCTTAGTTCACTTCCGGGTGTCGCAGTAGTATGCATCAAAATTGACGGCGTTCTTCATGAAATATCGACAATTCCGGGCGTAAAAGAAGACGTTCCCGAAATCGTTCTCAATATCAAGGGTATAGTTGCAAAGCTGTATACCGAAGGCGCAAAAATGGCAATAATTGATGTAACAGGCCCCGCAGAAGTAACCGCAGGAAGCATTAAGCAGGATGCGGATATTGATATTCTCAATCCTGATCTTCATATAGCCACACTCAGCGACAACGCTCATCTGTATATCGAACTCACATTCGATCACGGACGCGGCTATGTTTCTCAGGAAAAAAATAAGCAGAGTAATTCACCGGTTATCGGAGTTATATACACCGATTCGATTTATACACCTGTATACAGCGTAAGCTATAAGGTAGAAAATACCCGTGTTGGTAATATTACCGATTACGATAAGCTTACACTTGAAGTACAGACAAACGGTACTATTTCTGCAAAGGATGCAGTATCCTATGGCGCCAAGATACTCAACGAGCAACTCAGTCTCTTCGTAAATCTCACAGAGGAAACAGGAGACAGACAGATACTTATCGATAGCAACGCTACCGTTAAAGAAAAGGTTCTTGAGATGACCATTGAGGAACTTGACATGTCTGTTCGTAGCTTCAACTGCTTGAAGCGCGCAGGCATCAATACTGTAGAAGACCTTGTAAGCAAGACCGAGGAAGAAATGATTAAGGTCAGAAACCTCGGAAAGAAGTCACTTGATGAAGTGAGGGCAAAGCTTCACTCGCTGGGTCTCGTCTTCAAGCACGAAGACGAATAATCCGCCCCACAATAAGTTGAAGGAGGTAAAACAGAAATGCCAGGAACCAGAAAACTCGGCAGAAAGACAGCGCATAGAAACATTATGCTTCGCGGTCTTGTAACATATCTGCTTGAAAACGGCAGAATTGAAACAACCGTAACAAGAGCAAAAGAAGTTCGCGCGCTTGCTGATAAAATGATAACGCTCGGCAAGACAAATACTCTTGCTGCACGCCGTCAGGCACTTGCTTTCATTACTAAGGAGGATGTCGTAAGAAAGCTCTTCGACACCATCGCTCCCAGCTATGCAAATAAGAACGGTGGTTATACCGCTATTTACAAGCTCGGACCTCGCCGCGGAGATGGCGCAGAGATGGCAGTAATCACACTCGTTGGTTACGAAGCTCCTGTTAAGAAGGCTGAAAACGATGAAAAGAGCGACGCTAAAAAGGTAGAAGCTCCCGCAATCGAAGGCTAAAATTTTGTTAAAAAGATTCCCGTAAGTATCTGCTTACGGGTTCTTTTTTTTGTCATTTTTTTGTGTTTTTATTATTTTTGAGTTCTTTTTGTTATGAGAGATTATGCTGATTATGTTGTTATGGTCGTCTACACCAAGCAGAGAGATGTCTTTTTTTCTCGCGCCGAGAGAGGATATTTTTTTATCGAGCCAATTTTCATCAAGACCAAGAAGCTTGAGGTTAAAGTCTATAATTTCTCCGTTTATTATCAGATTATGCACCATTCCGCAGACATTTTGATTTGCAGAATCACCGTTTTTGGGAAGTACAGAAAGTCGTCCGTTAGGCTCGAGAATTGCATATTCAATGTCGGTAATATCAAAATATCCTTGACCGCGAAGCTCACCGATCAGCTCATCGAGCGATATTCGGCTTTTTTTTATTTCGGACAATCGAAGCTCACCCTTGTAAATTATATAAGAGGGTTTTCCTTCAATAAGCTTTTTGATAAAACGCTTTTTCTCACTGACGAAGGGAATAATAATTTCAAAGGAAATTATCAAAAGCACGGGAATTACCGCACGTTTAAGGGGAATTCTGAAATCGATTATAGGTACGGCGGCAATTTCCGAAAGAAGTAAGGTGGTAACAAGCTCGGAAAGCTCCATTTCACCGAGCTGACGCTTGCCCATTATCCGCATTGAAATTGTCAAAAGAAAATATATGATTACCGTGCGTACAAGCAGCTTAGTCAGCTCGTCCAAATCGTCCTCCCGAGTGTTTATAAAATAGCTTAAATATATTTTTCGTTTTTTTATAAAAAATATACTTAATGTGTAATTTGATTACTGTTTTTTAGTACGATTAAAAATATTTGGTAATTATGTTGCAAATGAAGAAAATATGTGGTATAATTGTGAGGTGAGAATACTCGGATAGTAAAGAATGTTGAGGAAAATGTAAAATGGCAGAAAATAAGCGACCGATTGCCGTTATAGATTCGGGACTCGGCGGTATAAGCGTGCTTGCTCATTTGCTCCGGCAGCTTCCCGATGAAGACTTTGTTTACTTCGGTGATAATGCAAACGCTCCGTACGGTTCAAAAACGACAGACGAAGTTCTTTCTTTGACACTTAATAATATAAAGATGCTCGAGGATAAATATTTTGTCAAAGCGATTGTGATTGCGTGTAATACGGCAACAGGAGCGGCGGCGGCAAAATGCAGGGAGATCTACCCGGATATGCCTATAATCGGCATAGAGCCTGCAATAAAGCCCGCGGTTACGCTCAGCGGTAAGGATGCGCCAAACGTGCTTGTTATGGCAACTCCGCTCACGCTGTCGCAGGAAAAATTCGTAAATCTTGCCGAAAAATACAATCCGAACGCAAACCTGATACCACTCCCTTGCCCCGGACTTTCGCAGGTAATAGAGTCAGGAGGAGATGAGAATGCAGTCGGTGAGATGCTCGGGCGGCTTTTTGCAGATGTCAAAAGAGAAGAAATAGACGCCGTTGTTTTGGGCTGTACCCATTATCCTTTAATATCAGAGCATATTAAAAAATATTTCCCCAAAGCAAGTATATATGACGGCGGTCTTGGTACTGCCTTGCAGACAAGACGCAGACTTTCGGAGAGCGGACTGCTTGCAAAGGACGGTAAAGAGGGAAAACTTAAAATAATAAACAGCGCTGAAGATCCGAGCTATGAAGCACTTGCAAATAAATATCTGAAAAATATAACTATGTGAGGAAGTAGCGAAAATGGCAGAAAATATTGTTATAAGATCACTTAAAGAGAGAAGAAGCATTCGCGCTTTTAAGAGCGAACAGGTACCGGACGAGCTGCTGGACGCTGTTCTTGAAGCGGGAATGTACGCACCGACAGGCAGAAATTTTCAGTCGCCACTGATGGTTGCCGTCAGAGACAGGAAAACGGTAGAGCAACTTTCCGAAATGAATGCCGCGATAATGGGAAGCGATAGCGATCCTTTTTACGGTGCGCCCTGCGTTATAGTTGTTTTCGCTGATCCGAATGTTCATACCTATCTCGAGGACGGAAGCCTTGTACTCGGTAATCTTCTTAACGCCGCATACGCATGCGGACTCGGAAGCTGCTGGATACACCGCGCAAGAGAGGTGTTTGAAACGCAGACAGGTAAAAAGCTTATGCGTGAGTGGGGAGTAGATGAAAAATACGTCGGAATAGGGAACTGTATTTTGGGATATACCAAAGGCGAAGCTCCTGCCGTAAGACCGCGTAAAGAGGGATACGTAATAAAGATAGATCAGAACTGATCACACAGAAAGGGAAAATTATGATGAATTTTATAAAGAAAATATGCTGCATAGTTATGATAGCGGCGATGCTTCTTCCCGTGTTTTCGGGATGCTCATCAAAAAATAAGGTCGATGAAAAGCCTCTGTTCAGAGAAGGACTCATATCCGTATATGTTGACGGTAAATGGGGATTTATGAATAAAGACGGCGAGATGGTTATAGAAGCGAAGTACAATTCGGTAGCAGGATTTTCGTGCGGTCTTGCCGCGGTTGAAATTGACGGAAAATTTGGATATATAAACACCGAAGGAGAGCTCGTTATTGAGCCGAAATTCGACGGAGTATCGGCTTTTTCCGAAGATATAGCTGTCGTGTATATGGACAAATCGTATAATTATATAAATAAAAAAGGGGATCTCCTTTTTGGAAGATCCTTTGAATATGCAGAAAATTTTTATGAAGGAAGATCTCTTTTCTCAGAAAACGGTAAATACGGTTTTATAAATCGTAAAGGTAAGGTTGTGGTAGAACCGCAGTATAAGGCAGCAAAGAGTTTTTCGGACGGTCTTGCTCTTGTTATGGATGAAGAAAGCGGACTTTGCGGATTTATCAATACCAAAGGCAAGCTCGT
The DNA here is from genome assembly GCA_045580325.1 of Eubacteriales bacterium. Lineage (GTDB taxonomy): Bacteria > Bacillota > Clostridia > Oscillospirales > CAG-272 > SIG672. Next base: position 64,232 of record JAZNNR010000002.1, read on the forward strand.
TATAGACTTTCTTTACACAGAAGCAAGCTCTTTTAAAGACGGAATCGTACGTATGGGCGTCGATGGCAACGTTTGCTATATAGACAAAAAGGGAGTAATGTTTTTAAGAACACCTCTGAAAGCCGATTCCTTCTCCGAGGGATATGCGCGCTATACAAATGACAGTAATCTTTATGGATTTATCGATCTTACAGGTCGAAAAGTAATTGACGATACCTATAACTACGCAGGCTCTTTTTCAAACGGACTTGCTCTCATATGCGACGAAAAAAATAAGGTTGGATATATAAATACGAGCGGAGAATACGTAATAGAGCCGCAGTATGATCTCTTTTATTCGGAGAAAAAGGTAGGCTTTGACTTTTCGAGCGACGGATACGTAATAGTTATTAAAAATAACAAATTCGGCGTAATTGATAAAAAGGGTAACGTCATTCTTGAATGCAAATACGACGGACTTGCAGGAAATTCAATTTCGCAGTAGTAAAACTTATAAAATATTATATAAGCTCGGAAAGTATCGTGTTTGATACGAGAAATCCCTTGCTTGTGAATTTAAGACGGCCGTTTTCAAGTATCATAAACTTTGGGATATACTGCTGTGCTCGCGTTAAAAGAGCCTCTGCAGACTCTCTTCCAAAGAGATATTCAAAACACTCGAGCGACAACCCTTTTTCAAGTCGCAGTGAAAGCATTATGTACTCTTCTTTCTTGTCTTGCTCAGAAAGAAGGGTACATTCTTCATATTCGGGCATATTGCCCTCGCGTACAGCCTTTATATAGCCCTTGACGTCGCGACCGTAGGAATATCTCACATTGTCAATATATGAGTGCGCCGCAGGACCGAGCGCAAGATACTCACCGCACTCCCAGTAGCGCATATTGTGGCGTGAATAGTGCCCATCTTTTGCGAAATTACTTATTTCATAACGGTCATAACCGAGCTTTGAAAGAAGCTCGACGGCGCCAAGGTACATTTCGACCTGCAGGTCATCGCTCGGCAGTACAAGAGATTTGTCTTTGCCAAAGCTTGTGTCGGGCTCGACTCTAAGTCCGTAAAGGGATATGTGCTCGGGGGAAAGCTTCGCAACGTCCGATATCGAGCGCATAAGCGATTCCTTCGTTTGAAGCGGGATTCCGTACATAAGGTCAACGCTTATGTTGTTTATTCCCGCTTTTCGTGCCATGGCAAAGCTCTCGCAAAATTCATCGAAGGTGTGAATGCGCGAAAGCTTTTTTAGCTCGGCTTCGTTTGTACTCTGGCAGCCTATACTCAGACGGTTCACGCCGTAATCAGTCATAACAGAAAGTTTTTCTGTACTTAAAGTCGCGGGATTTGCTTCGATGGTAAATTCGGCGCTTTTTTCTATCTCGAAGCTTTCCTGCAACGCGGATAAAAGCTTTTCAAGAAGATCCGGAGATAAAATCGAGGGTGTGCCGCCGCCTATATACACGCTTGAAAAAAGGGTGTCCGAGAATTTTTCGGACATTATCATAGCACTTTTGCACAGCGCGTCAATATAGTCGCTCCGGATGAGCGATTTTTCATTTCCCGCAAGCGAATAAAAGTCGCAGTAAGCGCACTTTGCCTCGCAGAAGGGAATATGTATATACAGACCGCGGTATTTCATAGCTTTCTCCTTGTAAATAATAATTTAGGGAACTTTTCTTGGAAAAGCTCCTTTTGTGCAGATAAAATCATCAAGACTAACTGAGGGAAGGGAAAAACCATCTCAAACGCCGAAGCTTTTTCCCTTCCCTCAAACCCCCAACCCTTTTCCTTGGCTGAAAGCTTTTTATATTATTTTGTCGTCAGTGCGTGAGGAACTTCTTTCGGAAAAGTTTTTGAAGGTTCTTAGGAAACTTTTTTCAAAAAGTTTCCTAAGTCGTGCCTATTCGTCGAGCTTGAGTACAGCCATAAATGCTTCGGGTGTAACCTCTACGCTGCCGAGCATACGCATCTTTTTCTTACCCTCTTTTTGCTTTTCAAGAAGCTTTTTCTTACGTGTAATATCACCGCCGTAGCACTTTGCAAGAACGTCCTTGCGGAGTGCTTTTACAGTTTCACGCGCGATAATACGGCCGCCGATAGCCGCCTGAATAGGAATCTCGAAAAGATGGCGCGGAATGTTTTCCTTGAGCTTTTCAGCAATCTTTCTTCCGCGTGTGTAGGCTTTTGAATCGTGAACGATAAAGGATAGCGCGTCAACAACGTCGCCGTTAAGCAGAATATCAAGCTTCACAAGCTTGCTCGGACGGTAGCCGTCCATTTCGTAATCGAGCGATGCATAACCTTTGCTGCGGCTCTTGAGCGCGTCAAAGAAGTCGTATATAACCTCGTTCAGCGGAAGCTCGTAGAACAGTTCGGCGCGTTTTTCGTCGAGATATTTCATATCAACGAAGGTGCCGCGTCTGTCTTGGCAGAGGTCCATAATAGCTCCGACGAATTCTGTGGGAGTTATTATGCTTGCCTTGATAACAGGTTCCTCTGCAACCTCTATTTCATCAGCAGAGGGATAGTTTGAAGGGTTGTCGATGTAGATCGTTTCGCCGCCGCGCTTCGTTATTTTGTAAATAACGCTCGGAGCGGTCGTGATTATGTCAAGATTGAATTCGCGCTCGATTCTTTCCTCGATTATTTCCATATGGAGAAGTCCGAGGAATCCGCATCTGAATCCGAAGCCGAGCGCGGCAGAGGTTTCAGGCTCGTAGCTGAGCGCGGCGTCGTTGAGCTTGAGCTTTTCAAGAGCATCGCGAAGGTCGCTGTATTTCGAGCCGTCTGCGGGATATATTCCCGAAAATACCATCGGAAGTGCCTCTTTAAAGCCGTCGAGCGGCTTTTCGGTGGGACGCTCAATGTGGGTAACGGTGTCGCCGACACGGGTATCGGATACGTTCTTTATGCTCGCGGTGAGGTATCCTACCT
>JAZNNR010000003.1:0-14029 GCA_045580325.1 Eubacteriales bacterium
AACAGAGATTAATATAGAGTATTTGCTCACTATTAACGAAGAATTATCCGACGTTACGTTTCCTGATGGTTTTTCTGTTAAAGGAAATGTAAAGGATATGGCAGGGTACATTACTTTGAATCTTGTTGCTGACGTTTTGTATGAAACATCTTGCGCAAGGTGTTTAGCTCCCATTTCTAAATCAAAGGAAATTGTATTTACAAAAACCGTTGTTTCTGAAGATATGGAAGTTCAAAACGAAGATAACGATGATTATATTTTCTCAAAAGACCGATATATAGATGTTGACGAAGCACTTATAGAACAAATTATGCTTGAGCTTCCGTTAAGACATTTATGTAAAGAGGATTGTAAAGGTCTTTGTCCTAAATGCGGAACCGATTTGAATTTTGGTAATTGTAATTGTGACACACACGAACCTGACCCTCGGTTTGATGTGCTGAGAAAATTGCTTGAAAATAAAAATGATTAAAAATATACACATATTTCATCATAGATGAACAGTCAATGAGGAGGTGCAAAATCCATGGCAGTACCAAAGAGAAAAGTATCAAAGGCAAGACGCGATAAGAGACGTTCAAGCGTTTGGAAGATCGATGCACCCGCAATCCAGAAATGCCCTAAGTGTGGCGAATATAAGGCTGCGCACCAGGTTTGCAGCGCCTGCGGCACATACAAAGGCAAGACTATCATTGAGGTAAACAAAGCTGATGCTTAACGCCAAATGAGGGTATGTTCGCGGAAAACGGACATACCCTATCGTTTTTTCAAGGCACGTTTTGCCGTCATACGACAGAAGCGGGCAGATTTGAAAAAGAAACGCCGCCGCTTAAGGCGGTTTGTTTTTTTGGCAAGATCATTTATCAAAGCAAAAATTAAAAAGCAAGGAGAATTTTATGGTAACGGTAGCTTCGGTAAAAAAAGGCTCGCTCGCAGACCGTGCTGGTATCCTGCCGAGTGATATAATCATATCTATAAACGGAAATGACATAAGCGACGTTCTTGACTACCGTTTCTATATTATGGAAGATTCTCTGAAAGTGCTTATTCACCGCGGTCCTGAGCTTTTTGAAGTTAAAATTCAAAAGGACGAATACTCGGATATAGGTCTTGATTTTGACACCTATCTTATGGACGAAAAGCGCTCCTGCCGTAACGGCTGTGTTTTCTGCTTTATCGACCAGAACCCATCGGGTATGCGCGAGTCTATATATTTTAAGGACGACGATTCGCGCCTTTCATTCCTTTCGGGAAATTATATTACTCTTACTAACCTAAAGGACAGCGACATAGACCGCATCATAAAAATGCATATGTCGCCAATAAACGTTTCGGTACATACTACAAACCCCGAGCTTCGCTGTAAAATGATGAAAAACCGTTTTGCAGGAAGATCGCTCGAATATCTGAAAAAGCTCGCAGATGCAGGGATAACCATTAACGGTCAGATCGTGCTTTGCAAGGGTCTTAACGATAAGGACGAGCTCTCGAGAACTATGCGCGATCTTTACGCACTCTATCCCGCAATTTCAAGCGTTTCGGTAGTACCCGCCGGACTTACAAAGCACCGCGAGGGACTTTTCCCTCTTGAGCTTTTCACACCCGAAGAAGCCGCAGAGGTTATAGCGCAGGTAAATTCCTTCGGAGGCAGATGTAAAAGCGAGTGCGGAAGCAGAATATTCTGCTGTGCGGACGAATTTTATCTGAAATCGAAAATCCCCTTCCCCGACGCGTCCTACTACGAGGATTATCCGCAGTTTGAAAACGGCGTCGGTATGATAGTTTCTATGCTCGAGGAATTCAGCGACGAGCTTGAATTTTTAGAGGAAGATTACGACACCTCGATAGAAAAGAAATTTTCGATCGCAACAGGCGAAGCGGCATTTGATTTTATCAGCTCGCTTTCAGAGCGTCTGTGCGAAAGATGTCCGTCGCTTCGCGGAAACGTTTACAAAATAGAAAACAACTTTTTCGGAAATACAATAACCGTCGCAGGTCTTGTGTGCGGCTGTGATCTTATAGAGCAGCTTCGCGGAAAAGAGCTCGGCGACACACTTTACATATCATCGAATATGCTTCGCTCTGAGGGCGATCTCTTCCTTGACAGTATATCTCTCGAGGACGCCGAAAAAGAACTTAACGTGAAAATAATTCCCGTCCCTACCGACGGATATGAATTTATAAAGGCAATACTCGAAAAATAAAATCTTTACAGAAAGGCGGGCCCAGTATGGCAAAACCCGTAATCGCAATAGTCGGAAGACCGAACGTCGGAAAATCCACCCTGTTTAATAAGCTTGCGGGCGAACGTATAGCTATCGTTGAAGATACCCCCGGTGTTACCCGCGACCGTATATACCACGAGATAGAGTGGCGCGGTAAGACCTGTCTTATGATAGATACAGGCGGTATCGAACCTAAAACTGACGATATAATCTTAAAGCATATGCGCACGCAGGCAGAGCTTGCTATCGAAAGCGCTGACGTTATAATTTTTATGTGCGACATTCATTCGGGCGTTACGGCAAGCGACAGAGATATTGCAAATATGCTTCTGCGCTCACGCACTCCTGTCGTGGTTGCGGTAAATAAGATAGACCGCATCGGCGCTCCGCCCCCTGAATTTTATGAATTTTACGAGCTCGGATTTGACGGAGATCCTATTCCCCTTTCCTCTGTTCACGGAAGCGGAACGGGCGACCTGCTTGACGCAGTATATGACCGTCTTCCCGAATTTTCCGACGAGGAAGAGGACGAAGATCGCATAAAGGTTGCCGTTATCGGTAAGCCAAATGCGGGAAAAAGCTCGATAATAAACAAAATTCTCGGCGAAAACAGACTTATCGTGTCAAATATCGCGGGAACTACACGCGACGCTATTGACACCGCCGTTGAAAACGAGTACGGAAAGTACACCTTTATCGACACTGCGGGCATAAGACGTCAGAGCAGAGTTGATGACAAAATAGAAAAATACAGCGTTCTCCGCGCAAAAATGGCGGTTGAGCGTGCAGACGTCTGCCTTATCGTGATCGACGCCGAGGAAGGTATCACCGAGCAGGACGAAAAGATCGCAGGTATCGCGCACGAGGCAGGAAAAGCGTCTATAATCGTGGTGAACAAGTGGGATCTTATCGAAAAGGACAACTCTACGACAAAGCGTTTCACCGAAAGAATATACAACGCGCTCTCGTATATGACCTACGCGCCCCTTATTTTCGTTTCGGCAAAGACAGGACAGCGTCTTGAAAAGCTTTTCGAGCATATAAATTATATAAACAATCAGGCTTGTACGAGAATAACCACCGGTATGCTCAACGATATGCTTGCAGATGCTACCGCGAGAGTTCAGCCCCCGTCGGACAAGGGCCGCAGACTCAAGATATACTATATGACTCAGACCTCGATAAAGCCGCCGTCATTCGTGCTTTTCTGCAACGATATAAGACTTTTCCACTACTCTTATCAGAGATATATCGAAAATCAGCTCCGCGAGGTGTTCGGATTCAAGGGTACTCCCATCAGATTCGTACTTCGCCAGCGCGGCGACGAAACCTAATTTCTGCTATAGTAATTCAGTTTGGAGGATTTTATGAATATAGCGCTCTATTCGCTTATTGAAATAAAACGCGCGGGACTGCTCTCGCTTGGCGGTCAGTGCCACATCGCTCTTTTTATTGCGATAGCCGTACTTCTCGTTGTAGGCGCGTACTTTCTCGGAAGTATAAACTTCGCAATATATATATCGAGATCGGCATATAACAAGGATATTCGCTCGTTCGGAAGCGGTAACGCGGGAAGCACGAACGTAATGAGAACGTTTGGCACAAAGGCCGCGCTCATCGTTCTTTTCGGCGACATTATGAAGGCATTTGTAAGCGTAACCGTTACGATGGTCGTATGCGGTATTGAGGTTGCTTACATAGCAGGTCTTGCCGCTATGGTCGGACACTGCTACCCTATATACTATCAGTTTAAAGGTGGAAAAGGCTTTGCTACTGCCGCAGGAATGGTTCTTGCCGCAGATCCGCTTGCCTTTCTCGTATGTGCGCTCGTTTTCGTTGCAGTGGTTGCTACCACGAAGTTCATATCCGCAGGCTCGATCATGTCTGCTATGTTCCTTCCGCTCGTGCTCAATATGCTTTACAGGTCGAGCGGCGGTCTCCCCGGTACAATGGCGATCGCTTCTGTTCTTCTTGCGCTTTTCGTTATTTTCAGACATAAAGAGAACATTATCCGCATAGCAAACCGAGAAGAAAAGAAGTTCAGCTTCAAGAAAAGTGTTCCTACAAACAAGGAAAACGAAGCCGAAAACACAGAAAATGACGCTTCTGACATGGGCGAGAGCAAATAATCGACCTTCAAAAGTGTCTTTTTAGGAAAAAACATAAAGTTTTTTTGTATTTTTTTAAAAATACTATTGCATTTTTAAAATTATTGTGATATAATCTTATCTGCTGACTTTTCGGAAGTCGCGTTTACATTAAAATAATAATATATGTATATAAAATTGGAGGTGCAGAATATGGCAAAGTGTGATATCTGCGGAAAAGGTGTAACATTCGGACTCAGAGTTTCTCACTCTAACCGCAAAACAAACAGACAGTGGAAGCCTAACATCAGAACAGTAAAAGCTGACGTAAACGGAACTCACAAGACTCTTCATGTGTGCTCTCGTTGTCTCCGTTCCGGTAAGGTAACCAGAGTTTAATTTAAACGTACTATGTTAAATACGGCAAAATGTGAAGTGGACGAAGTTTTTCGTCCATATTTGCTTTGTAGCGAAAATATCCGTAAGGAAGATGAAAACTCTCTTGCAAGGTATTTTTCCATAATAAAGCTAAAACCGTTTTCTATGCTCGACAGCGCTGTGGCTTCCCACGCGGACATGCTTCTCTGCCCGCTCGGCGACACGCTTGCGCTTCACGGACTTTACTATGCCGAAAACAAAGATCTCTTTGATACGTTTGAGAAATTTAAAATCAAAACAGTACAGGCAAATGAGTCCGTCGGCAAAAAATATCCAAGCGATATTCTTTTGAACGGGCTTTTTTTGTCGCAAGATCTCTACGGCAGAATTGACAAGCTCTCCTGTCTGCTGACAAACTACGCAAAGGAAAAGATCTTTGTGAGTCAAGGCTATACCCGTTGCAGCGTGTGCAAGATAAACGAAAATGCGATAATTACCGCCGACAAAAGTATTGCCGAGTCGGCATCTGCGCGCGGTGTTGACGTGCTTACCATCACCCCGGGTAATATTTTGCTCGACGGATATGACTATGGATTTATAGGCGGAGCATCGATCACCTATCGCGACAAAATATTTTTCTTCGGAAATATAGAAAACCACCCCGACTACGTAAAAATGCGCGATTTTGCCGAAAAGTACTCGGCAAAGCTCGTTTCGCTGTCGTCTTTACCGCTCTCTGATATAGGCGGAGGAGTAATCTATGAACAAACTCGAACAACTTCTTAAAATAAACACACGTCCCGAAAGCAAGAAGGACAAGGTGAAGCTTATCCTTTTCAGAGGGGTAGTAGTATGCTTTATTCTCGGCGTTCTCGCTTTTCTCGCCACTCTTTTCATAAATATCTTTATGATAGCTCTTACTTCGGGTGATATTTACGAACCCGAGGAAATAGACTCTGCCGACATTTCCGCTGAGTGCGTCATAATTCTTGGCTGTCAGGTCTTTCCCGACGGAACGCCGAGCACCATGCTCCGACACAGGCTTGAAACGGGCGCAGAGCTCTATTTCAGCGGCAAAGTGAAGAAGATACTTGTAAGCGGAGATCACGGTGCAGACCACTACGATGAGTCGAACAATATGAAAAATTACCTCATAAATATGGGGATTCCGTCAGAGGACATCTTTATGGATCACGCGGGATTTTCTACCTACGATACTATGAAAAGAGCGAAAGAGGTCTTCGGTGTTTCAAGCGCGGTCATAGTAACGCAGAAATATCATCTTTACAGAGCGATGTACATAGGCAAAATGAACGGCATCGAGATCTGCGGCGTATCCGCTTCTCTTGATAGCTACGGCAGACAGCTCTACTACGACGTGCGTGAATACGTTGCAAGGTGCAAGGACTTTGTAATGACACTTTTTAACGCAGACCCTGTATTTCTCGGTGAGCCCATCGATATAAGCGGCAGCGGCGACGTTACAAATGATAAATAAAATACCCAAGATAAAACAATGAAAAATTTTTTCTCAAAAAGAACATATTCAATTTTACTCATAATTTCTCTTCTTTCAGGTCTGCTAATATCGTGCAGTCAGTCAAAGGACAAGCTGTCATCGGGGACTTCTGAAGATACAGAAAACCCGTCAGGTACTTTGTCAAGCCCTGCGGAACCGAGCACGCCTACAAGACCGATTATCCCTACAGTTCCGCCCAAAAATCCCGTATCCGAGGACTTCGTCAAAATAAAAGATTATATTCCATCAATTTTCATTGATCTCAGATATTCGGGAACAAATAACGTTTTAGGACAAAAAATATACAATTATCAAGATGCTTACCTCAGATACGGAACTGTAAAAAAATTAAAAAACGTTCAGTCCGAGCTCGAACAAGAAGGACTTTCGCTCAAGATATGGGACGCTTACCGTCCGCTTGACGCGCAAAACACTCTTTCGCTTGTTCTTCCCGATTACGCAACAAGTCCTACCGAAGCATACACGGCATTTAATTACGGAGCTACTCTCTCGCTCACGGTAGTCGGTTTGAACGGAAGTGAAATCCCTATGCCTTCCGACTTTGACGCATCGGGGAAATCAGCCGATCGAAATTTCAGCGACCTGTCTGCAGAGGCAGCCGAAAATGCAACCCTGCTCGATACTCTTATGAAAAAACACGGCTTTGTGCAGTATCTCACCAAATGGTACAGATATTCTGACGCCGATGCGAAGTCATATGAAATATCGCCCGAAACTTCAATAAACAAAGAAGGTCTTTGCATTTTATCAGACAAATGGATAGTGGAGCACGAGTCGGCAGCACCTATGTTTGATGTTGGAAAGAAAAAGACCGATAGGTTTATTGCAGACGGAGAAACGGTCGATCTGATTTTCTTTAATCACAAAGAGGCATATGTTAAATACAACGGAAAGTACGGGCTTGTTTCCGCTTTGTATCTTGTGAAAGCTTCGGAAGAATATTATAAAAAAGACCTTCTTCACATAACTCCCAAAGACGAATACTCATATCGCGATATGTTAAACGACGCTAGGCTGCTTGGCGAAAAATATCCCGAATTTGTCGAGCTTTCTTCTATCGGAAAAAGCGAGGAAGGTCGCGACCTTACTTTGATCCTCCTCGGAAATCAAGATGCCAAGATCAATATTATGATACAGGCAAGCATACACGCAAGAGAGTTTATCACGACCACCGTGCTTATGTCGCAAATAGACTATATGCTGAAAAATCTTGACACCGAGTACAAGCTTTCGGGTTTTACTTGCCGTGAGCTTCTTGGTCAAATATGTTTCCATATAGTTCCGATGTCGAACCCCGACGGCGTAGAAATAGTTCAGTCGGGTGTAATATCTCCTCTTTTCACAGGTAAAACGTCGAATATTGATCACCGCGTTTGGAAAGCAAACGCCAAAGGAATCGATCTTAACGCAAATTTTGATGCACTTTGGAAAAATTACAGGTCGCCCTCGGTCCCTTCTCCCGAAAAATACAAGGGTAAAAAGCCCGAATCTGCCGCTGAAAGTAAGGCTCTTGCGAATTACGTGCGAAATAATCCGATAGATATAACCCTCAGCTATCACACGATGGGTTCTGTAATATTTTGGGATTTTCCCGACCAAGACAAGATAAACGAGCTGAATCTTTCACTCACCGCAAAAATAGTTTCCGAGTCGGGATTTTACCCGTTCAGCGATCCCTATACCTGTGCAGGTTTTCGTGATTGGGCAATACTTCAAGGGATTCCCTCACTCACGGTCGAAATGGGCGTAGGAAAAGTTCCGAGTGAGTTCAGTGAGTTTTTTCAGATCTGGTGCAGATCAAAAAATGTAATATATGAAACCGCACTCTGGGCTATCGAAAACGAAACGGAGCTTCCAAGTTATAACAAGTCAAAATAATACCCCTTTCAGAAAAGTTTTTGAAAGTTCAAAGAAAACTTTTTTCAAAAAGTTTTCTTTGTGGGGTTTGGGGCAAAGCCCCAAAAAACCCGAAAGTGAGTAAAATGCTCATTTTCGGGTTCTTTTATTTGTAAATACTTATTTTATCGGAAAACCGTCTGTCATTTCGGTCTTGCCGTCGCTGTATATCCAAAAGGCTTCTATGCCGAGCCTTTCGCAGAGCTCTTTGCCGCTTTCAATGTCCGATATAAAGAGAGCGGTCGATATGGCATCGGCAAGCGCACTACCCTTTGCCACTACGCTGACCGATACAAAGTAATCGGCAGGCATATTCGTTTTCGGATCTATTATGTGGTGGTATCTCTTGCCACCCACCGTGTAATATCTCTGATACGAGCCGCTTGTAACGAGAGATACGTCTGACAGCTCTGTGATAGCGGGATATGAGGCAGCGCCCTTTGGATCGCTTACTGCGACCGACCACTTTTCCGTGCCTGTTTTGTATCCTACAGCGCACACGTTTCCGCCTGCGTTTATGAGCAGATTTGTGTATCCAAGCTCTTTAAGTAGCTCTGCCACCTTCTCGACGGCATAACCCTTTGCGAGCGCGCCGACATCGAGCGAAACATTTTCGTCGCTTATATAAATTTCACTTTTTTCTGTATCTATGATAACCTTATTTATATCGCAGCTGTGGGATTTTTCTTCAAGAAGCTCCTTAGGCGGAAGCTCGGCGTTTTCGGGATCTGCGATGCCCGCGTCCCTGTAATCGTGCCATACCTTCAGCACGCTTCCCATAGCGATATTGACCTTGCCGTCTGTTATATCGTACACAGTCCTTGCATACGTCATAAAATCTATAAGCTCCCTGTCGACCGAAACTGGCGATTTGCCCGCATTTTTATTTACCGTGCAAAGATTATTTATCCCTTCGTACTCGTTATAAATATCGAAAAGCTTGTTATAGTAGTCAAATTTCTCGCAGATTACGCGCCACATATCGCCAAATTCATCGTCGTCCATATACGCGCTGACCGTCGTTACCGTGTCAAACCATTCAAAAGAGCTTTCGCTGCTAGGGCTCGCCGGCGCGCACGAAACAAAAGAAGTCAGAAGTGAAACTATCAGAATAACTACGCAAATTTTCTTTATTTTCACAAAGCATCACACTCCTTTCAAAAAACACTCTTTTATGATTATAACAGAGTCTTTTCACCCTGTCAAGCGATATTTTTACAACCTTTCGCCTGTTATCGACAAGAAAATGGACTGTAACACGAAAATTTCTATTGACAGCACAAAAAGCGCGTGATATAATATATCGGTTGGCTATTATGATAAATCTGACAATAAATTCATTATTTTAACGCTCACGAAAGGCTGAAACCAAATATGGTAAAGATCACAAATCACGGTATTTTCTACCGCCACGGCGAGATCTCCGACGTAAGAGGTATGTCGAAAGAGGAAGCTCGCAGAAACACTATGTCCTACTGCATTCTGAATGCGCACAACGTGTCAAAAAATCCCGATTATCTCAATATTAAATTCGACGCTATGGCTTCGCACGATATAACCTACGTCGGTATTATCCAGACTGCCAAGGCAAGCGGTCTTAAAGAGTTCCCGCTCCCTTACGTGCTTACTAACTGCCACAACTCGCTGTGCGCTGTCGGCGGTACTATAAACGAGGACGACCACCTTTTCGGTCTGTCTGCCGCAAAGAAGTACGGTGGGATCTACGTTCCCGCACATCAGGCAGTCATTCACTCCTTTATGCGTGAAAACTTCGCAGGCTGCGGAAAAATGATCCTCGGCTCTGACAGCCACACAAGATACGGCGCTATCGGCTGTATGGCTATCGGCGAGGGCGGTCCCGAGCTTGTAAAGCAGCTCCTCAGACGTACTTACGATATAAAATATCCCGAGATCATATGCGTTCACCTCACGGGTGCACCCCGCAAGGGTGTCGGCCCTCAGGACGTTGCACTCGCTCTCATCGGTGCGGTGTTCAAGTCGGGATTTGTAAAGAACAAGGTACTTGAATTTGTAGGCGAGGGTATTGCTTCTCTTCCTATGGAATTCCGTAACGGCATCGACGTTATGACAACCGAAACCACATGCCTGTCTTCCATCTGGGAAACAGATGAGCAGACGCAACAGTATCTCACACGCCACGGAAGAAAAGAGGACTACCGCAGACTCACACCTCACGGAACCGCTTACTATGACGGTCTTATTGAGATCGACCTTTCAAGCGTTGAGCCTATGATTGCTCTTCCCTTCCACCCGAGCAACACATATACTATAAGAGAATTTCTTGCAAACGCTCCCGAAATACTTGCAAAGACTGAAAAGACCGCAGTCGAGCAGCTCGGTATTCCCGAAGGCCGCCTTGATCTGCAAAGCAAGTTCTACGACGGAAAAATGCACATAGATCAGGGTGTTATCGCAGGCTGTGCAGGCGGTACGTTTGACAATCTGACCGCCGCTGCCGACATTCTTCGCGGCAAGAGCACAGGAAACGGCGCGTTCTCCCTGTCGGTATATCCCGCGAGCCAGCCCGTTCTTCTCGAGCTTATGAAGACAGGCGCAGCGCAGACTCTAGTCGAGTCGGGCGCAACACTGCGTACAGCATTCTGCGGACCCTGCTTCGGTGCAGGCGACGTTCCTGCGTGCGGCGGACTCTCGATCAGACATTCGACAAGAAACTTCCCTAACCGCGAAGGCTCAAAGCCAAGCGACAATCAGATCGCGGCAGTAGCTCTTATGGACTCGCGTTCTATCGCGGCAACAGCGGCAAACGGAGGAATACTTACTCCCGCAGACGAATTTGAAGGCGAATTTACATCTTACGATTATAATTTCGACAGCGGAGTTTATGATAACCGCGTTTACAACGGCTTTGGCGATCCTCACCCCGAGGTAGAGCTCATTCTCGGCCCGAACATCACAGACTGGCCCGAAATGCCCGCTCTTGCGGACAACGTGCTTATCAAGGCGGTTTCCATTATAAACGACCCTGTTACAACTACGGACGAGCTTATCCCGTCGGGCGATACATCTTCTTACCGCTCCAATCCGATAAGACTTGCACAGTTCACACTCTCACGTAAAGACCCCGAGTACGTTTCAGAAGCTAAAAAGGCTCTCGAAGCTCCCGCGCAGTGCATTCTCGACAGAGTTTCGGCGCTTCTCGGCAAGGAAGTTACCGCTTCTGAGCTTCAGATAGGAAGCACGGTCTGCGCTCTTCGTCCGGGCGACGGAAGTGCACGTGAGCAGGCGGCGTCCTGTCAGAGAGTTCTCGGCGGAACAGCCAATATCGCGCTCGAATACGCTACAAAGCGTTACCGCTCCAACCTCATCAACTGGGGTATGCTTCCCTTCACGTACAAGGGCGAGCTCAGAGTCGAAAAGGGCGACTATATTTTCATTTCGGGTGTGCGCGAGGCAGTAGTTTCGGGCAAGGAAAGCCTCGATGCTTACGTCATTAACTGTGGTAAGACCGAAAAGATCGAGCTTCTTCTCGAAAATCTCTCGGCAGGTGAACGTGAGATCCTTGCCGACGGCTGTCTTATCAATCATTACGCGAAATAATTATTTTTCTATAAAAGCTCGCTGAAAATCAGCGAGCTTTTAATTTGTTGGAAATAACCAAAAAATTACAAAATAAATCGTCCAAAACAACGATTGAGATTTTTTCATTTTGTGATATACTAATCTTGTCGGAAGCCTAATTTCCGAAAATATCAAATACCCTATGCTAAAAGCGTACTACGGAGGACATTATGAAAAAATATCTCTTACCCGAAAGCGGTAACTTTTACAAGGCAAACCTTCACTGCCATTCTACATATTCTGACGGAAATCTTACTCCCGCAGAGCTTAAAGAGATCTACAAAGCGAAGGGCTATTCAATAATTGCTTATACCGACCACAATATTATGATCGACCATTCTTATCTCGCGGACGAAAGCTTTCTTCCTCTTATCGGATATGAAATGGACGTCAACGAGCAAGTAGAAGGTATTTCGTGGTGGGAGCTCAAAACCTGCCATCTCTGCTATATAACCCTCGATCCCGAAAATATGAAGCAGGTTTGCTTTCACAGAAATAAGTATCTCTTCGGCGGAGCTCCCTCGCACTATGACGAGATTCAGTTCTACGAGGACGAGCCTGATTACGAGCGCGTATATACTCCCGAAAAGATCAATGAAATGATCAAAATGGGCCGTGATCACGGATTTTTTGTAACCTACAATCATCCCAGCTGGTCGCTTGAAACTTATAACGATTATACCGCATATCAGGGCATGAACGCTATGGAAATATGCAACGGCGGCTGTGTAGTAAACGGATATGATGACTATGATCCGCAGTCTTATGACGATATGCTCCGCACGGGCCACAGGATCTACTGCCTTGCAACAGACGACAACCACAATCCTCCCGCAAACCGAGGAACAAAGAAGTATGACTCCTTTGTCGGCTGGGTAACCTTCAAGGCGGACAAGCTTGAATACCGCACAATTACAGATGCGCTTGTTAAGGGTAATTTCTACGCATCGCAGGGTCCTGAGATCAAGGAGCTTTGGGTTGAGGACGGAATCGTTCATATCGAATGCTCTGACGCTGAAAAGATCTATCTGACCACTGCAAAGCGCAGAAGAGAGTGTGTCTGGGCGCAGGACGGAACTTCTCTCACCGAGGCAAACTTCAGAGTACTTCCCGAGGACGGATATATCAGAATTACGGTTGTTGACCATCACGGCAAGCCTGCGAATACCAATGCTTATTTTACTGATGAGATTTTTGGGTAATATGTAGCGTACACTATACAAACAATTTTCGGCAGAGGGATTGCTTCCTCTGCCGATTTGTGTTATAATGGAATTATGGATAAGCCTCGCCCCTTGGGAGAGGTGGCGGCAGGGGTTCTCCGAAGCGAATATTATGAGCTTTGGAGGTTCACTGCGAAGCCGACGGAGAGGGCTGATGAAGTAAAACACCCTCTCACCCGCTATCGCGGGAGCTCTCCCACTGGGAGAGCCTTTGGCGAGTACGGACTTAAGGGCATCGGCTTTGCACTGTGCGTTTGTAATACAGCCGCAAAATCCCAACAAACCGGGGGGAGTTTTTACATATGACGATAAAAGAAATATGCAATATATTAAGAGCAGAATTATATAATGACGATTTTAAATACGGCTTTGTGCTTGACGGTCAGAAATACACGCCCAATATGGAAAACGGCTTTGATAATGAATATTACCGTCTTTCGACAACGATTTACCTCGTCCAAGCACCCGAAGTTACTCTGAAAGAAAAAATCGGCACCTGCATAGATGCCGTCTTGGTGATGAAGTCGATACTTGACAAGTTAAATGTTTCGTGCAAAATATGGTTACTGCACAACAAAAATAAAAACAAGGTGCATACAATACTCACCTTTGAAGCAGAAAACAAAACCGTATATTTGGAGCTTACTCCGCAATCCTCGAATGACCGTTACGGTCGTGAAATTATATATTCAAACGAAGAAGAGCTTTTCGGCGAATACGAAAACAGCGGTTATGACATTTCAGACGTAACAGATTGCATCTTTGTCGGGAAGCAGCCGACATTTTTACTTGAAAAGATAATTTAACGCGTCTAAACGATAAAACCCCGACAATTTTGTCGGGGTTTTGGTTAATAAATTCTTATTTGTCTATATCAAAATTCTTGCATATATATTTTTTCCTCAGAACCCCATGGAGCAATTTTGCGGTCTATTACACGGAAACCATATTTTTCATATAAATTCTCATGGTCACTTACTAAATACGCTTTATCAAAACCAACACTTTTAAGATAATCCATTGCATAGTAGATTAATTGTTGGCTTAACCTATTTCCTCTGTACGCCTCGTCAACAAACA
>JAZNNR010000004.1:0-2500 GCA_045580325.1 Eubacteriales bacterium
AGGTTTTTTTGTTATACTATTATACGTAAAAAATCTATTTGCCCATTTTGTATGGGTCAAAGCAAGGGGTGTTTTAATATGAGCCGTATGATTGGTACGGTATCCCGCGGTGTTCGTACACCGATTATAAGAAGCGGTGACGATATTGTCGAGATCGTTACAGATTCTGTTCTTGAAGCTGCCGCAGACGACGGTTTTGCGATCCGTGACAGAGACATTATAGCAATGACAGAGGCGATAGTAGCCCGCGCGCAGGGTAACTACGCAAGTGTTCAGAACATTGCCGACGACGTTCGCGCTAAATTCGGCGGCGAGACAGTGGGAGTTATCTTTCCCATACTCAGCCGTAACCGTTTTGCTATCTGCCTTCGCGGAATAGCTTCCGGTGCTAAGAAAATAGTTCTTATGCTTTCCTATCCCTCCGACGAGGTAGGAAATCATCTCGTCAGCCTTGACGCTCTTGACGAGAAGGGAATAAATCCTTATTCGGACGTACTCGACCTTAAGAAATACCGTGAGCTTTTCGGATATGAGAAGCATACCTTCACGGGTGTTGACTACGTTGAATATTATGAGAATCTCATTAAGGAGAGCGGAGCGGAGGTGGAAATAATTTTTGCTAACGACTGCAGAGCTATCCTTAATTATACGAAAAACGTTTTGTGCTGTGATATTCACAGCCGTCAGCGCACCAAGAGACTTCTCAAAGCCGCAGGCGCTGAAAAGGTATTCGGACTTGACGAGATCCTTAACGCTCCCGTAAACGGAAGCGGATATAACGAGAATTACGGTCTGCTTGGCTCCAATAAGGCGACTGAGGATCAGGTAAAGCTTTTCCCTCGCGACTGTCAGCCTGTAGTCGACGCCATTCAGGCGAAGATACTTGAAAAGACGGGCAAGCACGTTGAGGTAATGGTTTACGGAGACGGTGCTTTCAAGGATCCTATAGGAAAGATATGGGAGCTTGCCGATCCGGTGGTTTCTCCTGCATACACGTCGGGACTTGAGGGAACTCCCAACGAGCTCAAGCTCAAGTATCTTGCCGACAACGATTTTGCCGATCTCTCGGGCGAGGCGCTCAAGGCGGCTATCAAGGAAAAGATCACGCAGAAGGACGGTGACCTTGTGGGACAGATGGTGTCCGAGGGAACGACTCCCCGCCGCCTTACCGACCTTATCGGCTCGCTTTGCGATCTGACCTCAGGCTCTGGTGACAAGGGAACTCCCGTGGTCTATATTCAGGGTTATTTCGATAACTACACGACGGACTAAAAAAAGAATTACGGCTGTTGCGAAAGCAACAGCCGTTTTTGTGCTTAAAATCCGTTAAATCCCAAAGATTTTATAAGCGTGGGGTAATCCTTGTAGCAGTAATTCATATCAAACATAACGCTCTCGCCTTTGGTGTCAACGATCCCGTCTATAGTTCCCGTCTCGGTAAACTGCCACATGCACATGTGCTCACCGTATTTCTCTAAATCCCATTCGGCTTCACTGTAGACCTTATCTATATATGGATATCTTGCGTACCAAATATCAAAGAGAGTAGTTACCTTGCTTGTGTGGAGAAGCGTTGTCAGCCACTTATTGTTGGTGTAGAGGGCGGCGTAATAGCCGTTTTCCTGAAGAGTGGAGATAAATTCAACACATATGTCCGTTAGAACGTCCTTGCCCAGACCTTCCAAGCGCTGAGCCTCTAAATCAAAGAAGATAGGGTATTCAAACTGCTTTCCTTCAAGCAGGGAAAGACAGAATAGCGCTTCTTCCTTCGCCTCCTCCGTGTTGTCGGCGTAAGAGTAGAAATACGCTCCGAGCATAAGCCCTGCCGCTCGGGCGTTTGTGTAATCCGAATCAAACGTGGTGTCCTTGACACCGATATAGCCCGCTCTGATAATGGCAAAATCCATGCCCGCCGCTTTTATCTTTGCCCAGTCAAGAGATCCGTCCTTTGTTTGACTGTGCTTGCCGTAATAAGTATCTATTCCCTTGGCAAGTGACTGAGAATTGCCCGAATACGCGCCCTTAAATATATCGGAATAAAAACGGTAATCACCCACGTAAGAAAATCCGCAGTGGCAGGTATATTTGGTGCTGCCCGTTTGATTTTTTGCCGAAACGTGAAGAGTCTCTGTGGTGAAATCATGTCCAAGAGGCTTCACGATGTCGAACGTGTAGCGGTACTCACACGCGTTACACACCGCGGTCTTGAAGCCCTCCGTATTGCAGGCTGCCTTTGTCTCTACAACGGTCAGATCATGTCCAAGGGGAGCCACCTTGTCAAATGTATAAGAATAATCGCAAAGACTGCACGATGCAGTCTTGAAGCCCTCTGTATCGCAGGCGGGGGCTGTCTGTTCAACGGAGAGCGCGTGTCCGATGGGAGATATATAATTGGTAGTAAAGCTGTATCCGCAGTTGCAGCTCATTCTATCATATCCTTGATCGGTGCACGTAGGAGGAATTGTCTCCTTGGAGAGGGTGTGACCTGTTGGAGCAACGA
>JAZNNR010000005.1:0-135877 GCA_045580325.1 Eubacteriales bacterium
AGAGAGATTCTTCATTGAGCAGTTCAAAATGCAGTTAGCATCTATAAAAGAGAAAATTGCAAGTGGCTCTGCACAACCGCAGCTACCAATCTCAACGATGAATAAGATTGTGATGTTGGTGCCTGATGTTGAACTGCAACACCAGTTCGCAGCCTTTGTCGAACAGACCGACAAATCAAAATTAGAAATTCAAAAGAGTCTTGAAAAACTCGAAACACTAAAAAAAGCATTGATGCAAAAATATTTTGGAGGATAAAAAATGAGTGTTATTGAACGCAACTATATTCAAACTATAGGCGAATTGATAAATGAACTTGATGGCATTACTGACAATAAAACATTTCACGAACAGAAAGATCATCTTGTTGGGAAAATCATTAATTCTGTTCACGCAATAGCTGACTGTTACGAAAGGCACAAAGATAAACTGTTTGGAGAAGATAAAGATTTTATTTTGGCATTTAGATACTTGAATAACCAATTAAAGCATGATATACATCTAGAAATATTTAGCGAGCAAATATATAGCGCGGTATTACCCACTTATTTGCCGTGCATACTCGGTTCGACATCACATTCAATTATTTGGGCAAATTTTGAAGATCATGGACGCACAACGGTAGAGGCGAAACGCGAGCATTATGACCAGTATTTGAATGGCAAGGATGTCAAGGAGACTTTATCTGCCGCAAAACGGATATTAGATAGCATTATATCCGCATGATGAATCTGTCGAATTTGAAAACAACCTTGAAAAGCTTGAAATGCTGAAAAAAGCGTTGATGCAAAAATATTTTGGGTAGTCAAAAAGCAGACGAAAACAAGACTAAAATCAGCTGTTTTGCTGATTGTACGTACCCTTGAGCTTTGATATAATAGATGCACGGAGGTTTGATTATGGATAATTACAAATTAACTATCGGGGTAGAGCCCACAGAGAAATACCAAAAGGCAAAACAGGATTTGTTACAGGCATTCAAGTCCTATAACGAGCTTACACCATTGGAACAAGAATGCTTGGCAAAAGAAATTTGGGGAGCCGCTCAAGTGGAGCTTGCATATCGAATTTTAAGTCAATATAGGGGATGAGGTGAATAAAATGACTTGGGAAACATTAGCTCCTTGGATTGCTATTGCTTTTACACTTGCGCTCTCCATTCTCGTTCCTCTGTTTACGCAGATTGCTAATAATAGTCATCAGCGCAAAATGCAACGCGAAAAAATAGAATATGAAGAAAAGCAAAAGAAAACAAAGGCATATGTAACCTTTTTGTCGGACGTTGGCGGTTTAATTACGGCAGACGGAAGTATTAGCAGAGAAAAATTATCAGAAGCGGGGGCGGCTATACATCAATTATATATTTATTGTCCAACCGAATGGTATAGTGATTTAGATTCATTAACAGATTTAGTAATGAAAAACGAATGGCATAAAGCCAAGGTTATTGTTCAAAAAATCAGCCGTTTGATTTCTGAAGAATTAAATAAGCATTGATGCAAAAATATTTTGGGTGAGGTGAAACAAATATGAAGACAGTAATAAAAATTTGCATATCTACACTTTTGCTTGCTTTTGTAGGTATGTTTATTCTAGCATTCGCTTTTATGAACATATTTTATGATTTCGAGTTGGTTTCTGCCAATGTACTATTATATACATCCTTAATAACAGCAGGGATTTTTTCGTTAGTTTCCTTGATAGTGGTAATCTATTTTATGAAATCCGAAAAGAAAACTAAAATAGGACATTGGCTATCGACCAATGGTGCGAAATTAACTTTAGCATATACATTGTTATTATTGTTCTTTTTCTCCATTAAATCCGAAGTTTTTTTGACTATTAATGACTTGAAAGAAATTTTATCTCTTGAGTGGGTAATTCTGGGTATATCCATAACAGCTTTTTTGATTTGGAATGTAGTAACGATAGAATATCTCCAAAAGAAGAAGCCTCAAAAACCTCAAAGTCCATTGCCAATCAAAATATGGCTTTATTTGCAAGATAAAGAAACCTTCTATTCCAACGCAACGTCGCTATTGAGTAATGTATATTTATTGCTCATAAATTTAATCGTTGTCTGTATAGCAACCGTTAACATATATGTAACATCAAGAACTGCCACAATCCTTTCTGAAAGCATTGTAATTTTAGGGTTATACTTGTCTACGAACACAATTATTGGACTGATTCTTGACATACTTAAACCTTTCAACGAAAAAAAGAAGGCTATCTTGGAAGAAACAAAAACAACAAATGCGGATGTTGAATTGCAAAATTCTATTGATAAAGATAGCCAAGAGCTATTGATCGCAATTGAAGCTATTGATAAATTGCAATCAATAGATGACGAAGAAAAGTGTAAGTTGAAAGCTGAACTTTTAAGTGCCTACATATCAAAATATGGAAATGAATCAAATGTTCCACAATTAAATGCAGGTGATAAAGATGACCAACTTTGATTTCCTAAAAAACACTTCCGATTTTGATGCGTTTGCGGACGTGGCAATCTCGGCGGAGAAAATATTACATATAGACGTGGATTCCTGCGTGCTGAATTGCCGCAGGGCGATGGAGTTTGCGGTCAAATGGATGTATTCGGTGGATAAGGAACTTGAAACACCTTACAATGATACACTTCAAACGCTGATCGATGCTCCCGACTTTAGAAATATTGTCGGTTATGACATTTGGAAACGTATGGATATTATACGGAAGATCGGCAATAACGCGGCACATGGCGGTAAAAAAGTAACGCAGGAGCAGGCGGAACTCTGCCTTGAAAATCTCTTTGTTTTCCTCGATTTCGTTGCGTATTGCTATGCACCCGAATATACTGAGCAGAAGTTTGATAGATCTTTACTCGCGCTCACGGTGGATGAGGCTCTTGCCTTTGTCCCTGAAAACGATATTGACATCAATAAGTTGATCGAAGAAAACAAGGCTCTCAAGGACGAGCTGACCGCTCGCCGTGCCGAGCAACAGCAGACCTACATCCCCAAGCCTCTTGATCTTTCCGAGTATAAGACAAGAAAGATTTATATTGACTTTATGCTTCAAGACGCGGGATGGGTAGAGGGCAAGGATTGGCTGAATGAGGTCGAGCTTTACGGGATGCCCAACAAGAGCGAGGTAGGCTATGCCGATTATGTTCTGTATGGCGATGACGGCAAGCCTCTTGCAGTTCTTGAAGCAAAGCGTACTTGTGTAGACGTAGCCAAGGGCAGACAGCAGGCAAAGCTGTACGCCGACCTTTTGGAGCATAAATATGGTCGCAGACCTATCATTTTCCTTTCCAACGGGTTTGATACTCGTATCTGGAACGATAAATATTATCCCGAGCGCAAGGTGGCGTCGATCTATTCCAAACGCGATCTTGAAAAGCTTTTCAATCTGCATACGATGCGTACAAGCCTTAAGAACATAATGGTGGACAAGGCGATTGCCGGACGTTATTATCAAGAGGGAGCAATCAAAGCAGTATGCGAAGCGTTTGATAAGAAAAATCGTCGCAAAGCGCTTCTCGTTATGGCAACCGGATCGGGCAAGACAAGAACTGTAATTGCGCTCTGCAAGGTATTGCTTGATCACGGCTGGGTGAAGAATATTCTGTTCCTTGCCGATCGTAATTCGCTCGTTACACAGGCAAAGCGTGCCTTTGTGAATATGCTTCCCGACCTCTCTGTAACCAATCTTTGCGAGGACAAAGAAAACTTTGATTCCCGTTGTGTTTTCTCGACTTATCAGACTATGATGAATTGTATTGATACCGTCAAGGACGAAAACGAGAAAAAACTCTTTACAGTCGGACATTTTGATCTCGTTATAGTGGACGAGGCGCACCGTTCGATCTATAACAAGTACAAGGATATTTTCAATTATTTTGATGCACCTTTGGTTGGACTTACCGCAACGCCGAAGGATGAGATCGATAAGAACACCTATGAGATTTTCGAACTTGAAAACGGCGTTCCTACCTATGGTTATGAGCTTGGACAAGCAGTTACCGATGGATATCTCGTTGACTTTATGTCAGTCGAGAGTAAACTGAAATTTATTGAGCAGGGGATCGTATATGATGACCTTTCAGAGGAAGATAAAGAGGCATATGAAGATACGTTTGAGGATGAAAACGGCGAACTCCCCGAAAGCATTGCTTCTTCTGCTATTAATGAGTGGGTGTTTAACGAGGACACCATTCGTCAAGTGCTTCATATTTTGATGCAAGACGGTTTGCGCATTGATTATGGCGAAAAACTTGGAAAGACTATCATCTTTGCCAAGAATCACGAGCACGCCGAAAAGATTCACGAGATATTTGGAAAAGAATATCCCAATCTTCCCGGATACACAAAGGTTATTGACAACTATATGACTTATGCACAGAGTGCGATCGATGAGTTTTCCGATCCAAAGAAATTACCTCAAATTGCGATCTCAGTCGATATGCTTGATACGGGTATTGACGTGCCCGAGGTGCTGAACCTTGTCTTCTTCAAGAAGGTTATGAGTAAGGCAAAGTTCTGGCAGATGATCGGTCGTGGTACCCGTCGTTGCGATGGACTTATGGACGGTAAGGATAAAGATAAGTTTTTCATCTTCGACTTCTGCGGAAACTTTGAGTTCTTCCGCATGAATAACGGCAGACCTACAGCAAATCAGATTGCTTTGCAGGGAGCGATTTTTAAGCTCAAAGCACAGATTGCTTTTAAGCTTCAAGATCTTGCATATCAGACAACCGAGCTGATCGCATTTAGAAAGACTTTGGTTGATGATATGGTGCGTAAAGTGCGTGAACTCAATAAGGAGAATTTTGCTGTTCGTCAGCATTTGCGCTACGTAGAACAGTATGCGAATCCCGATAACTATAACTCACTCAGCTACGAGGATACGCTACTCATGGCAGAAGAACTTGCTCCATTGATTACACCCGACGAAGATGAAGCATCGGCTGTTCGTTTTGATGCTTTAATGTATGGTATTGAGCTTGCATATCTTGCAGGCAAGAAGTATTCGCGTGCCCGTACCGATCTATATAAAAAAGTCAGCGGAATTGCGCGAGTGGCAAATATTCCCGAGATTATGGTTCAGTCAGAACTGATTAACAAGATTCTTCATACCGATTATTTGGATAATGCGGGTATCAATGAATTTGAATATATCCGTGAAAATCTTCGCGATTTGATGAAGTATATTATAGGCAAACAAGTAGTCCCCTATATCACTAATTTTAATGATGAGATTCTCTCTGTTGAATGGAACGAATCGGATCTTGAAAGCGATGATCTAAAGAACTATAAAGCAAAAGCAGAGTTTTATATCCGTCAGCATCAGGACGAGGCGGCAATCGCAAAGTTAAAGAGCAACGTTCCTTTGAGTGCGGAAGATGTTAAGGCGCTTGAGCGTATTCTGTGGAGTGAGGTTGGTAGTAAAAAGGACTATGAAGCAGAATACGGTGAAAAGCCTCTTGGCGAGTTTGTTCGTGAGATCGTCGGACTTGATATGACCGCAGCTAAGGCGGCGTTTGCGGAATATTTAAACGATGTTAATCTTGATGCAGATCAAATTTATTTTGTGAACCAAATCATTGAGTATATCGTACATAACGGCGTAATGAAAGATATGTCAGTGCTTCAAGAGCCTCCATTTACTGATAGAGGAAGTATTGTTGAGGTGTTCACCGATATTTCGATTTGGTTGGGTATTAGAAACGTAATTGAAAAGATTAACGCAAATGCGGCAGCATAGTTTCTATTCTCTCTGGACTTCCGCGCCTTTCTGTGATATTGTGTGTGCTACCAAAGAAGGAGGTAGTACATATGGTACGGACAAAACAAGTAAATAACGAAAACAGAGCGGTTCTGAATCGGGATTTCCCGAGGCGGGACCGCTTTCTCATTATGGTGCCGGAGGAGCTGAAGAGGCTTTATCCCAACGCCAAGCTGGAGCACATCAAAATAGCTTTGGAGAGATTCGGCGATTATGAGTGCGGAGAGGGTGAGAGCAAGATCGAGCTGTTCGGCAAGGTGCTGGCGGCGGTGATCATTGATGAAACCATCGGAAAGAGAGGTGGCGCGCATGAACATCATTGAAGAATTATGGTATGGCAACATCTCGCCGTGCGAGCGGGACTTCAAGAAAGGCAGTACATACTCGGAGCTGCTTGGGTACATCGTTAGGCACGAGGAAGACCTGCAAAAGCGGATGAACGACGAGGAAAAGGAAATCTTCGAGAAGTTTACCGAATGCACCAACGAAATGTACGGCATCGCGGAGCGGGAGGCGTTCGCAAGAGGCTTCACGCTTGGCGCCAGGATCATCATCGAAATAATGAATACGGAAATCGAATAAGAGAAAGGGATTACATATATGAAGAAGTTAATCACCAGTATTATCGCACTGATTATGACATTCTTCACAGCATCGAATCAGAGTGCAGATCGACCGCACGTGACCGCCGTAAAATCGCCACATACGGCGATAACGGTGCAGGTGGAGCAAGTACCCGAAAAAAGCGAAACACGCGCAGAAACGGCAATTACAGGCAAAGCAACTGAGGTTGAAAGCGCGATAGAAACGAAGGAAAACACGCCTAAATGATAAATGTTTTTAGCCTCAATATTATGTAACTTATTTTATGAACCGATAGGGACAAGCGTGCTCTTATCGGTTCATTTCTATTGTAATACTTTTTTAAAAAAGGTAAAATGCAATCCATATTGTTACCCAATAAAACATTTTACACAATTTTAATGTAAAATACTTTTATTTAAGGAGGTAAAAGAATATGGGAAAGGTTTACGGCTATGTACGCGTATCTAGCACCGATCAAAATGAAGATCGTCAGATGATTGCATTAAGCGAGGCTGGTGTTGATAGCAAAAATATATTTATAGACAAGCAATCAGGAAAAGATTTTGAAAGACCTCGATACAAGAGAATGTTGAAAAAATTGAGGTCGGGTGATTTGCTTTACATACTGAGTATAGATCGTCTTGGACGTAATTATGAAGAAATACAAAGGCAGTGGCGTGTACTTACAAAGGAGATCGGTGTAGATATATGTGTTATTGATATGCCTTTGCTTGATACCCGAAACGGCAAGGATTTAATGGGGACGTTCATTGCCGATCTTGTATTACAGATACTTTCTTTTGTTGCTCAAAACGAGCGAGAAAATATTAAAAAACGGCAAGCTCAAGGTATTGCCGCTGCAAAAGCCAAAGGTGTAAAATTTGGAAGACCTGAAAAGGATGTTCCGGACAATTTTGAAAATATCATAAAAGAATGGGAAGAAAAAAGACTTCTGTTTTCAGAAGTCTTAAAAATATGTAATATGAGTGAAGCGACGTTTTATCGGAGATTGCGGGAATATAGATTGATTCACGGCGACAAATAACGTTACAACTATCATAAGCTACACCTTTTGATAGGCACAACTATTTAAATTAGTATATCATAAATATGTAGAAAATTCAAGTCATTTAGCGATTCAATTTGACAAAATTTCGAAAAAAGTTACAGATTTTTCATCCAACGACTTAAACGAGACCATTATCAAAAGGTGTACCTTATGATAATGCTCTCACACCAAATGTTGGCCAAGGAATGATGGATTTGATAAAGGAGAAAATCGAAAATGTCTGCAAGCTACATATCTAATGAAAAACTAACAACAGGAGAATTCATTGCCCTTTCTTCTTTTGAAATTACTTCAATCCCGCATGTTAAAATTGTCGATAATGGTAAATTGAGTACCTCTGAGGTTTTAGAAAAGTATAAAGCCGAATTTGGAAATTTACTAAAAGAGATATATCAAGTGTACAGAACCATAAGTGTTTCTGCAGGATATTCAAAGGATATCTCAGTTGAAATTTTTTGGAAAACAACGGAAGTGAAAAATCAGCCGTTTAAAGCAAACATACGGTTATTTATAATCGTTCGTGCAATTGATAGCGACAAAAGTTCCGTAAATAAGACTGTAGAGTCTATGGTTCGGCTATGTCAAGCATCATTGACTCTACAAAAATACGAATACAAAACATTGTTGTATGAAGAGCTTTCTCAAATCGTTAAAAGTGTTGACGATACAAACATTCGCGCAATTGTCAAAGAAGAAAAGGTTGAAAACTTGCAAAATCAACTGTTACCGCAGTGTTACTCGTTCGACAGAATTACTCCTTCAAACAGTGATTTAAGCCGAATAGTTAATGCTTTGATTGAATATCCCGATTGCGCTATTTCAATTCAATTAATTCCCAATATTTATGACAATAGTGAGATTATTGAGATTGATAAAACCACTCAAATGCTTGAAACACTTAATAAAGGAGTGTCGGACCATAACATGGGCAACGTAAGTTTCGCACTCGCAGGCAAGCACGCAGCTAATTATAGATATTACTCTGAAAATAAAACAAACGAGTTGTTTTTCTTTAACATACTCGTGCTTGGCAATAGCGAAGCTGTTTCGAATATTTCCAGCCGCATATATGGGCAATTATCATCCGGAACGGGGGCATCCACAAATCTCAAAATGGTTTCTCTTACACAGACGGAGGTGTCGAAGGATAACAATTTTTATCCATTACCTTGGGCTGTAAACGAAATCTTGATTGGAAAAAACAGAAACAATCAGATTTGGAATTCGGGACAATTCTCCAATGCATTATACAGATTGCCATACATTATCACTGTAGAGGAGGCGGCAGAGTTTTTTGCTTTGCCTGTTGGCAGTGATCGAATTTCTGCCGGTTTGAATGTAAATGAATCCGGGAAAGACAGCAAAACATATTCATCAAATATAATCAATGCCGGAGATATAACCGTAGGTAAACTACGTTCTTCTGCCAAGGGAGATACTATTGGTTTTTCTCTGAAAGATTTAGCAAAACATATGCTCGTTGTCGGCACTCCCGGTTCGGGCAAAACAACTTTTTCTGTTAGTCTCTTGGATAGATTATGGAAGGATCATAAAATTCCTTTCTTGGTTATCGAGCCGGCTAAGAATGAGTATCGTGCGCTTGTGCAAAGCATTCCTGAACTTCAAGTTTTTACGCCCGGCAAAAACCATATTTCTCCGTTCGTATTCAACCCTTTTGTGCCGCCAAAGAATGTTAAGCTAGAAACATATAAATCCACTTTGAAAACTGCATTTGCAGCAGCCGTTTCAATGTCTACGCCTCTTGACAAAATTTTTGAGGAATCTATTAATAACTGCTATTCTGATTTTAGGTGGCTTGACACATATACTGTTGACGACAAAGGAAAGACTTTCAATATTTCTGACTTTATCAAGTGTTTCCAACAAACATTTGATGAAATCGGATATACGGGTGATGCCAAGAATATTGGCCGAGCAGGTGTAGTAAGACTAAATAGCCTTGTGAATCTGTTTGACAATTATTTTTCAATTCCTATCGAAGATATTTTGCAGAAACCAACGATTATCGAACTGGCAGCTATTGAAAACAGTGATCAAAAAGCATTGATAATTGCACTGCTTTTGCTTTCAATTCTTGCATATGTTAATTCCAATTATGTTGGTGAAGGTGGCTTGAAAAACGTAATATTGCTAGAAGAGGCGCATGTACTTTTAGATGCAGATACCAATGCAGGACAAGGAGATGCCAATCCTAGTGCTATTGCCCAACGACTTGTTAAAAGAATGTTAGCAGAAATACGTTCCTATGGAGTTGGATTAATTATTGCCGATCAATCACCTAGAAAAGTTTCCACGGACGTAGTTGCTCTAACTGATATGAAGATGGTCTTCCGTCTAGTAGAGAGCGCGGACAAACAGATTATTGGCGATAGTACGAATATGTCCGAAACTCAGATTCAACGAATGTCAAAATTGAAACCGGGCGAAGCATTTTTGTTCTTTAACAAATTGGAAGAGCCGGAAGAAGTTATTACTCCGGATTACCGCTTAGAAAATAACATAAGCATCTCGCTTTCCGATGAGGGTATCAAATCCTTGTCAACATATTGGAACGACAAGGCAGATAAACTTCGGCCATATCCTCAATGCGAGCTTTGTTCGTCTTGCCAACACACGTGCGTTTACTCAAGGAGAGTTCTTGCGCGAGAAATAGCAAGAAGAATTTATGTTAAAAACTTCAAACCCGATACTTCAGATTTCGATATTTTGAAAAAAGTCTTTGGGAAGATCAGCAGACTAATTCAAGATGAGTTAAATGACGAGCCCTTCACTTCCGAACTGCTCTTATGTGTAAAAGTTCATTTATGGAGAAGGATACGCTATGGAACCAAAATCAGTATTACTGATACTCTAATTGAAAACTCACTAAAAAAACAATAAGTAATGAATGTCTTTAATGGAGGAATAAAAATGGGAGATGAATTTGATACAGACCTTGGGTCAACCGACTTAAGTGATTCTTCGGACACAAACACCTCTGAAGTTGAGGATACTTCTGACTCTTCGGAAATCGCATCAAGCGAAATACTTGAAGATACTTCAGAACTTTCTGATAATTTTGCTGAAGATGCAGGATTTGAGTTAACAGAAGACTCATACACATCTGAAACAGATGCTAATTTTGAAAGCACTGATGATTTGATTTCGGAGGACAGTATCGACTACGACAATGAAGATGTTGATATGATGGAACAAGACGAAATTGCTGAGGATTCTTTCGGCGAAGAAAGCGATGTTGTTTCAGAGAATCAGAGCGAATATGTCCCCGAAGATGTCGAAATGGATGAAAACACGTTTGAGTCTGATCAAGGCGAAGAACTTCAAGAAGATGTTTTAGACGATTCCAATGAAGACGATCCTCCCAAGGTTTTGAAACGTGATGAATTTGATCTGCTTAAAACCGGAAACGATGCTATCAATGAGAGGTTAGAAGCACAAGCTGATAATTATCGTGATAAGGGACTTTCGGAAGAAGAAATTGAGGAACGTTTGGCCGAGGATAAACAATACTATCAAAAAGAATTTTTAGAAGATGCTTTCCCCGGACAAGAAGTTTCTCCTAATGTTTTCAATGGTTTTTCGGAGGCAGACAAAAAAGACTTGAGCCAAGAAACAAGGAATGACCAATTTGTTGATGATCAAAATGATGTGAATGAAATTCAACAAGGCGATAGCAATTTTAAAGACTCAGTTTCAGATGGTGTAGGCGATTTTGATGAACATGAGTTAAGCGATAATGATCTTACAGTTGATGACGGTATTATGACCGAGGAGGTTAAAGGTGAAGAAACAGAATTTCCCGAAACAGATGAAGTTTCAGTAGCTAATATTGAAAGCGAGATCTCCACAAACATCAATAATGACGAAATGACGGACGAGAATTCATATTTTGAAAATGATGATGTTGATGAGGATGAGCAGAACGAAGTTGCTCCTGATGACAATTCTGTTGATAGGAAATTGAACTTAGAAGTTGATGACAGTGATTCTCCATCTTCTAAAATGAGTGACGACTCTTTGTTTGAGGATAATAAGGAAACCGATTACATATACACTGAAACCGACTATGGTAAACACGCATCAGGTCAATTGGACTTGGAAAAAGGTAAAAGAAGTGCTTATGCTCAACGAACGGTTGGCGGTGAAGATCGACAAGAATACGACGATGGAGGTCATTTGATTGGAAGTCGATTCGCCGGATCGGGAAGTTATGAAAACCTAGATGCACAGTCGCGTGATCTTAATCGCGGTGAGTACAAAAAGATGGAGAACGAATGGGCAAAATCGCTTGAGAATGGCGAAAGAGTCTATGTCGATGTTAACACATATAAGTCTAACGGCTCGGATAGACCAGACTCGTTTATGGGATATTCAATTGCAGAGGATGGCTCTGGGACACGTTCAATTGATGCGTTTTCTTTTCAAAACGAGAGTGTAGAAACACAAGAAGAATGGGAAGAAATAGTTTCTAGTACAGATATGCAAAATGATTTTAGTAATGCAATGAAATATACAAACGAGCAAAAGAAAATAATCGATGAAGAAAAAGATACCGAATAAAAGGAGAAAATAATTATGGCACTTTTCGAAAAAAACGCAAATGAAGCTGCATATGCGGGTGGCAAAAAGCATTGGGCTGATGTAATAAAAAACACTGGTCCCGGAGAACTGTTGATTTGGCGGCAGCCTGAAGAAGATTTCAATACTAATTCAACGCTAGTGGTTATGCCAGGAGAAGAAGCTATTTTTATCAAAGGGGGCACAATTGAACAGGTTTTTGAAAATGGTACATACCAACTCTCTACTGAAAATTATCCCTTCATAAGCAGATTGCGTAACGCCTTTACCGGTGGCGTCAGTACATTCAATTGTGTGGTTTATTTCGTTCGTAAAGCTGACAGCATGGAAATTCTTTGGGGAACCGATTCTCCCATTCAAGTACGTGATAAACATTGGGGGGTTCGAACTGATGCGAAAGCCAGAGGAGCATACAAAGTCAGAATAACAAATCCGGCAAAATTTTTAGAAAAACTTGTCGGAAACAATGTTCAATATCAAACTCAAGATGATTTGAACAAGTATTTCCGTAATGAGCTTCAGGGAAAAGTAAAATCGGCTGTATCAAAGTTCCTTAATTCTTTAACTCAAGAACTTATTGGGTTGGATGCTTATTTGGACGAATTGTCCGAACATGTTGAGCCTTACATAAATGAAGCTTTGGAATATTATGGTCTCAAGTGCGTTAAGTTTTCACTATCGGGCTTGGATATCGATGTGACAAAATACGATGTTTTGGATGAGTCTCAAATCGGACTGATAACCAAAGACCGTTTTGAAAGAGGAAGAGAATTTGAATATAGAACCGAGAAAGCGGGAGTTAATATTCAGGGCGAAGATTGGGGCCGTATTCAAGGCGTTGAAGTTATCCGAGATTTAGCAAACAATCCAGGTGCCGGTGGAGTTGCAGCCGCAGGCGCAGGAATGGGAATGGGTCTTGGGGCCGCAGGAGTATTCAGCACAGTGGCACAACAAGTTTTTTCACCAGCAAATAACGCATTTGCACTTCAACAAAACACACCACCTCAAAGCGGGCCTTCCGGAAGATTTACTCAGCAAAGTGCCGCAAATCCTACAACTCAGCCGATTGCTGAAGATCCAGTTGAGGTTCTTGGTAAATTAAAGAGACTTTTAGATGCGGGACTTATTGAGCAAGCGGAATACGATGCTAAGAAAGCAGAAATTCTAAGCAGAATGTGAGGTGATCTGCTTTGCCATTAGTTCCTGCAAAGTGCACACAATGTGGAGCAAGTTTAACTGTTGATCCATCTAAGGAAGCAGCGATTTGTCCATATTGTAATCAAGCATATATCGTGGAAAAAGCTATCAACTATTACAATACCACCAACGTAACAAATATAGACACATTACACGCTGATAAAGTTATTGTTGAAAGCAGTGATTCGGCAGAAAATTTGCTTAGGGCTGGAGAAACGCATATAAGATTAAAGAATTATATCGAAGCCGTGTTGAAATTTGAAGAAATGTGCAATAAATTCCCACATAATTTTCGAGCATGGTATGGTCGACTCAGGGCTTTAACTAATGATTTCATAACATATGAGAAATTTAAGGAGTATTCGCCACACGACAAATGGGAGTTTTTCACCAAAGCAATGGATCAACACACCAAAAACACTTCGAAAACAAATCTTAAATATTGTGCGGATTTACTTGGTGTTTGTGAAAGATATTGCATTATAATTGCTGACGAATTACCTAAACCCGAGAATTATCTTGAGACCATTAATTCGGTTTTATCGTTTGTTAAAAATGTACTTGTTGATCATAGCAAAAGTATCAGAGAGAATTATGATCCAATCGAAAAACGCTGCGCATCATTAATCGAAACGATGGAACTGAAAATGGCAAAATTATCCCCAAGAAAAATAAAGAATGTCCAAACTGTGTTGAAAAGTGATGAAGTGTGTCATTGGAGTTGTTACCAAGAGAGATATATCCAAGAAATAGTTGAACTTCATAATGAAACCAAACGTGCCGAATCCGAACGTCGTCGCATATGGAACAGATTGGACATTGACCTCTTCAGTACAAACGTGGAAAAGTTACAAATTCTGCGACAAAAATATTTAAAGGAGTGATAACGATGAGAAAGAAAACAATATTATACCTTTTACTTGATTTGATATTTCTTGTGATTTTTAACTTGATATTTTTTATGGTGGGAGGGGCTGAACACCCAGCATCTGTGTGGCTTTCCTATGGTTTTATTCATTTTGCTTACATAATGCTAATCATAACACCTGTATTGACGAAAAAAAGCAGTAGCAAAGCGGTTTTGGGATTCCCTTTATATACAGTTTCAGCCATATACTTTATTATTGAGTTTGTAGTGGGTTTGATTTTTATATTTATTAGAAGCGAATTCTACACGGTTGCATTAATTGTTCAGGTTATATTGCTAGGCATATATGTACTGCTGCTTATTCCAAATCTTATTGCTAATGAGCAAACGGCAGAAAACATAGAACTACACGAAAGAGAAGTAGCATATATTAAAGAGGCTTCTTCAAGAGTAAGAAGTCTTGTTGACAAGATGAGCGACAAAGGCGCTAATAGGGCTATAGAAGCTGTTTACGACTTGCTTCATTCTAGTCCAACGCGCTCTCATTCATCTGTTGAGCTTCTCGAAGAAGATATCATTAATAAAGTGACGGAACTTGACGTAGCTGTTTGTTCAGATGACATTTCAAAAGTTTTATCTACCTCAAAAGAACTGATTGCTATAGTTGAAGAGCGAAACAGAAAATTGAAACTCTATCAATAAAAAATATAAATTGGAGGACATAAAAAATGATGCAAATTAAATGTGAAATGTGTGGAAGTTCAGATTTGGTGAAAGAGAATTCGCTTTATGTATGCAAGCACTGCGGCATGAAGTACTCTCCCGAAGAAGCTAAAAAAATGATGGTGGAAATCGAGGGCGCTGTAAAAATAGACAATACCGAGGAAATTGCAAACCTTTATGTACTAGCAAAAAGAGCAAAAGAAAGTGAGAATTATAAAGAAGCACAAAATTATTATAGTCAAATATTGCTAAAAGCACCAACAGATTGGGAGGCTGCGTTTTATTCGCTGATTTTTGACGCTACTAACTGCGTAATTGCACAAATTGCAGAATCTTGCGATAAAATAACTTTGGGCATTCCTAGTGTTATTAAACTTGTAAAAAATACAGTTACAGACAGAGAAGAACTAAAACGCATTTGCAACGAAATGGCAAACGAAGTAAATTGGGCAGTTGGACTCTTTTTCGAAACTGCTCAAAAGCACTTTGATTATGATTGGCATAAAAAAGAAGAGGCGGAGAGTAGTGCGGTTTATGCTGCGTACGAATTTGCTTATGAATTAAGAATGGCTTTCCCTAATAAGGAATATATTGACTCGGAGATTTTATGTATAAAACAAGCTATGTTAATGCAAAGCCGAATGTATACTTGCGATGCTAAACACAGAGAAATATACATAAATAACGCTCGATATCTCAAGCAATATTGTCCATCATATGAAGTACCTTTAATAGGAGGTGTCACCACACAACAAATCGAATCAGGGCTCTCGGTGGAAGAAATTGAAGCAGCATATATAAAAGACTGTAAAGAAATAGAAGAACAGACAAAAGCAGAGGACGAAAAATCAAAGAAAAAATTTTGGACTATTGTTATTGTGATTGCTGTAGTGATGTACATTTTGGGTCGTTTAGGTATAGGACTGTTGTTGGGTTTTTAACTTTCCAAATACATAAATAATTTGAAAATAAAAATATGAAGTTACATAATTAACTGGAGGTATAAAATGATGCAAATTAAGTGCGAAATGTGTGGAAGTTCAAATATGGTGAAAGAGGATTCGCTTTATGTGTGCAAGCACTGCGGTATGAAGTATTCTCCCGAAGAAGCAAAAAAAATGATGGTTGAAATCGAAGGCGCGGTAAAGATTGATGATACTGAAGAACTTTCAAATTTATATGTACTTGCAAGGCGTGCTAGAGATAACAAGGATACAGACGGAATTTTGAAGTATTATGGCGATATATTAAGAAAGGATCCAATGAGTTGGGAAGCTTCTCTTTTTCTGCTAGTTTATGATCATACCGAAAGAGTGTTGGCAGAAACTGAGCAATCATGTCAAAAATTTCTTAATGGAATCTCGTCTATTGTCGATTTGGTAAAAGATACCGTTGAAGATGACGAAGAGCGAAAAAATGCTTATAGCGAAGTATCACGATATACGGTATGGGCTACTGAAAATATTCTTTCCGTAACTCAAAAGTACGAGGATATATTTAAGGAAAGGCGCAGTCAGATATTAACTTACTTACACAATATTACATATACGTTTGCTAATCAAATGCAGAATAATTTCCCAAAAGGAGAATATGCTGACTCTATAATATTGTGTGCAAAACAAGGCGTGAAGCTTCAAAGTTTAAAAATGAACGCTTATGTACCACTAAACAATGAGGCAGAAAGAAAAACATATTTGGAATGGGTTAGATATATAAAACAATATGATCCACGATATTGGGCTCCTTCAATACCGGGAGTTACCTCACAACAAATAGAATCAGGACATACTATAGAAGAAATTGAAGAAGAAAATTTACTACAGGAGGTAAAAGAGCTAGAAGAAAACGAAAAAGCAGAAAAAAAAGCATCAGTTCTCGGATGCGTTGTGGTATTAATCCTTTTGATATTAGCATTTTTCTTCGTGAAGTGGGCATTCGGTTGGATTTTGGGAGATATCGGAAAGTGGTTTGGGCTTTAATATTACATACTACCTATAATGAAAGTGTCGAGGCAGATAGACTCCTCGGCACTTTTTAATATCATCGCACAAACTAACAAAGAAACCGTAGAATGCATAGAGGAAGGTGAAGACCGTCCCGGCGAGGGAAAACACTTCTAAGTTTTAAATAGGTGTGACAACACCTACCATAAAGATAGGGCATGACATACACTGATTTTTCAGTGGTATCGTCATGCTCTTTTTATTTGTCTCTTTTCAGCTTAGGGGTGTAAATGTAAATAAATTGTTAATTGTCAAAATTTCTTTGCTCAAATCGCAAAAAAAATTGCCCAATAAAGGATGGAGGGGTTTTTCGGTAAACAAATTGTAAATTCGTAAAAAACATGGTAGTCAAATCGAAAAAAAGTCAGCAATAAAGGATGAGGGTACATTTCATTAAGAAAAAGTTTCGTCCAAGCGAAAAAATAGTGTGGAATATATAGTGAGAGCATTTTTTCATCAATCGAGCTTTTATTTGATAAAAGTCGCAAATTTTGGGGCTATATAATTGGAGGCTAAAATTTGCTTCGTCCAAAATGTAAAAAAGTCAGTAATAAAAGATAGGCGCACCTTTCCTAAATAATTCAAAAAAGTGCCTAATAAAGGATAGAGGAATTTTTCCTAAAAACTCAACAAAAGTCAACAATAAAGGATGAGGGCACTTTCCGTAAATAAATTGTAAACTCTCAAAAAATCCGGCGCTCAAATCCGAAAAAAGTGTGGGATATAAGGTGAGAGGTTGTAAAAATGACGTTCTCGCTGGCTACCTATTAGAGGGATCTTTTTCTCAAAGATAAAAATACATCAATAAAACCAAGGAGGTAAACAAATGGACAAACAAATGAAACTGGTCTCGATCTCCGAGATCGAACTGCAAGAGGTGGAGTGGTTGTGGTATCCGTATATCCCGTTCGGGAAGATCACGATTATCCAAGGCGATCCGGGTGAGGGTAAAACTACGCTCGGGCTCAGGCTTGCGGCGGCGTGCTCAAACGGGAGCGGTTTTCCCGGTATGGAAGAGCGACCGCCCATCAGTGTGATCTATCAGACTGCCGAGGATGGTCTCGGCGACACGGTGAAACCGCGACTGATGGAAGCGGAGGCAAACGAGAATCTTATCTTCAACATCAGTGAAGAAACCGACGTGCTGACGCTGAAGGACGTGCGCATCGAGGCGGCGATCAAAGCAACGGGTGCAAGGCTAATGATCTTCGATCCCATCCAAGGCTACGTTGGAGAGGACACCGACATCAACCGTGCAAACGAGATCCGCACCGTGATGCGCGGTATCGCAAGGATCGCCGAGGAAACGGGTTGCGCGATTGTCTTCGTGGGGCATCTGAACAAGATGAAAGGAACGAACAGCGCATACCGCGGACTTGGTACGATTGACTTTCGTGCATCGGCGCGAAGCGTGCTTCTCGTCGGAAGACTTCGCAAGATGCCAAACGTGCGTGTCATCGTTCACGACAAGTCGTCCCTTGCGCCCGAAGGAAAATCGATGGCGTTCAATCTCGGTAACGAAGAGGGATTCAAGTGGCTCGATGGTTACGACAAGATCACAGCGGACGAGCTTCTCGGCGGCGGTGAAACTGAAACGAAGACTGACATGGCAGAGGACTTGATTCTCGATATGCTTTCCTCGGGTGAGTTTGTTCCCGCCTAAAAGATCTTCGAAAAAGCAAAGGAGCTGGGCATTTCACAGCGCACAGTTAACGAGGCTAAGCTGAAGAACAAAAGCATTGTTACGAAGAAGATCGGCAAGCGTTGGTTTTGGGCGATCCCCGATAGCGCAGAAGAAACGGCATGAAGATTGTAACATTGCAGAGTGTCTCTGTCGCAAGGTTGAAGATTGCAACCTTTGGAAAGATCACGCACAGTGTCACTTGCATTGTTGCATTGTTTTCGAGAATTTGCGCAAATTCCCCAAACTTATTTTAGGGCAGGTTAAAGTGCAGGCGACTCACACCCGCACATTCACAGCGAACGGCAACAGCCGACCGCAAAAAGTGGCGTAAATAAAGGCTTTTCCGCCTCCGACCGATTTTTCTCGGGTGGCTGGCAAATTTCAAAATCACACGCGAAAAGTGTGAGCAAACACCCGATTATGGCGGTACGTCCCGCGTTTTTCGGGTGTGAAAGAGAGAAAAATTATCGATTAATTGAAAGGAAGTATTTATGACAAAGACACAAGAACCGGTAAGAAAAACAGTTTATCTTGAAGAAAAGCTTGTCAGACAAGCAGAAATTCTCTTCGGTGAAGCGGAGGTGGACTCCTTTTCTGCATTCGTGACCAAAGCGATTGAGAATTATATCACCAAGCTTGTCATCGACAAGAACGGCGATCTCCTCTCCAAAGAGATCCGTAAGGCCATCCACGAAGAGATCAATCCCACCAACACCCGCATCTCCAAAGGGCTGTACCGATACGCTATCGAGCTTGATATGCTTGCTCAGATGGTGGCGTATCAGCATGACTTCCGATACGAAGAGATCGTTGGAATGCGCAAGGAAGCCAACAAGTACGTAGCGCAGATGCGCGGTAAGATCAATGTGGATGAGCTGATCTGCGAGGTGCACGGTGAATACTACGACGATTAAAAAGGAGAAATCTATGAGTAAAATGACAGACATTCGTTTCAGATTACAAATTGCAGGAGGTAATATGCGTATGATCAAGAGAGACGTTTTCGAATATTTCAAGAAGGAGCCCGACGTGATGCAGGTCAAGGACGTGGTGCGGCTGCTCCATTGCAGCAAGAACACTGTGTACAAGCTGATCCACGAGGGGCGCATTGACAGCATCAAAATCGGTCGGAACATTCTGATTCCCAAGACCGCGCTGGTGGAAATGATGGTGAACGAAAGATATTATCAAATTATTTGTCCCTACAATCCCGATTCTCTCTGGACTATGAAGGAGCGTAACCGTATAATTGCTTCGAACAAGAATTCCAAAACGAAAGGAGGCAAAGGCGTGAATGAAGATTATCAATAACCGAAACTTTAACTATCACGCCATCCATTTGTGCTCCGCACAAATGCAAAGTAAGAAAGGAGATAAAGCATGAAAAGAATCACAGGACGGCTCGCCGAGGACAAAGGCAAATACTATGCGGTGATCAATCTGCCGGCAGTGGACGGCAAGCGCAAGACGAAGTGGCACACGCTGAACCTTGAAGCAAAGAAGGGCAACAAAAAAGAGGCACAATACCGCCTCAACCAAATTCTTGATAAGTACAACGCGGGTGACGTGCACCTCGCCGAGACGATGACTCACGCCGACCGTGAGCGCAACCGACTTGCCAACACGAAGATGCTCGACTACCTTGACGAATGGCTGGAGGGGCATCAGCACGACATCGAGCGGGAGACCTACCACCAATACAAGCGCTATATCGACGGGCGCATCCGCGAATTCTTCACGCCCCTCGACCTCACCGTCAAGGATCTGTCGGGAGATGAGATCAACGAGTTTTACACCTACCTTCGCAACGCAGGGCTGAAGGGCTCCACCGGTCAACGTTATCACGGCGTGCTCCATAAGGCGTTCAAGGATGCGGTGAAGCGGCGGATCATACCGAGCAATCCCGTCGACCAAGCCAACCGACCGAGGAAGGAGCAGTTCATCGCCGCCTACTACAACGCCGAGGAGGTGAAGCAACTACTCGAGCTGGTCAAGGACGACGAGATCTATATCCCCATCCTCCTTGCCGCTTACTATGGGCTCAGGCGTAGCGAGGTGATCGGGCTGAAGTGGTCGGCGATCGACTTCACCGAAAACACGCTGACCGTCCGTCACACCGTCCACTCCACCGAGGAGGGCATCGTCGCCAAGGACAGACTGAAAACGAAATCGTCCTATCGCACGCTGACGCTGGAGCCCTTCGTCAGAGGCGAACTGCTGAAGCATCGTGAGAAGCAGGAGCAGATGAAAAAGGTGATGCGCTCGGCGTACTCCAAGGAATACACCGATTACGTCTGCGTGGATGCCCTCGGCAAGCTCTACGATCCCGACTTCGTCACCGGACACTTCGGACAGCTTCTGAAGAAGCATAACCTGAAGAAGATCCGCTTCCACGATCTGCGCCACTCCTGCGCCTCGGTGCTCCTTGCACAAGGTGTGCCCATGAAGCAGATCCAGGAATGGCTCGGACATAGCGATATGAGCACAACCGCCAACATCTACAGCCACCTTGATGCCGTCAGCAAGGCAGATACGGGAGCAGCGATGAGTAAAGCGTTGGGGTGAGAGTATAACGAAAGGGGGTGACCGAATCGGTCACCCCTTGTGCTTTATACAAATAGAATTTGTCGAATCGTTAATATTCAAAAACCAACGGAACATTCTGTGCAGTAAATGCATTCTTTCTTGGTTTAATCGTCACTCGTTTTGCGCTGACTTGTATATCACCAAGATAGTCTAAGGTCACGGATTCTGGTAAATCCTTTTCGAATAGCATATTATCTTCCGCATCATATACCCTTAAGAGTGGAAAGAACTTACAGGAATCCAGAAAACGCAAAAATATGATAGCCTTTCGCTTTGTACTGACTTTTTCTTTGAATTTCATTAACATATTCTCGCCTTGTTCAACTGCTTGTTGAACACAAGCCAGTATATGCATTTCATTAAAGTCTTCCGACTTAAAATGAGTAACGAGGATGGTGCTTATATACCGGATAATATCATTCAATGTCTCAGGGCTGTCGAGCTTTTGATATAATTCTTTTTCTATATGGACATTGCAATATCTGTACCACGGATGATACCTATCTACCTTGTCGGATAAGTCAATGCTTTTGGGAATATCGCAGGTGGTAAAATTGATGTACAAATGGTCAAATTCTCCAAGAGAGAATCCATTCTCACGTAGCTTCATAACCACTCTATTCACAACAGCATTTAACTTTTTATCCGCAAAAGATTCTGTAATATATCCATATTCATTTTGAGATTCACTTTTGTACAAGCGAATATCACTGATTATTTTCTTATTCACAAAAGCTGACTCCTTTGACCAAATAATTGATTGCGTTATAAAATTCAAGACCGCAATTCGTGAGAACTGCGGTCTTTTTGGCGGAGAGAGTGGGATTCGAACCCACGTGAGATTGCTCTCAAACTGATTTCGAGTCAGCCCCGTTATGACCACTTCGATATCTCTCCGTATTAA
The DNA here is from genome assembly GCA_045580325.1 of Eubacteriales bacterium. GTDB lineage: Bacteria > Bacillota > Clostridia > Oscillospirales > CAG-272 > SIG672. The sequence continues at coordinate 21,986 of JAZNNR010000005.1, forward strand.
GTTAAGTTTGAATTTTGCACGGCTTTTGCAAGGCCGATGGTGAAATGCATTCATCCAAAATTCAAGAAAAATGAAGCATTTGGGAGATATTGCGAGAAAGCAAGAGCTTTCGTAGGTTGCGGAGTGATAAGTTCGGCTACCTTTCGAGTCAGACCTGTTACGATTACTCCAATATATCTCTATATTTTGGATCTGCGGTTTTGCACCGCGACGAGTATTATATCATAACAAAAACGATTTTGCAAGTACTTTTTAAAGTTTTTTTATATTTTTTTGAAAATCAGGGAAGTTTTATTACTTGCGGAGTATGCCTGAGCGCAGGAATCACCTTGCTTCGCAGATCCTCAGTACGAAATCTCAGACTTGTCGTGTTAATGCAAGGATGACAGCCGACGAACTCGCCCGAAAGCACGTCCTCGTCGATGAGAAGCTTAACCTTGTTGTCTTTGTCATTCATAAGACCGAGAATGCTTACAGAGCCGGGCGTAAGATCGAGAAATTTTTCCATATATTCGGGCGAGGCAAAAGAGAGTCGGGAAGAGCCGACCTGCGATGAAACGATGCTCGTCTTAAAATTTTTGTGCGCGGGCATCATAAGCAGATAAAAGCTCGTTTCTTGACGGTTGCAGAGAAAAAGGTTCTTGCATATAGTTGTTCCGATCTCCTTGTCTATCTCACGGCAGGCGACCATTGACATAGCTGCCTCATGATCGACTCTCGTGTATTTTACGCCGATCTTATCAAGAAAATCGTAAGAGCGTATTTCTTTTTCAATACGTCCCTCACAGTTTTCGGGTCTTCCGTTGTATATTATCATTTTTACCTCTTTTAGATTATTTTTCCGAAAATGCCTTGTGTATATAGCCGTATATTATGTCATTGTCGGCTTCAGACAGCAGATATACCATATCGGAGAAGACGTGGGAATTGCTATCGCCCTCTTTTACCGCGTTTCCTGCGAGCATATAGGTCAGCTCCGCGCTTTCTCCGAGTCCGAATTTAAGAGCGAGCGTGAAGAGAGCGTTTTCGCTGCCCACGTAGGTGATATAAACGCTTATGGCATCACTCTCGGAAAGCCCGTAGATGCCGTGCTTTTCACTTCTGAAATCGACGAACTCCTCAAGCTTTATGTCGCAGAGTGTAGATATAAATTTCGAAGATTTATCGTCGTCGGGCGTTATTTTCTCCGAGTAATTTCCGCATACGATTTCTACGCATTTCACATTTTCGGCTTTTATGTCGGGGAGAGTGTCAAACGTGAGGAAATCGGTAATTTCAAGAGAAAACGAGTCAACGTAGGTGCGCTCAACAAGATAGACTGCACCAGAGCCCTTTTCGGTGGCGTAGTAGAGTCCCTTTGACTCAATAAAATCGCCGAAAAGATAGGTTTTTTCTTCTTTTTCAAGCGTGAGTGTGAGCGTGTACTTAGGGGTGTCAAGACCGTACTCGGAGAGTTCTTTTTCGGAAAGATCTCTTGCTATTTCTTTGTTTGCAAGGAAAAACTCGATGCTCGAAAGAGTTTTTTCTACAAAAGCCTTATTTACGGGAAGCGAAAGGTTTTCGCTGTATTTCCAAGCGCCGCTCCCGTCTTTTTCAAATGAAAGGTCGAAATCTCCGCCCGCGAATGAAAATCCGATTATGTCCGCTATGTCGGTCTGGTCGATGTAAAGATAAGCATTTTCCTCGCCGTCGGGAGTTTTTTCGCGATCAGGCAGAGAAGATAGTATAAAATAGAGCGCAAAAATAACAAGGCATACACAGGCGCAGATTATAAGTGTGGATCTTCTTTTCACGCTATGCCGCGCCTCCTCTTTCTAACCTTGATGATACCGCATATCACGAACACACAGGGAATTACAGCGATAAGGATCACCGCCCAGAAGCTTGCCTGTCCCGAGGATATCGTAAGCACGTCCTCTTCAAGCAGCTTGGAAGCAAAGGATACAGACTCCTTTTCGCAAAGAATCGCGAGAAGTGCGCTGAAATATGAGTAGTTTCCGCCGCCCGTGAGGGTATTGTCCTCGTCTGTCAGAATATTCGGAGCGGCAAACCAGATTATCTCGCCGGCGTCCTTTTTGGAGGCTGAAACAGCGATAGAATACTGTGCTTTTTCGCTCTTTTCACCCTCTTCGTTTTTCTCATAGTATGCGCCCGTTGTCGTCTGCAAAAGGGTAGTATATCTCATATCCTCAAGCGATGTGTTTGTCTTTATCGCGTGAGCGGACGAGGTCAGAAAATAGTGGTTTTCAACACCGCAAAGCTGTGAAAGGGTATCTGTCGCAGGGAGAATAAAATGCGAGTATCCGGGATAAAAATATGCCGAATTAGACTCGTGAAGCTCGTTTGCCTCTGCCGTCATACCGTATTTTTCAAGAAGTGCGGACAGATTTTTCAGAGATGCTATATAGACGTGTGATGTCGTAAGCACGAGCTTGCCGCCGCTACTGAGATATTCTTCAAGTATTTTTGCTTCGCTCTCGCTGATGTCAGTTATCGGAGAGTTCATTACGATAGCACCCGCGTCTTCGGGTGGCTTTTTTGAAAGGGTTACCCAATCAGCAGGCAGATTGGAAAGCTCGAGCAGATCGGCAAGAGCCTCTGTCGCGGCAGTTTCGCCGTGCATCGTTGTAAAATAGACCTTTGGCATATTTTCAGGATCGGTCGTAACGTAGTCTATCGAAGAAATAAGTGTTGTTTCACCGCCGAATTTTGTTTCGTAGTAGGCATAACCGCTTTCGAAATAGTCTGCCATAGAGGCGTAAAGAGAAACGAATTCGCCGTAGGAATATTCTCCGTAGGATTCAAATGCTTCGCTTTCGGTGTTTACGATAAAAGCCTCGTAGGTGTAAAGCGTTTCGGGGGAAATGACCTTGACTGTACCGTACTTCTGACCGTGCATGATTATCGTATTGTCTGAAATTTCGTCGGGCGACTCTCCGATAAGCTTTTCAATAAAGCTACGCTTTACGGTCGGATCGATAGACGTGAACTTGATTTTTGAATTTGCCTTGGTAAGATTTTTCAGAAATTCGCTTACAGAGGGGTCCTCTGTGCCCGACTCGGCAACGAGATACATATATACGTTGCTGTCGAGATTTTCCTTTAAATGTTTCCTTGCTTCGTCCGACACCTCGGTCAGCTTTTCGGTGGAAATATCTATTCTTCTCACAAAATCGGGCAGAAGGGAGAAGAGAAGATTTAGAGCTATAGCCGTGAGCAAAACGATAACAGTCAGAATAATACCGTACGTTCCGTATGAATTTTTGTTACTTGACTTGTTCATAATTTCCACCTCCTATCAGCCCAAACGGGCTTTTTCAGCCGACTGAACGGTGAAAAATACGAATATAAAAGCAACCGTTATAAAATAGAGTATTGACGAGAGATCGAGTATCGCTGTGGAGGTAAATGCTTCGACTCTGCCTATTACTGAAAGCGCAGAGGATAGCTTTCTCACACCACCCTCAAGCCACTCCGATTTGACAAAATACGCGCCGAGAAGTATAAGCTCGCTCACACAGGTAAATCCGAGCGCAAAGGTCAGATTTGCCGATACTTTATACACAAGCAGACCGAGAAGGAGTATGAGAAGAGTAAAAACTATCATAGAGCCAAGCGCACTTGCGGGAAGAAGCATAGTAAGCGCAGGCATAAAGTAGATAAGAAGCATAGCACCAAAGCAGCTTATAGCAGCGCTCACCATACTGCTTGTAAGAGATGATATGAACAGACCGATAGAGGCAAGAGCGCAGCCGCACAGATAAAGGGCAAGCGTGCCGAAAATTGCCGAAAGAAGATTTATATCGCCATAGAAGGAAAGTATAATCGTGTATGAAAAGATTATAACGGTCGGAATAAGCAGCATAGTAATTACCGCGAAATACTTTCCGAGAATATAGTCTGTCGTTTTAAGAGGGAGTGAGCGGAGCAAGGTGTACGTTCCCGTACGCTTTTCCTCTGACATCGTTTTCATTGTGAGTATCGGTATCGCAAAGAGATATACGAGTACGGTATTTGAGTAGGAAGACTCAATAGCCGAGCTTCCCACAAAAAGATTGTTTACCGTAACGAATATTCCCGCGAAGAGAAGAAAGAATGCTATCGTTATATATCCCGTGAAATTATTGAAAAAGCTTTTCATTTCACGCGTGTAAACTGCAAACATATTTTAGTCCTTTCTGTGTAATATGTGTAGAAAAAGGCTTATTTACGACTAAAAAGCGGCTTGTAGGTGTCGTCTTCGTCGTCATCATCGTCATCGTTATCTTCCGCTTTTTTAGAAAGGGAAGAGCTGCGAAGAAAATCCTTTATTGAGGGTATGGCGCTCTTTATGTCATCGTCCTCGGAGATGTCCTCGGGATATTCAGCTACCTCGCTGTCGGTCGCTTTAAGGAAGAGGTCTACAAGGCTTGTGTTCTGCCTTGTCATAGCTATTATCGGCTTCTTTGCCTCTGAGAAAGCGAAGAACAAATCCTCGCGTATATCTCTGTCCCTGGGAGCTTCTATCACTATCTCACAAATATCCCCGTCGGGCTCGAGAGATATTTTTCCGAGCTTTCCGACCTTTTTGAGTATCTCGACAGCCTGCTTGGGCGTTGCCTTTACCGAGAGAGTAAGGGTATCGGGACCTACGTACTTGCTGTGAAGATTTTCAAGAGTATCGCAGGCAACGACCTCGCCCGAGGAGATTATTATTATCCTGTCGCATATTTCCTCGATCTCGGTGAGAATATGGCTTGAAACGATAACCGTGCCCTTTTTGCCAAGCTCGGAGATGAGCTCGCGTATCTCGATTATCTGACGCGGGTCAAGACCTGCGGTAGGCTCGTCAAGGATAATTATTTCGGGATTTCCGATGATAGCCTGCGCGATGCCCACACGCTGACGGTAACCCTTTGAAAGAGTCTTTATCAGCTTGTCCGCGACTCCTAAAATCTTGGTTTTCTCCATAATTTCTTCGATGTGGCCCTCAGCTTCATCTCGCTTCATACGTCTTGCCGACGCGACAAAGCCAAGATATTCGCGGGGAGTCATATCGGTATAAAGAGGGGGTACCTCGGGAAGATAACCGATAAGAGCCTTTGCCTTCTCGGGCTGCGAAATCATATCGTATCCGCCGACTGTAACAGTACCCGAGGAGGGTGCAAGACAGCCTGTGATCATATTCATAGTAGTTGATTTTCCCGCACCGTTTGCACCGAGAAGACCGTATACGTGTCCGCCTTCAATGTTAAACGATAGGTTATTTACGGCTGTAAGATCGCCGTAATACTTGGTAAGATTTTTTACTTTTATCAATTTTGCACCGCTTCCTTTACGTGTAGCTGAGTTATAAAAATATCCATAATAAATTTTAAAACAAAATTGTTAATAATGTGTGTGTGAAAGTATTGCTTGACGGCAAAAAATGTTAATTAACTGTAAACATTTGCCACCGGCTCTTTAATTAAAACTTTTGGTAATTATAATAAAAAAGGGTTTTTGTAAATATTTGCGTATATTATATAGTGAACTTTAATGTTTGTTTCGGAGGATAGAGCCATGTGCGTAAAAGCTGACAAGGTAAGTGCAGAAAAAACAAGCATAAAAAGTATGCTTGAAAAAAGAGAGCGCGAAACGCTTTCTCAGTATGCTTTTTTGTCGGAAAATACCGCGGGCAGACTTGCGCCTGTAACTCCCGACGATATGCGAACGGAGTTTCAGCGCGACAGGGACAGAATAACCCACTCCAAATCGTTCAGAAGACTTATGCATAAAACACAGGTCTTTCTTTCTCCCGAGCACGACCATTACAGAACGCGCCTTACACATACTCTCGAGGTAACGCAGATAGCGCGTACTATATGCCGTTCGCTCTCGCTTAACGAGGACCTTGCCGAAGCGATAGGACTCGGACACGACCTCGGGCATACCCCCTTCGGACACGCAGGCGAAAGAGTGCTTCAAAAGTGTTATAGTTCAGATTTTACTCACAGTAAGCAAAGTCTTCGCGTTGCCGATAAGCTTGAAAAATTAAATCTTACATATGAGGTGCGCGACGGTATCCTGATGCACAGCGGAAAGGATATTGCCTGCACACTTGAGGGCAGAGTAATAAAATTTGCCGATAGAATTGCATATATAAACCACGATATCGACGACGCTCTTCGCGCAGGTATACTTTCACAGGAAATGCTTCCGAAAAACGCTACCGACGTGCTCGGAAAGACACACGGCGAGCGAATAAACTCTATGGTAAACAGCATCGTAAGAGCGAGTGAAAATAAAGACGATATAATAATGGAGCCCGAATTTCTCGCGTCTACCGAGGAGCTGAGGTCATTCCTCTTTGATAAGGTCTATTTCAATTCGGAGGCTAAATCCGAGGAATATAAGGCGGAGGCAGTTGTTGAAACACTCTATACCTACTTTGTCAAAAATCCCGAAAAGCTTCCCGCGGAGTTTACGCAGACAGTAAACGAAGAAGGCAAAGAGCGTGCGGCTTGCGACTATATTTCGGGAATGACCGATAGATATGCGATAAGAACGTACAGCGAAATATACGTTCCGAAGCTCTGGATGGGATTTTAAGATTAAATAAAAGTAAAATACTTCAGAAAGGATAAAGGTATGGCGATAGAACAGTCAACTATTGAAGAAATAAAATTCCGAAATAATATCGAAGACGTTATATCTCAGTACGTAACGCTCAAGCGTGCAGGCTCAAATCTCGTCGGTCTTTGTCCTTTTCACAGCGAAAAATCACCGTCCTTCACCGTTTTTTCAAACGAAGGCAATTTCTACTGCTTCGGATGCGGTGCGGGCGGCGACGTAATAACCTTTGTAAGACGTGCGGAAAACCTCGATTACAGGTCAGCACTTGAATTTCTTGCAAAGCGTGTAGGTATAACGATAGCGCAAAATGATACTGACAGACAGGAAGCAAGACGTAAAGAGAGAGTCCTTGAAATGAATAAGATAGCGGCTCGGTTTTTCTATGAAAAGCTGATGTCGCCCGAGGGTAGAGAAGGCTACGAGTATCTTACCAAAAAACGCGGACTTTCAAACTCTCATATAAGACATTTCGGACTCGGCTTTGCACCAAACAGCTTTGGCGCGCTGACCGATCTGCTTCGCTCAAAGGGATATGCCGATCACGAAATGGCATCTGCGTTCCTATGCGGAGTCAGTCAAAAAACAGGCAGACCGTATGACTATTTCAGAAACCGCGTGATATTTCCTATACTCAGCGTGTCGGGCGATGTCATAGCCTTCGGCGGAAGAGTTATGGACGATTCAAAGCCGAAATATCTGAACTCATCGGATACTCCCGCATTCAAAAAGAGCAGAAACCTTTTCGCGATGAATTTCGCTAAAAACTACTGCGCTGAGCAGATAATACTCTGCGAGGGCTATATGGACGTTATCGCGCTTCACTGCGCGGGCTTTACGAATGCGGTAGCGACGCTCGGTACGGCAATAACACCCGAGCACGCGCGTATGCTCAAAAGATATACAAAAAAGGTAATTATTTCGTATGACAGCGACGGTGCGGGACAGACCGCGGCTGATAAAGCGTTCAAACTTCTCGGTGAGGTCGGTGTGGAAACGAAGATAATTCATATGAACGGGGCAAAGGATCCAGACGAATACATAAAGAAATTCGGCTCGGAGAGCTTCAGAAAGCTTATCGAAGGCTCTCAGACCGAATTCGATTATAAATTCGGAAAAATTTTAGCAAAATACGATTTCGGGATAACCTCCGAAAAAATAAAAGCACTTGACGAAAGTGAAAAGCTCATAGCACAGGTAACGTCGGCAGCAGAAAGGGAAATATACACCCACGTTGCCGCACCCAAACTCGGTATCACTCCCGACGTTATGAAAAGGGATATAGACCGCTTCATCTCAAAACGCGATAAAATAGCAGCGGCAGAAGAGTCGAAAAAAATAATGCTCGCAAGCGAAGGCTACGGCGACCGCACAAATCCCGACTATATAAAAAATCCCAAAGCGGCAGCAGCCGAGGAAGCGATTCTCGCGCTTATCATACTTCACCCAGAATATTTGCGTGAAATTTCCAAAAACGGCGATCCTCTGACAGAAGATGAAATGTTTACCGCTTTCGGAAAAAAAGTATGCGGCGCAGTACTTTGCGCTGTCGAGGAAAGCGAAGAAAATGCAGCGGTACTTGAAGGTAAACTTGGAGAATTTTTAGAGGTCGATGAGCTGTCGCGCGTAACTAAAATGTGCATTTCAAGACGCTCTCTTACAAATAATACTCTTGAGGTACTTCGTGAGTGCAGAAAGACGCTTGCAGGCGCAAAACTAAGATCCGAGCTTGATATACAGGATATCATAAATATGAAGCGAAAAAAGTCGGATAAAGCAGAGAACTGAAAATAATTTAAAATAAAGGTAAATATACATAGAAATCTATGTGTTACAAAGAAAGGAAGACATAAATGAAGATCACTGATGAAGATAAGATCGTTGACGTAAACGATATAATCGGTCAAAATGATGCTCAGCCCTATTATTCTGAAAGCGAGCTTATTTCTGCACTCGAGGACGAAGATCTCAACCTCGAGCATATCGAGCAGGCGTTTGACGGAAACGACGAGCTTGCAGAAGATGAAATAGACGGCTATATCAAGCACGGAGATGCAACCGAAATCGAAAGCGAAATAGAGCAGTATGAGTCCGCAGAGGATATGGAAAAAATGCTCGCACAGGAAGGTCTTGCAATAGACGACCCTGTAAGAATGTACCTCAAGGAAATAGGCAAGGTGTCCCTTCTGAGCGCAGAAAAAGAATCAGAGCTTGCACAGCGTATGTTTGAGGGCGACGAAAGCGCTAAAAACGATCTTGTCGAAGCAAACCTACGTCTTGTCGTAAGTATTGCTAAAAGACATTCGGGAAGAGGTCTTTCTTTCCTTGATCTTATTCAGGAGGGCAACCTCGGTCTTCTCAAGGCTGTTGAAAAGTTTGACTACCGTAAGGGCTATAAGTTCTCTACTTACGCAACATGGTGGATAAGACAGGCTATAACAAGAGCTATTGCAGATCAGGCGAGAACGATAAGAATTCCCGTTCATATGGTTGAAACTATACACAAGGTGTCAAGAGTTTCAAGACAGCTTCTGCAGGAGCTCGGACACGAGCCTTCAATCGATGAGATCGCAAGGGAAATGGAAATATCTCCCGAAAAGGTACGTGAGATCTCCAAAATAGCACTTGATCCCGTTTCTCTTGAAATGCCGATAGGCGAAGAAGAGGACAGCCATCTCGGCGATTTTATTCAGGACGACGATTCTCCCGCACCGTCGGATGCTGTTTCGCAGACAATGCTCAGAGAACAGCTTCTTGAAGTGCTCCATACACTTACTCCGAGAGAAGAACACGTTCTTATGCTGAGATTCGGTCTTACCGACGGAAGAATGAGAACTCTCGAAGAGGTTGGTAAGGAATTTAACATAACAAGAGAGCGTATACGTCAGATAGAGGCAAAGGCGCTTCGTAAGCTCCGCCATCCGAGCAGATCGAAAAGACTTAAAGATTATCTCGATCCGTAATAAAATCGGCATAATTTCCAATAAAGACACTTGTTATTTGTTATACATCGCCAAAGCAGATGGTAAATATGCTTAAAAATATCCCATACCGGTTGGCTAAAATAAATTAACAAAGTGTAAAAATGGCCGATTATGTTTAAATGACAGTAAAAATGTTTTTTTAAAGGGTGAAAAATCTCTTGACATAACCCGCGAGATAGTGTAAAATAGGAATGTTATAAAAGGCTATGCCGCGAAAGTGCGGTATGTTTGACAAGGAGGAAATCCAATAATGAAAAAAAGATTAGTTGCCGCGATACTCTGTCTGGTTACTCTTGTTGGGGTACTTGCAGGATGTAATAACTCTTACGTTGCAACAGACACATCTACACGCGCTATGACCGTTGTAGTTGCGCTCGTGTCCGATGAAAAGCCTTCTGAGGATGCAAGACTTGCAGTAGAAGATGCGCTCAGCACAATTACAAAACAGCTTTACAGTATAGAAGTAAAACTTGATATATATACTCCCGATGAATATCGCAGAGCTATAACCAAGAAGCTTGAAGCAAGAGAAGAAGCATTTTATGACTTCACCAACGAAGATACTTCTATTGCAGATAACGATTCTTACATAAAGAATGAATTCGGAAGAGATGAGATAAAGTATCCTGAAACCTATCCCAATCAGGTTGATATTCTTCTTGTTAACGATCCTCTTATGCTTCGTGAATTTGCAGAGAGAGGTTGGCTGTACGCTCTCGAGGGATCTGACTGTATGACCTCTACCGACGGAGAAGGTACGCTTATTTCCAAGCACGTTCCCGAGGCTCTTCGTAGTATCGGTGTGATCGACGAATCTCTCTATGCTATTTCAGGAAACTCGGTATATCAGGATTATCAGTATCTCCTCGTAGATAAAGAGCTTTATACAAGCTGGGGAACAACTAAAGCGGAAGACATCAAGGGACTTGATTCTATAAACGATTTCCTCGTAAATCTCGCTAAAAACGAAAGCGACGTTATCCCGCTTTATAACGTTACCAATATGGGTATTACAACAGTTACGGGCAATAAAGAATCTGTTGTAGGACAGTATATTTCGGATGTGGATCAGCCTAATATTTTTTCTACAACCTTCTTACCGAACAGCATTCTTGCACTCCCTGAGGTCAAGTCTCAGATAGCAACGATCTGTAATCTCAGATCAGCAGGCGGAGAAATGCCGAAACACACTTATGAGGTTGACTTCTCCAAGAAGTTCGGTGCCTGCTACGTTTCAGGAACCGCAGAAACAGTAGAAAAGTATCAGGAAGACTACTATGTAGTTCCTGTTGTTAAACCCCTTGCAACTACAGAATCTATCTACAACTCGATGTTCGGCGTCTGCACATTCTCCTCGGATCCCACTCGTGCATTTAAGATTTTGTCCCTGCTTTATACTAACTCTCAGTTTGTAAACACCCTTCTTTACGGCGTTGAAAACAAGCATTATACCGTTGATCCTGTGAGCGGAATTCTTACCAAAATGGAAGGCTGCGAGTATAATATGAACAGATACGGCGTAGGTAACGTTTTCCTTACAAAGCAGTGCTCTGATATGACAGAAAAAGAACTTGCTCTTTCTGCAAACGGTTGGAAGCACGGCAAAACAGCTCTTTCTGAGCTTCTCCTTACTCCTTATCTTGGATTTGAGTTTAAGTATAACGAAATGACCGATTTTGAAGAAACGGCTGAAAACAAGTATCTCGCAAGAGATGTTGAGGAAAATCTTGAAATGATGTATTCGGAGCTTCTTCTTAAAATTGCCGATTTCTCGGATACTATCAACCCTGCAACAGGTGTTCCTTATACCTTTGACGAATTCTATACAGAGCTCTCTAACTGGGTAAAGAATGACGAATACGTAAAGGCAGCGCTTAAGAACGGAGAAGACGAAATTTATTCCTTCCGTTCACAGTACGAGATCTGGTTTGAACTTATGAATCCTAAAGAGGAAGAAGCTGAATAATTTACAAATAATAATATAAATTTAAGGACCGGAGTCTGAAAAGACTTCGGTTCTTTGTGTAAATTTTATATAAAAATGTAAAAAATGTTAGTTAATATTTCAAAAAAAGTATAAAACTTGTGCAAATCGTAGAAAATATTGTAGCTCAAAAACTATGCTTGACATTTTGAAGATAAAATGGTATAATTTTAGAGTCTTATGGTGTAAAGTTATGTCAGCCCATAGGTTTATGCCTTTGAGATATAATATTAAACACAAAATCAGCAGGTAAGGAGGTGCCACATGCCAACATTTAACCAGCTTGTCAGACAGGGCAGACACGACAAGATTTATCTGTCCAAGGCTGCAGCTTTGCAGAAGGGCTTCAACACACTGAAGAATGAACCCACAAACCAGAGTTCTCCTCAGAAGAGAGGCGTCTGCACAAAGGTTTCCACAACCAGCCCTAAGAAGCCTAACTCGGCTCTTCGTAAGATCGCCAGAGTAAGACTTACAAACGGACTTGAAGCTACAACCTACATTCCCGGAATCGGACATAATCTTCAGGAGCACTCTGTAGTGCTTATCCGCGGAGGAAGAGTTCGTGACCTCCCTGGTGTACGTTACCACATCATTCGCGGTACACTTGATACACAGGGCGTTGACAAACGTATGCAGAGCCGTTCTAAGTACGGTGCAAAGAGAGCTAAGAAAAAGTAAGCTCTGACTTCGGAGAGATCCGAAAAAGGTATTAAATTCTTTATCGTTTAAAGCAGAGTACCGACAACTGTTGATTTTAAATAACGTTTACTGTTATATTTCACATTATCGACTTTGCATTTACGGAAGAAATCTTTCGAGTACCTATGATATCATTTATTATTATGAAGGAGGGAAGTACAGTGCCGAGAAGAGGACAAATTTCCAAAAGAGACGTATTACCGGATCCTATGTATAATTCTAAGCTCGTAACAAAGCTTATCAATAACATAATGTATGACGGTAAGAGAGGCGTGGCTCAGAAGATCGTATACGACGCATTCAAGGCTGTTGAAGAAAAGACAGGCAAGAGCGGACTTGAGGTTTTCACCCAGGCTCTCGAAAATGTAATGCCGGTTCTCGAAGTAAAGGCTCGCCGTCTTGGTGGTTCTACTTACCAGGTTCCTATGGAAGTAAGACCCGAAAGAAGACAGACTCTTGGACTTCGTTGGATCAGAAATTTTGCCAGAACTCGTAGCGAAAAGACAATGGCTGAGCGTCTTGCAGGCGAGATTATGGACGCTGCTAACAATATGGGCGGCGCAATCAAGAAAAAAGACGAAACACACAGAATGGCAGAGGCGAACAAGGCGTTTGCACATTACAGATATTAATTATAACGGCTGTGTTTTTCGAAAGGCAGCCTAAATAACAAAAGATATTAAATGAAACGCTTTGTATAAAATAAAGGAGAAAAAAGTCTATGCCTAGAGAATACTCACTTGAGAATACTCGTAACATCGGAATTATGGCGCATATCGACGCCGGAAAAACGACAACAACCGAAAGAATTCTCTACTATACAGGTATAAATCACAAGCTCGGTGATACCCATGAAGGTACAGCGACAATGGACTGGATGGAACAGGAGAAGGAGAGAGGTATTACAATTACCTCTGCTGCTACGACATGCTTCTGGAAGGGCCGCCGCGTAAACATCATTGATACTCCCGGACACGTTGACTTTACTGTGGAAGTTGAGCGTTCGCTCAGAGTTCTTGACGGAGCTGTTACCGTTCTTTGTGCAAAGGGCGGTGTTGAACCTCAGTCTGAAACCGTTTGGAGACAGGCTGATAAGTATCAGGTTCCGAGAATGTGTTACATTAACAAAATGGATATAATGGGTGCTGATTTCTACCGCGTTGTTGGAATGCTCGTAGACAGACTCAAAACAAATCCGGTACCGATTCAGCTTCCTATCGGAGCAGAAGAAAACTTCAAGGGTATCGTTGACCTTATGAATATGGAGGCTGACGTATATTACGACGACCTCGGTAAGGACATGAGAGTTGAACCTATCCCTGCAGATATGGTAGAGCTTGCTGAAGAGTACAGACTGAAGATGGTAGAAGCCATCGCAGCAACAGACGACGACCTGATGGAAAAGTTCCTTATGGACGAAGAGATCACAGTCGACGAGCTTAAGGCTGCACTCCGTAAAGCTACTATCGAGAACAAGCTCGTTCCCGTAGTTTGCGGAACATCTTATAAGAATAAGGGAGTACAGAAGCTCCTTGACGCTATCGTTGACTTTATGCCCTCGCCTATCGACGTACCTGCGATCCGCGGTACAAACGAAGACGGTGAAGAGGTTGAACGTCCTTCTGACGATAACGCACCCTTCTCAGCTCTCGCATTCAAGATTATGACAGACCCCTATGTCGGAAAGCTTTGCTTCTTCAGAGTATATTCCGGTACAATTCCCGTAGGAACTACCGTATATAACTCCTCTAAGAAACAGCGCGAGCGTATGGGAAGAATCCTTCAGATGCACGCTAACGACAGAAAGGATATAGACGTATGCTACGCAGGTGATATTGCCGCAGTAGTAGGTCTTAAGAATACATCGACAGGAGACACCCTCTGCCTTGAAGGTGCTGACGAGGTCGTTCTCGAGTCTATGGAATTCCCGGAACCCGTTATTAAGGTTGCAATCGAGCCTAAGACAAAGTCAGGACAGGAAAAGATCGGTATCGCTCTTGCAAAGCTTGCAGAAGAAGACCCGACCTTCAGAACCTACACTGATGAAGAAACAGGTCAGACAATTATCGCCGGAATGGGTGAGCTCCACCTTGAAATTATCGTTGACAGACTTCTCAGAGAATTCAAAGTAGAAGCTAACATCGGTAAGCCTCAGGTATCCTACAAGGAAACAGCTCGTAAGGCTGTTGAGGCAGAAGGTAAGTTCGTAAGACAGTCGGGTGGTAAAGGTCAGTACGGTCATGTTAAGATCAAGCTCGAGCCTAACGAGCCCGGAAAGGGATACGAGTTTGTCGATGCTATCGTCGGCGGCGTAGTTCCTAAGGAATATATTCCCGCAGTTGACGCAGGTATCAGAGATGCAATGCTCACCGGTGTAGTTGCAGGATATAATACCGTTGATATTAAGATAACACTTTATGATGGTTCTTACCACGAAGTCGACTCTTCGGAAATGGCGTTCAAGATTGCCGGATCTATGGCATTCAAGGAAGCTATGAGAAAGGCTGACCCTGTTCTTACAGAGCCGATCATGAAGGTCGTTACAGTTGTTCCTTCCGAATACATGGGTAATGTAATCGGTGGATTCTCGTCTCGCCGCGGAAACGTAGTTTCTATGGAAGACAACAAGGGTACAGCAGAGATCATTGCAGAAGTACCGCTTTCTACAATGTTCGGTTATGCTACCGACCTTCGTTCCTCTACACAGGGACGTGGTAACTATTCTATGGAGCCCAGCCACTTCGCAGAAGTGCCTAAGAGCATCCAGGAAGAAATAATCAAGAAAAAAGCTTAATTTAAGCTAAAATAAAAAACAAAAATAAAAAATAAATAATTGTTCAGGAGGAATAATTACAATGGCAAAAGCTAAGTTTGAACGCACTAAGCCGCACGTTAACATTGGTACTATCGGACACGTTGACCACGGTAAGACCACTCTTACAGCGGCTATCACAAAGACCCTCGGTCTTAAGACAGGTACTGTTGAATTCATGGCATACGACCAGATCGACAATGCTCCCGAAGAAAGAGCAAGAGGTATCACAATCAACACTCGTCACGTTGAGTACGAAACAGATGCTCGTCACTACGCACACGTTGACTGCCCCGGACACGCTGACTATGTTAAAAACATGATCACAGGTGCAGCTCAGATGGACGGCGCTATCCTCGTTGTTGCAGGTACAGACGGACCTCTTCAGCAGACTCGTGAGCACGTTCTTCTCGCACGTCAGGTTGGCGTTCCTGCAATCGTTGTATTCATGAACAAGACTGACCTCGTTGACGACGACGAACTTCTCGACCTCGTTGATATGGAAATCCGTGATCTCCTTTCTCAGTACGACTTCCCCGGCGATGACACACCTATCGTTCGTGGATCCGCACGTGATGCACTTGAATCTGCTTCCACAGACCTCAGCTCTCCTGAGTACGCTCCTATCCTTGAGCTCATGGACGAAGTAGACTCCTTCATTCCTACTCCCGACCGTATGTCTGACCTTCCTTTCCTTATGCCTGTTGAAGACGTATTCTCGATCTCCGGACGTGGTACAGTTGCTACAGGTAGAGTAGAGCGTGGTACAGTTAAGATCGGTGACGTTTGCGAAATCGTTGGTCTTTCCGACGAAAAGAAGTCCACAACCGTTACAGGTGTTGAAATGTTCCATAAGATCGTTGACGAAGCTCAGGCTGGTGACAACATCGGTGCACTTCTCCGTGGTATCGCAAAGAACGAAATCGAGCGTGGACAGGTTCTCTGTAAGCCCGGCTCTGTTCAGCCCCACACCAAGTTCGTTGGACAGGTTTACGTTCTTACCGAAAAAGAAGGCGGACGTCAGAAGCCCTTCTTTGCTGGTTACAGACCTCAGTTCTACTTCAGAACAACAGACGTTACAGGTACAATCAACCTTCCCGAAGGCGTTGAAATGTGCCGTCCCGGCGATAACGTTGATATGAGCGTTGAACTCATCACACCTATCGCTATTGAAAAGGGTCTTCGTTTCGCTATCCGTGAGGGTGGTAGAACCGTAGGATCGGGCGTTGTTGCTACAATTATCGAATAATTTGTAATTAAAGCTTGACGCATACGGCGGGCGGGTAACCGTCCGCCGTATATTTTTGTATACTATACTTTGAGGGTTGGTTAGATTCCACACCGGCGGTTAAAGTCCGCAAACGCTTAGAAGCGCCGAGCAGGTGAAACTCCTGTACCGACGGTAAAGTCCGGATGAGAAAAGATAGATTTCCCGTATTTTCGGTAATTTTATACTGTCTTTTCTCCGATATTTTTAATATAGGAGAAATAAAAATGAAAAACACAAAAATAAAATACATAGTTAAAATTGCGCTTCTTTCCGCGCTTTCGGTGGTAATAATGTTGCTTGAGTTTCCGCTCGTTTTTGTGGCACCGAGCTTTTATGAGCTTGATCTCAGCGAATCGGTCATACTTATGGGCGGCTTTGCGCTTGGACCGGTAGCAGCGGCAATTATGGAATTTGTGAAAAATGCTCTAAATATCCTTATAAACGGAACGTCAACGGGATTTGTAGGCGAATTTGCCAACTTTGTTACAGGCTGCTGCCTTACTGTTCCTGCTTCTCTGATATATAAGTACAGAAAGAGCCTTAAAGGTGCGCTTATCGGCATGGCAGTCGGAATAGCCTCTCTCGCTATTGCGGGCGGACTTATAAACTACTTCATTATGCTTCCGATGTATTCTGCCTTTATGCCGATAGAGGATATAATAAAAGCGGGCGCGGCAATAACAGGATTTATACACGATAAGGTTACTTTTGTACTCTTCGCGGTAGTTCCGTTCAATCTTATAAAAGGCGTTCTGTGTTCGGCGGTTTGTCTTATACTTTACAAGCGCCTGTCGAAAATTCTACACGCATAATTTTGCGTAGTTGCGGTGTTTTATGATAGAATTTATTCAAAACTTTTTCCTTGAAACAGTCGGTAAGGAGCTGTGCGTGTTCTTTTGTTCAATGCTTCCTATAATTGAACTCAGAGGCGCGATACCGCTCGGAGCGGCACTCGGACTTGAGTGGTGGTCGAGTTATGTTTTGTCAGTTGTCGGCAATATTTTGCCCGTACCGTTTATACTGCTCTTTATAAAAAAGATAATTACATGGATGTCTTCCTGCCGTATAAAGTTCTTAAATAAGACGGCAAACTTTCTTATACGTAAGGCAGAGAAGAACCGTGATAGAATTGAAAAATATTCATTTTGGGGCGTATGTATCTTTGTTGCGATACCTCTTCCGATGACAGGCGCGTGGACAGGCTCGCTTGTAGCGGCATTCATCGATATGAAATTCTGGAAAGCGATACTTTCCTGTTTTATCGGCGTACTGATCGCGGGAGTAGTTATGACACTTGCATCGTACGGAGTTGTAGCGGCTTTTCAAATATTCGCCTGAAAAATATATTTTTAAATAAGAAAACTATTGCAAAACAGTTATGTTTGTGATACAATATTAGAAAATAATAAATCATCAAGAGTAGGGGAGGGATAGGCCCGTTGATCCTACAGCAACCTACCGCAAAAGCGCGGAAAGGTGCCAATTCCTAAGAGATGAGAGCAAAATAAATGCGAGCGTCTGCGGGAATACTGTTGACGCTCTTTTGTTTGCCGGATTTTCAAAACTAAGAAAGGTAAAAATAGCAGAAATGAAAAAACTTTTTACATCAGAATCGGTAACCGAAGGTCATCCCGATAAAATATGCGATAAGATCTCAGATTCTATACTCGATGCGATTCTTGCCAAGGATCCTATGGCACGTGTTGCCTGTGAAACTACCGCAACTACGGGAATAATCTACGTTATGGGCGAGATTACCACAAATGCGGGTGTAAAGTATGAGGAGATAGTAAGAGAAGCGGTAAGAGAAATAGGATACGACAGAGCAAAGTACGGCTTTGACTGCGATACCTGTGCGGTTATTAACTCTATACATAGTCAGTCGCCCGATATAGCGATGGGTGTTGATAAATCTCTCGAAGCGAAAAACGGTGAGGACGATAAATACGATACGGGCGCAGGAGATCAGGGAATGATGTTCGGCTTTGCTTGCGATGAAACTCCCGAGCTTATGCCTCTTCCTATATCACTTGCCCACAAGCTCGCAAAACGTCTTACAGAGGTCAGAAAGAAGGGAGAGCTGTCTTACCTTCGCCCCGATGGAAAAACGCAGGTAACGGTAGAATATGAGGACGATAAGCCTATAAAGGTTGATACTGTCGTTGTATCCTCACAGCATGATCCCGACGTTACACAGGAAAAGATCAGAGAAGACATTATCAAATACGTAATAGAGCCGACCGTACCGAAAGATCTTCTTGACAGTGAAACAAAGATCTACGTAAACCCTACAGGCCGCTTCGTTATAGGCGGACCGCAGGGAGATAGCGGACTTACAGGACGAAAGATCATCGTTGATACCTACGGCGGATACGGCAGACACGGAGGCGGAGCTTTCTCGGGAAAAGACCCGACAAAAGTGGACAGAACAGCGGCTTACGCAGCAAGATACATCGCAAAAAACGTGGTAGCTGCGGGAATTGCTAAAAAATGTGAGGTTCAGCTTGCGTATGCAATAGGTGTTGCAAGACCTGTTTCGGTTATGGTAGAAACCTTTGGAACATCCGCTTATACAGGCGAGGAAATTGCCGACGTGATCGCAAAGCTTGTGGACCTTAGACCTGCGGCAATTATCGAAAAATTCGACCTTAGAAAGCCGATATACGCGCCTCTTGCGGCATACGGACATATGGGTAGAGAAGAGCTTAACGTTCTTTGGGAAAAGACAGATATTGCCGATAAGATAAAAGAGGCACTCTCTGAATAATCAAAAAATAAGACTGCAGCATAGAATACACTGCGAGGTGAATTTCTATGCTGCAGCTTGTATGCGAAATATTTTTAGCACTTGTTGTTGTTTTTATTATATATCTTGCATTTCTGAGGATATTTGTCAAGGATAATGCCATATCTTCTCTTAAAGAAGAGGAAAACAGGGAATTTGATAATAATTTTGACAGTAAAAACGATAATAAGAACATAAATAAAAAACAGTAAACTTACGAAAGGAGAAAACGGTATGGACTCAAAATTTGAAAACGAAGAGCTTGTAGTTATCGACGGAATCATAGAAACTGTTATGTTTGAAAATCGCGACAACGGCTATACCGTTTGTCTTCTTGAAACCGAGGACGAGCTTATCACCGCGGTCGGTATTATGCCTTGCAGCCAAGAAGGCGAGATCATAAGAGCGCAGGGAAAATGGGAAACACACCCAAGCTACGGTAAGCAGTTCAGAGTAATATATTATGAAAAGCAGCTTCCCGCAACGGGCGCGGCGATGATAAAATATCTTTCGTCGGGTATAATCAAGGGCGTGGGCAAGAAAACTGCCGAGAAGATCGTCGGAATGTTCGGCGATGAAACGCTCGACGTTATTGAAAACGCTCCGCATCTTCTCTGCGATATTCCGGGAATAAGACCTAAAAAGGCGCAGGAAATAAGTGAAGCCTTCAAAAATCAGTTCGGAATGAGAAATATTATGCTCTTTTTAAGAGAATATTTCGGTCCGTCCACGATAATGAAGATATATAAGAGATGGGGCGCAGGCTCGGTCGACGTAATAAAGCAAAATCCCTATATACTCTGCGACGAGATATACGGAATAGGCTTTGAGCGCGCGGATAAATTCGCTCTTTCGCTCGGAGTTGACCTTCTGTCGCCTTATCGCATAAAATCGTGCGTCGTATATGCGCTCAGCTCAAACGCGATGAGCAACGGACACGTTTTCATACCCAAGAAAAGACTCGCAGAGCATATCGCAGGTATGATAGACTGCTCAAGTGATGCCGCCGAAGATGCCATTGATATTCTGACCGAAGAAAAAAGAACGGTAATCGTTAAGTATTTCGATCAGGAATGCGTTTATTTGAAGGAATATTACGACGCGGAGCGCTATATAGTTCAGAAGCTCACACTTCTTGAAAAGGTAAGCACAGCGGCGTATATGGACGATGCTTACTCGCTTATAAAAATGGTTGAAGAGGAAGAGGACGTCGAGTACGAGTCTTTGCAGAAAAAAGCGATATCGGAGGCTATTTCAAGCGGAGTAATGCTTCTTACAGGTGGTCCCGGTACGGGTAAAACCACTATAATACGCGCGGTAATACGTATTTTTGATAAAATAGGCATAAAGGTAGCACTTGCCGCTCCCACGGGACGTGCGGCAAAAAGAATGTCCGAAACAACGCAGAGAGAAGCCAAAACGATACATAGACTTCTCGAAATGGAGTTTACATCAGACGATAGACCGCGCTTCAGACGCGATGAGAATAACCTTCTTGAAGAAAGCGTTATTATAATCGACGAGGCGTCTATGGTCGATACTATGCTTATGGCGTCCCTTCTCAAAGCGGTCAAGCCCGGCTCGAGATTTATTCTCATAGGAGATGCCGATCAGCTCCCCTCGGTCGGTGCGGGTAACGTGCTTTGCGACCTGCTTGCAAGCGATATTTTCCACTCTGTACGCCTTACAGAGATATACAGACAGGCAAGGGAGAGCCGAATAGTAACCAACGCACACGCGATAAATGACGGCGAGCTGCCTATCCTCGATGATAAAAAGGGCGATTTCTTCTTCATTTCAAGAGAGGACGAAACACAAATAGCTCCTACTATATCAGACCTCTGTATGAACAGACTTCCCAAAAAATACGGTAAGGATATAATTTCGGAAATACAGATAATAACACCCTCGCGTAAGGGTGTCGCAGGAACGGAGATACTAAACGAGCGCCTCAGAAACGTTCAGAATCCTCGTTCACAGGACAAAAAAGAGAAGAAGGTGCGCGATATTACCTTCCGCGAAGGCGATAAGGTAATGCAGATAAGAAATAATTATTCGATAGAATGGACTCGCTCAGGCGAAGAGGGCGAAGGAATGTTCAACGGAGATATCGGGATAATAGAAACGATAGATAACGTGAACGAGAAAATGTATATCAATTTCGATGGCAAACTTACCGAATATTCGTACGATGAGCTTGACGATATCGAGCATGCCTACGCAATAACTATACATAAGAGTCAGGGAAGTGAGTATCCTGTCGTTATAATTCCTGCTTATATGTATTCTCCAAGGCTTCTCACACGAAACCTCTTATATACCGCGGTAACACGCGCGCAGAAGATGGTAATAATCGTAGGACGCGCCGAAATAGTCAGAATGATGGTCGAAAATAAGCGCCTTGCCAAAAGATATACGGGGCTTCGTTATATGCTTGAAGCGTATGACGTGTAAGAGAGGCGCGCTGTGAAAAAGCTGGTAAAAAGAGTAATAAATATAGTTTTTCCGCCGAAATGCGCTTCGTGTAAGGATATTCTTCCGTATTACAGCGATCAGGTCCTTTGCGATAAATGCAGAGAAAGGTGGAAGACCGAAAAGGAAACAAAATGCCGCAGATGCGGGAAAACAATTGCATTCTGCTCGTGTATTCCCGAAAGCTGTAAGGACGTTATCGAAAAGCTTGTCAGCGTAGCTCCGTATACTTCTTCGGGTAGCACTACCGATAATATCGTGCTTTACGCGAAGGACTGTAAGGATAAAGAGCTGTTTAAATTTATGGCAAGGGAAATGTCAGAGGCGGCATATGCCGAAATCCCTTCGACCGAGGGCATTACAGTTACCTTTGTTCCGCGCTCACTTGCAAGAAAGAACGAAACGGGACACGACCAGTCGGAGTATCTTGCGAGATACGTAGCCGAGAATTTTTCACTAAAAACAGAAAAATTATTTAGAAAAACAGGAAGCGCAGAGCAAAAGACTCTTGGCGCACAGGAAAGAGCTGTAAGCGCAGAAAGCTCGTACGTTATGCGTAAAAATGTCGAAAATACGGTAAAAGGAAAGACCTTCATTCTTTGTGATGACGTAGTTACAACAGGTTCTTCGCTTTCGGTATGCGCAAGAAAGCTTCTCGATGCGGGAGCAGAGCGTGTTTATGCGCTCACCTTTGCAAAGACGCTGAAAAAATAAATAAGTTTTTTAAAAAAAGACTTGACAAAGGGAAACCCTTGTGATATAATGAAAATGTTCCGCACGGAGCATAATATATCGCGGGGTAGAGCAGTTGGTAGCTCGTCGGGCTCATAACCCGGAGGTCGTTGGTTCAAGTCCTTCCCCCGCAATAAAAAATAAAGACACCCTTTGGGTGTCTTTATTTTTTATTATGAGAAAGATTTAAATTACGTTCTCGGGTTATATACCGGTGAGCGTAGCTCGTTGGGTTAGCGAAGCAAAAAGGTGCCGGCGGCACGTTTTTGCAAGCGGTGTCGCCCAAAGTGCGAGTTTTGGAGCACGGCTGTGCCGTGAGAACAAAACGACATACGACGGCGACGGGCGCGAAGCGATAAACCCGGAGGTCGTCAGGTATTACGCAATTACTGCACGTAGAACCACGCAAATCCGCAGGATTTGCTGATCGGCGCAAAGGATAACGAAAAGGGAAATATTACGTAGGCGCCGATCTTGGTTCGTAAGTCCTTCCTTGATGCTGAAAAACGACACACGACGGAGACGTGCACGAAGCGATAAGCACACAGATCAATGTCGTGCCTCTTCACTGTGACAAAAAGTGTTTTTTACTTTGTAGGTTGCAAAGTAATAGATTTTATTGTATAATGAACACATCAAGTTGAAATGATAAAATAGAGAGTATTACTGAAACGGATTTTAATTTCCTCTATCAATACTGCCAAGGAGAATATGAAATGACTACGTCCAAATATATAAGTGAAATCGTATTTGATAATGGTCTAGATAAAAGATCTTATCTTAATGATCTGCCTATCATAAAGTTCCTTTCAAGAGAAAAGAAACTGTCGTTTTCTTCTAACGTTACCTTTTTTGTCGGAGAAAACGGGACAGGCAAATCGACCTTGCTTGAAGCTATTGCGGTGGCTTACGGCTTTAACGCCGAGGGAGGCTCAAAAAATTTCACTTTTTCTACCAATGACACTCATTCCGAACTTTGTGAGCATATATCTATTGCAAAGAGGGGATATGCGCGCGACGGCTTCTTTCTTCGGGCAGAGAGTCTTTATAATCTAGCGACCAATATAGACGATATGGATAAAGCGCCTTCTTTTGACCCACCTGTCATTGAAAGCTATGGCGGAGTTTCCTTACATAACCAATCTCACGGCGAGAGCTTTCTCTCGATTATTCAAAACCGTTTTTTTGGAAACGGGCTTTATCTTTTAGACGAGCCGGAAGCAGCTTTGTCGCCTATGAAGCTGCTGACCTTAATGGCTGAAATTGATGGGCTGGTAAATAAAAACTCACAATTTATAATCGCAACACATTCTCCGATGTTGATGGCTTTTCCAAATGCGGAAATTTTAGAATTTTCAAAAGACGGTATTAGCAGAGTGGATTATAGGAATACTGAACATTTTAAAACTACAAAAATGTTTTTAGATAATCCCGAAAAAATGCTGCATTATTTGCTAGACAATGACGATATCTAAGTCAGTGTAACTTGACAAAGAAAAAGCAACAGTATTCACAGGAGTTTTTATTATGGTAACCAATATAAACGCTGAAAATGATTGGAATTTTGATTTTTCTTCTCTTCCGAGATGGGATGTTCGTGATAGGATTCCTTTTGTTTATGATAGGTTTTATCCTTTGTCCGAGTGTGATGCACTATGCTGTATTTATTCGATTGCAGAAGTGAGAATGGGTTGTTACCAAGGATTTTTGGCGATATTAAAGAATAAAGAAAAGCCTGAACTTGTTTTGAATATAAACCAAAAACTCAATTTTGGCGATAATTTCTCCGCAAGTAAAAAAGGCGACATCATTTTCTTGCTATCTTATTTTCACGATAAAACCACGGATGGACCGTGTAGTCTTGTTTTGATTTGCGATATTGTCCGTGAAAAGTTTTCGTATTTTACGACTGATAACTACAACCCCTGCTACAAGGTCATTGAGCTTGGCAACGGTGTTTTCGGTATTGAAGCCGATGAATCTCAAAGGAATGATAAACGGCTTGATGCCTTTTCTAAAACAAGAATAGACCTGAAATGCTTGAATTGGTATGATTTTAAGGAAATAAATATGTTGCTAGAAAGAATATGAATTTTGAAATATTATCTCTGCACATAAAATAAAGACACCCAGCGGGTGTCTTTATTTTTACTATTTAAACTCAAAACAATGATTTAACATACCTCAAAACAGGCTTTACAAGACCTGCTGACGGCTCGACAAAAGAAAGGGCAATAAAGCCTAAAACAACGCATATTAACGCTATTTTTGCAAGGGAGATTTTTTTCTCTTTTTGCATTAGCAGCGCAGCTCCCGATTTTGCGAAATTGTTGAGGAAATTGCCTAAAAAATCATTTCCGAATAAGAAGCATATTACAAACGTTATAATTAACGATGCCACAATAATCGTTAGAACCTGCGTGTTTACTAAAAACTTGCTTGCAAGCAGTGTTATAGGACGGTGGAATACAAAGATCCACAGAGAATTACGACCGAACGCAGAGAGCAGAGGCATCTTCTTTCGAGGGGAAATATAAAGCAGTAGCGGTATGCTTAAAAATGATACGAAGAACATAATAATTCTTTCGATAATGTCGAGCTTGTCGGCATAAGCCCCAAGCACGAAGGTCGCGTCGGAAAATGATAAAAGATCAAATGAAAAGTAAAGTGTCAGCGAGATAGCAGCTAAAATAACGAGAGCAGAGAAGAAGCGCCTGAGCGGACGCACATCGCACATCTTGCTGTAATCACTTTCTGCAAACTTATATCCAAGCATATAAAAGGGTAAGAAACCGATAGTTCTTGCAAGTGCAAGCGTGTTGTTTACAGAAGGATGAAATCCGATTATTATGGCAAGCAAGAACAGTACTAAAACAATATGCTTTGTACTGGAAATATGGTGCGTAATGAGTCGCCAAAAAACAAGAGCTACTAAATACCAATATGAAACAAGAGGCTTGAGCAGGGAATCAAACCCGTATATAAATCCATACGCGCTGTTGAAAATAAAGAATAAGAATACGAAACGAAGTATTGATTCGGCGCTGTGAGAGCGTTCGCTTTTTCCAAAATATCCCGATACAAAGATAAACGCAGGCATATGGAAGAAATAAATTATATCGACTATGTAATTTATTATAGGGCTGACGTCCTGAAGCTGATATAGTATGTGGGCAAATACAGTAAGAATGATCAGTACTGACTTTATATTGTCCCAGTGATGATTTCGGGTTCTGATAGAGCTCATTTTACCCTCCGCTTTTTATAAATATAAGAAAATGATGTTACCGCTAACGGAAATTATATCATATATTTGGTGGATTGTCAATCTAAATATCCCCTTGACAACACCCCACTTTTGTGATATAACTATACTGTAAAATGGTATTTTAATACAGTACCAAATAATAAAAACAAAGGAAATAAGAAAATGGCAAAAAACGTACAGGATATCCTCGCTCTTATTAAAGAGAAGGGCATTAAAATGGTTGACTTCAAGATGGTTGACATCAACGGTCAGTATCGCCACGTAACTATCCCTGCAGAAAATTTCTCCGAAGACACTATGCGCAGCGGAATCGGATTTGACGCTTCAAACTACGGCTATGCAGTAGTTGAAAAGAGTGATATGGTATTCATTCCCGATCCCGACACAGCGGTAATCGATCCTTTCTGCTCGATTCCTACACTCTCTATGACGGGTAACGCTATGATCATTGACAACCCCGAGAACCGTCCTCTCCCGCAGTATCCCAGAAACATCATCAAGGCTGCTGTAAAGGCGATGCAGGATAGCGGTGTTGCTGATACTATGTATATTCTTCCCGAATTTGAGTTCTATCTCTTTGATAACGTAAGCTGGAACGTAAGCGAAAGATCTGTCAGCGCATCTGTCGACGCTGTTCAGTCCTACTGGAACAGTAATCTTGACGGCAAGGGCGTTATCGTACCCAAGCAGAAGAACTATCATATTGCAAAGCCCTTTGATATTTCCTATGAATGCCGCAGTGAAATGTGTATGCATATGAAGGACGCGGGTATTGAGATAAACTACCATCACCCCGAGGTTGCCGCATCCGGTCAGTTTGAGATCGAGCCTCAGCTCGGCGAGGTCGTTCATATGGCAGATGCAACTATGATGATAAAGTATATCATTCACAATACTGCACTTAAATATGATAAGACAGCTACATTTATGCCCAAGCCTATTTATAGCGAGGCGGGAAGCGGTATGCACGTTCATATGCTTCTTATGAAGGACGGTAAGCCTGTATTCTCGGACGATGAAGGCTATGCACATCTTTCAAAGACTGCTCACTACTTTATGGGCGGACTTCTTAAGCATATAGCATCTCTTTGCGCTATTACAAACCCCTCTACAAACTCCTTTAAGCGCCTTGTTCCCGGCTTCGAAGCTCCCGTTACAGTTGGATATGCAACCTCTAACCGTTCGGCAGTAATTCGTATCCCTGCTTATGCAAAGAGCCCCGAAAAGCGCCGCTTCGAGCTTCGTAATCCCGACGCTACCTGTAACCCCTATTTCTGCTATGCGGCAATTCTTATGGCAGGACTTGACGGTATCAAGAACAAGATCGATCCTCACGAAAACGGCTGGGGACCTTACGACTTCAACCTCTTCCATCTTCCCGAAGAAGAGAAGGCAAAGCTCAAGGGACTTCCCACGTCGCTTCCCGAAGCACTTGATGCACTTGAAGCAGATAATGATTACCTCACCGCAAACGGAGTATTCCCGAAGGAGCTTATCGCAAATCTCATTAAGACTAAGCGTGCTGAATGTATGGAACTCTCCAAGATT
This sequence comes from Eubacteriales bacterium, assembly GCA_045580325.1. GTDB lineage: Bacteria > Bacillota > Clostridia > Oscillospirales > CAG-272 > SIG672. Next base: position 49,134 of record JAZNNR010000005.1, read on the forward strand.
CCTCATCCCGCAGAATTTGAGAAGTATTATAACCTTTAATTTATGCAAAAATCCTCGGATAACTCCGAGGATTTTTTTGCCCTATATTGACATTTATGGGGAATATGGTATAATAAAAATAGAAGCGTAAGATATGCTGGTACTATAATAATCAAAAGGAGAGTGGCTTATGAAGAAGCTTTTTGAAAAAATGAAGAGCATAAGCATTATCACTTATTTGTTTATTGCTTTTTTAGTATGGCTTTTTATATTTGCCCCTCTGGACGCAAGTGATTATTATCTAAATTCCAATATTCCGCTTACAGAAACACCTGTCGTTGCACAAATACTCGGATACGGAACGATAGTACTATTTATTACGTTACTGATTACTGTATATTCTTTCGTCTTTCCGCTTTTGCGTCTTATGACAAGGCGTATAGGCTTGTATATTCGCCTGCATTTTACAGCCGCAAGACTTGGATTTAAATTTAAGCTAAAACGCATTCCGCTTGCCTCACTTTTCGGTTTGCGTGTGAAGGAAGATATTTTAATAAAAAACAAAGAAAAGACATTTTACATTCACTTTATAGACGTTGTAGGTCGGGCACGTGTGTTTTCAATAGTAAATGAAAACGAATACAATATAGCTCGCACTACTCCCGATGCGCCGAAAAGTATAGGTGCGGCTTACTACGGAGGTGCGTCGGGTGCAAAACTTTCTGCTGTTATGAGTAGTACTATAAGTAGCGGAAAAACAATGAAATTTCCAAAGTTTGATACAAGCGTTGGAGAACACATTATTATTCTCGATCCATTGCCTATGGAAGTAAGATATATTGACGGCGGAGTTCCTAAACCCTTGTTCAGCGGATATAGTGTAGGTAATGTCACCTATTATGAAGCAAAGGATTTTATAAAATTTTTAAAAAGAATTTGATGTTTATTTGGTACTAGATATGGAGGTGTTTATATGAAAAAAATATTTTTATTTATCATTATATCAGCACTCATAATACCTGTGATCATCATAACTGCTTCAAATATAGTAACGATTTTTAGTTATTTGGAACGCGGTTACGAGTTTGAAAAAATTCCTCTTGTGGTAGATACAGTAGAGCGATTAACGGCTTGGAAAAATCTTTTATGGCTTGTGCTTGCTGTACTACTCGTACTTATATTCTTTTCACTTATCATATTTGCTTTTAAACGTATAAAATGCTATATTAGGTTATGTTCTGTTTGCTCCAAAGAGGGATATAAATTTAAAATGAAGCGCATCCCGCTTGCTTCGCTTTTCGGCGTAAAAAACAAAGAAGATATATGTATTATCTGCGGAGATAAAAAGTATCTTATACATTTCGTTGACGTTGTCGGTCGCGCAAGAGTTTTCACCTTAATAGATGATAAAACTTATGATGTATCAAAAACAGCAGCGGGAAATGTTTCAAAAATGCCAATGTACACGGCGCGCCTTACTTCTACGGAAAGAGTGATGTTAAACGGTCACCAGAAAACTATACCTAATTTTGATAAAAGTGACGGTGAGCATATTATCATACTTGATCCGCCTACTATGGAAGTAAGATATATTGACAGTATCCCTAAACCTTTGTTTAGTGGATATAGCGTAGGCAATATCACCTATTATGAAGCAAAGGGTTTCATAAAACTTTTAAAGAGGATATGACAATGAAGAAAAACATTTTTGATAAGCTGAAAAATACAAATCCTATCTGGTTTGTAATAGCTTTTCTCGTCCTTGTTGTCGGAATACCTCTCGGAATCTTTCTCTATTTTTACATAAGTATAGAGCTTCCGCAGATAGCAGATACTTTTGAGGATTACAGTAAACTTTTCGCTATTGTAGGTATAGGACTGCTTGTCATAATATTTTTTTCTTTCTTCCTGCTTCCGATCATAATTTTTCTGATTAAACGTGTAGCTTGTTATTTTTCGCTTTGGTCTGCGTGTAAAAAGAATAATATTAGATTTAAGATAACAAGATTTCCGCTTGCATCTCTTTTTGGAATAAGCGAAAAAGAAGATATAACGGTATCTACGTCAGATGAAACCTACTGTATTCACTTTATTGATCTGGTGTTCAGGGCACGCAGAGGTTTTACGCTTGTCGATGAAAAAGAATACTGTATAGCAAATATGCGTGTAGAAATGGGCGGATACGGTGGTGGCTTTATAAAAGGAAGACATAGTTTTCCGATGATGTTTGCAATTTCAAGCACACCAAAGTCATATACGACATACGCTTTTCCAAAGTTTGACGATTCGAAAGGTAAGCATATAATTATGGTTCACCCAACACCAAACCACGCCCTTTATATTGATAGAACATCAGATAAGGACGGAAAAAAAGAGATATACAGCGGATATACCGTCGGTAATATTACATATTATAGCGCAAAAAAATTTATAAAGCTTTTAAAAAGATCTTGACAGATAATATTTCGGAAAGGATTTAATTTATGAATAGACCAAAAGACAGAGGTAAACTGCTTTGTATATTGGGCCTTGTGTGTTTACTTTTAGCACTTGTGCTTTGGGTGTATTTCGCAGTACACTACGCGCAGTACTTTTCTTCTGCAAGCTCGGACGGTATGTCAAAGCTTATGTATGAAATAAGTCTTGTCCTTGAAATATTGTTTATTGAACTGGTTTTGTCGATAGGCACGGTACTTTCTTGGCTCGGTTTTAAATTTACACATAGCGAAAAACTGAAAAAGGCTTCAAAAATTATTTTAGTAATTTCTATGGTGCTCTTCGGTGTCGGCATTTTAGGTGTACTATATTTACTTTGTTTTTAAAATAATAAAAATAAACAAAAATGGAAAATGGAAAGGAAATAAAAAATTATGAAGCTTATTCACTATAAAGAAGGGAATTATCCCTCACAAGCAGACCCCTATCTTATAAAAGCAAACGACGGTTACTTTTATATGTACGTTACGGGCGTTGACGCTGTTCACGCGTTCAGATCAAAGGAGCTTTGCGGCGAATATGAGGACATAGGTATTGTCTTCTCAGTTGAAAACGGTAAAGAATACTGGGCTCCGTCGGTTACGTATATTGACGGAAAGTACTATATGTACGTGTCCTTTATGAAGAAGGACGAGGACGACGTTCACCTTCAGACTATGTACGTGGCGTCTTCCGATACTCCGTGCGGCCCGTTTGCAGATGAGAGAAAGCTTATCGCTCCTTTTGCGATCGACTCACACGTTATTAAAAACGAAAGCGGACTCTTTATCTTCTATTCGATAAACGATTACGATGCAGAGCGCGCAGGCACTTATATAGTTGTGGATAAGATGAAAAATCCCTACGAGGTGTGCGGAGAGCCTGTGTCGGTAGTGCGCCCGACTCTCGATCAGGAGATATTTATGCGCGACAGGTTCAAGGCTGGTCAGCACTGGCATACTCTTGAAGGCGCGTTCTATTTCCGCGAGGGTGATTATCACTATATAATTTATTCGGGAAACTGCTATGAGAACGAATATTATTATCTCGGCTACGCTGTGGCAAAAACGTCTGAAACAGACCTTACAAAGATAAAATTCACAAAATATCCCGATGAAAACACCTATGCTCCGCTTATTTCCAAGAATGAATACGAGGAAGGAACAGGGCATAACAGCGTTATCAAATATGACGGCGAGTATTACGTTATCTATCACGGACGCGACGTTATAGACGACGGACGAATCACGGGTGATAAGCGTACCGCGCGTATATGCAGACTCACACTTGACGGTGAAAAGCTTACTGCTGTAAGAGATGAAAATAAGCTTGTTTAAGTGGTGAATATTATGACAAACGATTATACTTATCAGGAAAAAATAACCGAGTGTCCGCTCGAACAGTACGAATGGGAGCGTATTTGGTTTGAAGACGTATATGATACAGAAGCTAAAAGGGTATTATATATCGGAGATTCAATTTCAAACGCCACATTTCCGTATGCGACATCAGAGGCGGGACGTAAGCTTATATTCAATAACTTCGCAAGCTCAAAAGGACTTGATAACCCCTATTACTATCCGATGATAAAGATGTTTATCGAGCAAAATGAGCGCAAGGACGCTATAATCATAAATAACGGACTTCACGGATGGCATCTTGACGATGATAAATACGAGGAGCTTTATCTGAAGCTTGTAGAGAATATAAAAAAATGTTCTCCCGACACACCCATTTTTATCGTACTTACAACTGCTGTTGACGACGCAAGAGAATTTAGTCAGAGAGTTCCGAAAAGAAATGAGAGAGCGATAGCTGTTGCAAAAAAAGCAGACGCGGGAATAATTGACCTGTACTCTGTGTCAAAGGCAAATAAAGCACTCCTCTGCGATGACGGAGTTCACTTTATACCCGAGGGGTATGAGGTGCTCGGAAAAGAAATTATAAGAGCACTTGGCGAAAATCAAATAATAGGATAATTTTCCAAATATATTCTTGACTTTTTCGCTTGAATGTTTTATAATAAGATTGTTAAATAAAAAACGAAAGGAAATTTCAACCATGAACAGATTTATCCTTAACGAAACATCCTATCACGGAGCAGGCGCTATCAATGCAATTCCCGATGAGATCAAGAACAGAGGATTTAAAAAGATCTTCGTTGCTTCTGACCCCGACCTTATAAAGTTCGGCATCACAGCAAAGGTTACAAACCTTCTTGACGCTGCAGGAATTGAGTACAGCGTATTTTCTGACATTAAACCCAATCCTACCGTTGAAAACGTACAGAGCGGCGTAGAAGCATTCAAGGCTGCAGGCGCTGACGCTATCGTTGCTATCGGCGGCGGCTCTTCTATGGACACCGCAAAGGCTATCGGTATTATCATTACTAACCCCGAATTCGCAGACGTTCGTTCTCTCGAAGGCGTTGCACCTACAAAGAACCCCTGCGTTCCGATCATCGCAGTTCCTACAACAGCAGGAACAGCAGCAGAGGTTACTATCAACTACGTTATCACAGACGTTCAGAACAAGCGTAAGTTCCCCTGTATCGACGTACACGATATTCCCGTAGTTGCAGTAGTTGACCCCGATATGATGTCCACTATGCCCGCAGGACTTACAGCTGCAACAGGTATGGACGCTCTTACACACGCAATCGAAGGCTACACAACTCTCGGTGCTTGGGAGCTCTCCGATATGTTCCACATCAAGGCTATCGAGATCATCGCACGCTCGCTCCGCGCTGCTGTAAAGAACGATCCCGAAGGACGCAACGGTATGGCCCTCGGTCAGTACATCGCAGGAATGGGCTTCTCCAACGTAGGTCTTGGTGTTGACCACTCTATGGCTCACACTCTCTCCGCATACTACGATATGCCTCACGGAGCAGCTTGCGCAACACTTCTCCCTACAGTTATGGCATTTAACGCAGAAGCAACAGGCGAAAAGTACCGCGAGATCGCACGCGCTATGGGCGTTAAGGGCGTAGATGAAATGACTCAGGAAGAGTACCGCAAAGCAGCAGTTGACGCAGTTCGTCAGCTCGCAGAGGACGTTGGAATCAAGGTATCTCTCAAGGGTATCGTAAAGGAAGAAGACCTCGATCAGCTTTCTATCGACGCATATAACGATGCATGCCGTCCCGGCAACCCCAGAGAAGTATCTGTTGAAGACATCAAGGCTCTTTACAGATCTCTTATGTAATTTTGAATATAAAAAATCTCCCGTATTTTACGGGAGATTTTTTGTAGATGTATTGAAAAACACACTGCTGTATGATATAATGTAAATATAAAAGCGAAAGGGAATAAAAAATGTCATTTTATAGCCATTACCGTAAATTTGGTGAAAAAGTAGATGAAAATGAGTATATAAGGACTGTTCGTTTTAACTATAAGGATAAAAATTTTGTCATTTATATTACAAAAAAATCGGCAAACAGACATACTTTCATACACTGCAAGGAAGATGAAACTGTCAATTGGGAGCGGTGTTATCGGTATGGTTATAATGTTCCGTCGCGTGTGGAACGTGTTCTTGCAAAACCCAAAAGATCTGCTAACGAGATAGTGGTATTCGTTATAAAGGGAAGACCGGGGACAATAACAGGACTTGACGAAGGAATTTTTGTTTCTGCAAAGAAGGGAAGACTTGACACGGATAAAGATATTTTCGTTATGTCAGAAGCGGTATTTAAGTGCTTCGAACCGAATTTATAAAACAAATGAGCCGATACGGAGTGTTTTCCGTATCGGCTTAATGTTTGTTTAGTTGTTCTTATACTCAACTATCTTACGTATTTCCTGCGCGGGCAGCTTGATCTCTGCGCGGTCGTGTGTGATAAGACCGTTGACCTCGTCCTCGACGTCTGAAAGCTGAGTGTAAACCGCCGCGGCAAGACCTTTTTCTATCGCAGGGAATATCTGCTCTTTGTAAAGCACCTCGAGGCTGTTTTTCAGCTCCTCGGGTGTTTTTAAATGCTTGTACCCGAAACTGCGCGAGCTGAACGAATGTCCTTCTACGCGATAATTGTAGCCGCCAAATTCGCTGAGTATAACGGCGCGTCCGAGCTTGTCGGGACTGAACTTGTATCTCGTAAAATATACGTGCAGACTTTGAATGTCGCCGATTTTTTGATCGTGCCAACCGCTTGCGTGGTCGACAGTTCTCGTCTTGTCAAGCGATAAGAGCTTTTCGTAGGCCTTTGCCGCGTCAAACTGTCCCCAACCTTCGTTGAATAGTACCCACATAGCAAGAGATGGCACGTTTATAAGCTGCTTAACCATTTCTTCAAGCTCGCGGTAATATTCGTCGCGCCCCGCCTTGTCGCTTCGCGCAAACCAAGAGTATCGGCTGTCTTTAAAATGTATCTTCGTTATAAGCGGAGTTGAAATAACGAGCGGATTGTAATGACGGCCGCCGTTTATCATATCCTGCCACACGAGCACGCCAAGACGGTCGCAGTGGTAATACCAACGCATAGGCTCGATCTTTATGTGCTTGCGTAGCATATTGAAGCCCATTTCCTTGGTGCGTACAATGTCTGAAACCATCATTTCGTCGCTTTCGGGAGTGTAGAGTCCGTCGCCGAAATAGCCTTGATCGAGAAGACCGTTGTGGAAATAGGGCTTTCCGTTAAGAAAAAGACGCATTACAGAGTTTTTGTCCTTTTCAACCGAGAAGCTTCGCATAGCAAAATAACTGTTTACGCTGTCACTGCCGAGCGTTACCGAAAACTCGTAAAGCTGAGGCGTTTCGGGAGTCCACGCTATAAAATCGTCGAGCGGTATTTCGCATACCTTGTTTGTCGCTGTCAAATAGCTCTTTCCGCTAAATTCTATAACGGCATCAGCATCAGACTCGGATATTACGGTAATAGAAACCGAAGAATTCTTTATAGACGGAACGATCAAAAGGGAAGATATGTAATCGCTCGGCACACTTTCAAGCCATACCGTCTGCCAGATTCCGCTTTGAGAAGTGTACCAGATACCGCCGCGCTTTTCTCTCTGCTTTCCGCGTGAGTGATATGACGTGTCAGACTCGTCGCGTACGGCTACGACGATTTCGTTTTCGCCGAGATGAATAAACTCGGTTATGTCAAAGGAAAAGGCGGTATATCCTCCGCTGTGACAGCCGACGAGCGAGCCGTTGATATATACGTCAGCAAAGAAATCGACCGCTCCGAAGTGAATTATGAGCCTGTCCTTCATAAAATCCTCGGAGATGTCAAAGCTTCTTCTGTACCAGAGCGTTTCTGCACTTGAAAGCTTCCTGTTTACACCCGAGAGCCTGCTTTCAGGCGAATAGGGAACCTTGATCTTGCCGATATATTCTTTTGGTAAATTATTTTCGGTGCTGATAATATAATCCCAATATCCGTTAAGACAAATATAGCTGTTTCTTACAAGCTGCGGTCGCGGATATTCGGGAAGAGGAATATCAGAAAAGTTTGGTGTCTGCGGAAAAAACATAGTTAAAATTTCACTTTCAAGTATTTGTTATTTAGATTATATCACAAAATCATTGATATTTCAATCGTTTGAGGTAAAACAAAATCTGAAATGAGAAAAAATCCCCCAAAACCATTCTAAACAGTTAATTTAATATAAAAAAAGGTATTCAAGTATGCTTTACAGCTAAATGAATACCTTTTTGATTTTATTCTATGAACGTGTGGAATATGTACGATGAGATTTCATAAACCATCTCAAATGTAAAAAGAAACGGAACGAATAATAAAACAACGATGAGCAGGTCTATTAGTACGCCTGGAAATAAAGGTTTTGTACTGCGAAAACGCATGTATAAGAAGAGAAATACCCAAGCACCCAAAAAAGTAAGAGCGCCTGTAAGTGCAAAGGCTTGGTCAGCAATAGGTGTGCTTGCGTACCAAGGCGAAGGAATCATAAGGTAAAGTCCGCTCAAGAATCCAACCGCTCCGCAAAATGAAATTCCGACTGCCGACAGCGTGGTAGATACAGGACAGTTTCTTTCAACGAATTTCGGGAATATAAATCCGAAAACAGCGAAAAGAATAATGAGAGTACCGATGAAAAAGAGTGAGCAAGGAAGCATACTTATGAGAGCCTGCCAATATGTTTTTGTCGGATTAAGCGATATAGCAAAGTAAAGAATAGGATATAAAAATCCGAGTGCGATTACGGTAGCGCCCAAAAGCAGAGTGATAAAATTTCTTTTCTTCATAACACAGCTCCTTTTGTAAAGTTATGCTATAATAGCGTGGTAAATATCTTCAACGATCTCAGCAATCCCGCCCGATATAAAAATAAAAGGAATAAAGGTTAAAATAACTATAAGCACGTCTATTCCGAAGCCGCTTAATGAGAATTTTTTAGCTCTGAAACATATGTAAACCACAAGTAATGCGAGTAAGCATATAGTGAAAATGCTTCCGAATGTTGTGAACACAGGGTAAGCTATCGGATGACTTTTGCTTGAAAGTGTGGCGTAACAAAGAAAGCACCAAACCCAACAAGATCCGACAAGTGAACCTGCCGTCGCGGTTATCGTTGTGGAGAGCGGACATTTTTCCTTGAAAAAGTCAGGATAAGCGAATCCTAAAGCAGCGAAAATAATAATAAAGATACCCAGTAAAATAAAGGCGGGGGGAACCAGTGTTAAAAAACATTCCCAATATGAATATGCCGATTTAAGTAACGGATATAAAAATCCGAGTGCTATCATAAGCGCGCCTAAAACTAATGTAACGATGTTTCTTTTCTTCATAGCATTACTCCTTTCTTTTCAGTAAAGTTTTTGGAGTTCCAAGAACCTTTTTACAAAAAGGTTCTTGGCGCCTTCCAAGGACAGAGTCCTTGGCTCTTAACCGTCCTTAAGCTCTTTAACCGTGTGAGCCTTGTTTTCGGGATTTTCGATGTAAGCGAAAATTTTTCCGAGATCGTCGGTAATTTCATAGAGATCAGTACAGTTTTCGCGAATGAAATTCTTTTTCATAGCCTCGATAAGCACCTGATTAAGCTCGTCGTAATAACCGTTAATATTGTAGATAGCGATAGGCTTGTTATGTCGGCAGAGCTGCTTTAAAGTAAGGATTTCAAAAAACTCTTCAAATGTTCCGATTCCGCCGGGAACAATAATGAACGCGTCTGCGTTGTCTTCCATTATCTGCTTGCGCTCACGCATAGTGTTTGGCTGAATAAGCTCATCGCAGAAGTCGCAGATAGCTTCTATATTTTCTTCGTCAAAGAATTTAGGGATAACGCCGAGAATTTTACCGCCCTCGGAGCGAACACCGCGCGCAGCAGCTCCCATAAGACCGTTTCCTCCGCCTCCGAAGACAAGGGAATGTCCGCGTAAAACCATTTCTTTTCCCATTTTTTCAACCGTTTCGATGTAGCTGCGGTCGATAGTCGGTGATGCTGCACCGTATACACATATTTTCATATTGAAACCTCCTTTGTGTGCTGAGTATATACTGATCATATCATAAATTGCTAGAAATATCAATCCTTCAAAAGTAAAATATTTCTGTCTAAAATATTACCATAAAACTGTCATAATTATACATTTTTTGATTCCAATTTTTAACACGGGTAATACTGCACAATTTTGAAAAAACTAAATTGTGCATAGTAACAAAAATGTTCATAAAGTGTTGAAAACTTGTGAATAGTACTTGAAATATTTTAATGCGTGTGATATAATTTAGGCAACGACGGGAGAAACTCCCGTACGAATATTTTTTGGAGGAAAAACCAATGAAAAAATTTCTTTCTATACTGCTTGTAGCAGTAATGATGCTCAGCGTACTTTCTCTTACAGTAGCAGCTGACACCACATACTCTATCGCTACTGATGGAGATGGCAACACTCTTAACCCTCATTTTGTAAACAACGATGTTTGGGTTAAAGAAAACGGCGGCATTAAGATGCCCGAAAACAAGCTCTTTAGCTTCCTTCTCTTCGATACCCCCCTCACAACAAACAGAGTTGAAGCTACATTCGAGGATATGTCTCTCAGCGGTAGCGGCGATGACAGAAATGGTATCGTATTTGCTCTTACAGAACACAACCCCGGCGCTACACTTTCTGGTGAAGGTGATGCTAACGTAAGCTTCTACTGGGCATACATCACCGGATGGGGCGATGAATATAGAGTAGCCGTTCTTAAGATGGGCAAAGGTGGCGACTGGAATATGATAAGCGACGGCGGCTGGGAAAAATGCGGTAAGACTTTCACAGAGATTGGTGTTGCAAACTCTGGAGAAAAGGTTAAGCTTGCAGCTGAATGGGATAACGAAGGTCACATCAAGGTATTCGTAAACGGAAAGCTCGCTCATGATATTACCGACGCAGCACCTTTCACAGGCAATCTCTACGGTGTGCTTACAAGAAGATGGGCTAACAGTCCTGACGCTAATAATCGCGCAGCTTATACTGATACCCTTACTTCTTTCGTAGCTGGTAAGGTAAATAAGCCCGTTACAGGCGATACAACAGTTATCGTTTCCCTCATCGCTCTCGTAGCAGCTATGGGAACAGGTATCGTTATTGGCAAGAAGCGTCACTTCAACTAATAATTAACTAAACCTATAAAAACGCGGACTTTGTCCGCGTTTTTCTTTTATATCTTTCTTTTCTATCCGATATGAAAATCCCCACACCGACGCGTCAGTGTGGGGATGGCTCTCTTATAAGGGTAAACTATACAACTATGTTTCCGGCGCCGTTCACCGTAGCTTTGCTATAATATGATTTTATTTCCGGTGTCAGCTCGTATGAAAAGTTGATTTGAATTAACCTTTCAGATTTTATATAGTCAAAAAGTATAACTATATCGTATTCTTCATCATAAATATAGATGCTGCTTTTATAACTACCTTTTGATATATATCTTTTGTAGTACGATGCATACGTTTGAGCGCGGGATACAATGGGAGAGGAATTTAAAAGCGGGCTTTCGTCTATCGTATAAACTATTCCTAAGGATTCTCCTATAATATCTGTGATAGTTCTGTCAAATTCGATTATATTAAATTTTCTGATAAATTCTTCAAATGCATCATCTTTCAGGCTAAGAAAGAGCGTTCCTTCAGGAACTGTTATCTTATCGGCTAATTTGTCGGGTTTTAAGGAAAATTCCAAAATCTTTTTGCTATTTAAAGATGAATCATTTTCTACTATTTTATCAATGCTTAGGTATATACTGTCGTCGGCAGTATCAAATTCAAATTTTCCGTTAACAGAAAGATTTTCTGTGTCGTCGCTATCCGAATATTCTATTGAGTATTCGTTAGTGTTTTTGTCATAAGAGAGTTTAGCTGAATAAACTTCATCTACGGTGCGTATATCATTTCCCGGTCTTTCTCTGATGTCGCTTGAAATAAGCGAAAAATCAATAATAACTTCGGTTTTGTTTGATACTTTCTTATATTCTGCTACTTGTCTGTTTCTTTCGGTGATCTTTATGCCTTGTTCAGCAACTTCATATTCTATTTTGAATTCGGGATTTTTTGTTTTTCCGTTGAATGTAAAATGAAAATCGTTAGTGATAGTTTTTTTCTCTTCTTTTGAAACCGTGATTACAGAAAATTCAACCAACGTTCTGCCGGCGACGGTATAAGAAATGGTTACCTGACTTCCCGTTAACGATTCCTTGAATTTATCGAATTCGGCATCAAGATCAACATCCGTTTCTGAATTTCCTTCGATGATTTTATATAAATAGTTTTTAATAGTAGGGTAGGATCCCAGTTCGCTATAAACAATATCTGTAAGTTCTTTTAGATCATCTTCGCTTAGTTTGATTTCGGTCGTGCGGCAAAGCGCAAACTTGTTTTTAGCAAAGCCATATGTGTTTTTCGGTCGAATAACATCTTCTGTTTTTTCTGTTAAGCTTTCTATTAGCTCGCTAAGCTCTTTTGAGAATTTTTCCTGTGTATTCAGATCAAGGTTTTCAACCAAATCACATAGCTCATTGTATTCATCTTTTTTTAGAGCATATTTAGATTTGCTTTTGTGTGCAAAGATAGATTTATCAAGCGCATCGGTTATATTTCGTCTTGGAAATGTTATAATAACGTCCTTATCAAACGAAAGTCCTTGCAGAGCGAGATTTTTGTTATCGTACGCTATATCAAACTCGTAGCCGTTTTGCTCGGAATCGAGTTTTACGTTTATCGTTTTCTTTTGATTTTCACCTGAACCTATACCGCGTTCGGATATTTTTAAATTTATATCTTGATTTAGCTCTGTGATTTCAGAAGGAATACAGAGTGTAGTACTGTTCTCGTATCCCGAAGCATTGAGAGATGACATAGTTTCAGATAATACATCGGTGTCGAAAAACAATATTTCGAAAGTGTTTTTGACAGGATTTTTCGTAAATAAAGGCAATATCAATATTAGGGATAGTATTATTGCGGCAACAAGAAGGGCAGTAGCTGAAAACAAAATTATTTTCGAGATTTTTTTGGATTTTGACGAAACTTGTTTATCAGTACTATCGCTCGGAATGATTTTTTCGGTGTTTTCGTTCATTGTAATATCCTCCTTAATATAAAATATTATTTAAGTAAAGCCTATCCTACCGATATTATTATACAGGAAATATAACATAATTTCAATAACGCAGTAGTTGAAAAAAATCAATCAGTGCTATAAAATTCAAACGGTATATGATAATTTTATATGTATGCTTATAAATAATAATCTTCAAGCTCAAAAAACTTAGTATTATAAACGTAAGATACTGTTGGGTCTGATTCAAGCTTTATGAAATAGAACTCATTACCGCTGACCGAGGTATTGTTAAGACCTGCAGAGCTTATATAATACTCTTTACTCCATTCATAGTGTTTGGCGATTCTCGGCATTCGCCATTTTATTCCCGAAGCGAAATAGAAGAAATAAACGTCTTTTGTAGAGTGATATTTGCCGCTGTATCCGCTATGGGGTTCGTAAATGGTTTCCTGACGGACTTTATCGAGTGTTTCAAGAGATATAATAAATTCCTCGCGATTTACGGCATCTTCGGCTGCTCTTACTTTGTTTTTAAACTTCTTTTCCGCGATTATATAGCGTACCGCCAGATAAACAGCAGGCGCAAAGATCGCAAGACCTATCCAAATATTTTTAAGAAAAATACCCGTAGTAATTGCAAACAGGGTTATGGCAAAAGATGACGTAAGCCGCCACTCCGATTTGTTTACGTAATTTGACTGTATTGATAAAAGTAGATCGTGTTTTATGTTGTCTATGGTCAAATGTTCTTTTTTCATAGGGCGCCTCTTTCTTTGAGTTGCGGTTATTATAGCAGATATTTTACGTTTTTTAATCGAGAAATTTTTGCTGTATTGACAGAAAAGATAACGTGTAAATTATTCAAAATATTGCTTATATTCAAGCTCTGATTTCAATGCAATTATAGCTTCATTTTCTGTCCCAAAAAATGAATAGGCAAAAGAATGGTCCTTAGGCCCCCACCAACCCGCTCGTGCGTCTTTAGAACGGCAAAAATAATTCCATTCTTCTTCGTTGCAAATAATAATTTCTTCGTAAGTATATTTGAAAAAGCCTTTATTACTTTCTAAAACAACAAATCGCTTTGAATTATCTTTGCTATATATTACTTTGCAAATTTTAAATTCGTCGGAATAAACGAGATCTTTGTCATATAGAGATCTAACAATTTCATCATATGGAGGCATTTGAAGAATATTAGCTTTTTTGTTTTTGAAAAGTGCCTTTAACCATTTCATATTTCCACCGCCTTTCCGATTTTATTATAGCATACTTGTGGGCGGATTGCAATATAAAATGCTTTTCGTTAAAACGAAAAGCCACCTATTCTTTTCTCTTTTATCTCTTATCTTTTATCTGGAAAAGTGGCTCAGGGGATATAGAGAAAAGAGAAGAGTGAAAAGAACAAAAAGAAAAAGCCGCTTGCGCGACTTTTCTTTTTGAGTTGCGTTGACAAAAAAGATGCCGCCTTATTTTTCCCTTTTTGAAACAATGCGAACGATAATGCCGAAGATAATTTGAACAGCACTTATACCAAGTGGAATAAAAAGCATATATTTTCCAATTTGTCTTACGTATATGTCATCGGAAATAAGAGCAAAAACGCCCAATAGCATTGCAAACAACAGTAAGGCAGAAAACACCCAAACAAGAACTCTTAAAACAGTTCGAAAGGTACGCGAAAAATATCGTTCGGGAATGATCCATTCCATTAAGAAAAACCAACCTTCAATAATTGCATCGCCCAATAGTTCCAAAGGAAAAAACAAGCATCCCATATCTCTACCGCCTTTCTGGTTTTATTATATCACAGTTTTCGGCGTTTTTCAAGACTCTACGGCGAAAAGGCGGGGGAAAGTTTTAAATGAAGCATCGCCTTTCGGCAATATGATATTTTTCGCTTCGCTCAAAATGATGTTGCGCCACTTCGTGCCGCAATGATGCGATGTTTGCCATAAAATGTGGCGAAGCCACGCATCATTAGGCAAAGCCGTCATCACTCGGCGAAGCCAACATCATTTGCCGAAGGCAAACATCATTTCCAAAACAAAAAGCACTGCTTTCGCAGTGCTTTTCGTTTTGGAGCTACTACCCGGATTCGAACCGGGGACCTCGTCCTTACCAAGGACGCGCTCTACCAACTGAGCCATAGTAGCAAATATTAAATTAAATACCTTAAATGCGGTACTTACGCATTATACCAAAAGATTTTTGATTTGTCAATAGATTTTACCGAAAAAATTTGCTTTTTCGATAAAATCTATTTTACTAAATATCATATTTTTCTTTTAGTCATAAGGAAACGCTTGTTTTTCCTTGCAAGAGCATATTTTTTTATGTCGCCGTCAAAAACCACGTTTCCTTTAACGATCTTAGAGAGATCGTCGGGGTTCACAAGGGTATAGGCCTTGTTTATAGGGCATATTCCGTAAATATCAAGCGTCTCAGCAACGAACTGTGAGCAGGTATACTTCCCGTCGGGTGCGTAATCTTTCTTAAGCAGATAGAAAAAGAAGCCTATCATATTGTATTTATGTTCTTTTTTATTTACCCAAAAGTCGATAAGTCTGCGCTTTACGTTTGCATACTGTTCGTCGCTTACGGGGATTTCTACGATTCTGCCGCGCAGGGAATCGCAGTGGCTGTAAAAGCTCTTGTCAAGCTCTTCGCGCAGATAACAGCCGATAAAAGGGAAGTATGAGTATTTTCTTCCGAAAGAAAACATATGTCCAAGGTCGCGGTCAAGTGTCAGCGAGCAGTGCGTAAACTCACCGCCCGTGAAAAAGCCGATAGTTTCAGACACGATAGACTTAGGGTGTGAAAATACCACGTATATATATTTTTGAGGCGATGTGTTTTTTTGCATACTAAACCTCTCAGTAATCGTTGTATAATATAATTATACATATTTTAATGAAAAAGTCAACCTTAATTTGATAATTACCGAAAACGGAGCAATTTTTTCGAAAAAATATTTATTTTATAGAGAAAAACTGTTGATTTTTTGATTTTGCTGTGCTATAATGTGTAAGCACTTGCCGGTGTGGTGGAATTGGCAGACGCGTCGGACTCAAAATCCGATGGTAGCAATACCGTGCGGGTTCGACCCCCGCCACCGGCATTAAAGACTTTCACAAAGGTGGGAGTCTTTTTTGTTGCTTTGTTTACAAAGCGCAGTAAGCGTGCTATATTATTCGCAGACTATTTTTGTGAGGAAATTATGGAAGGGATAGAAATAATTGCGCAGGCTGTTGGAATCGTAGGTATGACCTTTAATATACTCTCTTATCAGCCTAAAACCAAGAAAAACGTGCTTATTCTTCAGCTTATCGGCGCGGCATTTTTTACAGTCAATTTCTTTTTACTTAAAGCCATCACAGGAGCGGTGCTCAATATAGTTAACGTTGCGCTTGC
Source organism: Eubacteriales bacterium (assembly GCA_045580325.1). Taxonomy (GTDB): domain Bacteria; phylum Bacillota; class Clostridia; order Oscillospirales; family CAG-272; genus SIG672. The sequence continues at coordinate 65,511 of JAZNNR010000005.1, forward strand.
GCTTGTTTTTGCGTTTAAGGAAAAGACACGCGCAGATCATCCTGCGTGGGCGGTAGGCTTTTGCGCGGCATATATATGCTCTTACGTTCTGACCTTTACACTGTTTGGATTAGAGCCTACTACGGCAAATCTTATAATAGAGATTTTTCCTGTAATAGGAACGCTTCTTACAGTGCTGAGCTATAAAATGAAGGACGCAAAGGCGATTAGAAAAATAGGACTTGTCCGTTCTCCCGCTTGGCTGATGTATAATATTTTTGTCTTCTCAATAGGCGGAATTATATGCGAGGTAGTTACTATTGTATCGATAATTATAGCTATGATAAGGCTTGATATTAAAAAAGAAGGGTCAGAAACATAAATTCTTACCTTCTAAATGACACTAAAAAACCGATATGGACTAAATTCCATATCGGTTTTTGTTATGTGATGGGCGCACAGACATATTAAATATTTTACGTCCTAATTGCTCACTCTCCGCGCCTGTCAACAACCAGAGTAGAGTGTTGCGAGATACATTCAATAGACGTTCCCTTGATATGTCCGATGTGAATATCGGCACAACCGTCAGCATTTAAGTCTGCATTCCTTACACTCAGCTTTTGAGCAGAAATGTTACCGCTGCCCTTGATTTGTGCTTTAAGTGTTTCTATCTCACCACTGGCAGAAATATCGCCGCTGCCGCTTATGGTAACATCCAGCGCGGTGCTTATATCATCGATAGATACACTACCGCTTCCTGCAATCGCCGCCTTTACATCGCTTGCACGCTTCATCGAAATACAGCCGCTTCCTGAAATAGTGAAGTTAGCGTGTTCCTTGGCTTCAGCGTAAGTAACCGCGCCGCTTCCGGAGATTGAAGTAGTTAAACTGCCTGCAGACGAACCGGTAATATCGCCGGATCCGCTAATACGGAAAGTGGCAGTGTCAAATGTAGGATCGATCAAACAGTCACCACAACCGCTGATAGCAACCGTAAGTTCTTTGCCGTGTTCAAACGGAACAGAGATAACAATGCGATTGTTTTCGCCATTATTATCGCTAGCGTTTTTTCTCGTTACCTCTAATGTACTGCCGTGTATATCATATTTAAGAGCGTTAATAAAGTATGCTGATCCCTCTGCGCGAAGATGAGCAACTCCGTCGGTGGATTTCTCAATTACACCGCTGCAACAGCCGTTAAGTTCGAGATATATCGAACAAAAACTGCCAAGTTCTACATCGAGTTCCGTTGGCGCATCGGCGGTGAACTGAGAGAGACGTTTCTCAGGCTGATAGATTGTAATTTCTCCTATACCGCAGTTACGAACAGTGGCACTGACTAAGTCTGCCGTGCTGCCGTCGGCAAAATAGACAACTCCTGCGTCTTTGTCAATGCGGTTAATTTCCTTTGAGGAGTAACACGCGCGATGATCTCGCGAGCATATAAAGGGCATACCACGATGCTCGGTAGGAAATTCAATATATTTGTTTGCTGTACTTGTTTTTACCCCGAAAAGCGCATCGATAGATACACCGAGCGTGCTTGCAATGGCAGGGAACAAGGTTACGTCGGGAAGTCCGATTCCGTTTTCCCATTTAGATACGGCTTGGGCGGTAATACCCAGCCTCGCGGCAAAAGCTTCTTGTGTCAAGTTAGCTTCTTTTCTTTTTTTGGCAATTAGTGCGCCAAATTCAGTTACATTCATGATTATTATCCTCATTTTTTTGAGATTTCGTGATCACAACCATATTATAACGTAAAATCAGAAGAAAATCAATAACCGCTAGGTTTAATTTACTCATAGAGTTTTACTCATTAAATACGGCAAGATACAAAAAACTCAACGCACAGTTGTAATAGTGTAGTTCAACTGCGCGTTGAGTCGGTGCGGGAAGGATGGAGATGACTCCTTCTCAGGTTATCACATTTAAATTTTTCACTTATACTCCATATAAACCTTTCCGTCAAGGTCTTTCCAAAGAAACTCGCCGTTCTCGAGGGTCATATAACCGTTAGGTGAGTTTTCCTTCGGAATCGAAACAGAGCCGGGATTCATATAAATATAGCTTCCAAATTTTTCGCACTTAGGAACGTGCGTATGTCCGTGAAGGAGAATATCGCCGATTGAGAGCGGCGGAATATTTGCCGTGTTAAACTTGTGCCCGTGAGTTATGAATATTAGGTTATCACCGTGCGGAAGGAGCGCGTAGTCCGCGAGAATGGGGAAGTCGAGCACCATCTGATCGACCTCGCTGTCGCAGTTTCCTCTGACGCATAAAAGCTTATCTTTTAAGGGATTAAGCATAGAAATAACGCTTTTAGGGGAATAATCTCTTGGAAGATCATTTCTCGGACCGTGATATAAAATATCTCCGAGCAGTATCATTTTATCTGCTTTTTCTTTAATAAATGCCGATATAAGCTTTTCACAGTAGTAAGCCGAGCCGTGTATGTCGGAAGCAATTAACCATTTCATTTCAGTATAAATCTCCTAATCTTCTTTCGTAAATTATATTACATAAATCCCCGTTTGTCAATCGCATTTGCGAAATATTATTAAGAGTGTAGATAAACTGATAAAAAAATTGTTTTTTGGTGAAAATGAGCGCCTTTTAGGTTGACATTGGGGAGAATGAATGTTATAATATATGTAATATGTTACTATGTGTAACTATGCTTGTTTGGATATGTTCGAAACCAAAAATAAGTAAATTTGCGCTTACTCATAGCGTGTGAAAGGATGAATAATATGACGACTAAAGAACTAAAGCTTATTGCAGCCAAAGCAAGAAAACTTTGTGTGGAGGCTGTATATACTGCATCTTCAGGACATCCCGGCGGATCACTTTCTTCTACCGACATTATGACAGCACTTTATTTTTCAAAAATGAGAGTAGACCCCGCAAATCCTCATTGGGAGGACAGAGATAGATTTGTACTCTCAAAAGGACACTGCTCACCTGCACTCTACGGAGTACTCGCGCTTAAAGGATTTTTCCCTATAGAAGACGTAAAGACCTTCAGAAGCATCGACGGTCATATGTCAGGACACGCTGAAATGCGTAAGATAAAGGGAATAGATATGTCAACAGGCTCACTCGGACAGGGAATTTCCGCCGCTGTCGGTATGGCAATGGCAGGTAAGCTTGATAAGAAGGATTACCGCGTGTACGCTATAATGGGCGACGGTGAGATCGAAGAAGGTCAGGTTTGGGAAGCGGCTATGGCTGCAAATAAGTATAAGCTTGATAATCTCTGCGCTTTCGTTGACGTAAACGGACTTCAGATAGACGGACCGACCTGCGAGGTAATGCCTACAGAGCCCATCGACGAGAAGTTTGCAGCATTCGGCTGGAACGTAATAAAGATCGACGGACATAACTTTGACGAGATTCTTTCCGCACTTGACAAGGCGGAAGCGTGCAAGGGCAAGCCTACCGTGATACTCGCAAAGACTGTCAAGGGTAAGGGCGTATCCTTTATGGAAAACAGTGTTTCTTGGCACGGAAAAGCTCCGAACGCCGCAGAATACGAAATTGCCGTGAGTGAGCTCGATAAAATAATTTCCGAACTGGAGGAAAACTAAGATGGCTGATAAGATCGCAACAAGAGAAGCCTACGGAAAAGCACTCGTAGCGCTCGCAGAAAAATATACGGATTTTGTAGTGCTTGATGCAGACCTTGCGGAAGCAACAAAGACAATAGGATTTTCAAAGGCATATCCCGAAAGATTTTTCGATATGGGTATTGCTGAATCTAATATGGTAGGCTGTGCGGCAGGACTTGCAAGCTGCGGTAAGAAGGTATTTGCCAACTCTTTTGCTATGTTCGCGGCAGGAAGAGCCTTTGAACAGGTAAGAAACTCTGTGGCTTATCCCGGACTTGACGTAACGGTCGTAGGCTCTCACGGCGGACTTTCTGTCGGTGAGGACGGAGCTACACACCAGTGCTGCGAGGATATTGCGCTTATGCGTACACTTCCCGGAATGACAGTACTCGTACCCTGCGACGGTAATGAAATGACACAGGCAGTCGAGGCTATTATGAACCACGAGGGTCCTGTTTATTTAAGACTTGGCAGACTTGCTGTAGACGTTGTTACCGATACGGTAGACGGATATAAGTTCGAGATCGGCAAGGGAATTACCTTGAAGGACGGAAGCGACGTTACGATAGTCGGCGCAGGTATGATGGTACAGATGGCACTGAAAGCGGCAGAGATCCTCGCAGAAGAGGGAATTTCCGCACGTGTTATAGATATGCACACTATCAAGCCTCTCGATACCGAGATACTTCTCAAAGCCGCAAAGGAAACAGGCGCGATAGTTACAACCGAGGAGCATTCGATAATCGGCGGTCTTGGCGCCGCGGTTTGCGAATATATTTCAGAGGCGTGTCCCGTGCCCGTAGTTCGCCACGGCGTTAACGACGAGTTCGGTCGCTCGGGTAAAGCACCGCTTGTACTTCAGAAATACGGACTTACTCCCGAAAATATTGCAGAAAAGTGTAAAAAGGCTATATCCCTGAAAAAATAAAATATTCGGAGATAAATATATGAAAATGCTTAAATCATTAGTATCTCTTTTGCTGATTTTGACATTTTGTTTTACAGCTTTGATCTCCTGCCAAAAGGAAGAGATAACCGAGGATAACGTAATTGATATAAGCGGATATACTATCGTAAAGCCTGACGTAACCTCGGGCGATATTACAAAGACTATATCAAATTTCAAAAAGCTCCTTAACTCTTTTACGGGAGTAGAGCTTAAAGTTGAGTCGGATTGGTATAATCCCACAAAGCCACAGGATTTTGAGTCTAAGTGTGAGATACTCGTAGGAAAAACAAACCGAGCTTTGAGCTTGGAGCTTGCCGAAGAGCTTGAAAACATAGAAGACGAAAACGCTTTTATCATCAAGGCTACCGACAAAAAGATTGCTATTCTCGGCAAAAATGATGATGTAACCAAAAGAGCGCTTAAATATTTTCTCGTAAATTATGCTAAAACTACCGAAAGCGGCAGTAAAAAGGTAAATCTCAAAAGTGGTCATAGCGAAATAAAAACTGCTGATACGGATTCTGTTTTGCTAAATAATTTTACCGAATTTAAGGTTGAATTGAGAGCTACCGTTACCGAGCCGCCCGAAGATCATAAGGGTGTCTATCAGTATCCCACTATGATAAAGCTCGAGCATAACAAAGAGCATAACGGCACATTGCTTGCTACGCTCGAATGCGGCGATAAGGGTTACAGGATACTGAAAAGCAGTGATGACGGAAAGACTTGGGAGAAAATATCTGCTGTGCAAGACACTCTTAACGAGGATTACGCTACGACTTGGATGCCTTTTCTCTACGAGCTTCCTTGCGACATCGGTGAATATAAAGCGGGAACGATAATTCTTGCCGCTACCTCGAGAAACAGAAGAGGAAACGCCTTCGAAATAAGCACAATAACACTGCACGTAAGTACAGATGTCGGCGTATCGTGGGAAACGATATGTAACGTTGATAAAGCAGGCGGGTCTTCGTGGGGTGTCTGGGAGCCCTTCCTTATCTATGATGAAGGCACTAAAAGACTCTACTGCTTCTATTCGGACGATTCAGATCCTGAGCATAGTCAGAAGCTCGTATATAAATATACTACCGATATGAAAGCTTGGAGTGAGCTTAAGGAGTGCGTTGCCTGTGATGATCCCGAGCTTCGTCCGGGTATGATATCTATTGCGAAAATGGATAACGGCGAGTATGCTATGGCATTTGAGCTTGTAGGTTCGCGTGACGACATATATATTAAAAAGACCAAAGACCTTGACGATTGGGGCGATGTTTCCGATTACGGAAAACCCGTTAAAACAAATGACGGTATAGGAATTGGTTCTGCACCTTGGTGTGCGTGGGGGTCCGCAGGCGGAGAAAACGGTATGCTTGTGGTAGCCGCAAGACATGAGATGCCTTATCATCAGGCCGGTGAGGATGGCTCTCCGCTTCTTATAAGCTTTGACTACGGTGAGACTTATATTTCGATAGATAATCCCATTCCTCATAAGGTGGATCTGTGGGCAGATTGCAGATGCGGATACAGTCCTTGTCTTTACTTCTCACAGGACGGTAAGACACTTTATTATATGAATAATCCATATCCCGAAGATAATGAAGACTGTCAGTACATAGAGCTTGTGAAAATAAAGATAACAAGCATTTACGACTAAATTAAACATAAAACAAGCCTAAAAGGGAAGATTCTCTTAGGCTTGTTTCTTTTTAGTGATGATAGTCGCGCATCTTGTTTGAATACTGACTGAATTTCAGCATATAGAAATGATGCTGTTTTTCGTTTATTTTACCTTCTTTGAAAAGCTCCTGAGTCCGCTTTTCAAGCTTTCGTCTTGACTCGTGCGCGAGATCCTTGTAATTGTTCATAAGATACTGATCTATATCGTTTATGATGTTATCAAGCTCGCGGCGAGCCTTTGATTTAAAAAGTAGCATAATTTTATGCGTTGTACCCGAGCGCAAACGCTTTTTTGTTCATCTCGATAAATTTGGGAGCAACCGTGTTTTCGATAGCGGCGATCCACTTTTCGTAGGGAATATCAAAATATTTTGCAAGTCTTCCCATAAGAACGATGTTTACCGCCTTTGAAGATCCTGCTTCGTTTGCAAGAGAGAGCGCGTCGATGGCATCGGGAACTATTCCGAGCGCTTCAAGCTTTTCAAGCGCGTCGTGAGGATACTCTGCCGCACCTGTGATTACGGGCATCGGGTCGATCTCCTGATTGTTTACGATGATCTTTCCGCCCTCTTTAAGACAGGACGCCCATCTTACAGCTTCGATCTTTTCGAAAGAAACGATAAAATCAGCTTCGTTTTCGCATATAATGGGAGAATACACCTTATCTCCGAATTTAACGTAGGTAATTACGCTTCCGCCGCGCTGGCTCATACCGTGAACCTCGGAAACCTTTACGTCGTATCCCTCGTCAACGAGAAGACGACCGAGAAGCTTACTTGCAAGCAGAGAACCCTGTCCGCCAACACCTGAAATTATAATATTTGTAGTTTTCATATTTCTCATTTTCCTTTCAAATAATTAAGATTTCAGTTGATTGCGTCAAAGGCGCAAAGCTGAGTACATACGCCGCATCCGACACAAAGAGTAGTGTCAATTACAGCCTTGTTATTCTTCATACTGATTGCAGGGCAACCGAGTCGCATACAGCTCTTGCAGGAGCGGCACTTGTCGGGATCAACCTTTACAGCGGGCTTAGCCTTGACCGATTTAAGAAGCACGCAGGGACGTCTTGAAATAATCACCGAAGGCTCATCAACAGACGTTTCTTCCTTGATTGCGGTGTCGCACGCCTTAAGATCGTAAGGATCGACTACGCGAACACGGTTTATACCGATAGAACGGCAAAGTGTTTCGAGATCTATCTTGCTTGCGGGATCGCCCTTGATATTATATCCTGTTGTGGGGTTCTGCTGATGACCTGTCATACCCGTGATAGAGTTGTCAAGTATTATAACGGTCGAATTAGATGCGTTGTAGGCGATGTTTATAAGACCGGTTACTCCTGAATGGATAAAGGTGGAATCGCCGATTACAGCCACGCATTTTCCGTCAAAGCCTGCCTTGTTGAAACCGTGAAGTCCCGAAACCGAAGCACCCATACAAAGAGTCGAGTCGAGAGCGTTAAGAGGAGCCTGTGCGCCAAGCGTGTAGCAGCCTATATCGCCGAGAACGGTTATCTTGTTTTTGGCAAGGGTGTAGAACATTCCTCTGTGAGGACAGCCTGCACACATAACGGGCGGACGCACGGGAACGGCAGGGAAATCGCTTGTATTTGCTGTGTTTTCGAAAGCACCGAGAGCCTTTGCGATAGTTGTCTGCGAAAATTCTCCGATGCAGGAGAAAAGCGACTTGCCTTCAACGCCGAGTCCTATGCACTTGCAGAATTCTTCGATAACAGGGTCAAGCTCTTCGATAACGATAAGTCTGTCAACCTTGGAAGCAAAGTCGGAAACGAGCTTCTTCGAAATGGGGTTTACCATACCGAGCTTGAGAATACTGTATTTATCTCCAAACACCTCTTTGACGTACTGATATGATGCGCCCGAGGTGATGATACCGATAGAAGAGTCGGCATATTCAACCTTGTTAAGAGGAGATGTTTCCGCATACTGAGCAAGTTTCTGAGTGCGCTCCTCAACGAAGGGGTGGCGGAGCTTCGCGTATGCGGGCATCATTATGTATTTCTGCGGATTCTTTTCGTATTTGGGAAGAGCGCGGCAGGTACGCTCGCAGAGATCTGTAATGCTCTGCGAGTGTGCAATTCTTGTGCACATTCTTATCATTACGGGAGTGTCGAATTTTTCGGATATTTCAAAAGCAAGCTTCGCGTATTCCTTTGCCTCCTGCGAGTCGGCAGGCTCAAGCATAGGAACCTTGGACGCGATAGCGTATCTGCGCGAGTCCTGTTCGTTCTGAGATGAGTGCATTCCGGGGTCGTCTGCAACGCAAATTACAAGACCGCCTGTAACACCTGTATAAGAGAGCGTGAAGAGCGGGTCAGCCGCCACGTTAAGTCCTACGTGCTTCATAGCACATGCAGAGCGCGCTCCTGCGAGGGACGCACCGAACGCCGCCTCGAGAGCAACCTTTTCGTTAGGCGCCCATTCGCAGTAGATGTCCTCATATTTTGCTGCGAACTCGGTAATTTCGGTCGAAGGAGTTCCCGGATAGCTCGAAATAACAGAGCATCCCGCTTCCCAAAGACCTCTTGCAAGTGCTTCATTTCCAATAAGTAATTTTTTCATTTGTTTTACGGAATAAAAATTCCATTCCTTTCTGCCTTGCGGCAAAGTTGTAAACTTATTTTGTAACTATTGACAAAAAGAGTTTAAATTGGTATAATTATAACAGAAATTAAAAGCGTTACATAATGTTATAATATCTGTAAATCAATTACCTTTTATTATAACAGAAATGTGTGATGATTTCAATACTTTTTAGAAGATTTTAAAATATTTTAAAGAAACAACTCAAATTTACGCTATAAAACAAGGATGGGTAAAAAAATGTTAAACCAGCATAAAGAAAGAGACACGTCATTACTTTTTAAAACTCTTGCACAGATCAAAAGCGAAGAGGAGTTCCGTATGTTTTTCGAGGATCTCTGCACGTATAAGGAAATAGCACAGATGAGCCAGAGGCTCGAAAGCGCCTGTCTGCTTCTTGAAGGAAAGACCTATTCGAAGATAATCGAGAAAACCGAAATTTCATCTGCAACGCTCAGCCGTATTTCAAGATGTATTCAGCACGGAAGCGGCGGATATAATAAGGTCCTCTTTGACATTATGAACAGCGAAAACAAGGATCCCGAGGATAACTGACTCCAGAATCACCGCATATAAACAGTACTCGACAGCCGTCGGAATTTTCGGTGGCTGTCGAATTTTATCGTTTTAAACTTAAAGCGATATTTAGAGTAAGGATTGACAAACAAGAAAGTTTGTGGTAAAATTTTAATGCTCTAATTTAATATTTCTGCTCGTAGCGTAGCTGGATAACGCACAAGACTCCGACTCTTGAGATCGCAGGTTCAAATCCTGTCGAGCAGGTGAAAAAATAAGACTCAAATCAAAATTTGAGTCTTATTTTTACGTTAATTCAAAATTATGTCAAAGTGGCAAGAAGTCCGCTTGCAAACATTTCTACGCTTATCCAAAAGAGAGTCATTGGAATGAAGTAAAGAGACATAGTAAGTAGATCTACCGCTATACCCTGTAAGGAGTAATTTTTTCTGCGGAAGTAATAATATAGAATGACCAAAATGCAACAAGCGAAAAAGCATAGAAGCGCTGCAAAAAAACTAACGGGATAGCTTATCGGATGAAGCTTTGATTCGTTGAAAACGACATACACGTACAGATTAAACAGAGATACAAGTACGAGTGAACCGAAAGCAGAAATAGAAATAGAAATTACTGTGGTTGATGTTCTGCAAACATTTTCAGTGAAAGCAGGAAAAAGGGTAACAAAAAGTCCGTTCAGCAGAAGCGCAAAGCCTGCCGGGATAAAAGCGAGTGCGATATACAGAGACACTCTTTGCGGACTCAGAACATTGACCTGCTCAGCGGCAGGTGCTTTTACAAGGTTAGAAAAAACGAGCGGAGCTACTATTCCCAAAATCAATATAACAACGCCTATTATAAGTGTTATAATACCTCTTTTTTTCATTTTAAATTCCTTTCCGTAATAACTACTGCGGTAATCATACGTTAATTTTTATTTTCTTTTAGCGAAATTTTCTGCTGCGGTAAGCGTGTTTTTAAGAAGCATCGTTATCGTCATAGGTCCGACACCGCCGGGAACGGGAGTTATGTAAGATGTTTTTTCGCTGACGGTGGCATAGTCAACGTCGCCTGTGAGCTTTCCGTCTGCGCGTCTGTTCATTCCGACGTCGATAACGACAGCACCCTCTTTTACCATATCTGCTGTGATAAAATCGGCTTTTCCGATAGCCACAACGAGTATATCAGCGCGGCGTGTAACCTCTGCAAGATCCTTTGTGCGCGAATGACAGATGGTAACAGTACCGTTAGCCTGTAAGAGAAGCATAGCCATAGGCTTTCCGACGATGTTGCTTCTTCCTACAACGACACATTCTTTTCCCGAAATGTCGATTTCACTTGCTCGAAGAAGCTCCATAACACCTGCGGGAGTGCAGGGAAGGAAGCTGTAATTTCCTATCATTATGCGTCCTACGTTTGACTCGTGGAAAGCATCAACGTCCTTTTCGGGAGATATACGCGCTATGACCTCTTCGCTGTCGAGATGCTTCGGGAGAGGGAGCTGAACGAGTATTCCGTGAACGCTCTCGTCTGCGTTGAGCTTGTCTATAAGAGAATTAAGCTCCTCACGTGTTGTATTTTCGGGAAGCTCATATACGCTTGAATTAAATCCAACCTGTTCGCATCCAAGCTTCTTGTTGCGAACGTAAACCTTTGATGCGGGATCCTCACCTACGATAATTACCGAAAGACCGGGAGCGTATCCGTAGGTCTTCTTGAAGCTTTCGGTGTCCTGTGCGATCTTATTTCTGCAAGACAGGCTTATAGCTTTGCCGTCGATTATTTTTGCTGTCATTTTTATATTCCTTTCGTCAGTAAACTATTCGTTTTCGGGATCAGAAGGTGCTTCTTCAGCAAATTCTTCTGTATTTTCTTCAATCTCGTCAGACTCGTCAGACTCTTCAGACTCTTCGGACTCTTCGGACTCTTCGGAAATCTCTTCGTTTTTAGTAATTTCCTCAATAATTTCGGGCGCCTCAGAGCTGTTTTCAGTATCAACAGCTTCTGTAATTTCTTCTGTTGTTTCTTCGTCCGTTTCACTTGGTTCAACGGCTTCGGGGGATAGTTGAATCTCCGCATTTTTTACGGTTTCTTCGATTTCAGAAGAGTTCTTTGTGTAAAGTATATTTACGTCATAGTCGTAATCGGGGTCTTTTCCGTCCTCGACTTCATAAGAAATATATTTGGGCGAGTCAGAGGTATAAATACATCTTGCGACGTGGCGCTCGCGGTTCTTTATAAACAAAACGATAATAAGCACAAGGCTTACCATAAAGAGCGCAGCTGCAAGAACCTGTGATACTCTGAAGCTTCCGATATAAAGGCTGTCCTGTCTGAGTCCTTCGATAAACATACGGCCAAGTCCGTACCAGGATACTGCCATAAGGAATATCTGTCCGTCAAACTTGCGTTTTTTGAACATAAGCGAGAGAATAATACAGCCTAAAAGATTCCAAAGCGATTCATACAGGAACGTGGGGTGTACGTAGATAGCCGTACCCGATTCGTAAGAGAGCTTCATACGGCAGAATATGTCAGTTTCCGCGCCGTAAGCCTCCATATTGAAGAAGTTGCCCCAGCGTCCCATGGCCTGCGCGAGCAGTACGCCCGGGAATCCGCTGTCAAGAAGAGTAAGCACACGCATTTTTTTGATTTTGAGTGCAATAACAACGCCGATAACGCCGAAAATAAGACCGCCGTATATTGCAAGACCGCCGTTCCATACAGCGATAAAATCAAGAAATTCGCTGTAATTTTGGGGATTTTTCAGATAATCGAAGAAAACGTAGTAGGCACGTGCTCCGATAACGCCGGGGATAACGGCAGAGAGGGCAAGGTCGATAAGGTCGTCAAAAATCAGACCGTGGCGTTTTGCGTGAAGGTATGTATATATGAATGCGGCGATTATTCCGCTGACTATTATTATAGCATACCATCTTACTTCAAGATCTCCAAGTGAAAAAGCCACGCTGTCAACGTGAAAATCCTTGATACCGAGATCGGGAAAGCCGATATAGTAATATAAAAGTGCAAGTGGCGACATTTTCTCTGTAATTCCGATAATAATTAAAAATCGGAAAGTTCTCCTTTTTGTAAATTTATTTGTGTTTTGTTTATTATGTAAATTAAAACTCTATGGATTTATATTGCGGTTGATAATCAGTGTGCTGACAAACAATAACAGCTTTTTTGCTACCGGTACAATAATTGTTATTCAGCCATTTTATAAAACCAACTGTTTCAAGATTTGAAACTCTCTTTTCTCTAGTGAAAACCCAATAATCGGAATCATCTAACGGTGCAGTTGGAATCCAGTTCAAAAAAGCCTGTACTATTTCGTCCAATGTGTTGATTATTTCTGACGGTATGGCTACAATATCAACGTCATCATCGACACCATCATATCTTATATTTATTCTAACCATATTCGACTCCAAATGTATAAACGTTAAATATTTTTAATCAGTTATCCTTAGGATAAATCGTTGCAAGTGTGTAATATTCGTTTTTGAACATTTCTACAAGCGTACTGTTTACGTCGCTGGGAGTGATCTTCTCGAACATTTCAATATAATCGAAAATATCGTAATCCTCCATTATAAACGAGAGAAATTCGTTGGCAATACTTCCGACAGAATCAAATATTCCGATAAGCGCGCCGTAAGCCGAGCGCAGTACACGGGTAAAGGTTTCCTCACTTATCCCGGTATTCTGCATTTTTTCGATATACTTTTTAAAACGCTCGAATACTTCCTCGGGGTTCTCAGATTCGCCCGAAAGCTCGATAAAAGAGAAGGCTCTGTTATGCTCGGAGTAGTAAGACAGAGGATTTCTGATAACGCCCTCTTCGTAAAGGGAAGCCGAAAACTCGGAGCTTTGTCCGAAAAGACATTCGGTAAGAGTTTCCACTATAACGCGCTTTTTAAGGCGTTCAGCGGCTGCTTCGGAAATCTTGATATCTTTTATACCGATAGAGAATATCGGCTTTGAAACCTGCATTTTTCGCGTGAAGCGGTCGGATACTACCCCCTCACGCTCCTCAGGCTGTGCCCAAATGCTCTCGATCTCAATTTCTGGAGCGACCTTTAACACGTCGTCGCAAACCGAAACAACGTCATTTACGTCGATGTTTCCGCAGACACAAAGAGCCATATTGTTAAGATTATAGAAGGTGTTGTAGCATTTGTAAAGTATCTCGGGAGTAATCTGAGAAATTGATTTTATAGTTCCGACGATCTCTGTGCGAACGTTGCTTGAAGCATACATAGCCTTAAGCATACCAAAGAACAGCGCGTTATGCACGTTGTCCTCGTACATACGGATCTCCTGACCGATGATTCCTTGCTCCTTTTCTACGTTTTTGTCGGTAAAATAGGGCGACGTTACACCGCGCAGGAGTATGTCAAGCGACGACTTGAAATTCTCCGTACAGGAGAAAAGGTACATCGTGTGCATAAAAGAGGTGTAGGCATTTGCCGAAGCGCCTGTGCGCGCGAACTTTTCGAAAAGGTCCTCGCCGTCTTCGTTTTCGAACATCTTGTGCTCAAGAAAGTGCGCTATTCCGTCGGGAACGCTTACAAACTCGCTGTCCTTACCGATGCGGAAGCAGTTGTCGATAGAGCCGTACTTTGTTCCAAAAAGGGCATAAGCGCTTGTGAGCTCCTTTGGGAAAACGTATACGGAAAGTCCGCTGGTATGCTTGAAATAATAATATTTTTCGCCGAGTCTTTTGTTCTCGCGGATCTTAATATCATTTGCGGTCATATTATTAAACCCTTTCACTCGTCATCTTCGTCGGCATCTTCTGCGCTCAAAGTTCCTTTGAGGAAATATACGGTATCAACAGAAAGTCTTGAAGCCGACGCTATAAGCTCCTCTTTGGTAACAGAAAGAATTTTTTGTGCTACTTCTTCGGGCGAGTCGCTTCTGTCTGCAAAAGACCTTGTAAGATACCACGAAACAAGACCCGCGGGGCTGTCAGTAAGCTCTCTGTAAGCATTTATAAGCGATTTTTTTGCGCTTTCTATTTCAAAATCGGATATATCTCCGGCTTTCAGAGCTTCAAGCTGCTCTAAAATAGCGTTTTTAGCCTTTTCAAAGTTTTCTACCTCAATACCGCTTGCTATCGTCATAATACCCTTAAGCGCATTCGGGCGCGAGCTGCAATAGTAGCAAAGGCTCATTTTCTCGCGCACGTTCATAAATAGCTTGCTCGTGGGAGAAGAACCGAGAACAGAACTCAGAAGCGAGAAGATATGATAATCGTCATCGGTAAGGCAGTATCCGCTACGCAGACCTATTGTCAGCTTGCCCTGTGCCACGCTCTGTTCCTCGATGACCGTTTTAATTTCACCCGATGCACATCTTCTTATCTCTGTTTGGGTTTTTACGGAAAGCGGAATGTCGAAATCAGAGAAAATCTCCTTGAATTTTGATATGAGCCGAGAAGTATCCGCGCTTCCTGCGTAGTATATCTCAACAGCTGTAGCTCCCGGTAGAGCTTTATAATACTCGTAAAGCTCTTTGGCCTGTACGGACGAAACGCTTTCTACAGTACCGCTTGGCGAAACCGAAAAGCGTTCGTCTGCACACATAATTTCTTCACAGCGTCTTACTGCGTAAGATGCGGGATTGTTGATACGCGCCTTTATTCTGCCGCAGAGCTTTGTTTTCTCGCTCTCTACGACGCCCTCGTCAAATCCGCCCTTTTCGTCGGTCAGAGGATTTTTAAGAAGCTCTGATATAAGGTCGGTAATTTCACCTAAAATATCGGTGTTATCAAAGGCGTAGCGATTTTCGGGAAAAGAAGAGTAGAGTCCGAAGACGTGAGCCTCGCCCATAAGCATATTCACAGGGTCAATTGACGCTCCGTAGAGGGACTGAAGTTTTGTGTTCAGCGCCGTCATAGAGGGGTATTTTTCACACGCACGGGTCAGAATTTCAGGAATAAGAGCATTTTTCGGAGCATCCTTTTCATTTGCGGGGCGTGAAAAATAGACCGAGAGATATGAGATTTTAAATTTTTCGCTCGGTATCACGTTTAAGGTAACCGAAGGGTAGAGGCTGATTCTTTTTATCTTGTTCAAATCCCGATTCACCGACCTTCAAAAAGATTTATTTTATATTATAACATATATTTACAGGATTTTCAACCGTTATTTAGAGTAAAAGACCTCTATTGCCAAAAAAATTTTCTTTTTCGGGGTCTGTTTTCCTGCCGTTACAGTAGATCTCGACTTTTTTCAGGTCAGCGTTGAGCCTTGCGCTTATTTCGTAGCTACATCCCCCTCTTGATATTTTTAAATCAAAGCGGTCGAATTTCTCGCACAGGTGCGGAGAAACAGTAAAGCTTTCGCCGCTGTGCTCGCGGTATCCGAGAAGCTCGTTTATGACTATACGAACAAACCAAGATGCAGAGCCTGTATACAAGCTCCAACCGCCCCGACCGAGATGCTGCACATTTGAATATACGTCCCCGCAAAGAGCATAAGGCTCGGTTTTATAGCGAAGTGCGGAGGATATTTCAAGAGAGCGTGCGATAGGGTTTATATCAGAAAGCATTTCATAAGCCTTTTCGTGTTCACCGACAGAGAGCAGTCCCCATACTGCCCAGGTCGCAGCGTGAGTGTACTGTCCGCCGTTTTCTCTGAAGCCGTCGCAGTATCTTATAATATATCCGGGGTCGTCGCCGATTCCCGAAAACGGTGGAGTAAAGAGCTTAACTACCGAATTTTCTCTGTCCCAAAGCTTTTCACACGCAAGTAGAATAGCCTTTTTCGCACGTGAAGGGTCGCCGCCCGAAATAGCTGCAAATGCCTGCGGGAGAAAATCAATTTCACACTCTCTGTCGCCTCGCGCACCGAGCTTTTTGCCGCTGTCGTAGAAGCCTCTGATATAACGGTCGCCGTCAAAGGCTTCTTTTTCGAGGGTATCGTATAGCTCTGATGCTATCTCGCTGTACTTTTTAGCGCCTTCAAGGTCGCCGTAATTCTTGCAAATTACCGTAAAATCGGAAAGTATCATACGCATAAACTGCGCAAGCCAAACCGACTCGCCCTTGCCCTTATGACCTACGCGATCAAAGCCGTCGTTCCAGTCGCAGCTTCCGATAAGGGGTAGTTTGTGCTTGCCAAAGCGCAAGGCTCTCTCTATCGCTCTTATACAGTGATTGTATAGGCTCTCTCTGTATTTTGAGCGCACAGGACGCTCGTAACGGGTAAGCTCACCATCTTCAAGCTCTTTTGACTCAATATACCTTACCTTTGCGTCGAGTATAGAATAATCGCCCGTAACTCTGAGATATTCGGAAACAGCGTAGGGAAGCCATAAAAGATCGTCAGAACACCTTGAACGCAGTCCTGCGTGCCATTTTCCGCCGCTTTTGTCAGAATTATGCCACCAGTGTTGTACGTCGCCTTCGGTATATTGATGCGCGGCGGCACGGAATATCTGATATTTGCAGAAGCGAGGGTCGTATAACAGGGAAATAAGCGAGTCCTGAAGCTGATCTCTGAATCCGTATGCACCGCTTGACTGATAAAATCCTGTACGCCCGAAGAGCCTTGCCGTGAAGGTCTGATAAGGAATATAATAATTTATCGCTCTGTCAAGCGAGGCATCAGCGCTTTTTATCTGTATTTTACCAAAAAGATCTTTGTAAAAATCTCCGTACTGACTAAAGCCGCTCTCAAAATCCTTGGGAGTGGAATATTTTTTTCTCATATGATAGTACGCGCGGTCTGAAGCACTCGGAAAAATACCGAAAAGGAATCCGTATTTTCTCGAAATTTCTTCTTTTTCCTGCTTTTCACCAAAATCGTACGAGGTCAGAAAAACGGTATGCTCGGAAAGGTGAGAATCATATCTTCTTCTGAAAAATTCGGTATCTGTATCTTTTTTGCGTATTATAAGACTGGGCGGACAGACCTTTTCGCCAATAACCGGATCTACGCTGTAAACAAGACTTCCGAAATTATCAAGATCACCCTTGACCTCTGCTGTAAGAAGCTTGACGGGAAGCTTTTTATCCACACCGACCTTTACGGTAATATGAATACCCTCAATTTCGCTTTTGTAAAGAGCGCACCCGTGCTCAAACTCGCAGAAGTACGAAGATGCGATAACGTCATATTTTTTACCGTGTGTGGTAACAAGGATAAGCCTCTCACCGCAAATATCCTGTCTGTACGATGAAAAATAAGGAGTAAGCCTCTTTTCCTTGGAGTTGGCAAACCAAGTAAATCCGAGCGAATTTTGAGTCATAAGCGTACCGAAAACTCGATTTGAATAGATATATGACCATACGAGATCTACACGCTCTTTGTCAACGAGAAAGCCTCTGTCATTAAATACTCCACCGTAAACCTCGAGAGCATTTTCGCCTTCAGCTTTACTGTTCTCACACGTCTTTTTTACTATCTCGACGTCATCGTAAGTTCTGAGCGAACGCTTCATAACGGTATGGAAAATATCTTCAATGGAAGAATCCTTTTCAAGACGTATAAAAAGCGCGCTGACCGATGAAAACAGGTCTTCAAGGGATAGATCGCCTACTAAGAAAACTCCGCCGTAGCGGCAAAAAAGCTCCTCGGAACCGCACTCGGATATTATACCCGAAAGGGTATTACGGTTAGTGCTGTTATATCCGTCTGCCTCGGGAACGATGAATACAAGATCGCTCAGCTTTCCCCTCAGAGTGCATAGCTTGTGGATACGAATGAGGGTACTTGCAATTTTTTTGCACATAGGTGAAAGCTCGTTTGGTAAAAGCAGGCAAACGATGGGAAGATCTCCCGAGATTCCGTGTGCCCAGAGAGCATTTTTTTCGTACTTTTTATCACTTGCCTGATTATTGTTCGGGTGGAAATACAGGGATGCGAGATAATCATCGACGTATTTTAAATATCCGGGCGAAATGTTTGCAAGTGCAAGTCTGCTCTGTGAAAGAGAGTACATAGACGAGGCAAAAAAGCTGCTGATCGACTTTACTGTGGTCTTTCTTATGCGAACATATTTTCTTAAAATATCCTCGTATGAATTTCCGTAAGCTATAACAAATTCGCACGAATTTTTCTCCGAACTCTTTATATTTTCGCCCTTAATAATACAGTAAGGCGATATACAAGCACCCGTGCGAGAGGGAAGTTTTCTGTAAAGAAGAGCTTTTATATCCTCGGCGGTATAGTTAAGCGGAAGTATATCGCTTCGCGTATCAAATTCCTTTTTTAGAGGATAATTTTCTATCGATATACCAAGCCACTTGTCGTCTTTTCCGCTTTTTGAGCGTGAGTGATAAATAAGAATATCATGTTCTTCATCATAAAACGCCTCAACCGACAGCGAATCGTAAAAGGGGTGAGAGGCTCTGTCCTGTGCTTTTGTAAGGACGACCTCAAAGGCTATCATCGGCGTAAGCTCGGAAAATTTGCCGCTAACGTCGAGTTTAACGCAAAAAATATCTTCTTCTCGCATCAGAGTAAGTGTCAGGGCTGACGATATTTTTTCCCCCATAACTATTCTCTGATTTTTGAATACTATCTTTGTTCCCGAGTAGTGCATACTGTCGGGAATAAACTGCAGCGCCTCGCTGTCAATACCGTAAAATACCTGCAAACCGTTTATTACAGAGTACATATCCCGCATATCAAAGGGATCTCTTGTTATAAGAATGTCCTTGTGTGCAAGCATAATGTGTCCCGCGTCCGATGCTGTGAGCGACGCAGTCTTTGAAGAGATCATACATACAGAGGGTATATTTCCGCTTTTAGAAGCACTTTTCAGCGTTCTATCTGTGTTCGGATATCCGCGCGAAACATATTCGGGAATTTGAGCCTGTCTGTGTTTTGATATGCCCGCATCTGTCGGGATAGCCTCGCAGAGAAGCTCCTTTACAGATGACATTTCTGGATCTCTCATAAATCTCTTTACAAATATATTGTCAAAACAGAGATTTACCGCCGAAATTATGCTCATACCGACATGATGCGACATATAGCTTTTTATTATCTCGGGCGAAAATCCTACTCTCGATACAGTAAAATCAAGAGCTTCGTAGAAGCCGTGCTTACCGTATGCTCCGTGTTTACAGAGCCGTTCGAGGTTCTTTATTGCGGCTTTTTCGGCTATTGCAAGGCAGAGAAATGAAGCGTAAGGCGCTATTACCTTATCCTTTCCTATCATCGGGTCAAGGGCAAGACGTGAAACTCCGTTTGCGCGGTACTGATAGTTCATAGCGAAATCAAAGGCATAATATCCGCTTTCTGAGATACCCCAAAAGCCTTTTATACGGTTTTCAATTTGGGCGTTTGCCGCAAAGGCAAGAGCTTCGCCCGAAAAAGAGTTTGCATACGACGGGAGAAAAAGGTGAGGCATAAAATACTCAAACATACTGCCCGACCAGGACGCAACCCCGATATATCCTCTGCTGCCAATTATCGGACGTCCGAGCCGATTCCATGACTTTGCGGGAATTTGACCGTTTGCTACCGCAAAGTAGTAGGTCGAGCGCGCCTCGCTCATATAAAGATCGTAGCAGTTTTCACCCGACACCTCGCCCGAGGTGTCCATACCGATATAAAAAAGCTTGCGCTTTTTTGAATAAAGAATGGTAAAATCGGTAGAATATGCGATGTTTTTAAGCCTTTCTCTTATATCTGCAAGCCTTGGCTCGTCCTTTTCATATTCGCTTATACCTTCAATGAGAGTTATAAGCGATACGACGAAATTTCCGCTGTCTACTGTTGAAATATAAGGTGTACCGAGGACTGTAAGCTTCTCGGTATCGTACCAGTTATAGAGATGTCCGTGCTTTTTAGGGAGATCTTCTATCGTTAAGAGGGTCTTTTCAAGCTTTGTATAAAGAGTATGAGCATCTATAAAACCGCAGTCGCAGGCGGCAAGAGCGGACACGAGATACATTCCGATATTCGTAGGCGAAGTGCGGTGCGCTACGGCAAATACAGGCGACTCCTGTACGTTATCGGGTGGAAGATAGTTTTCTTCGATAGTAACGTATGAGTCGAAATAGCTCCACATATCCTTTACCCAAGAAAGAAGTTTTTCTTTGTTTGCAGAGGATCTGATTTGCTTATAAGGTATATCAAAAGAGAGCAGTAAAAGAATTACGGGGAGAAAGCTCCATAAAAGTCCCATACATTTAAGAAGGGGACTTCGCGCAAAAACGAGAGTAAAAAATCCGCAGGTGTAAGAAAGTACGCTCCAAGAGATCTGTGCGAAAAAGCCGCCGCGAGATTCAAGTGAGGATACCGTCCATTCAAGTGTATGCTTGTGGGTAATACGTGATCGCACAAATCCCTTTGTCAGCGCGTCAAGTGATACGAAAGCGTAAGCGAATATTGACGATACACCGAAAAAAATGTCCCATAGCGCACTTCCGACAGATGGTATTACCTGCGAGAAAAAACGTCTGTTTATACCTCTGAGCGATTTGAAAATAACGCACAGCGGCGGGATTATAAGATAGGAAAGTGCGGATAGGAGTAAAATATCCTGTGCGCCTGTATATAAAAGAGAAAGCAGAATAAGAGCTCCCGCAAAAATAGGGACAAGCGCTCTTCTTACGTTGTCTAATATAAAAAATTTTGAAACAGATGATACAGGATTTTTTTCACGCTTTCCGGCTTTGTTATATACGTATTTCTTTGCATATAAGGTGGACTGTATATCGCCGCGTATCCATCTATGCAGACGCTTGAAGAAGGATGAAGGACTTGACGGATGCGAGTCGCTGAGGGTAATATCGGCAAGTATACCGCAGCGCAGGCGCGAGCCTTCAAGGAGATCGTGGCTCAGTATCAGCTCGTCCCTGAAAGCATCAGGAATAAGCTCACAGTAGGCATCAACGTCGAAAATACCTTTTCCGCAAAAGATCCCCTCGTTAAAAAGCGACTGATAAAGGTCATACGATGCACTCTGATAGGACATAATGCCGCCTCGTGTCATAAGTGCTGAAAAATAACTTTTTCCCGCAGAGGCAAGTGAGGTCCGCATATGAGGCTGCATAATAGCGTACCCCGATATGACCCGTCCGTTTTTAATTACAGGCTTGTTACTCGGGTGGAGCATAGCCGATACCATATCAAGCACAGCTTTGCTGTAAAGCTTTGTATCGCGGTCGAGGGTTACTACGTATTTTATATCGGAAATATTCTCTTTATTTCCGTAAACTACCGAAAAGGTGTTACCCTTGTTTCTCAAAAGGGAAACGAGATCGATAAGCGCGCCTCTTTTTCGCTCGTAGCCCATATATTTGTTTTCCGAATTGCTTTTTACGCGGTATCTAAGGAAAAAATAAAAATATTCGCCGTATTTTTCGTTAAGCTCGGAAATTTTTTCCTTTGTATAGGAAATAAGGCTTTGGTCGCTGTCGTTACTTTTGCTTTCAGACTCGCCAAAATCGAGAAGCAGTCCGAAATAAGCATTTTTATCCCTTGTAAGCAGATAAAACTCCTCGAGCTGTCGAAAGAGTGAATCGTCCTTGTCCGATATAAGTGAGGTAATAACTGTAAGTGTTTTCGCACTGTCGGGTATTTTCTCCATATTCAGACGGGGGACAGCAGTAAGCGGAAGCATGCGTGAAGCCGTGCGGTCGGTAATAAATTTTACAGCCTCGCTTATCGGGAAAATGATAAGCAAAACTATAAACACATTTACACGCGCAAAATAGAGCGCAAGGAAGGCAAAAAGCAAGGTGAAAAACACCCAAAACGTAAAATACAGCCTTGTATTTTTCTTTTGTCTTTTTTTATCCTCGATGTATCCGAGATTATCACAGTATATCTTTACCGCGTCTTTTTCGGATATTTTATGCCTTTTGGCAAAAGCTGAAATTTTACCGCGTATAAGAGATTTTGTAAGAGAAGTACTTGCAAAGTAGTAGGTTCCGGGGCAATCTCTCAGATTTCTGTCAAGCACCGATATTTTTTCGCGAAGCTCTTCGGTATCAGATATTTCAAGAGAGCGTATTATATTACTTACGTTTCCGATTAGGATATTTTTTTCGTTTTCCGAATATTTCTTCAAAGATACTATTTTACGTGAAATAATGTCCGCAACAATAGGAAGAATAGCTACCGTTTCTTCATCGCGAAAGGGCTTTTCTTCTGCCTCGGATATAAGCATATCGGATATTTCTTTTTCTGTAAGAGCAAAATTATGTTTAGATAAAAGCGATTCAAGAAGAATATATATTCTCCACCTGCGTTTTTCTCTTGTAATTTTTTCATATGAAGTCAGTATCGAGAGGAGAAAGGGATATTCCTTAATTAAAATATTGTGGACAGCTATTTTAAGAAAAACTCCCGAAAGACTGCTCAAATTACCGTTTTTTCTGTTGATAATAAAACCTCCCCACAACAGTTATCGTAATATAACATATTATGGGGAGAATTTATCGTTTTTAATCTTATTATTTCAGTTTGGTGTAAAAAGAAGTATATATCGGCTCGTATGGAATGTATTTTTCAATAGTCGAGATAGCCTCATCTGAGTCGCCGTGAGATGCGCATATCACATAGTCGCATCGTTTTGAACATTCTATAATGAAATCTCTGAAATCTTCGTTTATCAGAGTCATATCCTTTGTATTTGAAATATACATATAGCTGTCGGTAGTACCTTTTTTATCTTCAATAAAAATAAGTGATGCGGGATTTGCGCTGTCGTGCTCGTAAATAGATACGTTTAAAAGAAAATCTCCGAAGATCAGAGAATTTTCTCCTGCTCTGTAAAGACGCACGTCGCAGTCTGACGCCCTTGCATATCTTACCGCCGCATAGTGATAGTTTTTATCACGTCCGAGCGAAATTGGGAGTACAAAGCTTCTTATATCGGTATAGTCAACAAGGCGAGTAATAGTTGCTATATGATTATAGTGATAATCTGTAACCATATACGAGCTTATATCGACCTTTCCGACCTCTTTTGCGTAATCAATAGCGTTCTTTGCAAATGAATATGAGCCGTCAGAGCTGTCGCAAAGCATAGCCTTACCGTCGTTTATTAAGATAATGGCGTCGTTTTCGCCCTCGGTGTAATAGAGCACCGACATTCCGCTGTGATAAGGGCACATAACAAGAGAGTTTCCTATAAAGCAGCAAAGTATAAAGGCTATCATAGGGATATATACAAGCTCTTTGTGTTTAGAAAATCCTTTTATGAATATAGCCATAAGAGGTATAGCTATAACCATCAAAACAAAAAGAAGAGTGCAGAAGGGATAGTCAAGCCTTACCAAGTAATCACCCGAGTCTGCAAAAGACTGTGCAAATCTTACCGTAATATTCGATATAAATGAAATAATATACCCGATAGGATACGCAAGATACTTGACGGGTGAGATAACTATCATAACGGGCAAAAGGTACATTATCAGCGTAATAAGCGGCGCAAAAAGAAGGTTTGCGAGCGGCGACACGTAAGATATGTAACCAAAGCAAAAATGGACTATCGGGAGTGTAAAAAGAACTGCCGATAGGGTTATGTTCAGAGCCGAAAGCAGAGCAAATATCGGCTTGATTTTTGTGATTTTATTTTGACGGATCCGCTCGTTTATCGGAAGTGCAACGGTAAGTATTCCGAGGGTTGAAAGAAAAGAAAGCAACATTCCGACGTCGTATATCGCGTACGGAGATATAAGACATATCAAAAATATTGCAATAAACAGAGAAGTTACCGAATCTGCTTTTCTGCCGAAGATGAAAGAAGCGTAGGATAAAAGCAGCATAAATGCCGCGCGTATAACGGACGGAGAAAATCCTGCAAGAAAAGCATAGAATATTACAAAAAGTGTGAGAAGTATAAGCGA
Source organism: Eubacteriales bacterium (assembly GCA_045580325.1). GTDB lineage: Bacteria > Bacillota > Clostridia > Oscillospirales > CAG-272 > SIG672. Next base: position 89,673 of record JAZNNR010000005.1, read on the forward strand.
AAATTGCTTTTTCATACGTGCTTTGGATAAAATTATTGCAAGAAGACCAACCACTACCGAAAAGTGCATTCCGCTTATTGCAAGCATATGCGATATTCCAAGCTCTTTAAAGGCAGATGTGAACGAGTAGGGAAGCTCATCTCTGTTTCCGTAAACGAGAGCACGCGAAAGCGCACCTGCATTTTCGTTTGTGAATTTCTCTATTATCAAGGAAATATCTTCCTGCACAGGATAAACAAGGGTGTACGGGAAAATATCTTGACTTTCTAAAACCTCGATGTTTTCAGCGTTTTCCGATGTTGCGTACAGCAAAAATCCGTGCGAAAGGTCATATGCCTCCGATAGATTTGAATATTTACTATTAGCAGTAAGCTTCAGAGGAAGCCGTAGCGTATCACCGACTCTGTAAGTATTATAATAGTTTGACGTGAGTCTGGCTTTTATTTTGCAAGACTCTCCGTTTATCTTTGTTATCATAATCTCGTGCTCCGAATAAAACTCGGACATAGAGTTTACGTTTATTACAGTTATCTCGGCATCTGCGTCGACGTCTTCATATTTATCAGTTATTTCACCCAAGTTGCAGTCAAAGTTTACAAAGGAAAGTAACACTCCGAGCGCACAGGCGCATATAATAAGCAGTAAAGGAAATATGTATCTTCTCAGAAATTCTATATTTATTCTTCGTTTTACTGCGAAAAACACAACAGATAGAATAAATAACGCAAAAAGTGATATGGCTATATATAATTTATAATCACCGCGCAAAAATCCGAGGGTAAAATAGACAGTAAGAAAGCCCGCAAGCATATAGCATAACGGGCGTTTTACAATAGAATCAGATATTTTTTTAGTAAACATTAATTACTTGTTGTTTATTTTTTCGCGAAGCTTGCTAGACTGATGGAACGAAACTATTTTGGTGTTCGAAAGCTGAATCTGTTCACCGGTAATAGGATGACGTCCGATTCTTCCGAGTCTTTCTTTAACTTCAAATGTGCCGAAACCGGAGAGCATTATTTTTTCTCCGTCGGAAAGTGTTTTAACTACCTCGTCAAGGAATGCGTCAATTACAGCGGTAGCTTTAGCGGCAGAAACACCAGAGACCTGCGCGGATTTAGCAATAAGATCCTTTTTTTTCATAGTTTTTTCTAAGTCTTTCGAAAAAGAGAAAAGACATCCTTTCTTTATTTTTTTTAATTATACCATATAACTTACTAAAAGTCAACCGTTTTTTTTATAAAAATTTGATGTTTTTATCATTTTTTGTTGATTTTTATGCTTGACCAAACAAATAATTAGTGTTATAATACATAAACACTATAGTAAACAGTTAATCGCTTTAAGGAAAACAGGTGAAAATATGCTTATAAATATTTTTATAAAAAATATAGATTCACTTTCGAAGGATGAGCGGCGTGAAAAATACGGAGTATTTTATGGTACGCTCGGAATTTTTCTGAATCTTGTTTTATTTGTAATCAAATTCTTGGCAGGGCTCATAACAGGTGCGATCTCGGTTACAGCTGATGCATTCAACAACCTTTCGGATGCAGGATCGTCTATTATAACTCTTTTCGGCTTCAGACTCGCATCTAAAAAGCCTGACGAGGATCACCCGTTCGGACACGGAAGATCGGAATACATATCGGGATTTATAATCTCAATGCTTATTTTACTTGTCGGCTTTGAGCTTGGAAAGACCTCTGTCGAAAAGATATTCGCTCCTGTCGCAGTTGAGTTTTCTGTTGTTTCGATAGTAATTCTTATAATTTCCGTAATTATAAAGCTTTATATGGCATATTACAATTATTTTGTAGGAAAGAAAATAAATTCAAGTGCTATGAAAGCTACTGCCACCGACTCGCTGTCCGACTCTGTTTCGACGACAGTAGTGCTTATATGTATGCTGATTTCTTATTTTACCGATTTTCATATAGATGCCTACTGCGGTCTTGCGGTATCGGGATTTATACTCTTTTCGGGTTTTCGTTCGGCAAAAGAAACGATAAGTCCGCTTCTCGGTCAGACACCTACGCCTGAATTTGTCAGTAAAATTGAAAGTACTGTAAAAGAATGCTCTTACGTCTGCGGTATTCACGACCTTATAGTACACGATTACGGTCCGGGTCGAAGAATGATCTCCCTTCACGCAGAAGTGCCCTCTGACTCAAACCTTCTCGAAGTACACGATGCGATAGATAACATCGAAAAAATACTGCGCGATACCCTTAACTGTGATGCGGTAATACATATGGATCCTGTTGAGCAGGGAAACTCTGTTGTATCGGAAACACGTGAAAAAGTAGAAAAAACGATAAAAAATATTGATGAGCGCATAACGATACACGATTTTCGTATGGTTGTCGGAAATACGCATACAAATCTCATTTTTGATGCTGTAATTCCGTATGATATAAAGATGTCAGATACCGAAATAAAGAATCTTATATCAGAAAAAATAAACGAAATTGACAGCCATTATAACACGGTTATAGAGATTGACAGACCGTTTGTAAACTCAAATTCTTAAACAGTCAGGAGAATATAAATGAAAGTACTTATGTTAAACGGAAGTCCTCGCGTAAACGGTAATACTGCAAGAGCGCTTTCAGAGCTTGAAAAGACGTTTGAGCTCGAGGGAGTGGAAACAGAAACGGTGCAGATAGGAAACAAGGATATCCGAGGCTGTGTATCCTGTTTTTCCTGCTATAAAACAGGAAAATGTGCGATCGACGATATTGTTAACGAGCTTGCCAAAAAATTCGAGGAATGCGACGGACTCATCGTTGCAAGTCCTGTATACTACGCATCTCCAAACGGAACGCTTCTCTCCTGTCTTGACAGACTTTTTTACAGCACACACTTTGATAAGCGTATGAAGGTAGGAGCAAGTATAGCCGTTGCAAGACGAGGCGGCTGCTCGGCAACCTTTGACGTGCTCAATAAATATTTCACGATAAGCGGTATGCCGATAGCTTCAAGTCAGTATTGGAACAGCGTTCACGGGGCAAAGCCGGGACAGGCGCAGGAGGACCTTGAGGGACTTCAGACAATGCGTACCCTTGCAAGAAATATGACTTTTCTTATGAAAAGTATCGCTCTCGGTAAAAAAGAGTTCGGATTGCCGATACAGGAAGCAAAGACGCCGACGAATTTTATCAGATGAATATAAAAAGGTGTAGCGATTTAGCTACACCTTTTTGTGAATTATAATCTATACTTTTTAGGACTTACACCGTACTTTTTATTAAAAATTCTGTGAAAATAGCTTTTGTTTTCATAACCGACAGCGAGCGCGATATCCTCGACAGAGAGAAATGTATTTTTCAGCAGAAACGCCGCTTGGGAAAGGCGCTTTTCCTGCAAGTGCTCGGTGAAGGTTTTGCCCGTGCGGTTCCTTATTTCGTGGCTGAGCCAATAAAAATCATAATGTAAAAGCTTCGCCGCTTCGGTAAGACTTGCGTTTTTGTAATTTTCCTCAATGTACCTGAAAATATCTATTATCGCGTTGTCCTCACGGGACTCGTATGAGAGCTTATCGGTATGGTTAAGAAGCTGCATAAAGAGAAGACCCATAGTGATCTGATTGATATTTCGCTTGTTTGTTGTGTTACTGATGAGCGTCCAAATAAGGTTCTCAATGAGATTTTGAACGGGTAAAACTCCCGCAACCTTGAAATGTAAATATCTTTGATTTTCATTCTCAAAGAGGGAAGAGAGAAGAAAGTTTTTTATAGGTGTTTCTTCTGCGCCGAGCATCTCAAGAGTCTTATCAAAAAAAGCAGGCTGAATGATAAAGTTTACCGCTATATCCTTTTCGCCTGCGGGTAGAATTTCCTGCCGTGCATTCTGACCGAGAAAGAGTAGCTCACCCTCTCTGAGTATCAGCTTTTTGCCGTTTATAATATGCGTTGTTTCGCCCGAACACATATATACAGCCTCAATAAAATCGTGAGTGTGCTCGGGAAAGTGAACAAAACGGGTGTGTGTTCTCGCACGTATAAGCTTGCCCTCGGAGAGAAGCTTTTTTGAGCGGATAACACGGCCGCCGTGAGTTGTATAAATGCTTTTATCCACGCTGTCTGCGCCGTTCAGTATGGCCATCTCTTCATCTGTTATAGGAATAAGCTTTTCAAGTATCTCCTGTCTGATCATAGAATCACCTCGTCTGATTTTAACATAAAATAAGAAAAAAATCAATACAAATAAGGACACTTTTTTAAACAAATAGTGTTCTTTTATTTTTATATTCATTATGATATTATTATTATGGATCAACACAAAAGGAGAGAAATCTTGAAATACTACTTAGCAATTGATATAGGAGCGTCCTCGGGAAGACATATTATCGGTTGGAATGAGGACAGAAAGATCAACACAAAAGAGGTCTTTCGCTTTCCGAACGGAGTGAAAAAGGAAAGTGGACATCTCGTATGGGATATTGAAGCGCTCTATAGTAGCGTTCTTGAGGGAATTAAAGAAGCATTTTGTCTTTATCCAAAAATTGAGAGCCTTTCAATAGATACGTGGGGCGTGGATTACGTTTTACTTCGTGATGATAAGGAAATTTTGCCCGTCTATGCCTACCGCGATCAAAGAACCGAAGCGGTAATACCGAAAGTACACGAAATTATCCCTTTTTCCGAACAATATCGAAGAGTTGGCTGTCAGTTTCAGCCGTTTAACTCGATCTATCAGCTGTATGACGATAAGCTGAACTCACGTCTTGATATTGCGACAGATATGCTTATGATCCCCGAATATCTGATGTGGAAGCTTTGCGGTATTAAGGCACGAGAATATACTAATGCCACCACGAGCGGTATGGTAAACGGTGAGTTTGATATGGAAATGGTGAGAAAGCTCGGATATCCTGAGCACCTCTTTCCGAAGCTCTCACAGCCAGGGCAAATTTTAGGCGATCTGCTCCCCGAAATTTCACAGACTGTCGGCGGAAACTGTAAGGTCGTGCTCTGTGCAACTCACGATACGGGATCTGCAGTTGAGGGTATCCCGATGGACGAAAATCAGCTCTATATTTCCTCGGGTACGTGGTCGCTCCTAGGTGTTAAAACCGAGAAACCTATTACCGACGAGGGAAGCGAAAGAGCCAACTACTCTAACGAGGGCGGTGTCGGATATAACCGTTATCAGAAAAATATTATGGGTATGTGGCTGATAAACGAATTAAAGAAAGAGCTTTGTCCCGAAGCCTCCTTTTCCGAAATTGTCGAAATGGCGCAGGAGAGCACGTGTGAAGTCTTAGTCGATGCAAATGCAAATGATTTTTTAGCCCCTGCGAGTATGAAATCAGCCTTTGACAATGCGGCGAGCGGATTTAGCAGCATCGGTGATTACTTCCGTTGTGCATACCGCAGCCTTGCTTATAGCTACAAACAGGCAATAGAAGAACTTGAAGCAAATACGACTTGTAAATACAGCAAAATATATATTGTCGGCGGCGGTGCTAAAAACACCTTCCTTAACCGCCTGACCGAAGAGATCACAGGCAAAGAGGTAATTGCATTACCTATCGAAGCAACCGCTCTCGGAAATCTTAAAATACAAATGGAGATAAAGGTATGAGTTATAATGAAGCAAAGAAAAAGTATGCCGAGTATGGCATAGACACAGAAAAAGCTATTGAAAAACTTAAAAACGTTAGCATTTCGGTTCATTGTTGGCAGGGCGATGACGTTATCGGCTTTGACAGCCGCGAGAGCCTTTCGGGCGGTATTCAGACAACAGGGAATTATCCGGGTAGAGCAACTACTCCCGAAGAGCTTATGGCTGACTACGATAAGGCATTTTCTCTTATTCCAGGCAAAAAGAAGCTGAATCTACACGCATCTTACGCTATTTTTGAGAAAGGCGAGGAGGTAGGCAGAGATAAGATCGAGCCGAAGCACTTTGCAAAATGGGTGGAATTTGCCAAGGAAAGAGGTATGGGCATTGATTTTAACCCCACCTTCTTCTCACATCCTATGGTAAAGGACGGACTTACTCTTTCTTCCCCCGATGACGAGGTCCGCAAATACTGGATCGAGCACGGCAAGGCTTGTCTTAAAATAGCAGAATATTTCGCTACCGAAACAGGCATTCCCACGGTAATGAACATATGGATTCCCGACGGATATAAGGATATTCCCGCTGACAGACTTTCTCCGAGAGCAAGATTCAAGGCGGCGCTTGACGAAATTCTTGATACACCATACGACAAGAGCAAGGTTTACGTTACACTCGAAAGCAAGGTGTTCGGTATCGGAGTTGAGAGTTATACCGTAGGATCGGCAGAATTCTGTCTTTCATACTCAGATTACAAGGGCATAACACCCCTTATGGACAACGGACATTACCATCCCACCGAGGTTGTAAGCGATAAGATCTCATCACTTCTTCTCTTTAATGAAAAAATCGCGCTCCACGTAACACGTGCAGTGCGTTGGGATAGCGACCACGTTGTTATATTTGACGACGAAACCAAGGAGATTGCCAAGGAGATCGTGAGAAACGATGCGCTTGACCGCGTATTTATCGCAACCGATTATTTCGATGCCTCTATCAACAGAATCTCCGCTTGGGTAACCGGTGTACGAAACGTTCAAAAGGCGCTTCTCTTCGCAATTCTTCAGCCTGAGGAGCAGTTGAAGGAACTCCAGAATGAAGGCAATTTCACAGAAATTATGTACATTCAGGAAGAAATGAAAACTATGCCTTTCGGCGATATTTGGGAAGAATTTTTATCACGCGAGGGCGTTCCTGCGAACTATCTTGCTCCTATAAAGGAATACGAAAGAGAGGTTTTAAATAAAAGATGAAGGATATAATTACAGCCCCCTTTCTCACAGAAATGAGAAAGACCTGCGCAAATATGTACCGACTCGGCTGGGACGAGCGTAACGGCGGAAATATCAGCTATATGCTTGACGAAAAGGAAGTGGCCGAGTATCTCGATATAAATAACGTTATTCGTACGATAGCGCTCGGATTTGACGCAAGTATTCTTGCAGGCAGGATCTTCATAGTAACGGGTACAGGCAAATATTTTAAGAACGTCGAGGATGATCCCGAAACCAACCTCGGAATCTTCCGTATTGCCAAGGACGGCAAAGCAGCTGAGCTTCTTTGGGGTTATAAAGACGGCGGACGCTTTACAAGCGAGCTTCCCGCACATCTTATGAGCCATATCGCGCGACTTTCAGTCGATCCCGAAAACCGTGTCGTTATGCATTCTCACCCGACCAACACTCTTGCTATGAACTACGTTCACGAGCTTGACGAAAAGAAATTCACTCATACTCTTTGGGAAATGTGTACCGAATGTATAGTCGTATTTCCCGACGGTGTCGGCGTGCTTCCTTGGATGCTTTGCGGAACAAACGAGATCGGCGAAGCAACTGCAAACAAAATGAAGGAATTTCGCCTTGTGGTCTGGGGAATGCACGGTATATATGCCGCAGGTAAGACTATGGACGAGACCTTCGGTCTTATCGAAACTGTAGAAAAGGCTGCGAACATCTATATGCTCACCGCACACCTTCCTCGTATAAACACAATTAAGGACGAGGAAATGGTCCGTCTTGCTAAGTTTTTCGGTGTGAATTACAGAAAAGACTTTCTTGATCTCTGATACTACAAAATAAAAATGCGCCCGTAGATATTTTTTCTACGGGCGCTGCTTGTTATATAAATCAGAGGACAACCGTGGGAATATCCATGAGTTCACCTAACTTAACAAGTACGTCTGCGTTATGACCAACTGCAAGTGCACAGTGATGTGTAGGAGCCTCGGCAAACCATTTTGACATATAGCTGTCGGGATCACAGTTAAAGCGTACGTGTGTTTGGGTGTTACCTATTTTCATAATAGGGTAGTCCATCGACTGCGCTTCACTGACAATAAATTTCAGCCTTCCGTCAACCGTTTGTGTTACGTTAAGCGTCGTTACAGGACCAGGCTGAACCTTTGCCTCTACGGAAATACCGCTTCCTTTTTTACCGTGATAAACTCCCATACTGCGAAGTATCGGCTTTTTACCGGATATTTTAATATGGAAAGGTCCGTCGTGTCCGATCAGAATAGTGCCGTTAACATAGTCGGTAACTACAATTTCAGCAAAGCTACCGCCTACACCGAGAAGGTCGCATATTTTCATAGCAAGAGCCGTTTTCAGATCGGCTTCGCCCGCGCAGGGAATACCGTTTGCGGTGAGCAGAGAGTGTCCTACTATAAATCCGCTCTGCAGATCCTCGTAAGGATTGCCGTCCACGCTGTGATAATAATAGGCAAGAGCATCTAAATCGAAGTCCTTTACTAACTGAGCCTGAGCTGCTGCTACCTTTGCAGACCAGTTCAGCTGCTCGTCGGTAGGCTTTTTGACTCTGCTGTCAGAAGGGGAATCCTCAGAAATTTCAAACATTTCATATATTTCAGCGAGTTTTTCGGAAATCTCTTCGTTTGTAACATTCTCAAGTCGCTGACTCAGATCGCACATTTCTAAAATCTTGACATTAATACCTGCCTGTGCCGACATCATAGCGAAATCACTGTACATATCGAGCATTCCCGAATAGTTTCCGCCAAGAAATCCGAAATTAGATGCAAGTAGCGAGCGCTTGACCATAGCAGCACGGCACCAGTTACCGATTTCTTCCCACGCACGCATCGCTTGAGGCATCTGAGCGGTCTTTTCGTCAGCCATAGCTCCTTCGGGAGTCTTAGTCAGTCCCAACAAGCCGTTTACGCATCTGAACGGGATCCCCGCTCTGTTAAAGGCGTTGGAAAGCTCAGGAACAGGACAAGCGCCGCACTGAGAAAGCCACTCGCCTGTATCGGTACGGTCGTAATCTATTTGGGGTGTCGGCTGTAAGTTGAGTACAATTACAGGGGCTTTACATATCTTGTGTATCGGCAGTACCGAATCGGAGGTGAAATAGGTTGCACTGTGCAGAAAAATAATATCTACGTTGTTTTTCTGAAAATATTCGCCTGCATCCTCTGCAACATCAACGTTGTCAACAAGTCCGTAGTTAAATACCTCGCCGTATGCGCCGAGCTTCTCAGATACAAAGCTGTTATAATGAAGCATTCTGTCACGGAGATTTGCGAACTGTGCCCAGTAAACTCTTAGGCCTGCGCTGTAAATACCAATTCTTAACTTTTTCATTTTAGAATCTTCCTCTCTGATGTGTTTGATTTTACAAGTATATTATAAGAGAGCAGCGTGAAAAAATCAACAAAGTATGTTGGTGAAAAATAACAGTATCTTGGCATTGACATAACGAAACAAATGTGTTACAATCAATAATAGAGATTACGCTGAAAACAGAGCCTGCTAAGCGACTCTCTTTTTGATATTAGGAGCTAAAAAATGATTGAAATAACCAGAGATGAGTGGTCGGATAAATCGGTCAGAATGATATTAACACCGAGCAATTACGCTCAAAAATCACTCTTTTATATTCAAGAAATAGGATTTTTTGAGGCTACTCTAAACTATTACGTCCAAAGAAAAAATCTTTCTTCTTTTTTGATACTGCAAACTCTGGAGGGAAACGGTATTCTTAACTATAACGGTAAAGAATACTCTCTTTCAAGGGGCGATGTCTTTTTTATAGATTGCAGAAAAGAACATTTTTATTATATTGTTGGCGATAAACCGTGGGTATTTAACTGGGTTCATTTTAACGGACTTAGCAGCTATGAATATTACGATAGTTATATACGTTATAATTCCTCTCCGGTTATGAAAACAGAGATAAAAGAGCTAAGTGAAATATTTACTTCTTTACTCAGTATAAACAAGGTTAAACAAAGCACAAACGAAATACTGTCTTCGCTGAAAATAACAGAAATGATAACCTTGCTGATACTGTATTGCCAAGCTCTTTATTCTGATATTTCGCCAAGTAATGATTTTATTGATAAAGCTGTGTGGTACATAGAAAAGCATTTGCAAGAAAAAATAACTCTGGACGAAATCTCTAAACAGTTTAGTATGAATAAGTATTCCTTCCATAAGGCCTTCAAGAGATACACGAATATACCGTTTAACGAATTTATCATATTACACAGGGTGAATCGCGCCAAAGAGCTACTACGATCTTCAAATATGAGCGTACGCGAAATAGGAGAGACTGTCGGAATTTGCAACACAAGCCATTTTATTAACCTGTTCAAGCAGAGAGAAGGGGTAAGTCCGCTTCAGTACAAACATCAGTGGGATTAGTGCCTGTAAGGTAATACTATGAATGAAAAAATATCCACCCGTATGTGCGGGTGGATATTTTTTCAAACTTTAATTTAATTCATCATAAAAATCTGTACTATTTACGGATTTCCAACGTTGATTTGCAGATCAACCGTTTCTCCGTCCCTGATATAATAGGTGCTGTCCGTGCCGCTTTCAACGTAATCGGCGTAGTAAGGGGAGGTGCCCCACGTGGAAGTGAAGCTTACCTTAGTGGTTTCGGTAACCTCTATTGTAAATGTGATAGAGTAAGTCTTTCCGTCCTGTGCGCTTACGTCTTTTCCAAGCTGCTGAGTATAATACTGAACGTTTCCGCCGTTTTCTGCGGAAATTACGCAGAATCCTGTCGAGGCACTGCCGAGCTTTTCGATCGTAACAACGTATTTTCCTGCCTCAAGAGTAGCCGATTTGGTTACACTGTTGACGTCGCTTATATCTACCGACAGATCTGTGTCTAAATTCTTTATCGAAAGCAGGGTTTCAAAATTTCCGGACTGAATAACAGTAGAAGAGGACGCGACACCGTGACCAAAATATGCATATGCGGAGATACCCATAGCAAATAGGCAAGCGATTATTAAAATAACTGTGAGCGTCATTCTCGTAACGATTACTTTGTCAGTGATTTTTTCGTCTTTTGAAACGTGTAAAAATTCATTATACAGTTTTCTCACTTTGCCCGGCCTCCTTTCCTAACCTTGATGTTTTTACCGTGTTTTATTTTTGCTGTTCAGCCTTGACAATTAGTCCGAGATCCACCTTCGGAATAGTGGTGCCTTGATAGTTGGCTTCGTTGCCTATTTCCTTGGGCATACGAACGACGAGCGCCATATAAACGGTATCGCCCGCTTCAAGAGATGCTACGTCGGTATCGTAATTCTGCAGCTTCATCGTAGCGATCGCAACTGCCTTTTCACGAGTCGATACGAGCTCTTCCATACCGCTTTCGCTGTCGGCATAGGCTATACCGAATTTCAGATATTCGTGCAGCCAAAATTCCTGTCCGAACTTGTTCTTTGCCGTAGAAGAATTTATTACGCTTACTGCCGTGTGGAAATCAAAGGCTACATCTCCCTTGTTTTCTACTTTAAGATATACTACCTGAACGTAACCGGGCTCGTAAAGTGCATTGTCCTCGAAAATATCGGTCTTGCCGTCTATCGATTCCCAAGTGCCGTCGTCGAGTCGGTGTGATACCTCAAGATCGAATTCGGCAAAGTGGAATATGTTTACTACTTCTTCCGATGTATCGGTGAACCAAGCAAGTGATGCGCCTGTGCCGAGAATACCCCAAATGACAAGGATACATAGACTGAGGGCTAAAGCTATTTTCTTGTACTGTTTTTTCTTTACGGTGATTGACACGCTTCAATCCTCCTTGTCGGCATTATTTGGCGTATTCTTCGTCTTTTCTGTCCTTTTTACGCCATACTAAAAGAACGATTATCATAAATATACAGCAGATAGCGAGGAGAAAATACAGACCTGCACGGCTGTCATCTCCCGTCTGCGGGGGCTTGGGATCGTCGGGATCTATCGGGAACTCTTCAACCTTGAACTCCCAGTCGATATATCCTACCTGATCCTGAAATTCGTTTGAAAGGGAAGTGGGAACGGACAGTATTACGTCCAGATTCACCTCTCCGCCCGAATAGAGAGTGCCGAGGCAGACCCAATCGGTAAGCTGAGCGCTTTCATTTGCTGCGGCGTCGAACATATACGCCATTTCGTTTTCCTTGCTCGTTTTTACCTTAAGACCGAGCTCTGAAAGGAATTCCTCCGAGCCGCCCGAAGCTCCGAGCGAACGGATATAGATCTTGACCTTAACGTTATTTGCTGTGTCGTTTTTGACCGTTATCTGCTGCGTAAGAGTATCGCCCGGCATAACTCCCTTGAAGTTCGGGAAAAGGTCGGTCAGCGAGAGCGTGCTGCCCGGCTCAAAAAAGAACTTTTTGGCATCGCCGCTGTAGGTTACCTTGCCGCCTTCAGCAAGTACGGGAAGTACACAGGAGAAAACGGTAAAAGCAGCTATAAGTAAAGCTAATATTTTCTTCATTTAATATATACCCTCCTTACTCTGCGGGCCAACCCAAAGCGGTGTGGGTCTTACCGTCTTCGATCGGGTTGTTTTCGCTCTGTACCGCCTGAGCCTTTACGGTCAGCGTCAGAGTCTTGCCTATGTAGCTGTTATCGACCTTCGAGCCAACGATCTCAACGTGCGAGAAAACGTTCTGAGTGGTCTCGCCCGGCTCAACGATACCCTTGTAGTAGTACCAGCCGTCGTGAAGCTCCCAGTACTCATTGTTAATATTGAGCTTGAAGCATTCCTCTGCCGTAAGCTCCTGCGAGTTTACGCCGTAAACTATCTTTACGCGGAGATAGAAGGGGTGATCACAGTCGCTTTCGATGTTGACCTTCTTGGAAACGACGTCGCCGGGGACGATATACACGCCTTCCTCGGGGAAGGGAGTGCCCTGATCGGTCGTTTCGTGAATAATGAAGCGAATATTACCGGAGGTTATGACGTTAGTAGCTTTTCCTACCGTTGAATAGTAAGCAAGAGTGCTGTAACTAAATAAAGATATTAAGATAGCGACAAGAGCCACTACAGCCATGCGTATCTTGATTTTTCCCAAAATTAACGTCCTCCTTTTTATTATTATTACTAAATATTTGCCTGTCAGCAATCAAAAGGTATAACTTTTATTACTTAAGTTATGCCCTTTGATTGCCGCCCAAACCCACCGAAATGGGTTTGGAACGGACTTTTGTTATCTGTTAGCCGTTAAAATTACTGCTGTACCAGATCGTATCTTCCTAATCCGGCATCAGCTACGAATGTGCAGCTTGCTCCGTTAGAGTCGGTAACGTCAAAGGTGCAGTTTTCAATTGTAACGCCGGCTATCTTGTTAACCAAGCCCTCGCCGCCAAACTGGGAGAGAACGAAATTATCTATCGTCATAGTTGTGTTTTTCATCTCAAGAGTGGAAGCCTGGTTAAGAGTGATTATAGCAGTGCCGTTTGTCTTGAAAGTGCCAATGTTGATCTGTGCGCCGTCGATAACGACTGCAACCGCACCGTTGTTGTTTATAAGTGCGGTGCCAAGGTAATCAATGTTAACAACTGTTCCTTCACCAAGAGTGAGGTCCCCGTATACTTTGAAAGGATTGGGGGAATAATTATCGCAACCGGTTACGTTGATAGTAACATTGCTGATCACAGTGCTGCCGTATCCGAGAACTACCGCTGTATCGCCACCTGTGATGTTGATCGCAGCTCCTGCTGTGGAGGAGGTGATGGTTATGTCAGGAGCAGCATTGCTCTGGGACTGGAACATATTACCGGAAGCAGGTGCTGTTATGGTATTACCGTTAAGGTCGATAACTGCATCATTGGTTGTCATAAGAGTGCTGTCCAATACGATGTCATTATTCAGCACAACACTGTTGCCGTTTGCAAGAGCGTCAGCGAGATCGTCAACGTCATTTACAGCAGAGAATATAGTCAACCAGTCAGAAGTCTTAACGCCTGCGTTTACGATATCCTGAGTCTTAAAGCCAGCGTCGAAAGTACCGCCTGTAACGGTAGCCTTCATGTTACCGGAAACGTTGCTGAAGTTAAGAAGTCTTACGTTAGCCGTAACACCGTTGGTGGTAACGAATTCACCGCCAGTGATGTTAAGGATACCGTAGCCTGCACGGCTTGCAGCGGGATCCTGGAAGCTTACGCGGTTGATGATTGTACCGCCGTTGATGTTTACTGTTGTAGCGAGAGTTTCGCTGTTACAGAACATACGGATGGAGTCATAGTTAAGGCTCTTAACTGTACCGCCGTTGATGGTGGTTACAGAACCCTGGTAAGCGTCGATAGCGTGAGGATAGCTGAAGTTCATAACTTCTGCGGAAGTGTTGTTTTCAATGATACCGCTGTTAACAGTCAGAGTACCGAGGTTCTTGATAGTGTTGGAAGCCCAACCGATATCAGAAGTGTAGGGAGTTGCGTCAGTGAAGCTGATCTTACCGTTGCCGAGGCTGTCCATAATAGTAAGGTCACCGTTGTTGGTGATTACAGCGTATGCAGTTGTGAGATCTGCCTTTTCAGAGCTGATTGCGCAGCCTGCAAGGTCGATAGTTACGGTCTTGCCAGCGGGAATTTCGATAGTTTCATCAACTACGAGATTAGCGCCGAGAACGATGAGATCATAATCGCCTGCGAGAGCTTCTGCAAGCTCTGCAAGGTCATCAACTGTAGCCATCTTGTCGTAGTCAGGTCCGAAATCGTCTTCCTCATATGTAAACTGAGTAGCTACGAGTGCGATACCGAACTCGATAGAGGGCTGGTGTCCTTTAAGGTGGTTTGCTTCGTTGCCAACTGTTGTAGGCATTGTGAGAACGAGAGCAAATTCTTCAGATGCACCGGGGAGCAGAGAAGTGCCTGCTGCCATGTTGAGTCCTGTGCCGAGCTTTTCTGTAGCCTGAGCAGCTGCAGTAGCTCTGTCTGTAATAGTAGCAACGTCAACCTTACCTGTGTAGATATACTCGGAAAGATTGAAGGGCTCGTTATATACGTTGATACCGGCTTCTTCCTTGTAAATTGTTGCTGACATGTTGTACTTGAGTGCAAGAGAGCCTGCATTCTCAACCTTGAATCTAACAACTTCGGTGTAACCGGGCTCGTAAAGAGCGTTTTCATCGAAGATCTTTGTGTTTGCATTTACTTCAGCATAGTCGGACCATGTGTTAGTTGTAGAGTCCCAAGTGCTGTAGTAAAGCACAACGTCCAAGTTACCGGAAACGATCTGGTTTCTGGCACTTGTAACAGAATCTGTGAACCAAGCGAATGTGCTTCCAACGAGCATAGAAACGCACATGAGAATTGCAAGTGCGCTAAGCACGAGAGCACGCTTGGTGCTTCTTGTTTTTGTCATTATAAAGTCTCCTTTTGGAATTTATCGGCGGAAATCAGAACTACACTCCTCGCGCGCCGACAAGCGAGGGGAGTTTGGCTTTCTTATGTTACGGTCGATCTTTAAACCATAAATCAAAGGACCGTTTTAGAAACAGTCTGTTTTAATCTCAAATGCTTCTTTGAAAAGAAAGGGAAATCACTTCAAGACTAGAACCTTAGCTCTGTGTCCAGTCTACTCCGTCGAGGGTATTGCCTGTTACAGTCTTAGTACCGCCTGCAATAACGGGACCTGTTCCGGAACCGGAAACAAGGATCTTATTCGGGTTAGCGTCGTGGCCCTTAACACCGATCATAGTGTTGTTTGTAAATGTGAAGTTGCCTGTTACGCCGCCACCAAGAGTCTTAAATACACCATCTCCGGTGTTGAAGGTGCAGTTATCAATGGTTACGTTTCCGTTGATAGTGCTGTTTATAAGAATTGCCCAAGAACCAAAGTTGTTGAATGTACAACCTGTAAATACGAGATCGCCTGTGGTTGCACCGCTGTGAGAAACAGCATAGTCGCCTGTGCCCTTACCGTCGAAGGTGCAATCAACAACTGTGAAGTTACCTGCAACGGGACTGATCGCTGCATCAGCGTGCTTTCCACCGCCACTTACGAAAGAGCAATCAACAACTGTAACGTCGCCGGTGAAGCCTGCTTCGGACGAGATGTTCTTTCCGGTTGTTTCGGTGTCAACAATACCGGTGATTACAACGTTCTCAGCGGTAGCGTTTGCAGTGAAGGCAACATTAGCGTTTGCACCCGAGAAATCAAGAGTCTTGTTTGCAATAGCGCCGTCAATTGTCAAAGTGTTGTTTGTAAGAGCTGCAGGGGAAATAATGAGATATGCCTCTTCATCAGAAGCAAGAGCTGCAGCGAGATCTGCGGGTGTGCTTACGGGAACAGCCTTTATAAGGCCAACGGTATCAAATGCTTCGTATACGTTGTCGCCAACATTTTCAACCTGAACAGCATCAGCTACAACCTTGATATCGAAAGAGCCTGCGAGTTCAGCAGCCTGATACTGATCGAGCGCGCTGTTAATTGTTACTGTGTCGAATACTACGAATTTCTCATCGGGAGCAATTGCCTTGTCATAGTAAATCTGATAAACAAAAGCATCGTTTTCATAGTCATAGTATGCTACTTCAGTGTGAATGGGTGCGTGACCATTGTACTTGTAGTTTACAAAGTTTTCGAGAGCAACCATTCTTGTACCGAATACGTCCTGCCAAACAGAAGCGTCGGTAATGGTTATGGTAGCGCGGATATACTCATCATAGGAACCGGTATTTTCGATATGTACTTCCTTGAAGAGCTCGTCGCCGGGGAGGATGTTTTCGAACTTGATACCATCCAGCTTAGGTTCATTTCCGTTGTCTTCGGGAGTGTCATCTTCCCAAACATCTACGGAGAAAATACTATCGGGATCATCTTCAGAATTTGCGATGTAGAAGTTGTTGGTTACTTCATCTTTAGCGGTGAACCATGCCAATGTGCTCATAGAAGCAATGGCAATGAGACAAACAGCCAAAGAGAGCGCCAAAACTTTCTTTTTGGTAAGTTTCATTGAATTTTTCTCCTTTTTATTATTTAATTGTTGATGGTTTACTTGTTTTGATAAGACTTTCACAGCAATTTCCCTCCTTTCTTCAAAATTTATATTTCAAACTCATACCTACTGGAATTCCTTTAATAGATAAAAGTTGGAAATCAAGGTTACTCGGATTTTTCGTCCGACTTTTCAGCACGAAGGCGTTCAAGCTCTGCTTTCAGACGCTCATTCTCCTCGCTTATCGCGTTTAATTCAGCCTGCTTTTCAGCTACTTCGGGAGTTGTCTCGGGAGCTTTTTCGGGGTCTGCTACGACTTTTTCCTTCTTTTTTATTATATCAGGCAAAAATACGAGCGCAATGAGGAGCAGTCCCAAGCCCAGTGTGATATACATACCGGGGGGATTCTGAACGAAATCGGAAACGTATCCGAGCTTCGGAATGGAAAACTTCGGAACACCGATAAGGTTATTGAAGTGAACAGGTGCGTCCTCGGTGTCGTTCGTGTCGCCCTTGGTAATAAACTGTTTCTTTTCATTGTCGATTCTGACAACTCTGTGAGTACCGACCACGAGATCCTCGTTTACTACAAATGTAATAACGTCGCCGACCTTGATAGTAGAAGGATCGACCTCTTTTACGTAAATAAGATCTCCGACGCTGTACTCGGGCTCCATTGAAGGAGAAATAACGTTATAGCATTCATATCCGATAAGGCGCGAGCCCATCAGAAAGACTGCACAAAGAACCATCAGTATAACGATAACGGTAGTTGTGATACTCCATATTTTTTTTAGCGTAGTCATAGTATATGTACTCCTTATGATAGGTGTGAACTTAGTCTGCGTTTTCTTCTTCGTTTGATGCTTCGGCAGGCTGCGAGTTTTTCTCTTCAAGCTGAGCCTTGAGAGCTTTCAGTTCCTCGAGCATCTTTGCATTTTCTGCCTTTTCCGACTCGATCAGATCTCTTTCTGCCTGCATTTCCTGCATCTGTTCCTGTCTGTATCTGCGGAAGAGGTTAAAGAATTTAACACCTTCGTAGAGAATTATCAGCATAAAGGGAGTGAAGATACAGATGAAATATCCGGGAGTGGTCTTGAGGAAGTTGAAGAAAAATCCAAGACCCGGGATATGACTTTCGTACTTACCCAGAATGTAAGGGTAGGTAACGATCGTATCGTCGTCTGTGCCTGTTGTTGTACCGTATGTAATAAAGCCGGGGTTTCCTTCGGCATCAGTAGTAAGTTTGCGGATCTTATGGGTGATGATCCTTCCGAGGCTGTCCGAATCCTGAGACATAAAGGTGATGATGTCGCCCTCCTTCAAGGTGGAGGGATCTATTTCTTTTACGAAGATCAGGGCTCCTGCATTAAAGTCGGTCTTTGCCATCGAGTCCGAATTTACGATATACATCTTGTATCCGAAAATATCTCTGTCATTTCGGTTAAAGGTAGTTACCGAAACGACTGTGAATATCATCATAGATATCGCCAGCAGTATAACAAGCCAGACAAGTGTTGTTTTTATTATGTTAAGAGCTTTTTTCATACAAGAAACGTTCTCCTTCGCTTAAATACTGCCAGAGGGTGCTGTGTAAAACTCCTATCGCAGTTGGTTTTCAAGGTATTATTAGCCACAAAGTGATAAAAGGCCGTATTCCCGCTCCGCCACACAACACGAAGAAGATAATAAAACGTAAAAAAACAGGTTACAGACCAAATATTGAGCACTCTTAGCGCAAGGGATAACCATACAGATAAATTGTAGCATAAATTTAAATAAAAATCAAGGGTTTTCGTAAAAAAATCTTATTTTATATTATAAATGTATATATTTAACTAATTTTACTGAATAAGACCGTAAATGTTGTGTTCTTTTCTTTTTCGTAGTGCGTTGTAAACAGTCAAAAGGTCATCAAAATTGTAAATTTAGAGAAAATAATGTGTAAATAATTTGTGAAAGGCATTGTCAAGTCTTGATTCAGGTATTATAATTTTCTTGGTATATTATATTTTCAGGTCTGATAACTATGTTGTAAGTCGTTGCGAGTCGTGCTGATAAATATGACAGCGACAGTAAAATAAAGGAGTAATCTATGGCAAATCAAAAAATGAAAAGCGTTCTATCCCTCGTTATCAAGATTGCCAGTTGGGTTTTGATAGCGTTTGCCGTCTTCATTATGATATTTACCATTGTTTCGATGGCTACCTTAAATAAAAACGACCGAAATATTTTTGGATACAAATTCCTGATCGTAAAAACCGATTCAATGAGTCTGTCCGAAAATAATGCTGACGATGACGTTCATTTCAGTGCGGGCGACGTTATTATTATCAAAGATGTAGAAAATGCGTGGGCACTTAAACCCGGTGATGTAATTTCATTTACCTCTTTCGACGAGGATAGCTATATGGAAACCATCACGCATATGATTTATGAGGTCAAGAAAGACGACAAAGGTAATGTAGTAGGCTACGTTACATATGGTACTAATACAGGAGCTACGGACGAAGCCATTGTTGAGCCGGAGTATATTTTAGGTAAATATACAGGCAAGCTACCCGGCGTCGGTCATTTCTTCGCTTTCATTAAATCCACACCCGGATATATCGTATGCATACTCATACCATTTCTTTTACTTATCCTTTATCACGCTGTTAATGTGGTTAAGCTCTTCAGACAGTATAAGAAAGAGCAAAACGCAGTTTTGGAGGCAGAGAAGGCACAAATTGCAGAAGAAAAACGTCAGACAGAACAAATGCTTCGCGAGCTCCAAGCATTGAAGGAGCAGTTGACAATGCAAGGTCAAGTTCCGACCGAATCAACACCTACGAAGGATACTGCTTTCACATCTGATGCCGAGGCTGCTTCGGAGTCTTCACCCGAAAACGAATCCAAACCCCATTCTGATTCTACAAACGAACAGGATTGAAATTCGTGCGGCAAAATCAATTAGGTTATTCTAAAATTAACATAGAATATACAAAAAAACTACCATTTATATTTTGAAAAGGAGAAAACAAATGAACAACAAAACCACAAAACGCACTTTGGTTTCCAGCGTAGTAGCTCTTCTTATTTGCTTTACAATGCTCATAGGAACTACATACGCATGGTTTACTGATGTTGTTACCTCTTCGGATAACATCATCAAGACCGGTATTCTGGATGCTGCTGTAACATGGACAGATGATTTTGCAGCTGCAGAAGATACTTGGAACGACGTTGAGGATCCTAACACAGAAGCCATATTCAACTATGAGCTTTGGGAGCCCGGATACGTTGCTGTTCGTTACCTTAAGGTTGCGAATGTCGGAACCCTTGCTTTCAAGTATAAGCTTGTTATCATTACTAACGGCTCTCTTGAGGACAAGGATGGCGTTAAGCTTTCTGACGTAATTGACGTTTATTACGCACCCTCTAAGGTTGACGTTCCCAATCGAGACCTTGACAACAACCCCAACCTTACCAAAGTTGGTACTCTTAGCGACCTGATAACCGGCACTTCGGTTGTTAACGGTGTGCTTCTTGCAGGTCAGACCGATAGCATTGACTATGGTACTATCGTTCTTAAGATGCAGGAGTCTGCGGGCAACGAATATCAGGACCTCGCAGTTGGTACCTCCTTCGACCTTATGCTCTTCGCAACTCAGTATACCTACGAAGAGGACAGCTTCGACCACCTCTACGACGAAGGCGCTGATTTCCCTAAATTCGGTACCGGAAGCGCACCTATCGTAGAAGGTAGCGCAGGTGTAGACATTGAAGTTCGTAACGACGCTGGATATAAGGTTGCTTCCGTTACTGTTACTAAGGAATCCTACGCAACCGATGAATCCCAGATTGACGTTATCATCACCGAGAGCGATTATGTTCCTAATATCACAATCGCAGCAGGACGTGAGACTGAAACCGTTGATGTAAAGGTTACAGGTATTAAGCCCGGTAACACCGCTCCTATTAAGGTTGAGTATAGAATCGCTACAGGTCTTGACCCCGCTACCGTAAAGGTTTACCACTATGATACAGAGATCGTTGGTATAAATGATCTTCCCGACTATAAGACCACCTACGATCCTAGCACCGGATACGTAACATTCTACACAACATCCTTCAGCCCGTACACTATCGAGTACGATAAGGATTCTGTTTACGTTCCTCCGGTAACTGATCCCGACGAACTTCCCGAAGCAATAGTAGTTGGATCTCCCGAGTACGAAAACGTTGATCTTCCTTGGGGTAACTTCGGCGGCTTCGCTCCCACAGAGGGTCTTGACAGCCATCTCGAGTCTGCATTCACATTCAGCTGTGCTCAGACCGCAGAACAGGCAAAGGCAAGCCCCTATGCTGATTGGCACTGCGATTTCTACGTAAAGCTTGACAAGGATCTTGGCGAAAACGAGATCTTCCTCGGCGGTAACTACGGCGACTTCGGTTGGGTAGGCTTCCACAACGGTGATCTTACCCTTGATGCTAACACCGAAATTCCGCTTCTTGGTAGCGTAACTACAAATCCTTGGACTTATGCGGACATCGTTTCCTTCGTTGGTACATTCATTTGCGGCGTAGGTGACGTTAATGACGCTCTTGCAGGTGCAACATTCACCGTAATGCTTCGCCTCACCAATCCTGCGGATGCTACCGATTTCCACGATGTAGCAACTATCAACCACGTCTTCGAGGATAACAGAATCTACAACGCTGCTGATCTCCAGACTGCTGTTAATGCAGGCGGAAAAGTTGTGCTTGGCGCAGACGTTAATATGAACGGCGCAGCACTTCAGATTCCCGAAAACAGCGAGGTTACTCTTGATCTGAACGGTTACACTCTCACCTCTAAGGACGGTGGCGAAGGCAACTGGATGGCTGTTAAGGTTAACAGAGGCGCTAATTTCACTCTTAACGATAGCAAGGGAACAGGTAAGATAGTTTCCTCTTGCTACGGTGTTTACGTAAATCCCGGAGCAACCTTCACTATGAACGGTGGTACTATTTCCGTTAGCGGAAACGGTGCATACGATATGGGAGTTGTTGTCTGGAACGGTAAGTTTGTTATGAATGCGGGCACAGTTGAAGGTAAGTATAGTGTATACGCTTCTGACTATTGGAAGAATATCGGCGACACTACTTGCGACTGCGAGATTATCGTTGCAAACGGCTGCACTCTTAACGCTTTAGTAGATCAGGTTAACACAGCTGAGGCACCTACTGCAATTGTCAGTGTTCCTAGTGGCGTTGTAGTAAACAGCACTGTATCTCAGTAATAATAGCTCAAGTAATTACAAAAGCCACCCGATTCCACGGGGTCGGGTGGCAACAAAAGAGCAGAAAGAAAGCGGTAAATGGTAGTTTACAAAAAATGTTATTTTCTGCTTTAACGCTAAATCGTAAATGCTATTTTTAGCAAAAATGAGCCCCCGACCTTTTGGTCGGGCGGCAATAAAAGCGCAGAAAGAAGACAGTTTACAAAAAAACTTATTTTCTGCGCTTCTATTGCCGAAAAGTCAGGCAAATAAATTTGTTAATGAAAATAATATAAATAAAAGGGAAAGAAAATGAAAAAAACAAGACGTTCATTCCTGCTGAGCGTAACGGCACTTATTCTGTGCTTTGCTATGCTCCTTGGCTCTACATTTGCGTGGTTTACCGATATCGTAACCAGCTCAAACAACAAAATTGTATCAGGTACGCTTGACCTTGACCTTCAGCTTAAGGACAAGGAAACAGGGCAGTACACCTCTATTAACGAGAGCTCCGATCCCGTATTTGACTACGACAATTGGGAACCCGGTTATACCGACGTGAAGGTATTAAAGGTTCTTAACGCAGGCTCGCTGTCGTTAAAATGGGTTAGTAATTTTGTGTCCCGCGAAGCTATTACAAAGCTCGCAGAGGTTATCGACGTTTACGTTAAGACTTCCGACAGCGATATTGCATACCCCGATGAAAGAACCGAGCTCACCTCTGCAAACGGCTGGAGGAAGATTGGTACTCTTAATCAGATAATCGATTCGACGATTCAGCCCGTAAACGGACAGCTCCTCCCGGGCGAAGCTGATTACTTTGCTGTAGCTCTGCATATGCAGGAGTCTGCGGGCAACGAATATCAGAACACCTCCGTCGGAGCGTTTGATATTACTGTTCACGCTACTCAGTATACTGTTGAAAACGATTCCTTCGGTCCCGACTACGACCAGAACGCGCAGTGGCCGAGCGGAGTAATTGACGGTACTATCGTTGCATCTTCTGCCGTAACTACCGATGAAAACGGCAAAGTAACCACCGCTGTAACTATGACAAACGGCAAGGTTAGTGCAACCGTTCCTGCAGGCACTCAGCTTGTTAGCGGCACAACGAGCGTAACAGTTACGGTTAGCCCTGTTCGTGAAAGCCAGGCTAACGTTACTCTTAGCGATACCGAAAAAATGCTTCCCGTTGACGTTCACATTGACGGCGTAGCAGAGAATAACGACGTTCCTATTCCCGTATATCTTACAGAGTGGCTCGACACCGGTCTTAATATCGGTAACTATCATCTCTATCACGTAGAGGACGGCGTAACAACCGAAATGACTCTCCGCGCGGATAATGCTACTCCCGTACATAATAATTTTGACTATGATCCCGCAACCGGCGACGTAGTTCTCTATATGGCATCATTCTCTGAAGTTGCTATTGTAGCAGATACACTTAAGGCTTGGGAAGGTAACTACGATTATTCTTGGTATGATGCAGATGCTACCGAATTGAAGATCGCAAATGCTGACCAGCTTGCCGCTTTTAGCGCAATCGTCGGCGGTATGGCTAAGGACGAGAACGGCAACTTCTTAATTACATATACAGATACTGATGGTGATGTGCACCACAATGACTTTTTCGAAAACAAAACCGTAAAGCTTCTAGCTGACATCAACCTTGGCGACAAGGAATCCGAAAACAACCCTGATCTCATATTCTATCCTATCGGTTATTGGAATAGTGAGGGCACTTACGAAAAGACCGGCACTGCTATCTCCAGCGGATTCTACGCATTCAAGGGGACATTCGATGGAAACGGTAATACCATCAAGAACTTCTATCAGAACACTTGGGAAATGAAGGGAGACCACGATTGGTACGACGCTACTCTTCAGTATTACCGCGACGGTATGGGACTCTTTGGTAAGATTCTCGGCGGTACCGTAAAGAATCTGACCGTTGACAATTTCTCTTGCGACAGTGAAATTGGTACATCTGGCGTTATTGCAGCGTATGCGGACTCCATATACGGCAAACCCGCTGTTTTTGAAAATATCACGATAACAAACTGTAATCCCCGCGTTTATAATATAGGAAACGGCGGTATTGTCGGCTGCGCAGGCTGGTATTCGAGAAATGACAGCTTGGGTACTGATGACTATGCCAATGCCGTAACATTCAGAAATATCACAGTTGACCAGACAAATAAGATCTCTGCACTGTGGGGCTCTTGGGGAGTTTCCTGCGCAGGTATTCTCGGTCAGTATTATCCTGACAGCGACTGCGGAATCAAGCTTGAAAACTGCCACGTTGCGGCAATAATTGACGTTAACAATGACGTTTGCTCCAACTATCAGTATTATTGGTACAGATATGCAGGTATGTTTATCGGTACTATCAGAGCTAACACCACCGATAATGACGGCTATACAGTTGCAAACACTACCGGTGTTACTGCTACCGATTGTACCTACACTATGGGTAACTGGAATGAGTATTGGTACTGCGAGATCGTTGCAAACTCGATCGCTTCCTATACTCACGACCACCAGTTCAGCCGTCTTGAAAATATCTACGATTTGTCTAAGATTAAATCCGGTGATACTTGGTTGCAGGAAGGTCACTTCGCTCTGCTTGACGAGAACAGAGATATTGTTGACTGCTACCACATCTTTAAAAACTCGGAAGGCGTGCTTTACAGGCACTTCCACGATAAGGGCGACGAAACCAATGGCTACGAGCCTTATGAAACCGTTGATGTCGATGGAGACGGAGTAAAAGAAACAGTCCTCAAAGAAGACCGTCAGCGCTACTTTATCCCCTTCAACCAGCTTATGACCGGACTTGATATGGGTATCAAAGCGCATACCGAGTTTGAAGGTATTAAGTTTGTTGAGAACGGAACGGTTCAGTCCGTACAGAAATTCAACGCTACTGAAAATACTGAAATTGCCGAGAATGCTACTGTAACGATCAAGGATTTGTTTATAGCAAGCGGCAATGGAACTATAAGTTCACCCACTGTTCAGGTTTACGTTTCTCCCATTGGATATGGCAGCACTGTTAGTGCGACATATTCGGGAAATACCGCAGATTGGGAAAAGGGAACTCTTACATTCTCAGGAACAGGTTCGGCAAAGGTTGTTATTACAGATTATTTCTATTGCACAAATACTGTTCTTTACGTAACGGTTGGCGGCAAAGTAACCGCATATAATAAATTCGACTCTAAGCTTACCGGCGACTTCCTCTACCGAGTAGGTAATAAGAACACAGTTAATCTTGGCAGCTTGTTTAAGGCAAAAGAGGGCGTAACGATCGGTACAGTTGACGTAACTATCGAGTCCGTTGGAGGCACAACTGCAAGCGGTACATACACTTCTAATGCAACTTGGACAAACGGAACGATTCAGTTCTCGGGTACAGGCGTTGTTAAGGTTACGATTACCGATAACAACTATTGCACACCTACCGTTCTTTACCTCGAAGTTGTTGATGCAACGAACGTAACAGGGCTTAGCGGAACTATATCAGGCAACGTTGTTCTCCTTAACGACTGCGGACTTTCCTCGCTTACCGTAAGCGGACGTAATGCAGTTTACGGCAACGGATTCACTGCTACTTATACAGGCAACGGTCAGTACCTCAACAACGGTCTTAAGCAGGGCATTGTCACCGTAAAAGAAAATGGTACACTTGATAACCTTAGAGTGATTGCACCGATATATCCTAGAGCATATCTCTATTATGGAACTACTTCATTAGGTGATTACGTTCAGGACGGTCCTTATGATGTAGGACCTAACGGTAATAGATATCATTATCAGCTTTCTGCAGTAGCAGCAAGCGGTAATGCTACGATTTCTAATTGCTACATCTACGGCGGTAGAAATAACATCTTTGTTAATACCGGCGATGTAACTATCAAGGATACAATTCTTGAGTGTGGCACGGTTGCTAACATACAAATCCAGAGCAATAGCTCACATACAATTACCCTTGAAAATCTTACAACAATTCAGTATCAAGTAAATCCTACTATTGATGATACTTCTAAGGTTATGCTTGGTGCAGGTATTATAGTTGGTCCCGAAACTACTGAAAATCCCGCTATCGTTTTGAATGGTGAGTTCAAGCAGTATAACTGGGTTAATGAAGATGATAAGAATGCTGCTTCAGATAAGGTTGCTAAAGAAATTATTAATGCAGCACTTAACGCAACAGCATACAATCATACAATAAACGGAAAAACAACTTCTAACCTTGGCATCATTTATATGAATGATTACGAAGCAAAGGTTACTAATAACACAGGCTTACCTTATGTAATGGATACGCTTTCCATAAGCGGCGTAAATGGTCAGGCATACTCTCTCCAGGGTGCGACCGAAGAGCAGATTTACAGCGATTACGAAAACGCAGACAAATCTACTGAAAACGATTGGTATCAGCCTCAGTTCAAGTATGATAGCACTCTCGGCGATCAGTATGTCGCTGAAGGCGGTGACGAGCATTGCTTCCGTGAAGGCGACACTATTAAGGTATTGTTCCCCAGTGGCGATACCAAGGAGATTGATCTTGCTGCACTCGTAAATATCACGAAATACACAGGTCAGAATCTCGGTCTTGTAATTACTGTTAAGGATGAAAACGGCAATACTATCCCTGCAACAAATGGAAAAATAACTCTTACCAACGCGGGTGAGTACACAGTAACCTACACCGTAACAGATACACTGTTCTTTGATAAAGACGGCAATACTGTTACTAAGACAGTAGAGTATTCTTGGGATGTAACTGTATCCGTTTCATTGAAGGACACTGCTGTTCCTAATGCATATTTCGCTTAT
Source organism: Eubacteriales bacterium (assembly GCA_045580325.1). Taxonomy (GTDB): domain Bacteria; phylum Bacillota; class Clostridia; order Oscillospirales; family CAG-272; genus SIG672. The sequence continues at coordinate 116,517 of JAZNNR010000005.1, forward strand.
GATACTACAAAGCAGACTATGGGATATGCAAAGAAGAGTATGTTTGCGGGTGGAAACACGCAGTATCTTCCTTTCCTTGCAGGACTTAAGATTTATGACTACAACGGTCAAAATGCTTACTTGCGTTTTGACGGTGACAACGATTTCAACAAGATTGCCGCCGCTGAAATAACAGGTTATACGAGTGCAAATCATGTCCTCATTAAAGTAACACTTACTGATGGTGGCGTTATTAACATTGATACTACTGCTAGAGCAGCTTCTGGTGGATCTACTTATACAGGAAAACTTCAAACAAGCGGTAACACTCTGTACTATGTAAATGACGGTACAACAAGTGCAACTACAACAACTTGGGTAATTTCTAGCTATAAATTTGTAGGAAATAATGGTGTTGAAATAGACTCCGGTGCTGTTACATTCTCTAATTGTGAAAATGGAAGCGTACCTACCGGTAACTTCAACACATCTATCAAATACACCGTAACCTACGATGCAAACGGCGGTAACTGCGGTCAAACTACCGGTTATGCTACTTCTGCAAGTGCAGCAGTAACACTTCCTACACCTACACGTAGCGGCTACATCTTCGCTGGCTGGTACACGGCGGTAGAGGGCGGCACAAGAGTTGGCGGTGCAGGGGAAAGCTATACACCTTCCGCAAATATTACCCTTTATGCACAGTGGGGTAAGCCTTGCACGGTAACTTATAATGCAAACGGTGGTTCTTGCGGTACGGCTTCTGAAAAGTACATAGGCACAGCACTTACGCTTCCTACACCTACCCGCGACGGCTATTGGTTTATCGGTTGGTACGATGCAGCAAATGGCGGTAAAAAGGTAGGCGATGCAGGCGCAACCTATAATCCCAGTGGCGAAATCACACTTTATGCACATTGGCAGGAAAAGGTCGAGTACACTGTAACCTACAACGCGAACGGCGGTACGTGTGGTACAGCTTCTGCTACCTATCAGGGTACGGCACTGACGCTTCCCACACCTACTCGTACAGGATATAAGTTCCTCGGCTGGTACACAGCGGCAAGTAGCGGTACCAAGATTGGCGATGCAGGTGCATCCTACATACCTGAGGCAAATATCACACTTTACGCACAGTGGCAGATAAATAGCTATACAATTAAAGTTACAACGAACAATGCAACTGTTAATGTAAATGGTACAGCAGTTAGCAACAATGGCACAGTATCGATACAGTATGGTGCACAGGTAACTGTAGAAGTTACTTATTCCCAGAGTAGCAGCAAGTCAACGACAATTGAAGGCGCGGATGGAACAACTTACACCAGTCCCTTTAATATGCCTGCTCAGAATGTAACTATTAACGCAACCAGTACCAGTCCCTGCGTAACCTCCGACACAGTTATTACTCTCGCAGACGGTACTCAGAAGAGAATCGACGAGGTGACATACGATGATTATTTGCTCGTTTGGGACTTCTACAATGGCAAGTATTCTGTTGCTCCTGCATCTATCGTAATGAATCATGGATACAATAATTATACGGTTGTTGCTCTAAGATTCAGCGACGGAACGGAGGTTAAGACTATTAACGGACACGGTTTCTTCGATGTGGCAACTAATGAGTATGTAATACTTAACGAAGAAAATGTTGCAAACTATCTTGGTCATGAATTTGTTCAAGTTGATGGTGATGGATATAACACTGTAAAGCTTGAAAGCTATGATATTTACAAGGAATATACCGAAAGCTGGTCTATCCTCACAGTGAAACACTACAACTGCATACTTGAAAATATGTGGACAATAACACCCGCAGAGGTTGAAGGAAGCTGTGAATACCTTATGCCCTTCGATGTAAGTGATGAAATGAAATTTGATGCTGTTGCTATGCAGACAGACATCGAAAAGTATGGTCTTTACACCTATGAAGATTTTAGAGAGTATTGCACGTATGAGCAGTTTGCAGCCTTTGGCCTTGAAAACTGGAAGGTTGCAGTTGGCAAGGGATACATTACTTGGGAAGAGATCCTTTACTTAATAAGCATTCACATTGGATAACTTTACTCCAGCCCCCGACCCTTCGGGGTCGGGCGGCAACAAAAGCGCGACGAAAACTCGGTTTATTCATTTTTCACGCGTTTTTGTTTCCGAAAATCATTATTTTGTAAGCAAAAATCCTTAAAATAAATAAAATAAAAGGAGAAAGAGATAATGAAAACCAAAAAATCATTACTCGCAAGCAGCATAGCACTGCTTTTGTGCTTTGCAATGTTGCTCGGATCTACGTTTGCGTGGTTTACCGACGTCGTAACGAGCTCCGGCAACAAAATTCAGTCAGGCTCATTAAAGCTTGATCTGAAGGTGCTTACCGAGGTTGAAGCCACGGACGGCACGACTTATTACGAATGGGTATCTATCAAGAATGACAGATCACCCCTTTTCACCTATGAAAATTGGGAACCCGGTTATACCGACGTTACCATTTTAATGGTTGAAAACCTTGGCACTCTGGCACTCAAATGGGAAGCTAGATTTGCCTCTGACAAACCCCTTTCTGCTTTGGCAGACGTTATCGACGTTTACGTCAAGCCCGGCGTAACTTCGTATCCTGCTAACAGATCTGATCTTGAGGCTAACGGTTGGAACAACGTTGGCTGCCTCAAAGACTTCGTTAACAAGCTTTCAGAAACCACGTACGGTTATCTTGACGGCATCGGCAGCGGCGGCACTACCAGTGCTACTCTCGGTATTGCTCTCAAGATGCGTGAGGAAGCGGGCAACGAGTATCAGAACCTCACACTCGGTGAATTTGATATTCGTATCGTAGCAACACAGGCAATGAAGGAAGATGACTCCTTTGGTCCTGACTACGACGAAGACGCTCAGTGGCCTGTATTTAAAGGCAGCGTAAGCGCTTCCGCGCCCGTAACCAATAATAATGGTACGCTTGCTTCTGATACAACTGTTTCCAGTACAGACGGCAAGATCAGTGCAACTCTTCCTGCAGGCGTTACGCTTAATAACGGTACAGACAAGGTTACCCTCAGCGTAAGCGAGAAGACCGAAAGTGAAGCAGGTATTCTCGCTGCACCTGGTGTAGCTATGTCCCCTGTTGACGTACATATTGAAGGCGTTGCAGAAGGGAACACCACTCCTATTCCTGTAACCATTCAGGCGCTCCTTCCTGCCGGTCTTAATGCAGGTAACTACAAGCTCTACCACGTAGAAGACGGTAATACCATTGAGATGACTCTTCGTGCAGCAGGTCAGACTCCTGCTCATAATACCTTTGATTACGATCCCGCAACAGGCGACGTAACACTCTATCTTGCATCCTTCTCTGAGGTTATGGTGCAGGCAGACATGGAAAACAAGTGGCAAGGCGGTATGGATTTCAGTTGGTATGAGTATTCTCTCGACGGTGAAATTTTCAAGATCTCCAACGCTGACCAGCTTGCAGCCTTTAGCGCAATCGTCGGCGGTATGAAATATGATTTTGAAGGAAATCTTCTCCCCGAATATACCCCCAACTATGCCGCTGATTCCTTCGAAGGCAAGATCGTAACTCTTACCGGTGATATCTTCATCGGTGATACTGACAAATATGCCGAAAACGGTGATGCTTCCGCAAACGGCTTTATGTTCTATCCTATCGGTTACTATAACACTACTTATAGTTACCAAAAGAAAGATAAGATAGATGTTTCCAGTGGTTTTAAGCGCTTCAAAGGCACATTTGACGGTTGTGGACACATTATTTCCGACTTCTATCAGAACACATGGGAAGCATTCGGTGACTACAATGACGGTTACTCAGGCACACCTAACCACAACCGCGACGGCTTCGGTCTGTTCGGTAATGTTTTAGGTTCTAGAGATGGCGAAGAATACACCGGCGGTATCATTAAGAACCTTACTGTTAATAATTTCTCTTCTGACGGTGAATTTACCACCACAGGTGCTATCGCAGCTTATGCTGACGGAGCACTCTTCGAAAATATCTCTATTACCAACTGTAATCCCCGTGTTTACAACATCGGTAACGGCGGTATCGTAGGATGCGTTGGTTGGTATGCTGAGACAGCAGGCTTACTTACCACCTTCAAGAACGTTACCGTAGATAACTCTAACAAGATCACAGCTCTTTGGGGATCTTGGGACGTTGCCTGCGGCGGTATCGTTGGTCAGTACTATCCCACCAGCGGTCAGTCGGCACACAACTATCCCGTAAACGCCGGAATGCACTTCGAGAACTGTCATTCCTCTGCTGTTATAGACGTTTATAACGACGTGTGCGCAAACTATCAGTACTACGCATACCGTTATTCAGGACTTCTTATCGGTTCTGTTCGCGAGAACGTTGAGGAGGACGGCCACTCATATCCCGATATGACAGGCATCACCGCAAGCGGCTGTACCGTTCACTTCGGCGACTGGAACGACTACTACTACTGCGAGATCGTTGCAAACTCTCTCGCATCCTATACTCATGACCACCAGATGAGCCGTTTGACTCAGGTGAAGAGTATTGATGTAGAAAATATGAAGTATCTCCCTCTCGGTGAAACAAATAGCGCTGAGAATTGGGTTAATATTCCTACATCCGGTTGGGCTCACTACGTTGTAGTTAAGGATTATAACGAAACTACAGGTAAATATACCCACGGTGACGGACACGGCTTTGCAGATTGCTACCACTTTAATAACGGTAATGTTCATACACACGAAAGTGCAGGCACCGAAACCGTTAATGGAGTTCCGGGTATACTCAAAGAAGATAAGCAGCTTATCTACCGCGAATTCAACAACCTTGTAACCGGCTACGGCTGGGGCGTAACAAGCAAGGGTGTTGGCGACCTTGACGGTGTAGAGAACCTTGACGATATAATAGAAAACGAAGGCGAATCCTACGATAAGTTCGTACAGAAGAGCCACGACGCTAACCTTACGAGCAATAATACATACAGATTCGGTGAATTCTTTGATGCTATATCTAATAATCCTACAGTAAGCATTCTTTCTCCTACGGTAACCATTTCTGCAAACAACGTTACCGCAGAGGATAAAGTAACCGTAGAGATTACCCGTAATAAGGATAATTGGGAAAATAGCACCATCGTATTCCGCGGTGCAGGTACGATTACCCTTACTATTCAGGATTACTATTTCTGTAATCCCACCACAACCACACTTCAATTTGAAGTTCACACAAGCTTCCTTGACCACACTGTTAGCCCGTTGCCGATCAACGACGATTTCAGCCACGAGAATAGTAATACACAAGAAAACCGCTGGTTTGAAACATCGGGCGAATCCGCTAAGTACTACATAAGTGCAGAAGCAAGCAACTCTAACAGCGATAAAGCTAAGTATTTCTATGTTGAAACCGACGTTACAATCCACGGTGTACTTGATAAAGACAGTGTAGCTAAGATCGGTTTTATTTCGGGAACTAATTTCAGGGATTCCGGTGATGATTCAGAATCCTACAGAGCAAGTATGTTCTACCTTGAAACTCCCGCTTACCGTTATGAATACAGCTCCGATAGCAGCGGTAACAATATGGGAACAGGAACAAAACATGAGAGAACCACTTGGAATGACTTCAAAGTAGCTGAACAGCATAATAACTATAACACGATCTATTCAGCTCCTGCCATCTCCTTGACGGATGCGACTGCGGATACTGCTTTGGGAAGTTCTATATCCAAAGGCGTTACGTTCAAGATCGCGCTCCTTCGTGACGGAGATACTTATTATTTCTTCATTAACGGACAGCAGGCATTTACCTACAAAATAGACTCAACCTCTGAGCTTTACGAAGGCATAGATGCTGCAACCAATATCGGATTCTTCCATGATAACGTTAAAGCAACATTCTCTAACTATAAAGTTATCAGATCTGATATCTCCGCACCGACAGACGGTGTTCCCGGCCATACCGTAACAGACATAGTTTCGGTAAAGGACCAGAGAGGATATATTGAATTCACATCAAGCGATCCCTTTACGCTTGGAACTCAGATAAACGGAAAACACTGGAACGGAAAAATTTACTATACAACAAGCACCGTTAACGATTCTACTTGGTCAAATTGGGCAGAATGGGACGGTAAACCTATTACCGCTGTTAAGAATGGAGACAAGTACGTTATTCGCCTTAGCGGTGATGGAAACACTTATATTACCGGTTATGAAAAAGTAGGTGGTGTAGACCAGTGCGGTTTCGGTTGGACTTTAACCGGTGATGACGATGTTTACTGTAGCGGAAACATCATGACCTTGCTTGACCATGCGAAGGTACAGCGTGGTGAAACTCCCGAGATGGGCTATGCTGCTTTCTGGCAGCTCTTTAAGAATTGTACTAACCTTGCATCGGCACCTACCTTGCCTGCAACTGTACTTACACAGCGTTGTTACAGAGAAATGTTCCAGGGCTGCACAAGTCTTGAAGAAGCTCCTGTATTGCCCGCTACAACGATGTGGCATGAATGTTATAACTATATGTTCAACGGTTGCACAAGTCTTGTAGATGCTCCTGATCTTCCCGCAACAGAGTTGTATCTCTCTTGCTATTCTAATATGTTCAGCAACTGCACAAGTCTTGAAACTGTTTCCGAGCTTCCTGCTACCGAGCTTGCAGCCTACTGTTACTACGCTATGTTCATGGGTTGTCCGAATCTTAAGGAAATACCTTACTTGCCTGCAACTCAGATTGCAGAACATTGCTACAACTATATGTTCTACAATAAAGATCGCGATGATGCTAACGCAGGTACCGGCATTAAGATATCTGAAAAATACGATGCAGAAAAAGGATATACAACTGAATATCGCATACCTGTAACTAATGCGGATATTAAAGCGGACTATAGTAATTATGAAACTAAAAAAGATGCAAACGGAAACGATATAGTTATAGACGGAAAAACTCAATATAATTTTGACTATAGAACGTATCCTGTCAGCCAGATGTTTACTTATACAGACGGCAAATATTTCGCAGTAAATGATAAACTGTTTACTGAGACACATCCTGCATACGGACTTGGTTACTTGCCCGGCGATATCAAGGTCGTAGGTAGAAACTTCGTTGAATTCACTTCGGATTCCGAGATCACCATTACATCTTCTAACGGTGGAAAAACTTGGACTAACAAGATAGAGTACAGTACTGACGGTAAAACCTGGACAGAATGGACCGGTACTACAATCAGGGCTAACACTATTTACATGAGAGGTACCGGTAACAGGAAACTTACAGCAAGTGATCAGGATACTTTAGCTGGTTGGACTATAACAGGTGAAAATATTTTCTGTAACGGTAATATTGAATACTTGCTTGATTATAAGACTGTAATGGCAGGCGGACATCCCCAGATGGACAATTTCTGCTTTAAAGCGCTGTTCAACGGCTGCACAGGTCTTGTGAAAGCTCCTGAGCTGCCCTCTATGACAGTAGCGTATCATGGCTATCATAGTATGTTTAAGGGTTGTACAAGTCTTGTAACTGCACCTAAGTTGCCCGCAACCAAGTTGGCTACTACTTGCTACGGTGCTATGTTTGCCGACTGCACAAGCCTCGTAAACGCACCGGCTCTTCCTGCTACCACACTCGCAGGCTGGTGTTACTATGGTATGTTCCAGGGCTGCACAAGTCTTGTAAATGCACCCGAGCTTCCTGCTACTACACTGGCAGAAGATTGTTATGGTTATATGTTCTATGGTTGCACAAGTCTTGTAAACGCACCCGAACAAATTCCTGCTACTACACTTACAATAAGGGGCTGTGAATATATGTTCTACGGATGCACAAGTCTTGAAACAGTTCCCGAACTTCCTGCTACTACACTGGCAGATAGGTGTTATTTCTGGATGTTCGCAGGTTGTACAAAGCTTAAGGAAGTACCTTATTTGCCCGCGACCACACTTGCAAATCACTGTTACAACCATATGTTCTTTGGCGTTGGTATAACTTATTCCAATACTCAGAAAGATAGTTGTATGACCAAATATGCGTTCCCCTCGATAAGTGATTATGTTACTACCTACTATTCCTTTGGACAGATGTTTGATGGGGCTTCGCCATTAGATTATGTTCTAGCGAACTCATTGTATATAAAGACAGGTATCACTATCGTAGGCGCACCTGTTTGGAACGGCAATGACGTAAGCACTAGCCTTCAGGGCGCGGGTACCGAGGCTGATCCTTACCTCATCTCCAGCGGCGCGGACCTTAAGTGGCTTGCAGATCAGGTTGGCGGCCGTAACAACCACTTCAAGATGACCAATAATATTGATCTGAATGGTTATGGGCTGACAATTGGCGCAGTCACTGGTTGGAGTTCGGACCGCTTTGAGGGTGTCTTTGACGGTAATGGTTACTCAATTTTAAATCTTAAGATTGATGACACCACATCAACAGGAGGAGTCGCCTTGTTCCCACTTGTTTATCTAGGCACTATTAAGAATCTTACCGTATACGGCACAGTCAACGCTTCCGCTGAAAATGTTGGCGGTATCGTTGGTTGGAGTCACCGAGGAATCATAGAAAACTGCGTAAGCTACGTTGACGTAACATCCACGGGTCTTCGTACAGGCGGTGTGGTTGGATGGATCAATAATGCATCTACCGCTACTGGGGCAAAAATCAATAATTGCGTCAACTATGGTTCTGTTAACGGTGCTAGTATCGCTGGCGGTATTGCAGGTGAGGCAGGCGTTACTGTTACAAACAGTATGAACTACGGCACCGTTACAGGAGTAACTGTTGGCGATATCTTTGGTAAATAATACACAAAGTAAACGCTCAATGAGTCAAACAACGTTCCCGAAGGTACCGCAATAATAAGATAACCAAAAACACCCCTTTACCCATCTTTCAGATAGGCAAAGACAAACAAACCTATAAAGAGGCTCGGGATATTCCCGAGCCTCTTTTGCTAATTTAATAAAAAATTCGAAACATTTCACATACCTATGCAAAAAATAAAAACCGAGGTCAAAACCTCGGTTTCTATTTTATCTGAGTGACTGGACTTGAACCAGCGGCCTCTACCACCCCAAGCAAAGGGGTGTAGTTTTTTGCGTGATATAGGGTCCAATACGTGCTTTTTCGTCCGAAAAAATTGATACAAAGTCCGTCGCGTGCTACTGTCTCCGGGTAGTCCGGTTCTGAAAGTGGTCAAACATGTGGTCATAAAATCCGCTCCCATTTGATGTGGTCAAGCATCAAGGGAGCAGATAGTTTTATTTTCGATGATTGTGGTCAGATCATGTGGTCGGTTTCTCGCGGATTCCGTCCACCTAAAGTTGGTGTATTGTAACTCTTACAAGAGGGTTTGTCAAGAGGTTTCGGGGGTAAATATTTGAGATGCTGTAACCAAAGAAAAGGGCAGAGAAAAAGGCACAACGGTTGAACAAATTACAAGATCGCTGAATTCTTTCGAAAATCCTATTGCATTTTGTCAGAAAAAGGAGTATAATGTATTTGTATAAAAATACTTTTTATGAGGTGGAACATGGCTGCAAGCTATAAGAAACTTTTTAAACTGCTCATCGACCGCGAAATGAAGAGCAAAGAGCTCGCTACAAAGGCTGGTATCAGCCCAGCAACACTCGCGAAGATGAAGAAGGATGGTGCAACTGTATCAAGCGATGTGCTGGTAAAGATATGCACGGCGCTTGATTGCAAGTTGGACGATATCGTCGAAATAGTACCTGAGAAGAATTAATAAAGGAGCCAATAATTATGGCGAGATGTTTGTATAATAGCGACTTCGCAACATTCTTATATACAGATTCAGCGTCTATATACAGAATATTAGATGACAATTACCATGGCGAGGCACTGACCACTACAAGAGACGCGTGGAAAGCGGAGATCGACATTATGAAGAACGTGGTTTCTTCACTTAACAATGTTGATGGCCAAATTATATTTGAATACGATATTCCTCGTCTTGGCAAAAGAATCGACGTTGTCCTCCTTTATCGCGGTGTTGTATTCTGCCTTGAATTTAAGGTTGGTGAGTCAAAAATTCTCGAAACGAATATTGACCAGGTCTTGGACTACGCTTTGGATCTGAAAAACTTCCATAAATTCAGTGAGGACAAGGTTATCGCCCCTATTTTAGTAGCTACGAATTATTCTAATCGCAGTACATCCATACAGATGTCGGTGTACGATGATAGAGTAATAAACCCATTGGTAACTGGAAAAGCAGGAATATCTGCTTTGATTGACAACGTGTTGGAAAAATTCCCGAGCGAAGCTCCGGTTCATAACGATTGGGTGATCAGTCCTTATGCACCTACGCCGACCATCGTTGAGGCAGCAAAAACGCTCTATGAGAGTCATTCGGTTGAGAATATCACAAGGCATGAAGCGGATAAGGTATCTACCGATGCAACGATAAAATATATCCTTGATGTAATACAGAATAGCAAAACGAACGGCGAGAAAAGCATCTGCTTTGTTACCGGCGTGCCTGGCGCAGGCAAAACACTCGTCGGTCTTGATGTTGCTGTAAAGCAGACTTATCAGGGAAATGATGCTCCTGTTGAAGACGAAGGTGCAGTATATCTTTCTGGAAATGGCCCGTTGGTCGCTGTGTTGACTGAAGCTCTCGCGAAAGATAATCATCAAAAATGCCGTGATAGAAACGAAAAGAAAAACCTGTCAGATTCACGCAGAGAAGTGGGCAAGTTTATTCAAATCATCCACCGTTACCGTGATAATATGCTCGCCAAAATCAAGAACCCCGTTGAAAAGGGAGTATTGGAAATTGATCCCGAAAAAGCGGTGAAGCTTGCAGAATCCGGTTATGGAGAAGTGGAGCACGTTGCAATTTTCGACGAGGCACAGCGCTCGTGGACCCACAAAAGGCTTGCCGATTATCTAAAACGCGGTGGAACATACGGTAATAAACTGAAGGTTCCTAACTTCCCATTATCTGAGGCAGCTTTCTTGATATGGTCTCTCGATCAGAGAGAGGACTGGGCAACGATTGTTTGCCTTGTAGGTGGTGGACAGGAGATCAATACCGGTGAAGCTGGAATTTCAGAGTGGATACATGCACTGAATGACAAGTTCCCCCATTGGAAGGTATATATTTCTCCGAAACTAACAGAACCGGAATATGCCGAAGGCAAGGTCAACGAACTGCTTGCCCAAAATAAAAACGTTACGTATTCGGAAAGCTTACATCTTGGCGTTTCTCTGCGTTCTTTTAGAGCAGAAAAGCTCTCTGCATTTGTTCATTCGATGCTCACCTTCAATCCCGATGCGGCAGAATTGTATAATGAAATAAAAGATAGATATCCCATTGTCTTAACACGAGATATGGAAACCGCCAAGAGATGGCTTCATAGTAAAGTCAGAGGAACAGAGCGCACAGGAGTGCTTGTGACAAAAGAAGCGGCACGTTTCAAACCGCTTGGCATTCATATTCTGCCTTCAGGAGATGAAAACGCAGTTCACTGGTTCCTTGAAGATAAAGTTGATACAAGAGCTTCCAATTATCTTGAAGATGCAGCTACCGAAATTCAAGTGCAGGGATTAGAGCTTGACTATACATGCGTGCTGTGGGATGCTGATATGAGATGCGATAATGGTAAATGGCGTTATTACACGTTTAATGGCAAAACGGCGTGGAACGAAAAAATCCCCGATACCGAGAACAAGCAAGAGCAGATCAAATATATGCTCAATGCTTATCGAGTTCTTCTCACAAGAGCAAGAGCGGGTATGGTGATTTGTGTTCCATCTGGTAATTCCAATAAGAATCCGAGTGGATTTTGGGAGGATAGCACTCGCTTGCCTAAGTTCTACGATGGAACTTATCAATACTTGAAAAATTTAGGAATTGAAGAAATATGAAAATAACCGAAGTGGTGGCTGCCCTGATCTGGCAGGGCAATACATTCATGATCTGCCAACGCCCGGCGCACAAGGCGAGAGGTCTCCTTTGGGAGTTTGTTGGCGGCAAGGTCGAGCCAGGAGAAACAAAAGAACAAGCCCTAATCCGCGAGTGCAGAGAAGAGCTTGCGATAACGCTGTCGGTAGGTAATGTATTTATGGATGTCATCCACGAATATCCCGATTTGACGGTGCATTTGACTTTGTTCAATGCTACCATAGCCAAAGGAGAGCCGCAGAAGTTGGAGCACAACGATATCCAATGGATCACGCCGAGTGAGATTCCGAACTATGAGTTCTGCCCGGCAGACGAGGAGATCCTCGCCAAAATTATCGAAAGGTACGGTAATACCGTATGAACAAGCTAAAGCAAAACCGTGCGGTGAATTTTATTGTTGTCACGCTGGTATACATAATTGCCACCGTGGTGGGCGTGCTTGCCTATCGCACGCTCACGTTCGATTGGTGGCTGTCATTGCTCATCGCGGATGCTACGGCAACCGTGGTGACATTCGTTTTCAGTCTCATTTTTAAGAATGCATCGGTCTACGACCCCTATTGGAGCGTGCAACCGCCCGTCATTCTCGTAGCGTTTGCCGTCGGCAAGGAACTGACGGTCCTCGGAGTTCTTCTGCTTGTGGTCGTGTCCTTTTGGGCAATTCGCTTGACGGCGAACTGGGCGTACACCTTTGGGAATCTCACGCACCAGGACTGGCGTTACACCATGCTCAGTGAAAAGACGGGTGTATTTTACCCCATCATCAATTTCGTGGGCATCCATATGGTGCCGACGCTGGTGGTGTACGGCTGTATTCTGCCCGGCGTTTATGCCATCCGTGAAGGACTTTCGGCTAATATCGCAAGCGTGCTGCTGCTGTGCCTGTCCCTCTGCGCGGCAAGCATGCAGGGGATCGCCGATATACAAATGCACAAATTCCGCAAGAATCGCACCGCGCCTTTTATTCGCATAGGCCTTTGGAAATACTCGCGCCATCCCAACTATCTTGGCGAGATTCTCATGTGGTGGGGCGTGGGTCTGTCCGTGGTTTGCGCGGCACCAAGCGCGTGGTACTTGATCGCAGGGGCGGTCGCAAACACGGTGCTTTTCCTTGCGGTAAGCATTCCCATGGCTGATAAACGCCAGTCTCGCAAGGATGGCTTTGCGGAGTACAAAAAGCAGACGAGAATGCTGTTGCCCATCAAAAAATAATTTCTTACATAAGAAAAAGGTACGACTATGCTTTGGATTATTGCCGCTATACTTTCCGCTGTGTTTGCAGGGGTGACCTCAATTCTTGCCAAATGTGGCATCAAAAAGACTGACTCCGACCTCGCTACAGCGATTCGCACCGTTGTGGTGCTGATCTTTTCGTGGGTGATGGTATTCGTAGTCGGATTGCAAGGCACGATTGTGGAAATCGATCCCAAGTCACTGATCTTTTTGATTCTCTCGGGGCTTGCCACGGGCGCTTCGTGGATCTGCTACTTTAAGGCGCTTTCGATGGGGGACATCAATAAGGTCGTTCCCATTGATAAGTCAAGCACGATACTCACTGTCCTGCTCGCGATCCTTTGCTTTGGTGAGACGTCGAATCTGGTATTCAAGCTGATCGCCACCGCCATTCTCACGCTTGGAATCTTTTTTATGATCGAAAAGAAAAAGACCGAAGGACAGGCCAAGGGGCGTTCGTGGATGATCTACGCGGTGCTCTCCGCCGTTTTTGCCGCACTCACATCGATACTTGCCAAGGTGGGTATTTCGGGCGTGGACTCCAATCTTGGCACAGCGATCCGCACGTGCGTCGTGCTCGTTATGGCTTGGGGAATCGTTCTTGCGCGCGGAAAGCAAAAGCAATTGCCGTCGCTTGACAAAAAGGAACTGCTGTTCATTTCGCTTTCGGGTATTGCTACGGGAGCATCGTGGTTGTGTTACTATTACGCAATCGGTCATGGACTTGTCAGCGTAGTTGTACCAATCGATAAGCTAAGTATCGTCGTGACCGTTGCATTTTCTTATTTTGTGTTCAAAGAAAAGCTGTCGAAAAAAGCCTTCCTTGGGCTTGTCCTCATGGTCGCTGGCACGTTGCTGATGGCGTTTTTCAAGTGATGATAAGGAGAAAAAATTGATATGATAAACGATTATGAATCCGAAACTCGCGCACGCTGGGGCAACACCGATGCCTACCGCGAGCACGAGCAAAAGACAAAGAATTACACAAAAGAAAAATGGGCAGAAGCAAACGATGGCATGATGGCGATCTTTACCGAGTTTGCCGCGTGCAAGGAAAGTGGCGCAAGTGCCGATTCTGCCGAGGCGCAGGCGCTTGTTGCCAAGCTTCAGGCGCACATCACGGAGAACTACTATACCTGCACGGACGAGATCCTCGCAGGGCTGGGGAAGATGTACGTTGCCGACGAGCGATTCAAAAAGAACATCGATAAGTACGGCGACGGAACTGCGGAGTTTGCAACTGATGCAATTGCCGCTTACACGAGGGAAATTTGAATCACCCCCAATGATGAACGACTCGGGGTTAACGTAGCCGATCATCGTTTATTGTCATTTTGAAAAAAATGACATGATGGTGTTATCACAAAGGAGATGATGGAAAAATGGGAGGAAAAAGCCTGTCAAAGGATTTTACACAAGGAAATATAGCCCGACAGCTTTTTTTCTTTGCGATACCCTTCATGGCGTCAAACGCACTTCAAGTGTTATACAGTACCATCGATATGATCATTGTCGGAGAGTTTGTGGGGACGCCCGGACTTTCGGCCGTTTCACAGAGCAGTCAAATCGTTAATTTTGCAACGATGGTTTGCCTTGGTTTTTCCAATGCAGGGCAGGTCCTTTTAGCACAAGCGCTTGGTGCGAAAAAGCGAAAAGAAATGAACGATATCATCGGCACGCTTTTCACTTTTGTTAGCGTTATTGCGCTGATATTCACTGGCGCTATGCTTTGTGCGCAGGGATGGATCCTGGACACGATGAAGATTCCCGATGAATCGTACGATATGGCAAGAGATTATCTTGTTATCTGCGCCTCTGGACTCATCTTCACAGCCGGGTATAATTTGGTTTCCGCCGTTCTTCGCGGAATGGGAGATGCCAAGCGCCCGTTTTTGTTCATTGGCATCGCGTCTTTGGTCAATCTCGTGCTTGATATTCTGTTTACCGGCATTCTCGGTTGGGGTGTCGCAGGTGCTGCATGGGCAACGATCATCGGCCAGGCGGTATCCTTTGTTTTCTCCTTGATTTATCTTTTTCGCAAAAAGGAGTCCTTCGGATTTGATTTTAAGATACAAAGCTTCGCACCGAAATGGAAGTACGTTGGCATGATTGCCGGGCTTGGAACCCCTATGGCGATACAATCCGGCTGTATCAATCTTTCCATGCTCGTTGTCAACGCCATGATAAACGAGATCGGCGTTGTGGCATCCGCAACGTTTGGCGTGGGTGTGAGAATCGACGATATCGTAAACAAGATCTCGCAGGGCATTCAATATGCCGCCGTTCCGATGATCAGCCAAAACATCGGGGCTGCCCAGCTTGACCGCTCGAAAAAGGTTGTCCGTGTGGCGTGGATTTACTCTGCGATCCTGACGATCTTCTTTATGGTGTTGTATGTAACGCTTGGAAAGCAGCTCTTTATGATCTTTTCTGATGACCCCTTGGTTCATGAAATGTCCAGTGAATTTATTAAAGCGATCCTTTGGATGTTCCCGGCCTTTTCGATGATGCGCGGAAGTGGCGCGTTTATACAGGGCATCGGCAACGCCAAATTGAGTATGGTCCTTGCGCTTCTTGACGGCGTTGTCCTCCGAATTGGTCTTAGCTGGCTCTTTGGTATCTACCTTGGTTGGGGATTCTTTGGCTTTGTGCTTGGCTACGGCCTTGCGCCTTACGGATATGCGATTCCGAGTACGATCTACTTCCTGGCGGGAAAGTGGCAGAGGCGAAAAGCCCTGGCGGAAAACATATGATTTGCGAAAATATTGATTTGGTGACGTTATGACGGTAAGTAAGAATCCATATCTTAAAAATTTGAACAAGATCGAATTCGTCGTGACCTACGCCTGCACAGGGCGGTGCAAGCACTGTTCCGAGGGAGATCACACGTCATGTGGAGAACGGATCGATCCGCAAATTGCCGCAGATGCGGTGCGAAAGATTGCGGCAGAGTATAATATCCAAACGGTTATGACCTTTGGCGGCGAGCCGCTTTTGTACACAGATGCGGTCAATGCGATCATGACGGCCGCCAAAGAGCTGAATATCCCCAAACGGCAAGTCATCACCAACGGCTATTTTTCAAAGAATGTCGACAAAATTCGTGAGGTTGCGGAGGGGCTTGCCAAGTGTGGCGTGAACGATCTGCTCTTGTCGGTGGATGCGTTCCATCAGGAAACAATACCACTTGACGTGGTGAAGCAGTTTGCCTCGGAAGCAAAGAAGTGCGGCATACCGATCCGCCTTCAGCCTGCGTGGCTCAGGAGTGCTGTGGACGACAATCCGTACAACAGAAAAACACGAGAGATTCTCGACAGCTTCGCGGATATGGATATTACCGCAAACGAGGGAAACATCATTTTCCCCGAAGGAAATGCGCTGAAATATCTCGCGGAGTATTTCACGGACGAGCTCCCCGAAAATCCGTACGTGGAAGATCCGCGCGACGTGCGGTGTGTGTCGTTCTCGCCAAACGGCGATGTTCTCGTGGGGAACGTGTATAGAAAAGATATTATGGAAATTATAAAGGATTATGCTCCATATGGTGATTTTAACTTGTAATTGTTAAGAGGGTCGTAAAAATGAACTTAACTTATGATATGATGCTTAAATTACAATCTGTGGGTTTTGAATTTAAGCAGTTTGAACACGAATGCTCTCCGGGTATGGTTTATTATTATGATAACAAGGAATATACGATAGGCGGTGCCTGGGATGGAGCATCTTGTTCGGTGCACGAACAAAAAATAGCACGCGACGGAATATGGCTTCCCGATGAGGGGGATTTAGCGAGATGGTTGGAGTTAACTAATCACGATATAGAAATCAAATATTTTGATTCTTATTATCATGGCAAAGCAACCGATGAATTGGGAAATGTATTTGAGGGTGGCGGAGGTGATCTGCTGTGTTGCTTGTATAAAATGATATATAAAGTTTGCAAAAAGTCTAATGGAAGTATTAAACCTGAAAAAATTATTATATTGGAAATTGAGAAATAGAATTATTTCCTCTATCAGTTTTGAAAGAGAATAGACAATGACTAACCAAGAAATATTAAAAATCGCGATGGCTCAGTCCGCCGTCGATCTCTCGGCGGATGCGAGTGACTTTGAAAAGAGCGAGAACATCATCGTCACATCTCGTGAGAACGATGGTGCAAGGCGGTATTTGAAGCTGCCGTTTTCCTGTCAGCTGGTGTCGTATGGCAACAACGTGGTGGCGTCGGTGTCGCCCGAATTCCGCGAGATCGCCGAGAATTACATCAACAAATATCCCGTCGAGCATCTGTTTGAAACGCCACATTTGCACGCGCTAAACGAGAAATTGATGGAAAAGGGGTAGAAGATCTGCTTTATGGCAGAGTATTTTTTGCCCGACATGGGCGCTCTGCGTGAACGGATCGTCGAAGGCGCCGACCCCTACGAATTGAGATTGTTGACACAGTCTGACTTTGCCGACTTATACTTGCCCGAATGGTCGATTGCGCTTTGTAAGGACAGAAAGCATCTTGACGTGCTCGGCGTAGGCGCATATGACGGCGATCAGCTGATCGGCCTTGCGGGGTGCAGCGCCGACTGTGATACCATGTGGCAGATCGGCATTGACGTACTTCCCGCATATCGCAGGCAGGGAATTGCCTCGGCACTCACCAGCCGTCTTGCCATCGAGATTTTGAATCGCGGAAAAGTGCCGTTTTACTGCGCCGCTTGGTGCAATATAAAGTCCGTCCGCAACGCAGTCAAAAGCGGTTTCCGTCCTGCGTGGGTGGAAATGACGGCAAGACCCTGCGAGACGGTAGATGGGATGAATAAGAATTAAGCGAGGTAAGAATATGGCAATGTGGAATCCGTGGAGAGGTTGCAAAAAGTGCAGCGACGGCTGTCTTTATTGCTATATCCACAAGGGCGACGCAAAGCGAGACATTGATACGAGTATTATCGAAAAGACAAAGGACTTTGCAAAGCCCGTCGAACGCCTGAAAAACGGCAATTACAAAGTGAAATCGGGCATTGTATATACCTGCTTTTCCACCGATTTTCTTATCGAGGAAGCTGATGCGTGGCGTCGTGAGTGCTGGCAGATGATAAAGGAGCGAGATGATTGCACCTTTCTGTTTCTCACAAAGCGTATCGACAGATTTATGGACTGCATCCCCGATGATTGGGGTGACGGTTATGAAAATGTGGTCGTTTGTTGTACGGTCGAGAACCAAAAGAACGCAGACTATAAGCTCGGAATTTTTGAAAAGCTCCCGATCAAGCATAAATGCATTACCGCACAGCCACTGATCGAAGCCATAGACATAGAACGGTATCTTGACGGCGTTGAGCTTGTGGTGGTCGGCGGTGAATCGGATACGAACGCAAGACCGCTCGACTACGCTTGGGTGCTTGATATCAGAGAGCAGTGCATAGGGAAAAACGTGTCATTTGAATTCAGACAATGCGGAACGCATTTTATCAAGGACGGCAAGGAGTATAAACTGCAGACAAAGGATCTGTGCCCTCAGGCAAGAAAAGCGGGTATCAATTTCAAACGCAATGTTGGGGACAACGAGTAATCCGCTTCTACGACTTGGATGGTAATTTAATAGAAGTGGGAACACCGATGTAATCATTAGATTCCAAATTGCAGGGATGAAAAAATGAAAACATTTTACACAAGTGAACGAGAAGTATGGCGCGAGTGGCTTGCAGAACACTTTGAAACCGAAAGTGAGATCTGGTTTGTTTTTCCGATGAAGGAATCAGGCGATAAAGCGCTTTCCTATAACGATGCGGTTGAAGAGGCTCTTTGCTTTGGTTGGATCGACAGCATGATTAAGCACATCGATCCTACGCATCGCGCGCAACGGTTTACACCGAGAAAAAAGGGAAGCCCCTACTCACGCCCAAACATAGAAAGACTGATTTGGCTTGACGAACAAGGAATGCTCCATCCAAGAATAAGGGATAGTGTGTTGCCGTTGATTCGAGAGCCGTATGTGTTTCCAACCGATATCCTTGATGCGATAAAGGTGGATGCGGTCGCGTGGGAAAACTATGGAAAATTCTCTGAGCCGTATAAACGAATTCGAATTGCTTATATCGATGCGGCAAGGAAACGTCCCGATGAGTTCAAAAAGCGGCTTGAAAGCTTTTTGAAAAAGACTCATGACGGGAAAATGATAGTTGGCTATGGCGGCATAGATAAGTATTATAAATGCCAAATTCCAATTTGACGGAG
>JAZNNR010000006.1:0-3154 GCA_045580325.1 Eubacteriales bacterium
CACATCGCACTGGACGGGTAACATGGCGCATATCTACGAGCTTCCTGCACAGGTAGGGGATATGCCGGCAGGCACTCTTATTTATTCATCAAACACAGTAAACTATGACAAGTACTCTCACATCGGTGTGTGGATAAGCACGGACTGCGGAGATACTTGGACAGAGATTTCGGTAGTCTCTAGTGGCGGCGGACTCGAGTGGGGCGTATGGGAACCCGTTATGTTCTACGATAGCGGTTACCTCTACTGCTTCTATTCTGACGATACAGGTGACGGCTATAACACTCCCGACCAGAAAATAGTATATCAGCGCTCGAGCGACGGTATAAGTTGGGAAGCTCCCGTTGAAGTTTGTTCGTTCAGCGACCCTGCAGCCCGCCCTGGCATGCCTATTATTACAAAGATGGGTAACGGAGAATACTTCCTCGTTTACGAGTACGTTTACCCGAACAAAGATTCTATTATCTACTACAAAACGACAAAGGATATAACAAGCTGGAATCCTTCGAGTGTTGGTACACAAATTAAAACAGAAGAAGGATATTATCTTGCCGCCGCACCCTCTTGCGTATGGACGTCTGCAGGCGGAAATAACGGGACGCTTCTTGCAACAGGTATGTATCAGCTTGGCGGAGTTCCGTATAACTGTATCTTCGTAAGCTTTGACTACGGAAAGAATTGGACTATTATGGAAAATCCCCTGCCGTATAGCAACTATGAGATCCACATAGACGGAAATATGGTCGGTTACAGACCTATTATGACAGTCGGCTCAGCCTCTTCAACCATACATTACATTAACACAACGTCAGAATCTGCGATTCAGTATGTGATGCTTAAAATAGATGGTGGCAATGTCGAAACGGTAAACTACAAAGTAGAGTACTATAAAGACGGTAAACTTACTGAAACAGAAACACTCACAGGAAATAAAGGCGACGATGTTACGGCAACTTTGAAGACATATTCGGGTTACTGCCTCGACACTCAGACTTCCACTACAAGTGCAAAACTTAACGACAGTAATGTAGTTCTTAAACTCTACTACGAAACTGACTCAAATAACGACAAAATTCCTAATAAGTACCAAAAGAAAGTGACTTTCAAGGTTATTAACGGTAAATGGAATGACGGTACAAGCTCCGACATTATAGTTTACGTTACACTCGAAAAAGACGGCAAATGGAATGCAAACGGCAGCGGCTCTCTTGTTGCTCCTTCGGCTGGATCAAAACCGAACACCAATTATCAAGGTGGTGCATGGGAAACAACCGTTCCTACGATTGTAAGCGGAACAAATGATGTTACTTATACTTACGCTTACCATTATTTCGCGGTACCGGATTCTTATTACAACTGCCAAGACGCGGAAGGTAATCTTCTTAACCCTGTATTTGTAAACAAGATATACTGGGAACTCAGCGACGGCGAGCTTCAGATGCCTGCAGGTTATGAAAACAGCTTCCTTTTGTTTGATAATAAACTCGCAAATAACCGAATCGAAGCGACACTCGTCATCAATGACAACAACTATTGGGGCGATGAAAACCACAGAAACGGCATCGTATTTGCTCTTACAGACCACGATGGCGACTCAACAATTACTAACTATTGGAACACAGATTTTAGCTATTACTGGACATTTATCGACGACTGGAACCGCGTATGTGTCTATGAAATGGGTAGATTCCAAAACTGGCATGATTTGACTGATGGAAGATATATAGATCTTGATACAATTGGCATCGATGTTACAAAGGGTGTTACACTTGCGGTGGAATGGGATAACAACGGTTGCATTAAGGTGTATGTAAACAGAACTCCTATATTGGAGGTTAACGACTCCACACCACTTAGGGGTAATCTGTACGGACTGCTTGTAAATAAGTATGGTAATTTTGATACCGCATACGGTCCGTACGATGCTCCTGTTACATCTTTCGTGGCGGGCAAAGAGTTAGTACCGAATGAACCTGTATATACCTATACAGTATCAAACGGTGCGGCTACTATAACCGGTGTTTACTCGTCGATAAGCGGTGACATTACTATCCCCTCAACCCTCGGAGGTTATCCTGTAACGAAGATTGGTCATTGGGCGTTCGAATATTGTAGCGACCTCACGAATGTAGTAATTCCCGACGGCATAACGAACATTGGTTATATGTCGTTCTACGGTTGCAGCAGCCTCACGAGCATATATATCCCCGACAGCGTAACGAGCATTGGTGATTCTGCGTTCTACGGGTGCAATGGACTTAGCACAGTATATTATCAAGGCGAAGAGTCTGACTGGGATATGATCTCAATAATTTCAGGTAATGAAAATTTGACGAATGCGGAATTTATTTTCGCTGCCAAATTTGCTTACGGTGACTCTAACGGCGATAGACAGATCAATATGAAAGACATTATACTGTTAAGACAATATGTTGCGGATTTTGACTTCGATACAAACTCTTCAACTGTAAACATCGGTTACGGAGCTGACGTCAACGGCGACGGCGTTATCGATATGAAGGATGTTATCCTGCTTCGACAGTATATAGTAAATTACAACTACGAAACCGGAAGCTCTACGGTAGTACTCGGACCGCAGCAGTAACAACTAAACAAAAACAGCCGCACTTTTTTAAAAGGGAAGTGCGGCTGTTGTCATATTTATACATCACCCATTGATTTGCGTGTAGGCTCTTGACAAATCTTCGATTTTGTGGTAAAATTGTAAAGATTGATGTAATTATCTGACAATATATGTACTTACTATCCAAAAGGAGAAAAAACAATGAAAAAACTAATCTCATTTCTGCTCGTGCTGTCGATGATAGCGTCGATGCTCACGGTAGTAACGGCTGAGGAAGCAGGTCAGACTGAAGGTTTTACTGACTCTTTAAACACCACCGTTCGTGCAATAAATAGCGCTACAGCCGGAGCTATTTCCACTTACAGCGCATCATCAACAATAAGCGCTGGAAAGCCGAGTACAGTTCTTACCGGATCTGGTGAACTCGCTCCTCATTTCCCGTCGATAATTGAGCTTCAGTATCAGCCAAACGCGAAAGACAACGGAACGCTTATCGCGGCAGTATGCCAGCAAAACAACGAAAAGAAAACTATGGGTCGTATAATGAAGAGCACCGATAACGGAGCGACT
>JAZNNR010000007.1:0-137364 GCA_045580325.1 Eubacteriales bacterium
TACCCTCATTTGGCGTTAAGCATCAGCCTTGTTTACCTCAATGATAGTCTTGCCGTTGTATGTGCCGCAGGCGCTGCAAACCTGGTGCGCAGCCTTATATTCGCCACACTTAGGGCATTTCTGAATTGCGGGTGCATCAATCTTCCAAACGCTTGAACGTCTCTTGTCGCGTCTTGCTTTCGATACTTTTCTCTTTGGTACTGCCATTTATAAACACCTCCCGAATTATTTCTAAAATTTCCTAAACTGTATTATACACCAAATATTTTTATTTGTCAAGTAGTTTCGCGAGAATTTCGAGTCTTGGATCGATTTCTTTTTTCTCGCAGGAGCATTTTCCGTGATTTAAGTTCTTTCCGCACATAGAGCAGAGGCCCTCGCAGTCCTCTTTGCAGAGGATTCTAAGCGGAAAATCGAGTATAACCGCCTCGTTTATCGGCAGATCGCAGTCGATAGAGTTGTTTTCTATCAGAATGTAATCGTCTGTGTCCTCGTCGTTCAGCGCACCTGCGACAGCAAGGGGCTCTTCTATATCGATCTCAAACACACCGACGACTTCCTCAAGGCATCTTGCACAGCTTGACACGTAGGGAAGGGACGCGTGCAGAGAAAGGGTCATATATCCCGCACGGTTGTCCACCTTACCCGAAACCTTGCAGCCCTTTGTAAATTCAACGTCGGGCACGTCGGGCGTTTCCGACATTTCGTATTCAATTTTCACAGTAGAAACTTCTCCGCGAAGTATCGGACTAAGGTCGATAATCATATGATCTCCACTACATATTAAGAGTATAATAATGCGCGATTTCGGTGTTTTGCGAAAAGGCGCAAAGTATATTATACACATAAGTCCCGATTTGTCAATAAGAAATTATAAAATTTCCTTGAAAATCGCTGAAAAATATCGAAAAACAGGTGCGTAAATGGTAAAAATAGGTATAAATTAAAAATATTTCAAAGAGCTCTCCTAAGAATTTCCATTATTTTCTTTTCCTCACGCGAGACCTTTACCTGCGTTATGCCGAGTGCATCGCCCGTCTGCTGCTGGGAAAGCTCACCGAAATAGCGAAGGCGCACTATCTCCTGCTGACGCGGGGAGAGCGTTGCTATTGCCTCGCGCAGAGCGATGCTGTCGGTCAGCTTTTCGAGGAGATTTTCTCTGTCGGCTATGAAATATTCAAGAGAAGCGTTGTCGTCGTCAGAGCCGACAGGCTCGCTAAGCGACCTCACGGGAAGCGCGGCGTCAAGCGCGAAAGCCACCTCTTCTACGGTCATATTACACATTTCGGCAAGCTCTTTTACGGTCGGCTCTCTTTCGGACGAGGATAGAAAATTCTCTCTTGCGCGCATAATTACCCCTGCCGACTGCTTTACCGAGCGACCGACCTTGATAAGTCCGTCGTCGCGCAGAAAACGCCGTATTTCTCCCACAATAAGAGGGACGGCATAGGTCGAAAACATACAGCCGAAGGAAAAATCGAAGCTCCGAGCCGCGCGCATAAGACCGATAGCGCCTATCTGTACAAGGTCCTCGTATTCGGTACCGCGACCGCAAAATCTCATTGCTACGCTTTTCACAAGCCCCATATTCTGAGCAACTATTTCATCAAGCGCACCCTCATCTCCCTCGGTGAGTCTTTTTATAAGTTCATTATTGTCGCATACCTTCATAAAGAAACCTCCGCTATCTGCTTTCGGCGAGATCTATTCACCGAGTTTTATGTATATATCAAGCGTTGTTCCTTTTCCTACCTGCGATCTTACCTTTAGTTTCTTTGATAGTCCCTGCATTATTGCAAATCCCATACCGCTGCGCTCACCCTGCTTGTCGGTCGTGTAAAAGGGGATCATAGCCTGCTCGATGTCCTCTATTCCGCAGCCCTTGTCCCTTATCTTTATGTGAATGCTTTTGTCATCGTAGCATTTCACCGACAAAAACACCTCGCCGAGAGTTTTTCTGTATGCGTGAACGACGCAGTTGGTTACAGCCTCCGAAATTATTATTCTTATATCGGAAAGCTCCTCGAGTGTCGGGTCAAGCTGCGCGCAAAAGGCGCAAACAGCCTGCCTTGCAAAGCTTTCGTTCTGTGATAATGACAAAAAAGTGAGAGTCATACTGTTTATCAGTGTTTTTTTGTTTTTTTTCATTTTTATACCCTTTCTGTATCCTTTATTTTGTTTTTAGTTCGCTATTCCGGGGCTTTTTATTATCGGAATAAGTCTTTCTATACCCGCAAGGGCGAGTATCTTTTCGATTTCTCTTGATGGATTGACGATCTTGAGTACTCCGCCGACCTCGCGGACACTCGTATATCTGCCGAGTATAAGTCCGAGCCCCGAGGAATCCATAAAATCGACGTTGCCGACGTTCAGAAGGGCGACCTTCGGGCGATAATAGAAGATCGCCTTGTCTATTTCTCCTCTGATATATTTAGCGGTGTGGTGGTCAACGTCCCCTTCTATATCAATAAGGAGAGCATCTTTTTTCATCGTACATTTTACGCTTGCTATTTCCATACGGCTTGTCCTTTCTTTTTTTATTCTTACTTGGGGTGAGGACAACAAAAAATGCAGTATCCTTGGTCCCCTCTGGGATAAGGATACTGCATTTAGTATGAAAAATTTGTCAAAATAAGGTCAGTTTTTAAATTTTTCGATTGCGTTCATTATTTTTTCAAGAGTATCGCGGTATTTAGTCAGCTTTGCTCTTTCTCCTTCGACAACCTGCGCGGGAGCTTTTGCAACAAATCCCTCGTTTGAAAGCTTCTTTTCAAGTCTTTCGATCTCGAAGAGAGTGTTCTTCTTTTCACCTTCAAGACGGGCAAGCTCCTTTTCGAAGTCTATCATTTCGGCAAGCGGAATGTAAACTACCGCATTTTCTGTAACCGTTTGAACAGACTTGTCGTCGTGATACTCGGAAAGAACGGTAAGAGAGGAAGCAGATGCGAGCTTAATGAAGAACGCCTCTGTCTTCTCGTTATAAATATCGGTACGCTCGGAAACTATCGTGAGTGCCGCCTTCTTTGACGGGGGAACGTTCATTTCGCTGCGCAGATTACGGATAGCGCGGATAGTCGCGATAAGCGATGCCATACGCTCCTCGTCCTCGGCAAAGCAAAGCGTTTCGCTGTACCTTGGATAGTCGCTTATCATAATGCTATCGCCCGTGTGAGGAAGCGACTGCCAGATCTCTTCGGTAATGAAGGGCATAAACGGATGGAGAAGCTTGAGCGTTTCGGAAAGAACGTAAACGAGAACGTTCTGCGCTACGATATTGCTTTCGCTGCCCTTGTCGTTAAGACGGGGCTTTACAAGCTCGATATACCAATCGCAGAATACGTCCCAAATGAAATCGTACAGCTTGGAAAGGCTGACGCCAAGCTCAAAGTTGTCGAGATTGGTCGTAACCTCACGGCAGAGAGTGTTGAATCTGGAGATTATCCACTTGTCCTCAAGCTCAAGCTTGTCGCTGCTCGGAAGAGCCGCCTCTTCGATAGTGAGATTCATAAGAACGAATCTTGCTGCGTTCCATATCTTGTTGTTGAAGTTACGTGCGGCTTCTATCTTTTCGCTCGAGAAACGCATATCGTTTCCGGGGCTGTTACCCGTAGCGAGAGCGAAACGGAGAGCGTCTGCACCGTAGGAAGCGATTATCTCAAGCGGGTCGATACCGTTACCGAGCGACTTGGACATCTTTCTGCCCTGTGCATCACGTACAAGACCGTGAATAAATACGGTAGAGAAGGGCTTTTCACCCATATGCTCAAGTCCCGAGAATATCATACGGGAAACCCAGAACGTGATAATATCGTATCCTGTAACGAGTACGTTTGTGGGATAGTATTTCTTAAGATCCTCGGTGCTTTCAGGCCAACCGAGAGTAGAGAAGGGCCAGAGGGCTGATGAGAACCAGGTGTCAAGCACGTCGCTGTCCTGATGGACCTTGCCGCCGCACTTCGGACATACTGTGATGTCTTCCTTGGATACTGTCATTTCACCGCAGGTGTCGCAGTAGAATGCAGGAATTCTGTGTCCCCACCAAAGCTGACGGGAGATACACCAGTCAAGGATATTGTTCATCCAGTTGAAATAATTTTTGGAGAAGCGCTCGGGAACGAATCTTACGGAGCCGTTTTCAACAGCCTCGATAGCAGGCTCTGCGAGAGGCTTCATCTTAACAAACCACTGATCAGAGGTAAGAGGCTCGACCGTTGTTCCGCAGCGGTAACACACGCCTACGTTGTGGTCGTGAGGAACGACCTTTACAAGATAGCCCTCTGCTTCAAGATCTGCGACAAGCGCTTTACGGCACTCGTAGCGGTCCATACCCTCGTATTTTCCGGCGTAGCTGTTCATCGTAGCGTCGTCATTCATAACCTTGATCTGCTCGAGATCATGACGCTGACCTACCATAAAGTCGTTGGGGTCGTGTGCAGGTGTGATCTTAACACAGCCCGTACCGAAGCCGATCTCAACGTAATCGTCGGCAATAACGGGAATTTCTCTGCCTACTACGGGGAGAATGAGAGTCTTGCCGATGAGATGCTTCATATTTTCATCTTCGGGGTTTACAGCAACTGCGGTATCGCCGAACATCGTTTCGGGACGTGTGGTAGCTACCTCAACGTAGCCGTCCTCACCCTTGATAGGATACTTGATGTGCCAGAAAAATCCGGGCTGATCCTTGTATTCAACCTCTGCGTCCGAAAGAGCTGTAAGACATCTGGGGCACCAGTTGATTATTCTGTTTCCGCGATAGATAAGTCCCTTGTTGTAGAGATTTACGAAAACCTCGCGGACAGCCTTCGAGCAGCCTTCGTCCATAGTGAAGCGCTGACGGCTCCAGTCGCAGGACGCGCCGAGCTTTTTGAGCTGACCTGTGATCCTGTTTTCGTAGGTATCCTTCCACGCCCAGACTCTCTCGAGGAATTTTTCTCTTCCGAGGTCGTAACGTGTGAGCTTTTCGTCAACACGGAGTCTTTCCTCGACCTTTATCTGTGTTGCAATACCCGCGTGGTCTGTTCCGGGAACCCAAAGGGTGTTAAAGCCCTGCATTCTCTTGTAACGGACGAGTATGTCCTGAAGAGTTTCGTCGAGGGCGTGTCCCATATGGAGCTGACCTGTTACGTTAGGCGGGGGAATGACTATCGAGAACGACGGTCTGTTGTCGTGTACGTCGGGAGTAAAGTATCCGCTGTCATTCCAAAATTTATACAGCCGTTCTTCTATTTCGGACGGCGCATATGTTTTGGCAAGTTCTTTTCTCATTGTTTTTTCCTATCCTTTCCAGATAAAAACCGATAAAAGCGGAGAAAACCGCCCTATCGGACTAAAATGATAATATTTTCCGATTATTTAACTATATTACCACACAATATTTCTTTTGTCAACTGTTTTTGTCCTAATTTTCGGTAATCGTTTTTCTAAATATATATAATATATTTTAATATAAAAATTTACAAAAAACCTTTGACATACAGGTACACTTGTGATATAATAAAACGATTAGTATGGGTATTTATCCCTTGTGTTTTATTTTGTGCGAAAAAAAGCGGAAAGAGGGTGGATTTTCTTGATAATTCTCGGCATAGATCCGGGTATTGCGATAGTCGGATACGGGGTAATAGAATACAAAAACGCAAAATTCCGTGCCCTTGCTTACGGCGCTATCAGAACTCCCGCTCATACGCCCGTCGAGGAAAGACTCAAAACGATACACGAGCAGCTTTCCGAGATAATAGAAAAATTCTCACCCGATGAATTTGTGGTCGAGGAGCTCTTCTTTAACAGCAATACTACGACCGCGATAGCGGTAGCCGAGGCGCGAGGCGTTATCCTTATGACAGCCTCCGAGTACGGTCTTAAGGTAAACGAATATACCCCTCTTCAGATAAAGCAGTCGGTCGTCGGATACGGAAAAGCCGAAAAATCACAGGTCATGCTGATGGTGAGAACTATTCTTAACCTGAAAGACCCACCGAAGCTCGACGATACAAACGATGCTCTTGCCGCTGCAATATGCCACGCACACACGAGCGGCTCGAGGGTAAAGCAGTTCTATAATTTAAAATAACTTAAACGGAGAAATAATTATGTTTTATTATATTTCGGGCATTCTTGCCCTTACTACGCCAACTATGGCGGTCATTGATTGCTCGGGTGTCGGATATAAGCTGACGATAAGTGCAAACACCCTGTCAAAGCTTGCGGGCAAGGACGGCACAAAGGTCAAGCTCTACACCTACTTCTCGGTAAGAGAGGACGCGCAAGAGCTTTACGGATTTTTCACCGAGGAAGAGCAGCTTGCGTTCACGATGCTGATCTCCGTGTCGGGTGTCGGACCCAAGGCGGCGATCGCAATACTGTCTGTGCTCACTCCCGAGAAGCTCTCACTTGCAATTTCTACGGGCAACGCAAAGGAAATATCGAAGGCACAGGGAGTCGGCGCAAAGACTGCCGCAAGAGTTGTGCTTGAGCTTAAAGACAGCGCAGGCAAGCTCGCAGGGGGCAGCGACCTTTCTGCTTACGACAGCGTAGATACTGTTGTTGCCTCCGATTCCAAGCTCTCTGACGTAGAGGCGGCACTTACCGTTCTCGGATATTCGAGAAGCGAGGTGGCATTTGCCCTGCGAGGTGTTGACAAGAGCCTTGACGCAGAAGAAATAATAAGACTTGCACTTCGCAATCTTATGAAATAACAAGTGAAAGGAAGTTTTCAAAATGGCAATAGATTACGAGTACGAAAACAGCGAAGATTTTGCATTTGAAAATCGGATACTTGATGCTGAATATTCGGAAAATGACGTCGATACCGAGGTAACTCTGCGCCCGAAGCATCTCGAGGATTATATCGGACAAAATAAGGTCAAGGAAAATCTTAAGGTATATATAGAAGCCGCAAAGCAGAGAGGGGAAATGCTCGATCACGTGCTCCTTTACGGACCTCCCGGACTCGGTAAGACCACCCTTGCGGGAATAATTGCAAACGAGATGAACGTAAATATCAGAATAACCTCGGGTCCCGCTATCGAAAAGCCGGGCGACCTCGTTGCGCTTCTTACAAATCTCAGCGATAACGATATTCTTTTTATAGACGAGATACACCGCCTTGCACGTACTGTTGAGGAGATACTCTATCCCGCTATGGAAGACTATGAAATAGACATAATAATCGGTAAAGGACCTGCGGCACGCTCTTTCAGAATGAAGCTTCCGAAGTTTACCCTTATCGGAGCGACCACCCGCGCAGGACAGCTCTCGACTCCTCTGCGCGACCGCTTCGGTGTGCTTTTCAAGCTTGAGCTTTACTCCCCCGAGGAGCTTGCGACCATCGTTTCGAGAAGCGCGCGTATCCTCGGATTTGACATCGACGACAGCGGAGCTTATCAGATAGCATCCTGCTCGCGCGGTACACCGAGAATTGCAAACAGACTTCTTAAAAGAACGCGCGACTTCGCACAGATAAGGGGTAACGGTGTTATCGACGGCAAAATTGCAAAGATCGCTCTCGAAGCGCTCGAAATAGACCACCTTGGTCTTGATAACGTCGACAGACGTATGCTCGAGTCGATAATAAAATACTATAACGGCGGACCTGTCGGTCTTGATACCCTCGCTGCAACTATCGGTGAAGAGGCTGTAACTATCGAGGATGTTTATGAGCCTTATCTTATGCAGATAGGATTTTTGAGCCGTACACCTCGCGGCCGCTGCGTAACTAAGCTCGCATACGACCACCTCGGTATCCCATTCGGAGGAGAAGCCACACAAACATCGATTTTTTAGGGGCGTTGCCCCTATGACCCCACTCAAACCCTTTTTGTAAAAAGGGTTTGAGAATCCCAAAAACTTTACTGAAAAGGAAACTCTTTAAAAATCCCTTTAAGAAAAGTTTTTGAAGTTCTTAGAAACTTTTTTCAAAAAGTTTCTAAGCAGGGTCCAGGGACAGAGTCCCTGGGAGAAAGGAAATATAAAATGTATATTGCAGATAAATGGAAAGATTATGAGCTTGTTGATGCAGACAGCGGAAAAAGGCTTGAGAGATGGGGAAAGTACAGTCTTGTACGTCCCGATCCGCAGGTAATATGGAAGGGCTGTGCATCGGACAAGCTCTGGAAGAAAGCGGACGCTAGGTACACACGCTCAAAGAGCGGCGGCGGAGCGTGGGACGATAACTCTAAGATGCCTGAAAGATGGCAGATAGAGTATCAAAATCTCGGACTGAAATTCGTAGTACGCCCGACAGGCTTCAAGCACACAGGAATATTTCCCGAGCAGGCTGTAAACTGGGAATGGAGCTACGATCTCATAAAGAATTCGGGAAGAAAGATAAAGCTGCTTAATCTTTTCGCATACACAGGCGGAGCTACGGTAGCCGCGGCGGCGGCGGGGGCATCGGTCTGCCACGTTGACGCATCGCGCGGAATGGTAGAGCAGGCGAAGGAAAACGCGGCACTCTCGGGACTTGCGGACGCTCCGATAAGATATATCGTAGATGACTGCCGCAAATTCGTAGAGCGCGAGATAAGACGCGGAAACAAGTACGATGCGATAATAATGGACCCGCCCTCATACGGCAGAGGACCGAGCGGCGAGCTTTGGAAGCTTGAGGACAACATTTATGAGTTCGTACAGCTTTGCTCGAATCTGATTTCGGATAAGCCGCTTTTCGTGCTTGTAAACTCATATACCACAGGACTTTCGGCATCGACTATGGGCTGTGTGCTCTCGCTTGCAGTTAAAAGCAGATTTGGCGGACACGTCGATGCTGACGAGGTCGGACTTCCGATAAGCGCATCGGGGGTAAATCTCCCCTGCGGAGCGGCGGCGCGCTGGGTAGCGTCGAAGGACTGATCGACTAACAGAAAATAAGCTTTAATTTTCGGAAAGGAGCTTTTTATGAACGGTGAATACAACAAAGATATAGAAAATCCTGCCCAAAACAGCGAAATACAGGTAGAAGAAGTAAAATTTGACCTCAAAAAAGCGAGAAAGACCTTTGGCAGATTCTCGGCAGGACTTTTAGTAGCGACAGTTATTATGCTCGCCTTGTCGATCTCAGCAGGACTGTTTATTCCGAGAGAGCTTTTGGAAAAATCTTGGTTTCCTTACGCCTTAAGCTTTGTTACTATGTACGGGGTAGCCTTTCCGATAGCCTATCTGTTTATTTTCAGGCTTCCGAGGGACAGTGGAGAGATACAGACAGAAAGCAAAATGAACGCAAGGACCTTCGCAAGACTTTTCATAAGCGGCGCGTTTCTTATGTACGCAGGCAATCTGATAGGCACGGCATTCACAGGATTTTTTACCTTTTTTAAATATTTTCTCCGCGAGATGCCCTCACAGACCTTCAGCGAGATGTTTAATAAGGATTCGCTGCTCGTAGAGATAATTTTCGTAATGATAATTGCTCCGATATTTGAGGAGCTGGTCTTCAGAAAAGCCATAATAGACAGGACCAAGCGCTTCGGATATATGCCCGCAATTATCTTTTCGGGCGTAGCGTTTGGCTTTTTCCACGGCAATTTTTCGCAGTTCTTTTATGCGACTCTGCTCGGAATGCTTCTCGGATATATCTACTGCAGAACGGGCAAGATCATTCACACGATGCTGATGCACGCGGCGATAAATATATACGGCGGAGTTATTCCGATGCTTATATTCTCGCTTATAGACACAGAGCGCCTTGACTCTATACTGATAGTAGCAAGCGATGATGAATTTTTCGCATCCCTCGGGGCATTTGTTTCAGACAGTATTTTGCCGATAATACTTTACGCTCTGCACGCGCTCGTATTTCTCGTGCTTGCAATTATCGGTCTTGTATTTCTTATTAAAGACAGAAAACGCTATAAGGCGGGAATTGTCAAAGCGGATCCGCCTATGCCCAAGGGGAAGGCATTTACTACTATGTTCGTGAGCGTAGGATTTATTCTCTTCGTTTGCGCTGCTCTCGTAGAATTTTATATAAGCCTGTAAGGGCACTATAAAAAAGGAAATTTATATGTCATACATTGAAGTAAAAAACGTGAGCTTTTCCTACGAGGAAGAGCAGCAGGAAAATAAAACAGTACTCGATAACGTGAGTCTGTCAATAGAAAAAGGGGAGTTTGTTGCCATTCTCGGACGTAACGGCTCGGGAAAATCAACACTTGCCAAGCTGCTGAATATGATACTTGTTCCAAATGAGGGTCAGATATATATTGACGGCATAAATATCACCGAGGATGCGAGCGACGAGCTTATGCTCAAGGTGCGAAAGAAGATCGGAATGGTGTTCCAGAATCCCGACAATCAGATATTTGCGACGATCGTTGAAGAGGACGTTGCTTTCGGGCCTGAAAATCTCGGTGTCGAAAGCGCAGAGATACGAAGAAGAGTCGATGAGGCACTTGCTACCGTCGATATGAGCGCTTATGCAAGACACGCGCCCCATAAGCTATCGGGCGGACAGAAGCAGAGAGTAGCGATCGCGGGAGTTCTTGCTATGGACCCCGAATGTATAATCTTCGACGAATCCACTTCGATGCTCGACCCGCACGGACGCGCCGAAATATGCGCGGTAATGCAGAAGCTTAATAAAGAGCGCGGAAAAACGATAATACACATAACGCACAATATGGACGAGGCAGAGCTTGCCGACCGTATAATAGTGCTTGACGATGTCGGAATAAGGCTCGAGGGCAGTCCGAGAGAAGTCTTTTCGGACATAAAAACGATAAAAGAGCTTGGACTTGAAGCACCGCAGGCAACAGAGCTTTGCGCGCGTCTTGCCGAGAGCGGATTTGATATTCCTGCCGGAATAATAGGCGAGGAAAGCTGTGCCGAGGCAATATACAAGGCACTTTCGGCAAAGGAAAAGTAAAAAGGACAGTAAAAGACAATATTTTGGAGAAAAAGAAGTAAAATGCAAAATGCGATAACAGTAAATAACGTTTCATACGTTTACGGAGAGGGAACACCCTTTCGCGTGGTAGCGCTTGACAACGTTTCGCTGAATATAGAAAAAGGAAAGCTTACCGGAATAATCGGCCATACAGGCTCGGGGAAATCGACTCTGCTTCAGATGCTCAACGGACTCGTAAAGCCTGACAGCGGTAAAATTCTTGTTGGCGATGACGATATATATTCAAACAAGAAGCTCCGCAGAGAAGCGGCGTTCAGGGTAGGGCTTGTATTTCAGTACCCCGAATATCAGCTTTTTGAGGATACGGTAAAAAAGGATATAGCATTCGGACCTAAGAATATGGGGCTTTCTGATGAAGAAATCGAAAAAAGAGTCATAGAAGCCGCGCAGTTTGTCGGTCTTAGCGATGACATACTTGAAAAATCCCCCTTTGATATATCGGGCGGACAGAAGAGAAGAGTCGCTATTGCTGGAATACTTGCGATGAAGCCCGAAATCCTCGTGCTTGACGAGCCTGCATCGGGACTTGACCCGATAGGACGCAGAGAAATTTTCGGCGGACTTGAAAATTACCGCAGAGCAACGGGAACGACTATGGTCATAGTCAGTCATTCGATGGAAGATATGGCAAGATACGCGGACGACCTCGTTGTCTTCGAAAACGGGAAGGTAATAATGCAGGGAACAAAACAGGAAGTCTTTGCAAGAGAAAACGAGCTTCGCGCCATCGGACTTGAGCTTCCGCAGATAACACGTCTTGTAAGACGTCTTGCCGATATGGGTGTGAATATCTCAAGGGATATATATACGGTTGACGACGCGCTCGACGCTCTTGGCAAGGCTTATGACGGAGGTGATGTAAATGCTTAAGGACATGACCCTCGGTCAGTTTCTCCCAGGGGACACTCTGCTTCACAAAACAGACCCGAGAATGAAGCTTATTATAACCGTATTTTTTATAGTTTCGGTCTTTTTGGCAAGGAGTCTGTACGCACTGCTCGCCATGCTTGCCTTTGCTATCTTGCTTGTATTTATGAGTAAGATCAGCCTGAAAACTATATTCAAGGGACTTAAACCGATAATTTTTATCGTTATATTTACCTCTGTTGTGAGTATTTTCTGGAGAAAGGGCGAAAATCTACTTTTTCACTTTTGGAAGATAGAGATATATGAAGAAGGACTGATGTACGCGCTTATGATAGCACTGCGTATCATCACACTCATAACGGGCACAAACGTGCTTCTTTCATATACGACCTCTCCGATAGCTCTGACCGACGGACTTGAGCAGCTTCTCTCGCCGCTCAAGAAGATAAAAGTTCCCGTTCACGATTTTTCGATGATAATGACGATAGCGCTTCGCTTTATCCCCACGCTTATCGAAGAAACGGACAGAATAATGAGCGCACAGCGCTCGCGCGGAGCGGATTTTTCAACAGGCTCGCTCATTAAGAGGGCAAAAGCACTCATACCGATATTTATACCGCTCTTTGCCTCCCTGCTTCGCCGCGCGGACGAGCTTGCGGTAGCTATGGAGTGCCGATGCTACGTCGGAGATAACGGACGCACCACGATGAATAAACTTAAATATTCATTTCGAGATTTTGCCGTCCTTTTTGTAATGATCGCAGTCGGCACAGGAATATTTTTTATCAGCAAATACACGGGCGGACCGCATTTTTAAATTACTGAGATAAAAAACACAGGAAAGGAGAGCCAAGGCTTATGAAAATACTGTTTGAACTGTCCTATCTCGGCACAAACTATCACGGATATCAGGTGCAAAGCGGAAGCTCTCTGAAAACCGTGCAGGGAACGTTTCAGGACGCTGTCGAAAATCTGCTCGGCAGAAGATTTTGCCTTAGCGGTTGCAGCCGAACAGACGCGGGAGTTCACGCGCGTCAGTTTTTCTGCACGGCGGACGATATTGACGCGGTAAGCATTCCTGAGGACAAAATCCCCCTCGCGATAGCAAGATTTCTTCCGAGCGATATATCCGTGCGCTCGGCAAAATACGTGCCCGATAATTTTCACGTAAGATATGACGTTGACTACAAAGAATATGAATACGTCATTCTGAACGCGCGCCTTGCGGACCCTTTTTACATGGGCAGAGCTTGGCACTGCCCGAAGAAGCTCGACGCCGATAAAATGAACCTTGCCGCACAGCATTTTGTCGGCAGACACGATTTCGAGGCATTTATGGCACAGGGCTCGCAGGTGAAGGACACACTCAGAACTATTAAATATTTTGATGTGCGCCGTGAGGGCGATATAGTAACGCTTCGAGTAGCGGCAGACGGATTTCTTTACAATATGGTGAGAATACTTTGCGGAACTCTCGTCGCTGTTTCAAACGGACAAATATCTGAAAACGATATAGATGGCATAATACTTTCACGCGACAGAACGCGCGCGGGCTCGACTCTTCCGCCCGACGGACTTTATCTCTCGAAGGTGGTCTATCCCGATAACGTGTTTTCCAAGGGTTATGAAAGGAGGCGCAAAGTAGGTCTTGAAGAAGAGTAAAAACTCCTTTTTCTCAAATCTTTTTTCTAAAACGGGGAAAGATAAAAAGAGCGATAACAGCTACAGTGCCGACGGAAGAATAGATCTGAGTAGGATTTCCGAAAGCGAAGAAAGCGAAAAAAAGCAAAATATTTTAAAAATACTATTTAAGAACAGAAAGCAGAAGGATAAGTATTCTTCTGATGAAGAGCGCCCTACCGTTGATGCAGAGGCTAAAAAAATATCCGAACGCTTTAACGTCGCGCATAATACGCTTTGGATAGTACTCCTTACCTTCGTTGTGATCTTCTGTATTTTCTTCAGCGAAGGGGTAAGTACGGGAAATATGCAGCATATATTCAGAAATATGCTTGGCAAAGGCGAGGCTACCGAGAGTGTTTCAAGCTATTATTTCAGCATAAATAAAAATGCGATCTTTGACAGTTTTTCAAATGTTCCCATCGTGGCAGGAAGCGACAGAATAATCGTCTTTTCTCCCGACGGAAGCCACGAGTATTCAAAAGAATCGCAGTATATGCTGCCCGCACTTAAAACGTCAAATAGACTCGCACTCGTCTATGATAAGGGCGGAAACGCTTACGGCATTTACGATGAGTTCGGTCAGAGGCACTTTGAAGAAGGCGGCAGTAAAATATACGGCGGTGCGATAGCAAATGACGGAACGTATGCCATTTCCCGTAAGGGTAAGGAATATATGACCGAAATAAGTGTATATACTTCGACCTTTGAGACAGTTACCTCTATAAAAAAGAATAACGCCTTTGCCTCTATGGATATAAAGGATAACGGAAGCGAGATAATGCTCGTTACCTATGCGGTCTTCCCAAGCGGAAACGTGGAAAGTGAAATTATGCTTCTGAAAAACGGAGAAAAGACTCCGAGGAAGCTTCTTACTTTCGAAAAGGGAACACCGATAGAGTGCAAATATCTTGAAAACGGGAATATAGCTCTTCTCTTTGATAAGTCATACTGTATCTTTGATAAAGACGGCAATATGCTCTCATCCTGTGCGGTAGATATAAGCGATGTTTATATGTATAATATATCAGACGACGGGAAACTGCTTACCGCGCAGCGTATTTACGGAGGCGCCGATACTTACAAAATAGAGCTTACACATCTTGACGGCGTGAGTATGACAAAGCTCAAATACACGCTGAAAAACAGACCCGTGAAGCTGAATATGTACGACGGCTATGCGTATATTATTACAGAAGACAAAATTATAAGGCTTGGCGCGGGAAATTTTAACGACGAAAAAATTTACCACTCAGGCAGGAAGATAAACGGTCTTATATTTATATCAAAAGAGGCGTTTGTCTGTACACAGGACTGTATTTCAAAAATCAATTGGTAACTGAAAAACAATCATTTCAGAGATAACTTGGAGGTTTTATGAGCTTTTTTATTGATTTTATAATTATTGCAATAATTATTACAAACATAATCGTTTATGCTAAAAAGGGTCTTGTCAGCGTTGCGATAGATATTGCGGGATTTATATTTTCCGTTATAGTTGCTTGGGGATTTTCCGCGCAGGTGGGAGGATTTTTGCTCGGAGTTATGAAAAAACTTATTCCCGATGACAAGGGCGGCATAGTATCGGAAATACTGAACTCGACCGCTGTTGCTCGCATACTTGCTTTCATCGCGATATTCTTTGTTCTTATGATAGTCGTGAAGATAATAGTAAAGCTGGCACAGAAGATAAGGATCCCCGTTCTTTCAAGCATCGACCATCTGCTTGGCGGAATTCTCGGGCTTATTCTCGGACTTGCTTGGGCGCAGATCGCGTCTATGATGGTATTTGCTCTTCTCGAAATACTCGCAAATACCTCAAGCTCTTTCCCGATAGAAGCGTTCAGCTCTCTTAAGGTTACAAGATGGTTCTTTGAATTCAATATTTTCAAGATGGTTTTTGCTTCTGTATAAATCTGAGCTGAAAGCTAAAATGGTAAATGTTCTTTAACGAAAGCGTGGTTTTTTAATATGGAAATGTGTGCAAGATGCAAAAAAAGAATTGCAGTTATATTTATCTCTCGTATGGAGGGAGATAAGACGACCAACGAGGGAATATGCATTAAATGTGCAAAGGAGCTCGGTATAGGTCCGATAAATAATATCCTCGGAAATATGGGTATCACCGATGAGGATATAGACCGTATGGATATGGAGATGGAGGGTATAATGGAGGCGCAGTCAGGCGACGGCGACGAGGATCTCGGTAAAACACCCCCAATAAATTTCGCAAAGCTTTTCGGCTCTATGGGAAAGGGCGAAGGTCCTTCCAAGGAGCAGGGCGAGCAGTCAAAGGGTAAAAAGGGTAAAGGCGGAAAAAGCGGAACACAGTTCCTTGATACCTACTGCACGGATATAACGGCAAGGGCAAGAGAGGGTAAGCTCGACCGAGTTATC
This sequence comes from Eubacteriales bacterium, assembly GCA_045580325.1. Lineage (GTDB taxonomy): Bacteria > Bacillota > Clostridia > Oscillospirales > CAG-272 > SIG672. The sequence goes on from JAZNNR010000007.1 coordinate 15,851, forward strand.
GGACGCGACAGCGAAATGGAGCGTATGATGCAGATACTTTGCCGCCGTCAGAAGAATAATCCCTGTCTTATAGGTGAGCCGGGTGTCGGTAAGACGGCAATAGCTGAGGCACTTGCCCAGCTTATCGCAGACGGAAAAGCTCCGAGAAAGCTTGCCGATAAGGAGGTCAGACTCGTTGACCTTACCGCGCTCGTTGCGGGAACACAGTTCAGAGGTCAGTTTGAGTCGAGAATAAAGGGACTTATCGAAGAGGTCAAGGCAAAGGGCAATGTTATTCTCGTTATTGACGAGGTCCACAGTATCGTGGGCGCGGGCGACTCTGAGGGAAGTATGAATGCGGCGAATATTCTGAAGCCCGCACTTTCAAGAGGCGATATTCAGATGATAGGCGCGACCACCCTTGCCGAATACAGAAAGTATATTGAAAGCGATTCGGCGCTTGAAAGACGTTTTCAGCCGATAATCGTGGAAGAGCCCTCGATCGACGATACGATAGAAATTCTCCGCGGAATAAAGGGATATTATGAAAGCTTCCACGGAATCACTATTCCCGATATGATCATAGCGAGAACTGTAATTCTTTCCGAAAGATATATTACAGACAGATTTTTGCCCGATAAGGCTATCGACCTGCTCGACGAGGCAGCGTCCCATCTTGCGCTTCACTCACCCGAGGTAGAGCGCGCGGCAAAAGCCGAGGCTGAGCTTGCGCGTATTACGGGCGAGGTCGAGGCGGAAGAGGCAAAAGAGGTCGAAGAAAACGAGGATATAAACGAAAAATACCGCAGAGTTGCTGAGCTTAAGACCGCTCTTATCGCGGCGCAGCAGGAAGCCGACGAGGCAAGAAAGGCGAGAGAGGAAGTCGTGCTTACGACCTCGCATCTTGCATCGGTAGTTGAGCTCTGGACGGGTATCCCCGCAAGCAATATAACAGAAAATGAGTTTAAGAGGGTCGACCGCCTTGCAGACAGACTGAAGGAGCGTCTTATAGGACAGGACGAGGCGGTAGATGCTGTCGCAAGAGCGATAAAGCGTAACCGTGCAGGAATTGCATATAAGCGTAAGCCTGTTTCCTTTATTTTTGCAGGACCTACGGGTGTAGGTAAGACAGAGCTTGTGAAGCTTCTCGCGGCAGACCTCTTTGATTCTCCCGAAACGCTTATAAGACTCGATATGTCCGAATTTATGGAAAAGCATTCGGTATCGAGAATAATCGGAGCGCCCCCCGGATACGTCGGATATGACGACGCGGGACAGCTTACCGAAAAGATACGCAGAAAGCCTTACTCGGTAGTCCTTTTTGACGAAATAGAAAAGGCTCACCCCGACGTAATGAATATCCTTCTTCAGATCCTTGACGACGGTCATATCACCGACGCTCGCGGAAAGAAGGTAAACTTTGAAAATACCGTCATCGTTATGACGACTAACGCTGGAGCTGTCGGAGTAGATGCTCCGCTCGGATTCTCGGGTGAAAATCACTCGTCGGCAGAAGGCAAGACCGAAAAGGCACTCGCGCAGTTCCTTCGCCCCGAGTTTATAAACAGAGTTGACGAGATAATCACCTTCCGCTCGCTCGACGAGGACGATTTCGTTGAAATTGCGAAGATCATGCTCGGCGACCTTGTAAAGACTCTCGCTGAAAAGGAGATCACGCTCACTTACAGCGAAGAAGCAGTCAGAGTTATTGCAAAACGCTCGTTTTCGCGTAAATACGGCGCAAGAAATCTCCGCCGTACAATTCAGCGCGAGGTCGAGGACGTGCTTGCAAGCAAGCTGATCGGAGATTATGACAGAAATATTTCGGCGATAAGTATGAACGCCAGCGGCGATGACCTTGTTATCGTTTGTAACTGATTTTTGATTTTGATATTTAATTTTAAGGAAAGGGAGGAGCGCATTAGTTATGGCGGAAAGATGGCACGATAAAACTGTATCAGAGGTTGAAGAGTTAACGGGAAGTGATATACAAAATGGGCTTTCTCCCGAAATCGCGTGGGAAAGGCTTGAAAAGAACGGAAGAAACGAGATATTCCCGATCGAGCATCGCTCGATGATCGGCTATATGGCTGATTTTTCGACAAACGGACTCAGTCTTCTCCTCGTTCTCGTTTCTCTTATATCTATGTTTTTTAAGGAGTATCTCCTTGCGACCTCTGCACTTTTGCTGATAGGAGTCAGCTATTTCGTTACTTTTATGGCGTATTACAGCTCGCGTATTCTGCTCGAGCGCGCGGCGAGAAATTCGCTTCCGAACGCAAGAGTAATACGAGGCGGTAAGCTTATTACAGTAAAGCAAGACGAGATAGTGGTAGGCGACCTTATACAGCTGTCGCCGGGCGATATAGTTCCTTGCGACGCGCGTATTGTAAGCACAAATCACCTTTACATAGTTGAAACGGGTATAACCGACGGAGTCGGAAGCATACAGAAGCAGGGCGATTTTGTCGAATACAGAAACGTTCCGCCCCATATGTGCTTCAATATGGCGTGGGCGTCGACTATCGTAACAAAAGGAAACGGACGGGCTATTGCCTGCGAGGTCGGAACCCGCACACTTGTCAGAAGAACGGGTAAAAACAAACCCGCCGCAGAATATCACAAGCTTTCTATTTTTCACACGCTAAGAAATATAGGCGGCAAGCTCAGTCTTTTCTATATAGCCGCCGCATTTGTTATATCTGTTATCTCGCTTTTGCCGTTTTTTGCCGAAAATTCACTGCGTTCGCTTCTGGTCGGACTTTCGCTCGGAGCAGCGGGACTTTCCGAATTTTTGATGCTTTTCGGATACATAATAGTCGCTTGCGGACTTTTCGATTCGCTCAGCAGAAAAAGGCAAAACGAAAAGGGCTCACTTATAAAAAATGCGGACAGGCTTGATACGCTCAAAAAGGTGGATACGGTCATAATTCCGCCCGAGGCTATCTATTCAAAGCGCGCAATGTCGCTCGAAAAGGCTTACGTGTCGGGCAAGCTGTACGACGCGTCGCAGTCGAATTTTGCGGATAATTGTCTGCGCCTTCTCAAATACGCGGTCGTTACCACAGGTCTTTACGGACAAAATAAGCTTTCGTCGGTGAGTGAGGACGGCGGTGAACTTTACACCTTTGAGGAGGATGCAATACTTCGCGCGGCATTTGACAGCGGTGTATATAATACCTCACTTGAAAGTGAATATCCGCTTATCGAATTTAAGCGAAAGAGCGATTATAACAAATTCGACACCGCTCTTGTGCGCTTTAACGGCGATAACACCGTGCTTCTGCGCGGCGAGGCAGACGAAATACTTTCCTACTGTACCCACTACTATGAAAACGGCAGAATATACCGTCTTGGACCTGTGGAGCGCAGTAAAATAGAGGTCGAAGCGACACAGCTTATGCGTCAGGCGTACAGAGTTGTCGCAGTAGCCTCGAAAACCTCGAGATTCAATTCGCTCACCAAACTCCGCGACAGTCAGAACGATCTGATTTTTGAAGGCTTTATAGCACTTATAGAGCCGATACTTCCGGGAGTATCTCAAACGATAGAGCGTCTGCGCAGTGCAAAAATGAACGTTGTTCTTTTCTGCGACGATGCAAGCGAAAAAAATTATCAGATAGCAAGAGCTATCGGACTGGTTTCCTCAAGGAAAAACGTGATAAGCGGCGAAACGCTTCGTGAGCTTGTATCCGAGGAGCCTTCTCCGACCGATAAGAATATTCTCAAATATACTATGTTCGAGGGAATGACTGTCGCTGATAAAGAGCTTGCAATAAGGAAATTTAAAGAAAACGGCTCTACGGTAGCCTTCCTCGGAAATAAGCTTAAAGAAATAACCCTGCTCAAAGAAGCAGACATAGGTATAACCGAATGTATGACTCTCACAGGCGGGGACGAGGAAAACCTTGAATATATCGGCTGCGAGGCACTACGCTTCGTTTCGGACGCGGTAGTTACGATGGTCGATATGGATTCAAGCGGCGGTCTTAATTCTGTTGCCGACGTTATCGGAAGTGCTAAAAACATAAATAATAATATCGACAGAATGCTCCGCTACTTAATAAGCGCGCAAAGCATACGTGCTACTATAGTTTTGTGGTCGATGCTTGTAGGGGGCTTCATTCTTTCTCCGATGGCGATACTTACGCTCGGACTTGTGTTTGATTTTTCTGCGGCGCTTATAATGGCGTTCAAGAAACCGACAAACAGAATACTAAAGGAATGCGATCGGGATATTTCGGAAAAGAGTATAACAAAAACGGCGAAAGACTGTATAATAAAGGGATCTCTTTGCGGAGTATTTATCCTTGCAATATCTTATCTGCTTGCTCTTTTAAAGCTTATGCCGATGACATCGTTTAACGCTTCGGTCTTCGTTTCGTGCGTTACGATGTCGGCAGCTCTGATGATGCTTACGCTTAATGACAGCAGAGGAGTTACCTCCGAGCTGAGAATAAACACGGTACAGTTCATTTATCTGATACTCGTGCTTGTATTTGTAGGCGTATGCGTTTTCTTAAAGGCGTTTACTGCGGCTATAACAGATGCTCTCTTTGTTTCGAGATATATTTTCCTGTCTGCGCTGGTCAGTGCGGTGGCAGCTCCGATATTCTCGATGCTCACGATGAAGCTGTTTGGCGGTAAAAAATTCAAAAAGTTTTCGGAAAAGGTAAAAAAGAAGATAAAAATGCCTTTGTCAAGGAAAAGGATAATTAAATAATGCTTTGAGAGGGAGCTTTAAAAGGGCTTCCCCTCGGTATATAGTAAAAGAAACGATTTTTACACTGGAAAGGGGAGTTTTAACTTGAACAGTAACGTAATTAGCGAAAAAATAAAGTCCGAGCAGTTCGGTGAGGCTGCAGAAATTGCCGAAAAGCTTATAAGCGAGGTTGAAAAGGTGGTCGTAGGTAAACGCTATGAGATCACTCTGCTCATCTGCGCTATGCTTTCCTCTTCACACGTGCTTATAGAGGACGTGCCCGGTGTTGGTAAGACCACTCTTGCGGCGTCCCTTGCAAAAGCGGCAGGACTTTCCTTTAAGCGCGCACAGTTCACTCCCGACGTTATGGCATCTGACATCACAGGATTTAATATATATAACAGACAAAGTGAAAACTTTGAGTTCAGAGAAGGACTCGTTGCCTGCAATATGCTCCTTGCCGACGAGATAAACCGCGCATCACCCAAAACACAGTCGAGTCTTCTTGAGGCGATGGAGGAGTTTAAGGTTACGGTTGACGGTGTTACTTACGAGCTTCCGAAGCCCTTTATTGTAATTGCCACACAGAACCCGTCGGGCTTTGTCGGAACTTATCCGCTTCCCGAGGCACAGCTTGACCGTTTTGCACTCAAAATAAAAATGGGGTATCCCTCACCGGAGGAAGAGGTAAATATTATAAGCGACAGAATGGAAGCAAATCCCATTCATAATATAACGGCAATTACCGACGTTAAAACCATCGAAAGTATGCGAAAGGTGGTTATGAACATAAAAATGGATAGAGAGATATGCAAATATATCGTAAGCCTTGTTTCGTCAACACGTTCGCACCCGTCTGTTCTTCTCGGAGCTTCGCCGAGAGCCTCTCTTGCGCTTATGAATCTCTCTAAAGCGTGGGCATTTATGCACGGACGCGACTATGTTATTCCCGAGGACGTACGTGCACTATATAAGCAGGCTCTTGTCCATAGAATAATTCTCAGTCAGGAGGCACGCCTTGGACAAAGCAGCGCAGAAAGTATCCTTGCAGAGATACTCTCTCACACTCCCGTGCCTTATAAGGGAACAAGAGAATAATCAAAATAATTTCAGATATAATTTTAGTTACGGTTAAAAATTATGAAAGAAGTATTACTTAAAATAAAAGAGTTTTTCTTTCGGGTGGCTCGTTGGTATGGGCAAAAAAGCTTTTCGCTTGACAGAGGCGTTTTCGGCTATCTTTTTGTTCTTCTTGTAGCACTTTTTGCGACGCAGGCGCTCATATCCCCGATAACCGCGGTGATATTTATTTTCGTTCTTCTCCTTCCGATAATATCGCTTTTGTATATGTATATATGCACGCAGTCTGTCGAGATTAGCGTAACACTCAGCAAGGACGAGCTTGAAAAATATGAGCCTACACAGCTCAGACTTTCTATTATAAACTCGAGATTTGTACCGATAAACACGATAGAAGCAAAAATAACTCTCCCGCGAGGCGACGGAATACGAAGTGAAGAAAGAATAGTTTCACTCACTCTTCCGCCGTATGGCGACTATACCCTCACAAGCGAAATAAGCTTTCCGTACCGTGGAAATTACAGCATAGGTGTTTCTGACGTTGTATGCCACGATATTTTCGGAATGTTCAAATACAGATATAACTTAAACATATTTAAAAATATTTTCGTACTTCCGAGAAGGGTTACACTTGACGTGCCCGAGGGTGATGACCGCTCACAAAGCAGTACCGAAATAGTATCCCGTTTCAGAGGAAATGATAGTACAGAGCAAAATGACGTGCGTCAGTATCAGATAGGGGACGCTCTGCGCTCTGTTCACTGGAAGCTGTCAAGCAAAACTCAGGACCTTATGGTCAAGCAGTATTCTATGAACAAAGAAAAGCGGACTTATATATTCTGCGATACTGCGGCAAGATACGATGCGGAAAACGAAGAGAAATATCTTCCCGACATCAATGAGCTTGCCGTTGACGGAGTGGTTGAAACAGCCATAGCGATAGCGACCTCGGTGCTTACCAAAGGCGGAAATATCACTCTTGTCTGGTTTGACGACAGGGGAGAAAATGGAATATGCGTGCAGAGCGCAGACTCTCTGTATGAATTTGAGAGCGCTTACCGCACGTTTGCGACATCTCCCATCGCTGTTACCGCCGAAAATATGGCAGACCTCGAAGCCTTTGCCGTAAAAGACCCCGACGCGAGTTATATCTATGTGAGTGCCTGTGTAGATGCAAATCTTCTTGCTTCACTCACAGAAAATAGACTTTATGACGATAATATTTTCAGCGGCAGTATTTCAAAAGAGCTTTACACCTATATTCCTTTTGAAAAGATCAGCAAGGGCTATTTAAGTGAATATTCGGACGCTTTTAGCGCTACGCTTGACGAGATAAGCCACGCCGCAATAAGAGTATATGATGCCCGTACAGCTAAAAACGAAGGGCGGGTGAGCGAAAAATGAGCAAAAAAGAAAAAAAGAAGCTAAAAAAGACTAAAAAGCGTCGTACTGCTCCCGAAATATACGACCCCGAAAAGACAGAATCCTTTGAAGGCTCTGTGGTGCTCGGATATTTTCTCAGACTTCTGTGCGTCGCCTTTGCCGCTTTTTCTGTTGTTTTTATGCTTTCGAGTTCCTTTGGAATAAGCAAAGAGGTAAACGGCTTTGCTACCTTTATGTTTTGCCTTGGCACGACGATCGCGACAGCGCTCATCTTCTACGGCAAATGGAAGCTCACGCTTATCGGATTTGGCATTATATTTGCGTATATAGCAGTAGTCAATTTCGTTTACGGAAATCCGCTTACCTTCTTCATTACAGGTATAGACGAGCTGTTTGACGCAATATTTTCGGTAATAGACAAGCGCGGATTTTATGTATATGATTTTGTCAGTATCCCGAGATTCGGATATGCAGACGGTCTTCTTAAAGGCGGTACTTACACACTTGCCTTTGTAGTATCTCTCTTTTTCACACTGTTTTCGCTCAGAAAAGTGCATCTTGCACCGTTTGTCATTCTCGGTACGGCGGTGTGCGCGGTATGCTTTGTTTATAATATAAGCGAAAGCAACTGGGGGATAGCACTTCTTGTTACCGCCCTCGCGGCTATGGTGGCACTTGCGAGATACGACAAAGCGTTTATAAAAAACAAGAAGTCAAAGAAGAGCAGAGCATACAGCGGATACGTTTCGGCTATGGCGGGACTTCTTTGTCTTGCGATAGTTCTTGTTCCCGCGCTTGCTGTGAAAAAATCCTTCCGCGAGATAGACTTTATACAAAAGCCGCTTGATAATATCAGAACAAAGGTTACTGCCATTTTGCTTGGCTTTGATCCTGAAAATAATAAGATGAATACGCTTGAAGACGAGGTTTCTACGGGTTTTGAAGAGATCAAGACGTCGGGGGATACGCTTTTCAAGGTAAGGGCTTATTCTAACAGACCGATATATCTGCGGTCTTGGATAGGGGACAGCTACGACATTAAAAACGATTCGTGGAGCGTTCTCAGCGAAGAAAGCTATAAAGAGCTTACCGATCTGATGTCAAATGGAGGCGGACGCGCGTTTAGCGGAGATGCGCTTACTTATCACCTTTACAATCTCTACTATCATTACAACGTAGATGAAAAAAACTTTCCGAAGGACAAGGGATATACAAGCAGGGACTATGCCTTTACGGCGACGATGGTAGATATTCAGTATGTCGGAAATTCGGGACAGCTCTACATTATGCCGACAGTTTATGCCCAGCCTATCGGTCTTTATACTTACGGCTCTTCCGAAGAGGAGTACACCGATGCGTTTAACGTGTATTCTGACGGCATGTATAACTCCGGTATGGTATTTCATATCAATAGGAGTTACCGCGCACCTGCGATAATTCCGAATTATAAAAACCGAAATTATGAATCCGTTTCGGAAAACGACGCAAAATATTTTAAGCTCCTTGCCCGGTTTATCGACAAGGAAGTGCCGAGCTATCAGTTCTCGGTTCAGGAAGAGTTTATAGAAGAACTTGACTGCGTCAAGAAGTTTAAGAGATTACTTGACGAAAACGGACTGTACGATATGGGAATAGAACCGCTTAGAGATTATCTTATGCTTCCGAGCTATGAGCAAAGAGAGTGGTACAACGTATATGTGCGAGGAGTAAATACTTATACGCAGTTTGTAAAGGATAATTATCTCGAGGTTCCCGAGTCGCAGGCAGTTTACGAGATACGTGGCGAGCTTCTTGATGAATTTGAAAAGGCTCAGACGTCGCACGCGAAAGTAATGACGGTAATTGACTATCTGTGCGAAAATTACAAATACAGCCTCAATCCCAAGCACGATCCCGAGTTTAAGGGAAGCGTTCTTGATGAATTTTTGCTTTCCAAAAACGAAGGATACTGCGTGCAGTTTGCAAGCGCGGCGACCGTACTGCTCAGATCGCTCGGTATTCCCGCGAGATACGTTCAGGGTTATACTGCTTACGATTACGACAGAGAGGCAAAGTACGATGAGGACGGGGACAGATACTATGAGGCGAAGGTTACCGATAAGAACGCGCACGCGTGGGTAGAGGTCTATATAGAGGGTCTTGGCTGGCGCGCGTATGAAACTACACCTCCCGCGTATGATTCGATGTATTATCAAAGTCCGGGAAATTTGAATCCATCTAAGCCAAAGCCGCCCGTAACTCCAAATCAGCCCGAGCCAAAGCCCGAGGATCCGGTAATTCCGCCGCCACCCGTGGTAGAACCCGGCGAAGAAATAGTAGATGAAATAGTCGAGAAAAACACCTTTGACATTAAAAAGTTCACAAGGTTTATGGCTCTGCTTGCTATCGTTGTAGTGGCTACCGGAGCTGCGTGGATAATCGTGCGTCGGTCGGACAATATACGCGATAAGCGAAAGGGAGTATTTGAGCGAGCGGTACACAGTAGCTTCATAGACGGCTATGACCGCAGAATGCTCGCTGTCGGAATGACAGATATGTTCTATGAAACACTGGCTATCGGTCGAGATATTCCTAAAAAGGGAGAAGCTCCGAGCGAATTTGCTATCCGCGTCGAAAAACTTTGGGCAGAAGCCCTCAGCGGCAAGGGAAGAAGGAAGAAGCGTGCTATGCTTATGACAAGGCTTCCGTACTCTGTCTGTGAAATGACTGATATTATTTCAGGACTCGAATTCGGCGGAAGTATATCGGACAGCGAGCTTGGCAGACTCGCAGAGTATGTTCGTGAGCTTCAGAGCTGCGAATACCAAAGCAAGAATATCTTTGGAAAGATATGGTATCGGTATATTGCGTGTAAGCTTTAAAAACCGCAAACTGCCACTTCGAATATAGTAATATTTATTTTTCAGTAAAGTTTTTGGAGTTCCAAGAACCTTTTTTCAAAAAGGTCCTTGGCGGGTTTTAGGGCAAAAACCGACACTTCGTGTCGCTTGGCAGTTTCGCTATCAGACAGCCGTCTGATTTTTCGCTTCGCGAAAACCGCAAACTGCCACTTCGAATACAGTAATATTTATTTTCAGCAAAGTTTTTGGAGTTCCAAGAACCTTTTTTCAAAAAGGTTCTTGGTGGGTTTTAGGGCGAAGCCCTAAGAAAAGGAGATTAAAAAATGGCAACAATTCACGAGCTTGAGCGCGAGCGTAGATATAACGCGGCAAAAAGAGCGCTTTTCGATAAGCTCTATTCTTCGCTTAACTCGCGCCAGAGAGAAGCCGTTTATACGATAAACGGACCGCTTCTTGTGCTTGCAGGCGCGGGAAGCGGCAAGACCACCGTGCTTGTAGAGCGAATAGGATACATAATCAGATACGGAAACGCATATAAATACGAAACGCCCGGAAGCGAAGTAAGTGACGAGGACATTATGCGTCTTGAAAGAGCGATAGATGCTCCGAAAGAGGAAATCGCGGCAATACTTGAGGGCTGTGCGGTATCTCCCTGTCCGCCGTGGTCGGTGCTTGCGATCACTTTTACAAAAAAAGCGGCTGGCGAGATGAAGGAGCGTCTTGAAAGAATGCTCGGCCCGTCTGCAAATGAGGTTTGGGCGGGAACCTTTCACTCGGTGTGCGTAAGACTTCTTCGCCGCTTCGGCTCGCAGATAGGTCTTGATAATAACTTTACTATTTATGATGATACCGACTCTCTGAAGCTTATGAGCACGGTAATGAAGGACAAAAATATCGACGATAAGGTCCTTCCCGCGAAAAACGTGCTGAACGTTATCGGTCGCCTTAAGGATAAGCTCACAACTCCCGAGGAATTTGCCGTGCAGGCAGAGGCAAGCCGCGATTTCGGTATGCGCCGCACCGCAGAGCTTTATAGGGAATACGCAAAGCGCCTTAAGGAAGCAAACGCGGTCGATTTTGACGATATAATTATGCGTACAGTCGAGCTTTTAACTGTAAGCGCAGAGGTGCGTGAATTCCTCGGCAAGCGTTTCAGGTATATCTCGGTTGACGAGTATCAGGACACGAACTACGCGCAGTTTATGCTTGCATCTCTTATCGCGAGCGGACGAAGAAATCTTATGGTAGTGGGCGATGACGACCAGAGTATTTACCGCTTCAGAGGCGCGACTATCGAAAATATACTTAATTTTGACAGAACCTATACCGATGCAAAGGTAATAAAGCTCGAGCAGAATTACCGCTCAACGAGCGTTATTCTTGATGCGGCAAACGCAGTAATTTCAAATAACGTGGGCCGTAAGGGCAAGGAGCTCTGGACAAGCAAAGAGGGCGGAGAAAAAATAACCCTTGCAAAGCTTGACGACCAGAATGAAGAGGGCTATTACGTCGCCGATACGATAAACGCTATCTGCCGTAAGCAGAGTAAGACCTACGGCGATTTTGCCGTGCTTTACCGCACACGCGCGCAGTCGAACGCACTTGAAAAGGCACTTGTACGCGCGGGAGTCAAGTATTATATCGTAGGCGATACCCGTTTCTATGACCGCAAGGAAATAAAGGATATTCTCGCATACCTTCAGCTCGTTGCAAATCCGAGCGATAATATCAGACTTATGCGTATAATAAACGTGCCACGCCGTAAGATAGGCGACACTACGGTCGATGCCGTCGCGCAGATAGCTGTCGCAGAGGGTCGCTCGATGTTTGATGTAATAAAGGACTCGGCAAAATATACCGCGCTTTCCAAATCGGCAAAGGCACTCACCTCGTTTTCCGACCTTATAGAAGCGCTCCGCAGGGAAGCGCAAAATAAAAATCTTCCCGATTTTGTCGAGAGTGTGCTCGATATGACAGGGTATCTCCAGATGCTCCGCGACGGCGGTGAGGCAGAGGCAGAACGCTGTGATAACGCGCGCGAGCTTATATCGAACGCTCTTGAATATGCAAACGAGGTGCTCGGCGGAGATATAGTCTTTGATCCGCTTTCCGAGGACGAGCCGAGTGATAGCAATACAAATTCGGGCATAAGATTTACCTCCGAGGAAGCCGAAAACACCAAGGCTATCGACCTTATCGGCGGATTTCTCGAGGACGTTGCGCTCGTTTCGGACGTTGACAGATTCGATGATAACGCGCAGGCAGTCGTGCTTATGACAGTCCATAGCGCAAAGGGACTTGAATTCCCGATCGTATTCCTTACGGGAATGGAAGAAGGACTTTTCCCCGGCTACCGCGCGCAGACCGATATGGCAGAGCTCGAAGAGGAGAGAAGACTCGCTTACGTTGCTATCACAAGAGCAAAGGAAAAGCTGTATATAACCTACGCTAAAAACAGAATGCTCTTTGGGCGTACGCAGTTCTCGACAGAATCGCAGTTTGTTAAGGAAATTCCACAGCATCTTATTGAAAGTAACCTTTCGATGCGCGAAAAGGCATCTGAGATCGAGGCTGTTCAGACCGCACAGGCAAGAAAGACCTTTGACAGAACGACCGTCAAGGCAAAAGCAAATGAGGGCGGAGAGCAGTTTTCTGCAGGCGACTGCGTGCGCCACAAAATATTCGGTCGCGGCATCGTGCTTTCGGCAACGAAAATGGGGCCCGACGTGCTTTACGAGGTCGCTTTCGATACCGTCGGTACGAAAAAGCTAATGGGCAGCTACGTGAAAATGACGAAGGAAGAATAAAAATAAGAAATCCACGGCAAAGCCGTCCCCGAATAAGGATTTTATCGTAGGGGCGATTTACAAATCGCCCTCAAAGAGCCAAATACAAAGGAATCCGCAGATGGCAAACCCATCTGCGGATTTTTTCATAGAATTGTTTACGCTTTGATCTGCTGAATGTATGTGGTATCGCCCCAGGTGTACCAAAAATGATTACAGTCGACAAAACCCATATGCTTTGCTGTTTTTCCGGTGTAAGAAAAAAGGCAAAAATGAATTTCTTTATTCTCGCGCCGCATCAGAATGATTAAATAGGAGTAGTCCAGCAATAACCACTTTCCGTCCGGCGATAAAAAGGATCTATTCGGCTGATCGGATACAAACCGCGTAACAGGAAACACCCCGCCGCCATCGATAAATTTAATGATGTGCGGAGGCAAAAATCTTTCCACAACACAAAAATCCGAATCGTAAATGGTTACATGGCCGTTTTCGGAAATAGTATATAGGTCTTGTGCCTCTGAATACACCAGCTCGCTCAAAACGGGTGCGGGTGGGAGCAAATATTCCCGGTCCAACGCCATATCTTTTACAGCAACCACATAGGCATGCGTTTTGTCTGAGAATAGAAATAAATAGGTTTGTGTCCTGTTGTTGTAAAGGATATTATGGCAACCGATTCCAGGGTAGCCGAATTTCTGTTTTTGCGCATCTGAAACAGACATAACAACCACATCCCGATTATTCAGGAAATCCCAGCATCGGATCGCATCCTCGAAGAAATACAGTAGCTTATGATCATTTGTAAAAATACAAGCTCCATTGATATTCGTTTTCCGTTTTTTAGCAACAGGCAGCTTGGTTTGTGTATCAATTATTTCGATCGTACCACCAAAAGTTTCGGTTGCCAGGTATTTCTTATCCTGCGACAGAATTACGTGGTACACATCGCCCATAATCTGAATTGTATCGGTCTGCCGGATGTTCTTCCCCTCGTCAATTTCAAATTTCAACAATGTCTTTTTGTTTTTGGCGTAGTATTCATTCTCAGAAAACACATCGGCCGATTTCTTCCCCTTATAGAGATTGCCTGCAGGTTTAGCGTACGTTTTAGGATCTATCAGCATATTGTCATAATCCAATTGCAAGAAAGGAAAGAATCTGCCACACTTCTTGCATCGGTATCCATGCGTTTCCTTGACCAGGTTCTCTTGTGCTTGGTAAACAGAAGTTGGATTATGGTTGCTTGTTTCGAGCTGGCTCTGTTGCTCTTGGGATAGGCAGCAGAAAACAAAATCAAGAAAATCCTTTGCCGTTATCATTTTACTTCGCTCCTTTATCAATTAGAATGCTGCGAGTTTCGCATTTGTACTACATAGTATAACATCCCTATTCGCAGCCGCCCAAAGCCGTGGATTTTTGTTTATTTGTTTTCCCAAACCCCCGCGGTCATAGGCGGAAGTGCCGAAGCCTTTTCGTCTATACCAAAGAGATCTGCGACAAGATTTTCAGAGCGTTTTTTGTGCTCATAGGGCATCTCTGAACGGTTTACGATAACCGTTACGCAGTTTCCCTTGCCGTCAAAGCGGCTGAACTCGAAAACTCCGTAGGGAAGATCCTCACTAACTGAGAGATAACCGTCTTTCAGTATATCTCTGCTGCGGCGGATCTTGCCGATCTCGCGGTAAAACTGTGTGAGAGCCTTGTCCTCGCGTCCCCAAGGGAATGTTACGCGGTTGAAGGGATCTCCGAGCCCCTCGACTGCCGCCTCATCACCGTAGAATATGCAGGGCACACCGGGCATAAACGCAAGGATAATATACGCAAGTCTTATAAGAGTGAGAGCTCTACTACGTTCACTGTCTGACATAGAAAAATGAGCTTTTTCTTCCATTGACAGCGCGGGTACGCCAACTCCGAGGACTGTAAGTATTCTCTCGGTATCGTGAGTGCCGAGGAAATTCATAAGACAGTCGCTGACACTCTTCGGGTAGCGCATATAAAGTCCTGCAGATGCCGAGAAGAGCTTTTTGGAATCGCCCGTTCTGATAAAATCAATAATTCCCGTGCGTAAGGGATAATTCATTACAGAGTCAAGCTGCTTTCCTCTGAAATATTTACGCCTGTCGGTATATGCGATCTTTATCGAAGCGTCCTCCCAGACCTCGCCTATAATGATGGACTCGGGATCGACCTCTTTTGCCGCTCTGCGTAAATTTTCAAGGAATGGCTCGGAAAGCTCATCAGCAACGTCAAGACGCCAGCCGAGAGTTCCTTTTTTCAGATATTTTGCAATTATTCCGTCCTTGCCGTTCATATAGTCGTTATACTCGCTATTTCTCGAATCTACGGCAGGCAGGATCTTTATGTCCCACCAACAGCGATACTTGTCGGGATAATTATAGAAAGAATACCACTTAAAATACTTAGAATCGGGAGAATTGTATGCGCCGAGAGTATCGTATCTTCCTCTGCGGTTGAAATATTTGCTGTCGTCGCCTGTATGGTTGAAAACTCCGTCGAGAATTACTCTTATACCTTTTGACTTTGCTTTTTCGATAAGCTCATCGAGCGCCTTATCGCCGCCGAACATAGCATCGACTTTTTCGTAGTCGCCAGTGTCGTACTTGTGGTTTGAATATGCCTCGAATATGGGCGAAAGGTAGAGACAGCTTACGCCGAGCGATGCAAGATAGTCAAGCTTTGAAGCTATTCCGTAGAGCGTTCCGCCGAAGAACATATTGTTTGCGACCTCGCCGCCCGGATATTTCGCATACTGCGGCATATAGTTGTCCCAGTCTTCGCTTAGTATCGCGTCGTAGCGGAGCGGCACTTCGCCGCCCTTGCAGAAGCGGTCAACGAAAACGTGATACATAATACCGCCCTTTATCCACTCGGGAGTAGAGTACTCCTTTTCGTAAACCGTGAGAACAAAGGAATCGTAAGGACAGTCTATTTCGGTTATTTTAGGGCGGTAGGAGCACATATCGCAGGAGAAACGAAGCTTTCCGTATGCGCTGTCCGAAATTATGCTCCAGAAAAAGAGCCCACTGCGTCCGTCTTTACAAAGGCTCGCAAGTGTGAGCTTTATTTCATAAATTTCGCATTCACCCGAGAGAGACCTCCACGCAAGAGGCGTGAAGGTCTTTTCTCCTGTATCGTCGTTGTATATTTCAAAGTGTGGCGAGGATATTCCGAGTGCTCTCGGGACGGTAAGCTCAAGTGTGAGAATATCGTCCTCGGGGAAAGCACCGAGAATATCAGCGCGTCTGGTCTTCTTTGCTTTTTTTGAGATTTTAACGAGTTTTTTAAGCTGGTCGGGTATCATAAGTGTTTCCGATCTGTTTTAGATTATTTCTTCTTGGGATTGTTTGCCTTCTTAATAGGCTTTATCTTCCAGATTCCTTCAGCGTAATCACGGATAGAACGGTCAGCCGCGAAGATTCCTGCACTTGCAGTATTCATAAGTGACATACGGTTCCAAAGCGTCTTGTCCTCGTAGTCGCGGCAGATCTTTTCGTGAGTATTGAAGTAGCTGTCAAAGTCTGCAAGACACATATACGGGTCGGGAACACCGGGTCCTGTAAGCAGATAGTTGAAGATCATAGTGAAGTCGTTGCCGTTGAAGCCCTTCTTGAGTGTGTCAACTGCGCGTCTGACTCTTTCGCTGTTGACGTAGTACTCGTAGGAGCGGTATCCGCGCTTCCAAAGGTCGTCAACCTCGGGAGTTGTAAGACCGAAGATGTAAACGTTTTCTCCGCCGAGAGCCTCGTTTATTTCAACGTTTGCGCCGTCGAGAGTACCGATAGTGAGCGCACCGTTGTACATAAGCTTCATATTACCTGTACCCGAAGCCTCTTTTCCTGCGAGAGAGATCTGTTCGGAAACCTCTGCAGAGGGAATGAGGACTTCTGCAAGAGAAACGTTGTAGTCCTCTGCAAAGAGTACGCGGATCTTTTCGCGGATCTTGGGGTGCTTTTCGATTTCAGCGGAGAGCGAGCAGATAAGTCTGATAAGCTCTTTTGCCATATAGTATCCGGGAGCGGCTTTCGCGCCGAAAATAAATGTCTGAGGAAGAATATCCTTATCGGGATCCTCGAGAAGCTCTGCATAAAGCTCGATTATGCGAAGGGTATTAAGAAGCTGACGCTTGTATTCGTGCATACGCTTGATCTGAACGTCGAAGAGAGTGTCAGGATCAAGAACTACTCCGCTTCTTGCCTTAATAAGCTCTGCAAAGCGAACCTTGTTTGCGTGCTTTATCTTTCCGATCTGCTCAAGAACCGAGCTGTCGTCTGCGAATTTCGCAAGGTTTGCGATCTCCTCGGGATTCTTGCGGTATCCGTCGCCGATCGTTTCGGAAAGAAGCTTTGCAAGTCCGGGGTTAGACGCGCACAGCCATCTTCTGTGAGCAACGCCGTTTGTTACGTTGGTGAACTTTTCGGGGGTGTAGTGATAGAAATTAGAGAATATGGTGTCTGTGAGGATATCCGAATGGAGCTTCGAAACACCGTTTACCGTGTGAGAACCGATAACGCTGAGGTTTGCCATCTTAACTCTGCCGTGAGAGAGGATAGACATATCGGTAATGCGGTTCCAGTCGCCGGGATATGCATTCCAGAGGTCTGCACAGAAGCGGCGGTTGATTTCCGAAATTATCATATAAATTCTCGGAAGCTTATACTTGAAGAGGTCCTCGTTCCATGTTTCAAGAGCTTCGGGGAGAACCGTGTGGTTAGTATAGCTTACGGTACGTGTAACGATATCCCAAGCGTCTTCCCATGTGTAAGAATATGTATCGAGAAGGATTCTCATAAGCTCGGGAACTACGAGCGCGGGGTGCGTATCGTTTATATGAATTGCAACCTTATCTGCAAAGTTTGCGAGATTTCCGTATGTTCTGAGGTGGTCTGCGATGATACTTTGGAGAGAAGCACAAACAAGGAAATACTGCTGACTAAGACGGAGAAGCTTACCTTCCTCGTGGTTGTCAGAGGGGTAGAGGACCTTCGAGATGATCTCTGCCTGTGTATTTTCTTCCATAGCCTTGATATAATCGCCCTGCGAGAAGAGGTTCATATTGAACTGACCGCTTGCAGAGGTAGCCTTCCAAAGACGAAGACTGTTTACAGCCTCGCTGTCTGCACCCGAAATGAGAAGGTCGTAGGGAATAGCGCGAACCTCGGTATAGTCTGTGTGAATTATATCGCACTTACCGTTGCTCCAGGTTTCTGTAACACGGCCGCCGAAGCGAACTGTGCACGCCTTGTCTGTACGGGGAACGAGCCAGGATTCGCCTGTAGGCATCCAGGTGTCGGGAAGCTCGATCTGCTCGCCGTCAAGGATCTTCTGACGGAAAAGACCGTATTCGTAAAGAAGAGAAAATCCTGTCGCCGAGTAGTCGAGTGTTGTGAGCGCGTCCATAAAGCAGGCAGCAAGACGTCCAAGACCGCCGTTACCGAGCGCTGCGTCGGTTTCGTGCGCGTACAGCCAATCAAGGTCGTATCCGAGCTCGGAAAGAATTTCTCTGTACTCGTTTTCTATACCGAGATTGCAAAGATTGTTCTTAAGGCTCTTTCCGATAAGGAACTCCATACATACGTAGTAGAGCTTTTTGCCCTGCTGTGCCGTAACGTTTTTCTTGAACTCAGCTCTCTTGTGTCCAAGTATATCTCTTATGGATATAAGCGTCGCCTTGTAGATCTGATCTGCAGTAGCTTCTGCGGGAGTCGCACCGAAAACTCTTGAGAGCTTATCGCTGAGAGCCGCTGAAAGCTCTGCTTTTGTGATTTTTGTGGTTGTGGGTTTTGCTTGTGTTTCTGTTTTTTTCATCTGTTTCTTTCTTCCTGTTAGTATTTTTTGTTTAAAATACCCCTCTTACTATAATAAAGAGAAAAATATTAAACGGTTTTTATAGCCTTGAATCGCCTGCGGACAAACCGCAAGCGATCCGAAGTTTTAATGTTATTTTTGCTCAGGGCTCTGCCCTGAGAACCCGCCAAGAAACTTTTTGAAAAAAGTTTCTTGGATCTTCAAAAACTTTTCTGAAAAGAAGAATTCTTATCTTGTAGGGGTCGGCGCCTCGACGACCCGCCCCTATGCTTCCTTTCAAAAAGGGTTTCCTAAGTTATAATCCTGCGTACATAAGGAGATAAAGACGTGCGGAAGCGTTCCACGAGAAGTCTTTTTCTATCGCATTCTTAACGAGCTTTTTCCATACGTTCTTGTTCGAGTACAGCCAAAGCGTACGTCTGATAGCGTCGAGCATATCGTGAGCGTTGTAGGTGCAGAATGTAACTCCGTTACCCTCAAGCGTTTCGGGATTGAAGGGTCTTATAGTATCGTAAAGACCGCCCGTTTCGCGCACGATCGGAACCGTCGCATATCTTGAAGCTATCATCTGCGAAAGTCCGCAAGGCTCACTCTTGGAGGGCATAAGGAATATATCCGAGCCCGCGTAGATCTTCTTTGAAAGCTCCTTGTTGAACTCAAAGAGGCAGCGAACTCTGTCGGGATATCTGAATGCGAGATCGGCAAAATAGCCTTGGAATTCCTCTTCGCCTGTTCCGAGAAGAACGAACTGCATATTCGAGGTGTTGAGTGCTTCCTCGATAACACATTTTACAAGGTCAAATCCCTTGTGAGAAGCAAGTCGGGAGATCATAGAAACTACGGGAGCGTCGGTATCTGTGGGAAGGCTGAGCATCTCCTGAAGTGCGGTCTTGTTCTTTGCCTTTCCTGCATACGTTCTGTAGGTAGCACTGAACTTGTTTTCGAGCGTCATAGGATTATAGTAATCGTAATCTATACCGTTTACGATACCCGAAAGCTTTTCTGCGTTTACACGGATAATATTTTCAAGACCGTGAGCAAAGAAAGCGTCCTTGATCTCATCTGCGTATCTTGCACTTACGGTGGTAAGTCTGTCGCAGCATACGATAGCGCCCTTGGTGAGATTGATGCAGCCGTCGTATTCAACCACAGACAGATCGTTGTTATCTATTGCAAACACGTCGCCGAGAATGAACTTATCGTATTTCCCCTGATACTCTATGTTATGTATCGTGTAAATAGTCTTCATTCCGGGATATTTGTAATAAAGCTTGTTGTATATTACGGTAAGTGCGCTCTGCCAGTCGTTTGCGTGAAGAACGTTCGGATAGAAATCTATAATGGGGATCATATCCATAACGGCACGCGAGAAGAATGCAAAGCGTTCACCGTCATCAAAGTCGCCGTAAAGCGAGGGGCGCTTGAAATAGTACTCGTTATCAATGAAATAGTAGATAACTCCGTCCTGCGTGAGACTGTATACGCCGCAGTAAAGATTTCGCCAAGAAAGTCTTACGTTGAACTCGGCAACCTTAGTCATCTTTTCGCGGTACTGTGCGCCGACCCTTGCATAAAGAGGCATTACAACACGAATGTCCGCGTCCGATGCTTCGCGTGCAAGAGCTGCGGGAAGTGAGCCGAGAACGTCGCCAAGACCGCCGGTAGCGGCGAAGGGAAGCGCCTCAGAGCCAACTATGAGAATTTTTGTATTTTTGTTTTCCATATCTGTATAAAACCTTTGTTTTAAATTTTTTGCTTAGAGAACCTTCTGTTTTTCTATGCAGAAGGGAATAGAGGGGTGTCCGGAGAGTGTTACACCGTCGCGGATAAATACGGCTTTATCGGTTATAACGCAGTTGAGATTTACACTTCTGCCCGTCTGCGTGTCCTGGAAGAGAATGGAATTCTTTACAACAGAGCCCTTTCCTACCTTTACACCACGGAAGATTATCGAGTTTTCAACGTGTCCTTCGATGATACAGCCGTCCGCGATCATAGAGTTTTCAACCGATGAGCCGGGGAGATACTCTGTGGGAGTACTGTTTCTGACCTTTGTTACGATAGGTCTGTTGGGAACGCTGAAAAGTGCATTGCGGATAGATTTTTCATCAAGAAGACTCATACTGCAAGCAAAATAGTCCTCAAGCGAGGTGATCTTTGCGTAATATCCGTCAAAACGGTAAACTCTGAAATTGTGCTTGCCGATGTTTCTGATAATAACGTCCTTTGCGAAGTTGTCGTAATCTCGCATAATTGCCTCCGCAACGGCTCTCTGCAGGTAAGATCTTGTAACTACCAAAATGTTGATATTGATATCAACCTCTCCTGCGGGGATATTCTTAGGATCGCGTATCATATCGAGAAGCTCGCCGTCGGGGCTTGAAACAACGATAGAGCTGTGCTTTGCCTTTTCGGGAGTGAGTGTAACTCTCTTGATCGCCATAGTAAGATCTGCACCGCTCTTGATATGCGAGCTTACGAGATCGTTTATATCGATGTTACAGATACCGTCGCAGTCAGCGAGAACGATGTAATCGTCGTTTGAACGGTTTATGAGCATGGATATATTTTTGAGCGAGTTAAGGCGTGTGGAATATATCTGCGACTGATTCGAGGAATAAGCCGTAACAAAGGGAGGGAGGAGCTTAAGTCCGCCCACTCTTCTTGCAAGATCCCAGTCCTTACCCGAACCGAGATGGTCCATCAGCGAGTGATAGTTTGTCTGTGTTATTACGTTAACGTTTGAAATACCCGCGTTTGCGAAGCAAGACAGGGGAAAGTCTATAAGACGGTATCTGCACGCAAAGGGAACAGACGCAAGAGTTCTCGTCGTTGTGAGCTCGGGTATATACTTATCGTGAAGATTAGCAAAAATAATTCCTGAAACCGACATATTATTTTTCCTCCTTTGCAGCGAGTAATTCTTCAAGCTTTGGCTGATTTACCATAAGACCGCTGTCTATTGTCATACCGTCGGGGATCTCAAGACCGCCGCCGATAACAGCGATTCCGTCAGAAGCGTCCTTAGGAGCGCCTACTTTCGCGTTTTTGCCGATCGAAACGTTGCTGTCTATTATCGAGTACTCAATAACAGAGCCCTCGCCGACCGTAACATCGCGCATAATAACGCTGTCGCGTACAACGGCGCCGGGAGCAATACGAACTCCGCTGAATATTACCGAGTTTTCAACAGTACCGTAGATCTCGCAACCCTCGGTTATCATCGAGGAGGAAAGAGATGCGCCCTTACCGATGTAGTGTGCGGGCTGTGCGGGAGTTCTTGAATAAAATCTCCAGCTCTTGTCGTGAATATTGAACTTAGGCGGATCTCCGAGAAGGTCCATATTTGCTTCCCAAAGGCTCGAGATAGTTCCGACGTCCTTCCAGTACCCTTCGAAGGGATAAGCGTAAAGTTTTTCTCCGCCTGAAAGCATAGCGGGAATTATGTTCTTACCGAAGTCGTTTTCCGATTTCGGATCAGCCTCGTCTTCAACGAGATATTTTCTGAGCTTTTCGTATGTGAAGATATAGATGCCCATCGAAGCGTTTGTGCTCTTGGGGTGCTTCGGCTTTTCTTCGAACTCGAATATTTCGCCGTTGTCCTTTGTGTTCATAATACCGAAGCGTGAAGCCTCTTCAAGCGGAACGTCAAGAACGGCGATAGTGCAGTCTGCCTCTTTTTCCTTGTGGAAATCGAGCATTGCGCTGTAATCCATCTTATAAATGTGGTCGCCCGAAAGAATAAGAACGTACTTCGGATCGTATCTGTCAAGGAAGTTGAGGTTCTGGTATATTGCGTTTGCAGTACCCTTGTACCAGTCTGCAGACTTGTTTCCCTGATAAGGGGGGAGAACCATTACACCGCCGACAGATCTGTCGAGGTCCCAGGGCTGACCGTTTCCGATGTATTCGTTGAGAACGAGAGGCTGATACTGAGTAAGAACTCCGACAGTATCGATACCCGAGTTTACACAGTTGGAAAGCGGGAAGTCGATTATCCTGTATTTTCCGCCGAAAAGAACAGCAGGCTTGGCTGTTTTTTCGGTAAGTGTGTAAAGACGGCTACCCTGTCCTCCTGCCAGCAACATGGCTACGCATTCTTTTCTTTTGTACATGCTCATTTTATACTAATACCTCCTCGGTAATTTTATTTTTCAAATTTTGCAAGACAATAGTACCGTTTTAAAATTTATGTATTTTTCTTTCGTGATTTTACGGGGAGAAGCATAAGACCGCTGAGCGGCGCAAGTCTTAAATGAATGTATTTCTGCTCGTCCTTTTTGCCGACAGCCTTTACAGTACCGCGGCTTGATATTCCCGTGCCGCCGAGCTCTTCGTCGTCGGTCGAGAAGGCAACGCGGTATGAATCCTTGCTCACAGGAATAGCGATATCGCCCATTTCTGCGGCAGAGAAATTCATAAGAGCTATAAGCTCGTTGCCCGATTTATCAAATCTTCTGAAGGCAACGAAGTTCTGGTCGCGCATATCGGGGTAAATCCAGTCAAAGCCGTCCCAGGAGAAGTCAACCTCCCAGAGCTGCGGAGTTTTCAGATAGAAATTATTGAGCTTTGCCGTGAATTTGCGAAGCGTTGAATGTGTTTCATAGTCGAGCATAAACCATTCAAGCTGTGTAGCGTAGTCCCATTCGCGGAACTGACCGTATTCACAGCCCATAAAGAGCATCTTTTTGCCGGGGTGAGCCATCTGATACGCAAGGAAAAGGCGTGCGCCCGCAAATTTCTGTTCGTAGCTTCCGTGCATTTTGTCGATAAGAGCCTTCTTTCCGTGAACGACCTCGTCGTGAGAAACGGGAAGAATATAATTCTCTGTAAACGCGTAGCAGAATGAGAATGTCAGTTTATCGTGCATATTCTTACGGAAAAAGGGGTCGCACTGAACGTACTCGAACATATCGTTCGACCAACCCATATTCCATTTGAAGTTAAATCCGAGTCCGCCTTCGTGAACGGGCTTTGTAACCTTTGCAAATGCGGTCGATTCCTCGGCTATCATAAGTACGTCGGGAAAGCTTCCGAATATTGTGGTGTTAAGCTTTTTGAAGAATGCCTGAGCCTCGAGATTTTCGTTCGTTCCGTACACGTTGGGTACCCATTCGCCCGGCTCTCTTGCGTAATCGAGATAGAGCATAGATGCGACCGCGTCAACTCGAAGTCCGTCGATGTGATATTCCTTCAGCCAATACATAGCGCTTGAAATGAGGAAGCACTGGACCTCGTTTCTGCCTACGTCGAAGCAGCGTGTGCCCCATTCCTT
Organism: Eubacteriales bacterium; assembly: GCA_045580325.1. GTDB lineage: Bacteria > Bacillota > Clostridia > Oscillospirales > CAG-272 > SIG672. The sequence continues at coordinate 39,728 of JAZNNR010000007.1, forward strand.
GTGCTCCATACGGTCAACGCCCTGATATTCGTAAAGGGGAGAGCCGTCAAAGTCGCGCAGACCGTGCTCGTCCTTCGGGAAATGTGCGGGAACCCAGTCAAGAATGACGCCTATTCCATTTGTATGCAGCTTGTTTATAAAATATTTAAAATCCTCGGGGCTTCCGAAGCGTGAGGTAGGAGCGAAATATCCTGTTACCTGGTATCCCCACGAAGCGTAGTAGGGAAACTCTGTTACAGGGAGAAGCTCAACGTGAGTATAACCCATTTCCTTGACGTAAGGAACGAGCATATCAGCTATCTCACGGTATGAAAAATATCCCTCGTCCTCTGCGTTATCCGCCTCTTTTTTTCTCCACGAAGCAAGGTGCATTTCGTAAATATTGAGCGGAACGTCCCAATATCCCTCGCATATAGCCTTTTTTCTGTGTCTGAACCATGAGGCGTCCTGCCAGGGATAACTGTTATCGGTATGTATAAGCGAAGCGGTCTTAAGACCTGTTTCGCTGTATTTTGCATACGGGTCTGCCTTGTAATGCTCACCTGCATTTGAGATCACAAGGAACTTGTAGGGCATACCCTCAAAGGAAAGCTCTGTTTCGATAAAGCACTCCCAAACACCCATCTCGGTGATTCTTTTCATAGGGTTTGTCTTTTCCCAGTTATTGAAATCTCCGACTATGAATATCTCGTGTGCCGAGGGTGCCCACGTTCTGAAAACGTATCCCGTGTTTTGACCGTTCTCTGAAATTCTGTGTACTCCGAGATAGTCGTAAGTACTGTAATTAGTGCCCTGATGGAAATAATAATGCGCGAGCTCTTCCTTAGGCAGAGTCAGCTCTTTTTTTCGAGTACCTTTAAGTGATCTATTAGCCATAATTTACCTCCTATGGAAAAATCGCGCAGAGCAAAAATAATTTTCTTATAGTATAACATACATATTAAGACATTTCAATAGTTGTACTGAATTTTCTACGAAAACGCCATCTTTTTTTGCGAATATTGTCGGTATTTGATGTGATTTTATACAATTTGCCCTAAACTTTTTTGGTTAAATTTACCTTTTAGTCCCGAGACGGATAAATATTACATTTTTCGACCGTTTTTTATGAATAAAGTGATACCACAAAGTAACAATTACTTTTATATATGTAAACTTCTTGACAGCTACAGGTTTGTGTGCTATTATGATTATGGATATGTTTACAGATAACGAACTTTTGTACACAAATTCAAGTATGAGTATTACAACACGGAGGATAAAATGCCTGTGAAAAAACGATATACCGCACATTTTGCTGTGGCGGCGTTAATATTTACAATTTGTATTCTTACTGCGCTGATTTTTTCAGTCGGCGCACAGGAAAACAGAGAGATTTTTTATACTGAAGGTGCAGATGCAATGCAGTTTGGCGGATTTTCGTCAGATACTGCTTTTTCTGACGTCAGGGCTACTACGGCTGCTTCGCACAAAAGAAACAGCTCTGTGCTGTACGATACACTTCTTGACGGACTGAGAAACGCGAAGAACAGGATAAGCTTTGAGGAACTCGATATTCACGTTACGGAAGAGGAATTTGTAGATGTATTCACAAAGATCCTCAATTCTAATCCCGAGCTTTTTTACGTTAAATCCGAGTGCAGACGTGCATCTACTGCCGATGGAAAGCTGCTTTACGTAGAGCCGCAGTACAGCGCTACGGGCGACAAGCTAAAGGCTCAGAAGAAGGAATATGAGAGCCTTGTTTCCGAGATACTCAGAGGGGTAAACACCTCGTGGAGCGATCTTGAAAAAATCCTTTTCGTACACGATTATCTTGTCAAAAATTTCAGATATGACCCTGATTATATGATCTCTGAAGAGGATACGGTATATGACGCTTACCGCTTTATGAAGACGGGGGAGGGAGTGTGTCAGGCGTACACTCTTCTCGCCATAGAGCTTTTTAACCGTCTTGGTATAAATTCGGGTGCTGTTGCGAGTATCAGTATGGCACACGTGTGGAACTGCGTTGAGCTGGACGGAAAATGGTATCACCTTGATATAACGTGGGACGATGCCTTGGTTCAGGGAAATCTGGACAGATTTGACGATGTCATCTATGATAATTTTCTGTGCGGAAACGCCGCTATTGAAGAGACCGGACATTACGAGTGGGAAGCAGACGTTATTTTCGACGACGGATACGATGATTTGTTTTTGAAAAAATTTGATACCTGCATTGACATTACTCCGCTCGGGAAAAATTGGTATATTCTCGTCAGAGGTACAGAAAACAAAGTAAACGGACTTGTTTTAGGACAGATAGATTTAAAAAATAATACCTATAACCGACTTGCTTTTCTTCCTGCTACTTGGTACGCTTGGGAAAGCGCTACAAGCTATTATGTTGATAATTACGCGGGATTTGGAAGCTATGCGGACACTCTTGTTATAAGTACGGCAGACACGCTCTATGCCTACGATATGGCGTCGGCTGAATTTAAAGAGCTCGGAAAATACACGTACAGCGACGGACGCATCTACGGAATGAAAATAAACGCAGGCAACGCGACATTCAGAGTTGCAAAGTCCCCCGTCTTTTCTCCAAACGACAGATATATCACGGTAGCTCTGTCAGATATTAAATTCAAAGTTGAAATATCGTATGAAAACGTAGTCGGCGAAAAGCTTTCCGAACCGTATGTGGCAGAGCTTGGCTGGGGCACGGATTTCTCGGTAAAGTTCCCGCAGATATCGGGTTATACCGCAAAAGAAACGGGTATGTCGGGTAAAGTGCCTCTTGGCGGAATAAGCCATAAGGTGACTTATGAAAAATACCGCAAGCTCACTATAAATTATATCTATGAGAACGGACAGAAGGCCCACGAAAGTTATATTGACAGCTCTGCCTCGGTCGGCAAGGAATATAGTATCGATTCTCCGAGTATTGCGGGGTATATCCCGAGTATAAAGACGGTAGTGCTTGTTATGACCGAGCAGGACGTCGTGATAAACGTAATATATTCGCCTACGCTGTATAGTATAAAGATAAACTACGTTTATGCAGACGGTACACCTGCCGCAAGTCCGTATGAGCGTTCAAATCTTGCCCCGATGGCACCATACTCTGTCGTATCTCCGACGATAAAGGGCTATACCGCAGATAAGCTTAAAGTCGAGGGTAATATTACAGACAACCTTGAAATAACGGTAACCTATACTCCGATAATTTGTAAAATAACGGTTGAGTACGTCTACTCGGACGGAAAGGTTATAGACTCTGTAAGTTCTGAAATTCCATTTGGAACAACATATGAAATAGCATCTCCTGCCATTCAGGGATACGCACCCGACAAGGCTCTCGTATCGGGTACGGCAGACAGCGAAAATATTTTAGTAAAGGTCGTATATACTGTAAAGAAGTACACCCTTACGATAAGATACGTCCATACGAACGGTATAGAGGCAGCTGCACCGCACGTTATAAAAAATATGGACTATATGGCAGAGTATAGCGTGGTATCTCCGAGCCTTGAAAATTATACTCCCACGATTGCAACCGTAAGCGGACAGATCACCGAGGATACCGAGATAACTGTCATTTATTATCTTGAAAAATACACAGTCAAATTTATGAGCGAGGGCAGAGAATTTTACTCCGCTGAGCTTAATTACGGCGAGGTCATAGCACTTCCGAATAATATTCCCATGAAGGCTCCGAGCGCACAGTATTATTACGTTTTTCTCGGTTGGGACGGGTATTTTGAAAATATCACGGTTACGGGCGAAATGATATTTGACGCGGTCTTTGAAGAAAATATCAGAAGCTATACCGTCATTTTCAGAAACTACGACGGAACGATACTTTATATGGACGAGGTCGAGTACGGACAGCCTGCCGAGTATAAAGGCGAGGAACCAAAGCACTCTCACGAGGAAGGCAAAATGTGTGCCTTTATGGGTTGGGATAAGGATATGTCCTTTATATCAGCCGATACCGAGTTCACGGCTGTTTTCAGCGAAGGAATGCCGATATACACCGTTTCGTTTTACGACTTCGACGGTACCTTTATAGGCAGCGTATCTGTCGTTCACGGCGAGGACGCGGTCTTGCCCGAAAGTCCGACCAGAGAGCCTGATAATGTTTACGAATATATCTTCGATTCTTGGGACGGAGCTTATAAAAATGTAAAATCTGACGGCAAGGTTACGGCGAGATACAGAGCGGAATATATTGAGTACAAAATAACCCTTAAAAATCACGATGGAAGCGTGGTTGAGGAGCTGCTGCTCCACTTTGGTGACAGCATAAACCCGACGAAAACTCCTACACGGGAGCCCTCCGAGTTTTACGAATACATTTTCAGCGCTTGGTCGCCGGCTCTTCCCGAAAAGGTTACGGGAGATGCCGAGTTTACCGCGCAGTTTACCGAAAAATACCGTTTTGACCATACGGCTGAGGATCTGATAGAGGCTGTGGGCAAGATAGAACAGGCGAAAACTCTCGAAGAAAGATTTAGGGCTATATCCGAGGCATACAAAATAAAGGAAGAGGTATATCCCAAAGACCCCGATGCCGCAGAGGCTTTCGAGATGCTCGAAAACGAGATAGAAAAGTACAACTCGGAAGTGGCAAAAATGAACGATGGATTTGCAAAAGCACTCGAAACAACGTCGGCTGTAAGCTCGTTTAACATAAGCTACCTTGCCTTTTTCGCACTTCTCTGGACGGTGCTTAAAAAGCTTCTCGGCAGAGTGTGATGGAGGTGTGATGTTATGAATTTTTTTAGAAAAAACAAAAAAATAATTATAATATCCGCTATTGTTGCCGCTCTACTTGTTTTGGCGGCAGTTGTCGGGATTTTGATAGGAAGATCGGGCGGGGAAAAGCCGAAAAGCACGCTTGAAAAAATAGCCGAAATAACCTCGGGCTTTGAAGCCGATCAGTATACGTGCAGCATAGAATATTCTCTCGGTGAAATCACGCTTAACGGGGAGTACGTTCTTATGGTATTTGAGTCGGACGGTCAAAAGAGCGCGGCGCTTACGTATGAGTACGATAAGCTGAACGCAATCGGAGAGTCTGACGATTTCATTTCGGAAATTTCGGGGCAGCTTTACGCAAGAGGCGAGGACGAGATCGGTCAGCTTAAGGATTCTGCAATCGTTTGGGAGAGCGGAGTTGTGCCGAGCGATATTTCGGTGCTTGAAATAAGCGAGGCTGTTTTTGGAAGCTTCAACACCAAAGAGGAAGACGGAAAGCTCTTTCTCGAGGGTACTCTGAAAAAAGATGCTTTGGGCAAGGGAATAAGCGATGCAAAGCTCACCATTTCCTGCTATGAAAAAGATGCGAAGACCGTTTCTCTCACTCTTGAATATACCGATGAGTATGGCGCAAGGGTGAGTGCGGAGTATATTTATTCACTTCTTATGGGAAAGTAAACAATAACGTAAATGCCGCCGAGAGCGTTTTTCGGCGGCATTTTTCTGCCTTAAAGCGCCTGTGAATAAAAAAGTATAAAAAATATTTAAAAAATACATACAAAAAAGCTAATAATATTGGAAAATTTCTCTTTACAATCTTGAAAATTTGTGCTATACTTTGATATGTAAAAGTATAAATTTCAACGGGCAGACCGGAGGTAAACTAAAATGACATACAGCGAACTTTACAAACTTCTTGAAACACACGGACAGACACACCTTCTTAAGTACTGGGATGAGCTTGGCGACGAGTCGAAGGCAAGCCTTGCAAAGCAGATCGAAAACATCGACTGGAAGCTTCTCGACATTCTTGAGAACAGAAACGAAATTGAAAACCGCGGAGAGCTCGCTCCTCTCGGCGCACTTGAAATCGACGAGATCGAAGCACGCAGAGAAGAGTTCGAAAAGGTTGGTATCGAGGCTATAAAGGCGGGTAAGGTATGTGCCGTTCTTCTCGCAGGCGGACAGGGAACACGTCTTGGAAGCGACAAACCAAAGGGAATGTATAATATCGGTATTACACGTCCTCTTTACATTTTTGAATGCCTCATTAACAATATGCTCGACGTTGTCAAGCAGGCAGGCGCTTGGATGCCCCTTTGCATTATGACAAGCGAAAAGAATAACGACGATACAGTTAAGTTCTTCGAAGAGATGAACTATTTCGGATACAACAAGGATTACGTAAACTTCTTTGTTCAGGAAATGGCTCCGTCTGTTGACTATAACGGCAAGATCTATATGGAGGGTAAGGACAGGATCTCCCTTTCTCCTAACGGAAATGGCGGCTGGTTCACATCTCTTGAAAAGGCAGGTCTTGTTGAAAAACTTGAAAAGCAGGGCGTTGAATGGCTGACAATTTTTGCAGTTGATAACGTTCTTCAGAGAATCAACTCTCCTGCATTTGTAGGTGCTACTATCGCTTCGGGACGTCAGAGCGGCGCAAAGGTCGTCCGTAAGGCTGAGCCTATGGAAAAGATCGGCGTTCTTTGCCTCGAGGATAACAAGCCCTCTATCGTTGAATACTACGAAATTACCGATGATATGATAAATCTCCGCGACGAGCGCGGCGAGCTTCTTTACAGCTTCGGCGTAATTCTTAACTATATGTTCAATATTGAGGTTCTCAAATCGAATATGCATAAGAGAATGCCTCTCCATATCGTTGAGAAGAAGATCCCCTACATTGACGAGAACGCACAGCTCGTAAAGCCCGAATCGCCTAACGGATATAAGTTCGAAACACTTATTCTTGATATGGTTCATATGGTTGATTCCTGCCTCTCCTTCGAGGTTGACAGAAAGAAGGAATTTGCTCCTATCAAGAACAAGGAAGGCGTAGACTCTGTCGAAAGCGCAAGAGAACTTCTCAGACTCAACGGAGTAGAGCTCTGATAATCAGCTGTCAATAATCATCTTGTCGGGCATTTCTCCATTACGGCGGAATGTCCGGCAAAACTAAAATAGGATATAAACAGATTTAGCAAAATTTCGCAGGAGGTGGTCATAAAATGGCAGAAACCATTTATACGATACCGATAAATGAAGAATTTGAAAAGAGAATGGAGAGCGAGGATACCTGCTGTCCGCTCTGTAATCTTTATAAAAAGCTTGAAAGCGACGAGCTATCTCTTATACTCGGTGCTTCGATGATGGAGCCTGATGTGAGAATTAAGACCAACCGTCTCGGGTTTTGCCATACGCATTTTGATAAAATGCTCACAAACGGCAAGCGGCTCCCGCTCGCACTTATGCTTGAAAGCCATCTTAGCGAGCTGCGCGAGGATATAGCAGGCAAGCGCGCGACACCCGAAAAGGCGCTGGCGCGTATAAACTCGCTCGGCGACACCTGCTACGTTTGCGAAAGGGTTGGCGGAAATTTCACAAGACTCGTTTCGAACGTGGTCTATATGTGGGAAACCGACCTTGCCTTCAGAGAAAAATTTCAGGCACAAAAATATTTCTGCCTTAATCACTATGCAGATATGCTTGCCTGCGGAAAAAAGGAAATGGTAAAAAGGACCTTTAAGGAATTTGCCGAGTCGGTCGGTAGTATAGTAAACGGTACTCTCGAGGAGCTTTGCTCGGACGTGAGCTGGTTTTGCAAAAAGTACGATTACCGCTATGAAAACGAGCCTTGGGGCAACGCAAAGGACTCACCCGAGCGTTCAATAAAATTCCTTAGCGGAGATTAAACGGTGAAAACCGTACAGCCGACAAAATAAAACAGAAAGGACGGCCATATTACTATGACTGAACAAATCAAAGAAATCGGTCTTCGACTTGCGACACTTCGCGACGTTTGCGATATGACGCCTGCCACAATGGCAGAGCGGCTCGGAGTTCCGGTTGAAAGGTATATTGCATATGAGAATGGAGAGCTTGATTTTTCATTCAGCTTTTTGTATAACTGCGCCGAGATACTCGGAGTAGATATACTCGACCTTATGAGCGGCGAATCGCCTAAGCTTTCGGTATGCTCTATGGTCAAAAAAGGACAGGGCTTTGCAGTTACGAGAAATAAAGCGTACGACTATAAGCACCTCGCCTTTACATTCAGAAATAAAAAAGCAGAACCTTTTCTCGTAACAGTAGAACCCAGAGATGAGCTTCCTGCACTCAATGCACACGAGGGACAGGAATTCAATTATATCATCGAGGGAAGAATGCTCTTTAAAATAGGCGACATAACCTACGAGCTTGAAGAAGGCGACAGCGTTTACTTCGATTCGGGAGTGCCTCACGCAGAGAAAGCTCTCGACGGAAAAAGCGCGCGTTTTCTCGCGATAGTTATGAAATAAGGTCCTAAACACGCACATATTTGAAAGGATCTAAACTAAAATGCCAATATACGAAAGATTTATAGGAAAACACAGGGACGATTATAAAACCTTTGAGGAGCTTCGCTCTTCGATAAAATTTATATATAACGACGACTTCAACTTTGCGTACGACGTTATCGATGTTCTCGCAAAGGAGCAGCCTGATAAGACTGCGCTTGTCTGGCTCGGAAACGACGGAACAGAAAAGGTATTTACCTTTGCTGATATTTCAAGGGAGTCTGACAGGGCAGCAAAATATTTCACCTCACTCGGAATCAAAAAGGGGGATAGCGTGCTTCTCGTTCTTCGCCGCCACTATCTCTTTTGGTTCTGCATACTCGGTCTGCATAAGATAGGCGCGATAACCGTTCAGGCGACCGATATGCTTATGGCAAAGGACTATATCTACCGCTGCAATAAAGCGGAGATAAAAGCGGCTGTTATTACAGATCACGGCGACTGCACGAAGTATTACGATGAGGGCGCAGATCAGTGCACAACAGTACAGCATAAGCTCGTTATCGGTCATAAGGACGCGGGCGAGGGCTGGATAGACTTCGAAAAAGAGTTTGAAGCTACAGACCCGACAGGCTGGACACGCCCCACGGGAGAGAACGCTATAAAAGCGACGGATATTATGCTTTACTCCTTCTCGTCGGGAACAACGAGCTATCCCAAAATGGTAGCGCACGATTTCAGATACCCGCTCGGACATATTATGACAGGCGTTTTCTGGCACAGAGTTGTGGACGGCGGACTTCATTTCACCGTTTCGGACACAGGCTGGCTCAAATCGCTTTGGGGTAAGATGTACGGACAGTGGTTCGGCGAAAGCGCGATAATGGTATATGATTTTGATAAATTCGACGGAGCAAATATTCTGTCGGTTATCGAAAAATATAAGGTTACCACCTTCTGCGTGCCTCCGACAATGTATAGATTCATTCTTCAGAACGACGTTAAGAAATACGACCTTTCCTCGATAGTACACTGCTGTACGGCAGGCGAAGCGCTTAATCCCGAAATATATAACACGTGGAAGGAGCAGACCGGACTCGACATATACGAGGGCTTCGGTCAGACCGAAACTACGGTAGCGATAGGCACGTTCTATCCCTATATGAAGCCAAGACTCGGCGCTATCGGTAAATCCTCTCCTCATATAGACGTTCATATTATCGACCTTGACGGCGAGGACTGTCCTGTCGGTCAGGTCGGAGAGATATGTATAAAGACAGAGTATGAAACACGCCCTGTCGGTGTCTGCCATAGCTATAACAGAAGCGAGGAAGATACGAAATCGGTTTATTACGGCGGATTTTTCCACACGGGAGATACCGCTTATAAGGACGAGTCGGGATATATCCACTATGTCGGAAGAAATGACGATATTATCAAATCCTCGGGGTACAGAATCGGTCCGTTTGAAATTGAAAGCGTACTTATCGAGCACCCTGCTGTGCTTGAGGTCGCTGTAACCGGCGTTCCCGACCCTGTAAGAGGATTTAACGTAAAGGCTACTATCGTTCTTCAGAAGGGCTACGAGGGCTCGCCCGAGCTTGTACGCGAGCTTCAGAACTACGTTAAGAAGAACACGGCTCCGTATAAGTATCCGAGAGTCGTTGAGTTTGTCGAATCTCTGCCCAAAACAACAAGCGGAAAGGTCCGCCGTGCCGAGATCAGACAGAGAGATATGGGAAAGTATCTCAAAGAACAGCAGAACGGATAAGCTTTGCATAGCTGTGAAAAATAAAAGCTACTTAACTTCGCGAAGTTGTACGAAGTTGTATAGAAGGAGGGTATAAGAATATGCTTATTTCGACACAGACACTCACTCTTACGTCGGTGTTTGGTCCTAAAGAAACACTCAGGATCATTAAAGATGCAGGATTCGACTGCGCTGATTTCAGTTTCTTTGACAGCGTAGATCCCGTAAGACTCGGAGATAACGCTACTGAGTTTGCAAAAGACTTAAGAGCATATGCAGATTCCATAGGAATGACCTATAATCAAGCTCACGCACCCTTCGTTTTTTCTTACGAGAAGAGTGTAAACTATAAGACGGAGATAGTTCCGATAATTATAAAAACCATTGAGATTTGCGAGATCCTCGGCGTCGATACTCTTATAGTTCATCCTCTCCACTTCGTTCCGTATAAGGACAACAAGGAAAAGCTCCACGATATCAATATGGAGTTTTATAATATTCTTCGTCCGTACGCGGAAAAAGCGGGGGTCAGAATATGCCTTGAAAATATGTTCCAGTGCTATCCGAAAACAAGCAAGATCATTCCCTCGGTATGCTGCTTTGATGGCGGATTTACAGAATATTTTGACGAGCTTGACAGCGGTGTTTTCACCTGCTGTCTTGACATAGGACACTGCGGTCTTGTCGGAACAGAGCCGCAGGAAGCGATAAGAATACTTGGACACGACCGTCTTGGCGCGCTCCACGTACACGATAACGATTTCGTTTCGGATCAACACATCGCTATCGGAATGGGTAAGATAGATTGGGACGCAGTGGCGAAGGCTCTCGCAGATATCGATTATAAGGGTGTATTTACTCTCGAATCTGACAATGCTTTTTTGGGAATACAGAAGGAATTTATGCCCGAAATGGCAAAATATATGTATAGAACGGCAAAGCAGGTCGTAGATAAGATCGAGGAATATAAAAAATCTGCAAAGTGATCACTTGCCTTACCTGCACAGTATAAAATCAGTAAGGCAACATAGAATATTTCCGGGAGTAGATCCCGAAAGGATAGAAAGTTATGTCGAAAAATGATATGATGAACAAAAAAGAAAAAAACACTCTCAAGGACGACGTGCTTGAAAAGCTTTCTTTCGGTACGGACGGGACTTCTGCGCCATCCGGGGACGGACACGACATCTCGCTCGGCTTTGACACATCTGATGATAAGAGGCCCTCTGAAAAGGACGGCGATAAAGCGCGCGTAAAAGAGGTCGTAAAGAAAAAAGTACGCTATGACAGAGGCTCTGGCGTAAGAAGCCTTTTGTTTACACTCGGCTATCTTGTTATCGTACTTGTTCTTGCGGTAGTTCTTGCGCATTATGTGATCACACGCGCCAACGATGCTTTTGCTTTTGTCAAGGAAGACATAACGGTAGAGGTTACGGTAGAAGATACAAATATGTCGCTTGATGAGCTTGCAGATCTGCTTCACGAAAAGGGCGCGATAAGCTACCCGGGCTTCTTTAAGCTTTACGTCAAGCTGAAAAATGACGGGAAGTTCACTCTTAAAGCGGGAACGCATACCTTCTCCTCAAACAGTAACTATGATGTAATACTTTCAAACTTAAACCCCGTTCCGCCGAGAAAGACGGTTACGGTAACTATTCCCGAAGGATTTACCACAGACGATGTGATCGACCTGTTTCTGTCCAAGGGCATAGGAACAAGGGAAGGCTTTGTCGATGCGATACAAAACGCAGAGCTGAATTATTGGTTCTTAAAGCCGCTTGACGAGACCTTGGCTCTTGATGAAGAAATGCGTAAGGAAAGATTTTACCGTCTTGACGGTTATCTTTACCCCGATACCTACTATTTCTACACCACAAGCAGCGAGGTTTCGGTACTGAAAAAGATACTCAATAACTTCGGTAAAAAATTCAACGAGGCATATGCGGATAGGTGTGCTGAGCTTGGCATTACGATCGATGAGGCTATAATACTTGCATCTATAATTCAAAGCGAAGCTAAGTACGCGGCAGACTACGAATTTGTTTCGGCTGTTTTGCATAACAGAATGAAAAACAGTAGCTTTGTGCGCTTTGACTGCGACGCAACTCTTCAGTATTATTTCAGACACGTAGAGGGAGCAAGACATCCCGAGCTCACAGCCGAAGATCTGCTTGTTGACTCGCCCTATAATACTCGTAAGGGAAATCATTTCTTTACGCCCGGCGCGATATGCAATCCTTCGCTGACCGCTATAAAGGCAGCCCTTTATCCGAGCGATCGTAATTTCTGTTATTTCATTTCAAAGTCTAACGGATACAACGTATATTCGAGCACCTATGCACAGCATCAGAAATATGTTGCTATGACTCCCGAGCAGCTTTTGAAGGTTGATCAGGGACTCTACGGCGGCGACAACGAAGGCTGATAAATTAAATAAAAAATAAATAATACCGTTACTTACCGATAGAAGATCGTGAGGAACGGTATTTTTTATTAAAATAAACAAAGAAGCGCAAAAATTGTAATATTTTGTAGAAAATAAAATCAAAATTCTCTCTGCTTGCTATTGTAATTTTTAATATAATATGGTAATATTATTATGTATACCTATATAATAATATAACTGTGAAAAAATGGCGGTAAAAGGAGAAATCAGACAGATGAGCATTTGGGAAGCGATTTTTTACGGTATAATACAAGGACTTACCGAATTTTTGCCCGTATCAAGCTCGGGGCATCTTGCGATGCTTCAGAACATACTTGGGTTTGGGCAGGAAATGGACGCGGTAGCCTTTAACGTTCTGCTTCATCTCGGAACGCTGATTGCAGTATTTGCCGTTTACTATAAAGACATTTTCGGACTTGTAAAAGCATTTTTCTCGCTTTGCGGAAAGCTTTTCCGTAGGAATTTTAAGATGAGCCAGTACGCTTTGCATGAAAAGCTCGTTGTTTACATAATAATCGGCACTATCCCACTTATTCCGATGATTTTAATAGAAGATTATCTTGATATGGTGTCAGGATATCTCGTTATAATCGGCGCGCTTCTTATATTCAACGGACTTGTGCTTATGATTTCAGATAAGCTTTCAAGAGGAAATAAGACGCTTGACGAAATGAAGCCGAAAAACGCGATCCTTATAGGTCTTTGCCAAGCGGTAGCACTGCTCCCGGGAATATCCCGCTCGGGCTCGACCATAACGGGCGGACTCCTTAACGGACTTGAGCGTCCCGACGCGGTAAGATTTTCATTTCTTCTTTCGATTCCCGCGATCCTCGGCGCATCGGTTTTGAAGCTCCCCGAGTTCTTTGCGGAAATTCCCGACTCAAAGACCCTTGCAGTCTATATGGTCGGCGCGGCGGTGTCGGCTGTGGTTGGAATTTGTGCAATAAAGCTCCTTAGCTATATATCAAAAAAATCTAATTTCAGAATATTCTCATATTACTGCTTCGCGGCAGGACTTTTCGCTGTTGCGAGGAGTATTTTTGCTTAAAATATTCTGATTTCAAGAACAAAAAAGAAAGGAAGATATATGATATGGCTACTAAAAACAGTAGAGAAAAAGAGCCTGATATAATAGAAAGAAAAAGACCTGCAAACAAACAAAATGGGGCAAAAACGCAGGAAAAGCAGAATAAAAACAGGGTAAAGCCTCAAAATGCACCGCAGGAAACGCCTGTGCAGGAGAGTATAAACAGACCTGATCCTAACAGCCTCGGAAATCAGGCGATGATATTTATAATGGTCATACTTTCGATATTCTTTGCATTTTGTATTTTGCTCACCGATATGAGCAAGGGTGTAAACGGAATATCCGGACCGATAGGATATTACACCTGCAAGCTTCTTTACGGACTTTTCGGATACGGAGCTTGGTTTATCCCGCTTGTTTTTGTTGCTTACGCGCTTTTTTGGAAGAAGAGCGTCGTAAGAAATATACTCGTACCTAAAATCGTTATCGGCGTCGTGGCACTTGCCTCTTTTTCAACATTCATTCAGACAGTCGGACTCACAGTAGGCGGCTTTGACAGAGCGGTAAAATTCTGGGACCTTAAAATCTACTGGGATTTCCTCTCGGGAAAAAGCGGCGGCGGAATAATCGGCGGATTTTTCGGCGGACTCCTCTATGCAGGATTTAAGACCGTTTCGCTGATAGTTATGGCATTTGTGCTTCTCACTGCCATTATGTTTATGTTTGAGATAACACCCGCCAGACTCGGAAAAATGCTTCTGAGATTTATAAAATACTTACGCAGTAAAATAGTAGCCTCTTATAATCGCGCAAAGGAAAGACGTATAGCTGCAAGGGAAGAAGCGGCACTTGAAGCTGCAAGACTCGAGGATGAGCGTCTTGCCGCCGAGAAGGAAGAAAAAATAAGACTTGCAAAAGAGAGAGTAGAGCGCGAAAAACGCGAGCGCGAAGAACAGGAGCGCCTTGAAAAAGAAAAGAAGGCGTTTGAAGACTCAAAGGCCGAGTCGGACGTGCCGTCAAAAAAGGCAGATTATATATCTTATTATGACTCACAGGATAAAAAGACTCCCGAGCCTGAGAATATCGCTAAGCAGGAAGTACGTAAAAAGACTGTTGAAATAACTCCGGTCGATATGGAGGAAATAGAGGACTATAAGACAGCGGACGACGTACACGTGGATAGAGAAACACTTGGAGAAGAGATCAGCCACGAGGACGTAAAGAAGATATTTTCCGAGGAAACAGAGGAACTTCCGTCGGGTGAGTTTATTCCCCCGAGTGAAAAGGAATATGATATTGACGGAAATGAGCTTAGAACCGGAAAAACCGTAAAAACACAAAAAATCACTCCCGAGGCTTCGTCTATAACGCCTAACAAGTTTGACGAGCTTCCTATCGAGATAATGGAGGTTGAGCGCGAGAGCGTTCTTCCCGAGCTTGACATTCCCACGTCGAAGCCTTACGAGCTTCCGCCCATCGACCTTCTCAGCGTTGGTGAATCGGGCAGCGAGGGCGACTCCCCCGAGGAGCTTGAGGCTAACGCAAAGCGTCTTGTTGAGGTTTTAAGGAGCTTTAAGGTTGACGTTGAGGTCGTGCATATTTCTCACGGTCCTACGATCACAAGATACGAGGTTGCGCCTAAGGCAGGCGTAAAAGTTCGTTCCATATCGGGACTCGTTGATGACATCGCGCTTAATATGAAGACAAGCGGTGTCCGTATTGAGCCTATTCCGGGCAAGGTTGCCGTCGGAATTGAAGTTCCCAACAGATGCAGAGCAACCGTTTTCCTTAGAAACCTTATAGATACAGACCAGTTCAGAAATGCCAAGAGCAAGGTTGCCTGTGCGCTCGGCGTGAATATCGCGGGAGAGCCTGTCCTTCTTGATATTGCAAAGATGCCTCACCTTCTTATCGCGGGTGCTACCGGTATGGGTAAATCGGTATGTATAAACAGCCTTCTTGTAAGCCTTCTTTACAGAGCAAAGCCCGACGAGGTAAAGCTTATACTCGTTGACCCTAAAAAAGTAGAGCTTAACGTTTATAATAAGCTTCCGCACCTTCTCGTTCCCGTGCTTAACGCACCGCAGAAGGCGGCAGGCGCACTTGCGTGGGCAGTAATCGAAATGGAACGCCGTTTTACTCTCATCGAGCAGTACGGTGTAAGAAACCTTGCCGGATATAACGCGATAGTTGCCCAAAGCGACGACGGCGATATGGAATATCTGCCGCATATTATTATCGTAATAGACGAGCTTGCCGACCTTATGATGCAAGCGGGCGATGAGGTCGAGGATTCGATCTGCCGTCTTGCAGCCAAGGCGCGTGCGGCAGGTATGCATATGATACTCGGTACACAGCGTCCCTCTGTTGACGTTATTACAGGTCTTATCAAGGCGAATATTCCCTCGAGAATTGCATTTACCGTTGCATCGAATGCAGACTCGAGAACTATAATCGACGTAGCAGGAGCTGAAAAACTCATCGGACGAGGCGATATGCTCTATGCGCCCGTTCAGGAAATGAAGGCTCTCAGACTTCAGGGTGCGTTTGTCAGCGACGACGAGGTTGAAAGAGTAGTTGAATTTATAAAGGATCAGTGTGAGGCTTCCTTCGACGCGGATATTATAGAAGAAATCGAAGAGCAGGCAGCTCTTTGCGGAGAAAAGAAAAAGAAGGGTGGATTTGGCTCGTCTTCTTCCTCCGATACTTCTTCGGACAGCGGAGAGCTTGATTCCAAGTTCTTCGAAGCGGTCGAGCTTGCGGTTGACGAGCGGAAAATATCGACCTCGCTTATTCAGAGAAAGCTTTCTCTCGGATACGGACGAGCTGCTAAGATCATTGACGAAATGGAAAAACGCGGCATAGTAAGTGCGCCCGACGGACAGAAGCCGAGAACGGTTCTTATCTCACAGCAGGACTACTATGAAATGCGTATAAGACAAAATATGGCGGACACTTCGGGGTATTCGGACAATGACTGATAAAGCTCTGTGTAGTCCCGAAATTGTCAGAGCATCGCAGAAGGATATGCTCTCTGTCAAAGACTTGTGGCAGGGAATATTCGGCGATGACAGCAAGTTTATTGACCGATTTTACAGGGCTTTTCCGATAGGAGAGAACACCCTTGTTGCCAAAATCGGTGAAAAGACTGTCGGCATGGTAAACGCTCTCGACTGCAAGCTCACGTGTAAAAACGAGCTTTTTTACGGAAAGTATATATACGCACTTGCCGTTTCAAACGAATATCGAGGCAAGGGTATCGCAAAAGCACTTCTCGAGATCTGCGAGGAAGGCGACTTTGTTCTTCTCGTGCCCGAAACGAAGGGTCTATTTGATATGTACGCCCACCTCGGATATAGTAAAAAAACACAGGTGGATGTCAGATTTACCGAGCCTTTCCTCTTTTTCACCGAAGGGAAAAGTAGTGATGGTGTGTCTGCGCTTGTAAAAATAAAAGACAGCAGGCTTGAAGATTTTGACAGCCAAAAGGGCGATTTTTATATATAAAATCATTTAAGCTTGACTTTTGGAGGAAATTACAATGGTTTACGTTTTTCTTGCAAACGGCTTTGAAGAAACAGAAGCAATATGCCCGATAGATATTATGCTCCGTGCGGGAATAGAGGTAGAGCTTATCTCTGTATCCGACGATCTTACGGTCAAGGGAGCGCACGGAATAGATATCAAAGCGGATAAAAGGATAAACGAGATCTCGCTATCCCGCGACGATCTTGAGCTTATAATGCTTCCGGGCGGAATGCCGGGGACGACAAACCTGTACGACTGCCGTCCTCTGCGCGATATGCTCGTTCTTGCGGCAAATAAGGGTATAACGATTGCCGCTATATGCGCCGCGCCTATGATACTCGGACGGCTCGGACTTCTTGCAGATAAAACTGCGGTCTGCTATCCCGGCTTTGAGGACGAGCTTATAGGAGCTAAGATACCGAAAAGAGCAAAGGTCACAGTAAGTGAAAATATTATAACGGCAGCGGGTATGGGAGTGGCTACCGAGTTTGGACTTGCCATAGTAGAAAAACTGCGCTCCAAAAGAGAAGCCGTAAAGATAGCAAAGGCTATCAGATTTAAGTGATACCGATAAAAAATATATTCGGAGAAATCAGTAATGTGTCAGATAAAAGAAGAAAAAAACGCCCTGCGTGCCGTATATTCGCAGCGCAGAGCTGATATGGATATCGAGAGAAAGAAAAAGCTCGATGAAAAAATAATAAATAAATTTATGTCGCTTGCGACCTACCGCTACGCGCACACTCTGCTTCTTTACTATCCGGTGAAAAACGAGATCGACGTTATACCGATCATAGAAAATGCGCTCGCAAGCGGCAAAAAAGTTGCGCTTCCGAGATGCGAGGCGAAGGGCTCGGTGATGTATTATCATTACATAAACTCGCTTGACGACCTTGTAGACGGCCGCTTTGGAATAAAAGAGCCCCGCGAGGACGCAGAGCTCTTTGACCGTGAAAATCTCGGCGGTCCGTGCGCGGTAATTATCCCTGCGCTTGCATACGACAGATCGGGATACAGGCTCGGCTACGGCAAGGGATTTTACGACAGATATTTCAGTAAACCGGGAATTTCAACGGTAGGACTTATATATTCGGACTTTCTTGCAGACAGGCTTCCGCACGGAAGATACGATATAGCGGTAGATCTTCTTGTGAGCGAAAAAGAGGTGAAAATCGTTGGCAAAGAAGTTTAAAAGCTCGGGTATTGCGCCCCTTCTTGTGCTTTTTGTTTTCATAATGACTCTTATTATTCGTCTTTTTAATCTTACCTCGGGTAAAAGTGTAGACGAGATATTTATGAAGACGATAGTTGCACAAATAGTGATATTTGCTCTCCCTGCGCTTTTTTATATACGCACACGCGACGATAAGTATTTTTCAAACATAAACGTAAGCGCGATGATTCCGTCAAAGACCCTCTTTTTGATATATACACTCGGCGTTCTCGTTATAGGAAGTATGCTTATACAGTTTATCGTTTATGCACTCGGTGGGCAGGAGTACGCTGTTTCGACAACGGGGCAGGAGCTTTCGGCAATAAGTGAAACAAGCGGATTTTCTTACGTTTTTCTTGCGCTCTGCCTTGTTCCCGCGATATGTGAGGAATTTGTTTTCAGAGGCATACTTTTGTATGAATACAGCGGCTACGGCAAGTTTTGCGCGATAAGTCTGTCCTCGCTCGCCTTTGCGATGCTTCACTTTGATATAAACGGCTTTCTTTCCTATTTCTTCTGCGGAATCGTTCTCAGCAGCGCATACTATATAACGCAGAATCTTTTTATAACGATACTGCTTCATCTTGCAAATAATCTGTTCAGTATATACGCTATACCGCTTGTTTCGCAGATGATACTCGGCTCGGGAAGTATGCTCTTTTCGCTGTTTATTCTTGTTTCGCTCTTCCTGCTCACCCTCACTCTGTCGCTTCGCGAAGCGTCGATAATATACTGGGAATATTCGGTAGGCGACGCTCTTATGAAGAAGAACGAAAAGGAGCAAAAGGGAAGAACACGCGGAATATATGCCATAACAGAGGTATTTCTTTCTCCCGTGTTTTTGATATGCGCGCTTCTTTTCACGGTAATGTCTATCTTCGTGTTTTAATATAGGTGGTAATAAATGATTTCGTTCAGAGAAGAATTCACAGAAATATTTAACTCGCTCGGACTTCAGAAATACACTGGAGAAGAGTATATAGAGCGCTTTGAAATTCTGTATGAAGATCTTGTGGAAACAAATAAGGTAATGAATCTTACAGCGCTTACCGAGCAGCGTCAGGTCATTCTCGGACATTTTGCAGACAGTCTTATGGCAGTAGATAAAATAAAAGAGGGAGCCGAGGTCATAGACGTCGGATGCGGCGGCGGATTTCCGACACTGCCTCTTGCTATTGCCCGTCCCGATATTTCGATCACTGCGCTCGATTCTACGGCAAAGAAGCTCACTTTTGTGTCAGGTATGGCGAAAAAGCTCGGACTTTCGGTGAAAACACTCCCGATGCGTGCCGAGGACGCTTCAAAGATGCCCGAATACCGCGAAAAATTCGACGCCTGCGTGTCGAGAGCGGTGGCAAGACTTAACGTGCTTGACGAGATATGTCTGCCCTTTGTCAAAAAAGGCGGTATCTTCGTTGCTATGAAGGGCGCGGGGGCAGAGCTTGAATACAGCGAAGCCGAAAGGGGAATAAAAACGCTCGGCGGCGAGCTTGAAGCCTTTGATCAGCTAAGCATCGACGAGCTTGGCGCAAGAGCGCTTATAGTTGTAAAGAAGGTAGAAAGCACCCCGCAAAAATATCCGCGCGCCTATGCGAAGATAAAGAAAAATCCGATTTAAAGAAAATTAAAAAAGAAGGTCCTTTGATATGAAAATTTCGGTTTTGCAGCAGGGTAAAAGATACTACTATGATATGATAAGAGAGAAGCCCGAGCTTGATCTGCTTAAAGAAATGTCCGCAAGGACTCTTGACGACTGCTTTGAGCTGTTAGATCAGGCAGGCAAAGAGGGTGCGGACCTCGCGGTAACTATCGAAAACGTAAACAGTATCGTAGGATTTGGCGATACACGCTTTCGATATCCTGAAATATATGAGGGCATTGACGGACCTTTGGTAAAGCGTTTTTCAGAAACTGCAAAAAAGTATAATATGTATATCGTCGCCGGACTTCTTCTGACACTTGAGGGTAAGACCTATAATACCGCAGTGCTTTTCGGCAGAAACGGGGAGATCGTTGGTATACACAAAAAGGTTCATCTTCCTGCGGGCGAGGAACTTAACGTTACTCCGGGCGACCGATTTGAAGTGTTTGAAACTGACGTCGGCAATGTCGGTATGCTTGTTTGCTGGGATCTTCAGTTTCCCGAGGCGGCACGCGAGCTTGCACTCGGCGGAGCGGATCTTATTGCCTGCCCGACGTGGGGATGGGAAAATATCTACGGACTTTCAAGAGCATACGAAAACAGCGTAACTATTGCAGCGGCAATGGGTATGCACCCAAATGGCGTTGTGTCCTTCTGCGATCCGAGCTGTATTGTAGATAATATGGGAAATATCGTTGCACTTGCACCGAGAGATAAGACCTGCGTAGTTACGGCTGAAATTGATATAAAGAAAGAGCCCGCACCGCAGTATGGCTCGACCTATTTCTATCCTTCACATTCTATGAGAAAGACACGCTTCAGTCAGCGAAGACCGGACACCTACCGTCTTGTTAATCTTCCTAATGAGGAAACGCCGCTTTATAACCGTTATTTTGAGAAAAAGGATGAGAAGTGAATGTTAGCACAATGCTAATGTTTGTTTGCATAGGAGAGGAAAATTACTATGAAAAAACAAAAGATTTACGGAATAATTGCGGTAGTAATTTTTTTAAGTGTAACACTTTTGCCGCTTTTTGTCAGCGTTATACGTGAGAAGATTGAATATCCTGATGGCCGTAGCTTTTGTATTTTTTCGGATATTTCAGATTGTGAAAAATTCGAAGAATATGATGGTGTTGAGGTAAAAAAGCACGACACGCCAAAAAAAGACAAATACCTTAAGGGTTTGAAATACGAGAGATTTTACGCCGGCGAAATTTCGAGTGGGGATTTCGAGTTTGACATTTTTGCATACGAATTTTGTGATGAGGAAAGCGCAAAAAAATATTACGATAACGTTACAGGTGTTGATACCGAACGAAATCCCACCTATTTGAGTTCGTGGGGAACGTTTTCCGGTGAGCTGGTAGTTATTCATGGAAAAAATGCGTATATTCTCCGCACATCTACTTACGACCGAAATCAAGCGTTAGATTTTATAAATGAGATCTTCAAGGTTAAAGTAGGAACATAATTATTGCAAAGAAAAGCCTCTCGCTTAGGAGCGTTCTCATAAGGATGTTTGCAAATTTCGGTAGAGAGATTGTTTTTCTCTGCCGATTTGTGTTATAATGGGGCTAACAGAAAGCCTCCCTCCGAGAGGGAGGTGGCACGCGTAGCGTGACGGAAGGAGCCTGTGTAACTTTAGATTTGTACTGACTTCATTGTAACGCGCTCTCCCTCACCCGACTTCGTCGGGAGCTCCCTCCCGGAGGGAGCCTTTGGATACGTGCAACCATAGGGGTATGGGCTTTGCCCTATGCCTTTGTAATACAAAGGCGAAACTGGCGATAAAACAGAGAGATAAATAAGAATTTGTCTGATCTTAAAAAGGAATGACGAGTGATGAAAAATATCAAGTGCAATGTTAAGCGATCAATTACTATTATTCTTTTGGGCATCGGCCTATTAGCGATATGTTTCTTTTTTGCATTCTGCAACTTTCGCCAATACGTAGACGTTTCGCTTTTTAATAATGATATTGTGTATTATCTGATAAAGACATTTATGGTCTTTGGCTTTGTGTTTTTTGGTCTTGGCATATTAGTCATTCTTCGTAGTGTTCTGTTATATAGAAATAAGATGATAGAGATTGGCGATGATTACTTGGTGGATAGATCTTCGTTTGTTTGTGGTGGCGAAATACGATATACGGAAATTAAAAGTATATATATCAAGGGCATGTTTTTGTGCATTGAGCTTCATAATGGAGAAGAATTCTTAAAAAAACAAAATTTGCTCAAAAGATTGTTTATGCGTACAAACAAAAAGATGGGGTATGAGTACATTACTATTTCGGATAATTTTTTAAATACTAATTTATTTGAAATAACAAAGCTTATCAATGAAAAGATAACTCACTAAGTTCCAATTTGTCGAACAGAATAAAGTAACCCCGACAGACTATTAAATCTGTCGGGGTGTTTTTATAATCAAATTTTATTTTATCCTTATCCTTCTCACAGTAATCGCGCCGACAACACCTATAAATATTCCCGAAATTACGGCGGATATTATAAGCACGGGCAGATAAAGAAGTATCTCTTTTACCGAGAAGATAAGAAGTGCGACGAGTATCTGCGCGATATTGTGCACAGTCGCTCCTGCGACGCTGACACCGATCTCTGAGAACCTTTCGCTTTTTTTCATTACCGACATTACGGTGATACTGAAAAGCGCGCCCGAAAAGCTGTAAGCGAGCGAAAGTACGCTTCCGAAAAGCAAAAAAGAGATGAAAACACGGGTAAGCGATACGATAAATGCGCTTTTTACCCCGAATTTGTAAAGAACAAATATCACGGCGAGATTTGCAAGTCCGATCTTTATTCCGGGAATCGAGGTAAGGGGCGGAATCAGACTTTCGAGATAGGAAAGTCCGAGCGCAACGAGAGTGAACATAGCAAGATATGAGATCTGCCTCGTTTTACTAAATTTCACCGACTTTTCTTCACCTCCGAGGGAATGCAGGCGACCGCATCTATATCTATAGCCCTGCCGCGAATAGTTACTGTAACCCTTGAAATAAGACAAATAATACTTTCACCCGAGCGCGAGATAGGCCCCATACGCTCACAGCTGTGGTCGTTGCAGACCGAGTCCTTGACGTACGCCTTGCCGTCCTCTATTATAAAGGTGAGAAGAAAATCGCCATCCTTGTCGCAAACGGGCAGGGAAATATCCTCGGCAAGAGAATACTCTCCGACAACTTCGCCGTCAAGAGATATGACAGCTCTTTCGCCGTCTGTTTTGGGACTGAAGATCAAGGTAAAAACGAAAAAAACAAGGGCGATGATGAGAGGAGTCAGAATTACGATAATATCATTTCGTACTACCGTTTTATTTGACTGTTTCATACCTCATCACGCCCCTGCTTATGCTTTTTAAGAGTTTACTGCTGTAAAATCAGCGATTTTTATACAGCCGATAGGACAAGCCTCAACGCAAAGCTCGCAATCGGTGCATTTTTCATTGTCTATTCTTGCAAGATTGTCTTTGACGCTTATCGCGCCCGACGGACAGGTCTTTTCACACTTTTTACAGCCTATACAGCCGTTTGTGCAGACATTTCGCGTTACCGCGCCCTTGTCCGTACTGTTGCAGGCAACGACGATATGCTTGCCTGCGGGATAAAGAGTGATAAGAGAGTTGGGACAGGTCTTTGTGCAAAGACCGCAGCCCGTGCATTTTTTAGGGTCTATGTGCGCTATTCCGTCGCGGATAAGTATAGCGTTACTCGGGCATGCAAGAGCACAGTCGCCGAGCCCTATACAGCTGTGAGGACAAGCCCAGTTGCCCGAGAAGAGCATTTTTGCTCCCGCGCAGGTCGAGATTCCCTCGTAATTGAATTTTACCTTTGTTGCCGAGCAGTCGCCGTGGCAGTGAACGTAAGCCACAGCCTTTTCGGTATCGGCGAACTCAACGCCGAGCTTTTCGGCAATCTTCTTTGCGACCTCAGAGCCGCCGGGAGTACAGAGATTTGTCGGAGTACCCTCGGTTTCTATAAGAGCCTTGGCGTATCCGTCGCAGCCTGTAAAGCCGCAGGCTCCGCAGTTAGCGCCGGGCAGACACTCACGCACCTCGGTAATTCTCGAGTCCTCTTTGACCTCCATAAATTTTGAAGCAACAGTCAAAACAAGTCCGCAAATAAGTCCTATGGCGGCTACAACGACAATGGCGAAAATAATTTCTGTCATTACAAATCTCCTCCCTTATGCAAAAAGATTTTCCGCAACTCCGGCAAAGCCGAAGAAGGCAAGAGATACGATGGCGGCGGCAACAAGGGTTATCGGAAGACCCTTGAAGGATTCGGGCGGATTTGAATTTTCAAGGCGTGAGCGAACACCCGAGAAAATTACCATAGCAAGTAAAAATCCAAGACCGCAGCCGAGCGAGCTTACCATAGATTCGATGAAAGTATATTCGTCGGTGATATTGTTTATCGCAACACCGAGAACCGCGCAGTTTGTTGTGATGAGGGGAAGATAAACACCGAGCGACTTGTGAAGCGAGGGTATGTATCTTTTAAGAACGATCTCAACGAACTGAACGAGCGCCGCAATAACGAGGATAAATACGATAGTCTGCATATACGCAAGCTTGCCCGGAAGAAGAATATACGTATATATCGGCCAGGTTGCAGCGGTAGCGGCAAGCATTACGAATATTACGGCGAGTCCCATTCCCGTTGCCTGATCGAGCTTTTTGGAGACCCCGAGGAAGGGACATATTCCGAGGAATTTATTAAGAACGTAGTTGTTTACAAGAACACTGCTGACGAGTATTACAGCGAGTGATTTTAACATTTCGGGTGTAAACATCAGTTTTTACCATACCTTTCTTAAAAATGTAAGAGAAAAACAATCTTTATCAGCCCTCTGACGAGCTGTTTTCAGCAGTGTTTGCGCACGCCTCGTCGGGATTTCCGAATGCCTTCTTTTTACAGAAAGCGGCGGACGGACAAACGTCGCAGGAGAATTCCTTGCGCTTTACACCCTTGCCCTTTGTCAGCTTGTTAATAAGAGCGATGAGGCAACCGAATACGAAGAATCCGCCGGGAGCCATCGTGAGTACTGCGAGAGAGTAGTCCTTGATAAAGGGAATAGCCACTCCGCAGATAGTTCCCGCGCCGAGAATTTCACGGATACTCGACATTGCAACAAGAGCAAGAGTAAATCCGATACCCATTCCGAGAGCATCAAGGAAGGAAGCACCGACGGTATTGTTTCTCGCGAACATTTCCGCTCTTCCGAGGATAATACAGTTTACAACGATAAGAGAAAGATATACGCCGAGCATCTGGTAGAGCGAGTAGAGATAAGCCTGCATAAAGAGCTGTACCATCGTAACAAAGCCCGCGATAAGAACTATGTAGCAGGGGATTCTTACCTTGTCGGGAATTATATTTCTGAGTGCAGAAATAACCATATTGGAGCATATAAGCACTATCGTTGCTGCGATACCCATGCCGATAGCGGCGGTAACGCTTGTTGTAACGGCGAGCGTGGGACAGGTTCCAAGCACAAGCACGAGAACGGGATTTTCACGTATTATGCCGTTTATGAGAATAGAAAGTTTACTTTTTTTGTTAGACATATTTAGCTCCTTTCCCTTACTTACCCGACACGATCTTCAGAGCGGCAAAAGCATCGGCGATAGCGTTTTCGTATGCCGTAGAGGTGATAGTCGCGCCTGAAATAGCGTCTACCTTGTCGGAAAAGGACGAGTCAAGACCTACGTACTGGGAGGTGTAAGACTCACTTTCTGTTTTTCCGCCTATCGTTTTTGTTTCGCTGCTTGAAAGTGTTTTGGTCTGAACTATTTTGCCGTCAGCAGATATGCCGCACATAATTACAAGACCGCTTTCGTAGCCCTTTGTGGTTATCTGAAAAACGTATCCAAGACCGCTTGTTTCTTTGTATATTGCACTTATCGTTTTGGGAAGCTTGTCAAGCTCATCGGTTTTTAATTCTTCAAATCCCTTTGCGTCGGGGAAAAATTCCATACAAAGATCGTTTGCACGCTGCTTTTCACCCTTTTCGATAACGGGAGAGGTGATATAGTTCGTAACACCGAGAAGCGCGGCAATGATCAGACAGATAGCGGTGATAACAACTACACTTTTAATAGAGTCCTTCATTTTGCCTCGCCCTCCTTCTTTGTCTTCTTTTTTGCGGAAAATGAACCGAGAGGTCTTCTTACAGTCCATTTTTCTATGTAAGGAGTAAGTATGTTCATAAGAAGTATTCCGAACGATACGCCCTCGGGGTAGTTACCGAACAGACGGATAAGCACGGTTATAAGTCCGCAGCCTATACCGAATATCACCTTGCCGAAGGGAGTTGCAGGCGATGTTACGTAATCGGTTGCCATAAATATTGCACCGATAAGAAGTCCGCCCGAAAGTATCTGATATATCGGGTTATTTCCGAGAGTAAGGAGTGCTACGGTTGCTACAAATGTTATCGGAATATGCCAGGTAATTACCTTTCTGCAAAGGAGATATACAAGACCTATAAGGAGAGCCACCGAGCAGGTCTCGCCGACAGCACCGCCGTAAAGACCGAAGAGAAGCTGTGTCATAGAGGGAAGCTCACCTTCCGCGCCGCCGAGCACTGCAAGGGGAGTAGCTCCCGAAATGGCGTCCACTGCCGTAATTTTAGGAACGGAGCCTTTCGCCATAGAGTCGCTGAACGAAAGGAAGAGAACTATTCGCGCAACGATTGCGGGATTGGCAAAATTTTGACCGATACCGCCGAAAAGGCATTTAACTGCGACTATTGCGATGACCGAGCCGAGCGCCGCCTGCCAAAGAGCCACCGACGTCGGAAGGTTAAGGGCAAGGATAAGTCCCGTAACTGTGGCGGAGAGGTCATTTATAGTTTGTTCTTTTTTACATATAAGATTAAATAAAAACTCGGATAAAACGGCGCTGGCAATACAAACAACGATAAGCGCAAGACTGTACCAGCCGAAAATAACGACAGCCGCGACCGACGCAGGTGCAAGTGCGATAAGAACGTCGCGCATTACGGTATGAGTCGTTTTCTTTGCAGTAATATGCGGAGAAGATGAAACTGTAAACTGATTCATGATCTTTTAGTCCTTTCTTAATGTGAGGATAAACATTAGTTTTTAGGCTTTGATGCCTGATACTGCTTCATTAGCGTTTTGGCAAGTCTGTTGCGCTGAACAAGAGGCTGCTTTGCAGGACATACAAACGAGCAGCATCCGCATTCCATACACATACCGAGGTGCAGTGCTTCAAGCTGAGCGCCGTCCTTGTTCTTGTAAGCTCTTGTAAATGCCGTCGGGTCGAGATGTAAAGGACAAGCGTTTATACAGCTTCCGCAGCGGATACACGAGGTCGTTTTGACGCTCGGAGCTTCCTTGTCAGTTAGCGCAAGAATTGCGTTTGTATTTTTGAGTATCGTTTCATCAAGGTTGGGGACGCTTATACCCATCATAGGACCGCCCCAAAGGACCTTCTTAGGCTCACATACAAGACCGCCGCAGAAATCAAATACGTCGCGCAGTCTTGTTCCGATGGGAACTATGACGTTCTGCGGATTTTTGACCGCTCCGCCCGCTACCGTAACGCATTTCTCAACGAGCGGCATACCTGTTTTGATATATGATGCGATAAATGCGAGAGTCGTGCAGTTGAGAACGATAGTTCCGACGTCTATCGGAAGCTTTCCTTCGGGAATCAGCTTGCCGGTTGTGTTATATACGAGCACCTTTTCGCCGCCCTGCGGGTATCTCGAGGGCAGAGAAACGACCTTGATCTTTTCGTCCTGCGCCGCGAGCTTTTTCATCTCGGCAATACACTCGGGCTTGTTTGACTCTATTCCGAATATTATCTTTTTCGCATCGAGATATTTTTCGAGTAGCTCGATTCCGTATTTTATATCGTCGACCCTGTCGAGCATCGTGCGCGTGTCGCTTGTTATGTAAGGCTCGCACTCGGCACCGTTTATGACGATTTCAGAAACTCTGCTTGTGTCCTTAACGTCGAGCTTGACCGCGGTAGGAAATCCCGCTCCGCCAAGACCGACCGCTCCGCTTTCGCGTACAGCGTTAATAAATGAGGCGTAATCGTTCACCTCGGGAGCTTTAAGCTCGGCATAAGGTGTCATAAGACCGTCAGACTCTATATGTACTGCCTGAACCGAGCTTCCTGCACTCGATAAAACGGTATCTATTTTCTTGACCGTACCCGAGATACTTGCGTATATCGGTGCGCTGACGAAGCTTGACGCAGAGGCGATAAGCTGTCCGACGTCAACGTGGTCGCCGAGCTTTACTGCAAGAACGGCGGGCGCGCCTATGTGCATAGACATCGGAATTATAACCGATGCAGGCGCGGGCATACGAACGGGGGCTATTCCTGACGTGCCCTTGAAGTGCGGCAAGGACGTTCCGCCGGGCATCAATGTTCTTTTGAATTTTAAAGAAAACATATTGTGTCCTCTCCCTCTAATCTTTGTTATATTTTTGTCAATTATTATCTAATTTTCTTGTACGTTTTTGTGTATTATAACATAAAAACAGTATGCTGTCAACATTTCAAAGGCAAATAATAAAGATATATTTTGTCTTTTTAAAATAAAATCACATTCTTGCCTCGCACAGACGCTGCTCTATTTTCTGTGTTGACAAAGGTAGTAAGTAATGCTATAATTTTATTTGATATGTTTTCACTTGAAAGGGAAGCTTATGACCACTTACAGTACTTTGCTTAAACAGATAGAAATGGCGGGAATAGAGCCGAGCGATACGGTTATGATACACTCGTCGCTACGCGCCGTCGGCGAAGTCGAGGGAAGAGCCGAGGGGCTTATAGCGGCTTTTCGTGAGTATCTCTCAAACGGACTGCTCCTTATTCCCACGCACACGTGGGCAAACGTGAATAAAGAGTCCCCCGTATTCGACGTAAGAAAAACCGAGCCGTGCATTGGCGCGCTTCCGACAGTTGCCGCCTTTCATAAGGACGCATTTCGCTCTCTTCACCCGACGCATTCTCTTGCGGCGTTCGGAAAAAGAGCTGAGAAGTATATCGAAAATGAGTGCGAGTGCCATACTCCCACACCGAAAGAGGGCTGCTGGGGCAGACTTTACGACGAAAAGGCAAAGATACTCCTTGTCGGTGTAGGGCATAACAGAAATACCTATATCCACTCGGTAGACGAAAGAGTTGATATGCCAAACCGCCTCACCGACGAAGAGATACCCTTTACCGTTATAGATAAAGACGGGATTTCAAGAAAACAGCCGTCCAAAACGCACTACACTAAGGGCACTCCCGATGTGTCGGCGAACTTTGTAAAGTTTGCAGAGCTTCTTGAAAGCAGCGGTGCTACCCATGTTTCGAAGATCGGTCTTGCCGATACGGTAGTCTGCGACGCGGTAAGGCTTACCGACGTGCTCGTGCCTCTTTTTGAGGAGTCAAAGAGAAGAAATATCGACCTTTGTGCC
This sequence comes from Eubacteriales bacterium, assembly GCA_045580325.1. Taxonomy (GTDB): domain Bacteria; phylum Bacillota; class Clostridia; order Oscillospirales; family CAG-272; genus SIG672. The sequence continues at coordinate 69,054 of JAZNNR010000007.1, forward strand.
GACGCTCGAGCTTTAAATGAACTTCTGTAAATAAATTTGCACTTTTTCAGTCGATTTTACTTGTAAAACGATAAATTTTCTGATATAATAAATAAGATATACAATTACTGAGTTTAGGAACTGAAATGGAAAGAAAGAATATAGTAATATCTCCCGAAGAGATCAAAATACAGTACGAATATATGGACAGGGTGAAGGCTCTTCTTGCAGATAGAATGCAGGAAACTCACTACGCATACGTAGAGACCTTCGGCTGTCAGCAGAATGAGGCGGACAGCGAGAGAATAATGGGTATGCTCGTCCGTATGGGATACACCCCAACCTATGATCCTGCTCTTGCCGATATAATAATCGTCAACACCTGCGCGGTAAGAGAACACGCTGAGCTTCGCGCACTATCTATCACAGGTCAGTTCAAGCACCTTAAAGAGAAGAAAAAGCATCTTATCATCGGTGTCGGCGGCTGTATGGTGTCGCAGGAGCACAGAAAAGAGGATATAAAAAACAAATATCCTTATATCAATTTCCTTTTCGGAACGAGTATGAATTGGCGTTTCCCCGAGATACTCTATAACTGTATGATAAAGCAAAAAAGACAGTACTATCTCGACTGCGGCGACATCGGAAATATTGCCGAGGGACTTCCCGCTCGGAGAGAGTCAAGCTTCAAGGCGTGGGTGTCGGTAATGTACGGCTGTAATAACTTCTGCACCTACTGCGTAGTTCCTTACGTAAGAGGACGCGAGCGCAGCCGAGATAAAAACGAGATACTCGCCGAGATAAAGGAGCTTGCCGCAAGCGGATACAGAGAAATAACCCTGCTCGGTCAGAACGTAAACTCATATGGCAAGGATTTTGTAGGGTCTTACGATTTTGCCGATCTGCTCGACGATATTTGCAAGATAGAGGGCGATTTCATCGTACGCTTTATGACGAGCCACCCGAAGGACGCATCTCATAAGCTTATCGATACTATGGCGAAAAACCCGAAGATCGCAAAGGCTTTCCATCTGCCTCTTCAGTCGGGAAGCGACAAAATACTTCGCGAGATGAATCGCCATTATGACAGAGAAACCTATCTCGGACTTGTAAGCTATATGCGCGAGAAAATGCCCGATATTGCGATAACTACCGATATAATCGTCGGATTTCCGGGCGAGAGCGAGGAAGATTTCGAGGAAACTCTCGACATGCTCGAAAGAGTCGGTTACGATAATATTTATTCGTTTATATATTCAAAGCGCAGGGGAACGAAGGCGTCGGTGATGCCAAATCAGATTCCCGAAAAGGTCAAAAAGGAGCGCTTTGCCCGTATGCTTGAAAAGCAGAACGCAATATCAAACGGAAAGAATAACATCTATCTCGGCACAGTTCAAAAGGTGCTCGTAGAGGGTAGAAGTAAGACAAATCCCGATAAGCTGACGGGCAGAAACGAAAAGAACCGACTCGTGCATTTCACAGGCGAAGACAGTCTTATCGGAAGCTGGGCAAATATAAAAATAACCGAAGCGGAAACCTTTTCGCTTTCAGGTGAGCTTATAAAATAAAAAAAGTTAAATTTAAGGAGAAAAATAAAATGGAACTTATCGAAATGGCAGCAATACTCGGACAGAGGATCAGATCCTCCGAGGCAGGACAGCGTCTTGAAAACGCAGCAAAGGCATACGCAGAAAACACAGAGCTTCGCTCTGCATTTACAGAGTATCAGGTACAGCAGAAGGTGCTTGAGGAGCACGGTGCGCTCGAGGTAAAGGACGAGGCGCTTATTGCCGCAATAGACAAGCGTCTTAACGAGATATACGATCAGATAATCAGCCACGAAACCTATAAGGAATACGAGGCTGCACAGGAAGCGTACAACAATCTTATTTCCAACCTTATCAGCGAGGTAGTAAGACAGGCTAACGGCGGTGAAGAAGAGGGCGGATGTACACACGACTGCTCGACCTGCGGCGGTTGCCATTAAAGAATCGCGCAGAGCGTGATTAGGCAGATTTAAACGCTCCGACTCAAGCGGTATTTTTTAGTAAAGTTTTTGAAAGAGCGCGAGACAACTTTTTTCAAAAAGTTGTCTCGCAGAAAAAGTTTTTGACAGGGCAAAACCGATGCTTCGCATCGCTTGGCAGTTTCGCTGTCGGACAGCCGTCCGACTTTTCGCTTCACGAAAACCGCAAACTGCGCCCCTTGATTTAAGTGTTATCTTTTAGTAAAGTTTTTGAAAGGCTTGGGAAACTTTTTTCAAAAAGTTTCCCAATATAATAGGTTAAAAAAATTATGGCACTTTCGCCGATGATGCAGCAATATCTGCAAATAAAAAGTCAGAATGAAGATGCGATACTTTTCTTCCGTCTTGGCGACTTTTATGAAATGTTTTATGACGACGCAAAGCTTGTTTCGCGTGAGCTCGACCTTACGCTCACGGGTAAGCAGTGCGGCGACGTCGAGCGCGCTCCGATGTGCGGAGTACCCTATCACAGCGCGGACATTTACATAGGAAAGCTCGTCGAGAGAGGCTATAAGGTAGTAATTTGCGAGCAGACAGAAGACCCTGCGACGACCAAAGGACTTGTAAAGCGCGAGGTCGTAAGAACTATTACCCCCGGCACCGTAACCGATACAAATCAGCTTACCGAGGGCAAAAATAACTATCTTGCATCTGTTTGCGTGGGCACAAACGATGCCGCGCTCTGCTTTGCCGACGTTTCGACAGGCGAGATCCGCGCGACACTTGTCAAAAACTACAAGAGTGCACTTATAAGCGAGCTGTCGGTCTATATGCCAAAGGAGCTTATTGCAAATACTTCGCTTGAAGAGGGCTCGGAGCTTTACTCGCTTATAAAAAATAAGATAAACGTATTTTTCAGCTCGTGCGATAAAGAGTACTTTGATCCTGCCACCTGCCGTAAGATGCTCATGACAGGACTTCAGATGACCTCCGAGGAGATAACAGAGTGCGAGGTGCTTATCGTATCGGCAATAGGTGCGCTTTGCGCGTATATCTCTGAAACGCAGAAGATAGACATCTCCTATTTCAGAAAGCCGCAGATATATTCGTGCGGACAGTATCTTGAAATAGACGCGTCGACACGCCGAAATCTTGAGCTTTGCGAAACTCTGCGTACGAAGGAAAAGAAGGGAACACTTCTTTGGGTTCTTGATAAGACCTGTACCTCACTCGGAGCGAGAATGCTTCGCAAGTGGATAGAACAGCCCCTTGTAAATTCAAACGCGATACTTGAGCGTCAGGGCGCAGTTCAGGAGCTTTTTGATGAGTTCATAATAAGAGATGACCTTTACGAAAATCTCAGAGGTATGCTCGACCTTGAAAGACTTATGACAAAGGTCGTTTACGGATGTGCCAACGCAAAGGATATGCGTGCTATTGCAAATACGATAGGACATCTTCCCGAAATAAAGAAAACACTTGCGCTTTGCAAGTCAAGTAAGCTTAGCTCTCTTTATGAGAAGCTTGACGTACTTTCGGATATTTTCCGCGTGATAGACGGCTCTATTGTCGAAAACCCGCCGTTTTCGGTAAGAGAGGGTGGATTTATCGCGGACGGAGTAAACGGTGAGCTTGATAGGCTGAGAGATATTCTCAAAAACAGTAAAAAATATCTTGATAAGCTTGAGGCCGAGGAGAAGGAAAAGACGGGCATCAAGAATATGAAGATAGGATATAACCGCGTGTTCGGTTATTATATCGAGGTTTCAAAATCAAATATTCCCGACGTTCCCGAAACTTATATAAGAAAACAGACGCTCTCGACGGGCGAGAGATATATAACCGACGAGCTTAAACAGCTTGAAGCGACTATTCTCGGCGCGACCGATAAGATAAACGCTATCGAATTTGAGCTTTTCACAAAGCTGCGCGAGCTTCTTACCGAAAACGTAAAGAGAATACAGGACGCGGCAGATATTATTGCCGAAACAGACGTTTACCGCTCGCTCGCACAGGTTGCCTATGAAAACGGATATACCTGCCCCGAGGTTGACGTAAGCGAGGTCATAGACATAAAGGACGGCAGACACCCTGTCGTTGAAAAATTCCTTGCTGACGGTGAAATTTTCGTTCCAAACGACACCTATACCGATACTGCCTCCTCGCGTCTGCTTATGATAACAGGGCCTAATATGGCGGGTAAATCGACATATATGCGACAGGTCGCCATCATATGCGTAATGGCGCAGATAGGCTCGTTTGTTCCCGCAAGAGATGCAAGAGTCGGCATCGTAGATAAGCTCTTTACGCGTATAGGAGCATCGGACGACCTTGCGCGCGGTCAGTCTACCTTTATGCTCGAAATGAGCGAGGTCGCGTACATACTTAAAAACGCGACACGCAGAAGTCTTATAATATACGACGAAATAGGCAGAGGTACGTCTACCTTTGACGGAATGAGTATAGCGCGTGCGGTGGCAGAATATACCGCAGGCAAGAAGATAGGTGCGCGCACGCTTTTCGCGACCCACTATCACGAGCTGACAGAGCTTGAAGCGACAAGCGAGGGTATAGTAAACTACTCTATAACCGCGCGTAAAAAGGATAAGGGAATAGTATTTCTTCGCAAGATAGTAAGAGGCGCGGCTGACGACAGCTACGGAATAGAGGTCGCACAGCTTGCGGGAGTGCCCGGCGAAATAGTAAAGCACGCAAAGGAAATACTTGCAAAAATAGAGTCGGAAAGCGATAGGATCCAGACACATAAGAAGAATACCGACAGAGGAATCGAGTCCTTCTCGATAGACGATTATATCGAAAAGGATATAGCCGAAAAGCTGAGAAAGACCGACGTTGAAACGCTTACCCCGATAGAAGCGCTCAACTTTGTGTATGAGCTCAAGAAAATGCTTGATTAAGGCAAAATTATAATAATTAAAGGCGAAAAAAGAAAGGATTTGTCATAAAAATGGGAATAATAAATCAGCTTGACTTTCAGGTGGCAAACCTTATTGCCGCCGGAGAAGTTGTGGACCGTCCCGCATCGGCGGTCAAGGAGCTTGTAGAAAACTCTATTGACGCGGGCGCGAGCGAAATAATAGTCGAAATAAAGCACGGCGGTATAACCTTTATACGCGTTACCGACAACGGATGCGGAATCGCGCGCGAGGATCTCCCTGTCGCGCTGAAGCGCCACGCGACAAGCAAAATATCAAAGGCATCAGACCTTGACAGTATAATGACTCTCGGCTTCAGAGGGGAAGCACTTGCGGCAATATCCTCTGTGTCGAAGGTCAGAATAATGACCAAGCGTCCCGAGGACGATTTCGGCACTCTGCTTACCTCTGAATTCGGAAAGGTTACCGATATTGTCGAAAGCGGCACTCGAAACGGTACGACTATAATCGTCGAGGAGCTTTTCTCCAACGTTCCCGCGCGCAGAAAATTCCTCAAAAAAGACGCGACCGAGGCTATGGCAATAATTTCAGCCGTTGAAAAGCAGGCGCTTTCACGCCCCGATATATCGATAAGCGTTATTTCCGACTCGGTACAGAAGTTTAAAACACCGGGCGACGGCAAGATAATCAGCGTTATGCGTGCTATCTTCGGAAAGGATTTTACCTCAAAAATTACAGAGGTGCGCTCGATGACAGAGGGTATAGAGGTGAACGGATATGTCGGACTTCCCGAAAACGTGCGCCCGAACCGAAATTTTCAGATATTTTTCATCAACGGAAGATATATAAGAAGCAAAACTGTGTGCGCGGCACTCGAGCAGGCGTTTGATTCCTATCTCGAAAGCTCGAAATTTCCCTGTGCAGTGCTCTATATTTACATTCACCCCGCATTTGTTGACGTAAACGTGCATCCGACTAAGCTTGAGGTCAAATTCTCAAACGACCGCTCGATATTCGATGCGGTCTACTGTGCGGTCAAAAACGCGCTACTCAATCACAGAATGGACCCCGATATCGATATTCAGCTTCAGCCGAGGCACGTTACACCCGAAAAATACGATGCGGTAAACGCTTTCGTGCCGATATATGACAGAATAGCGTCCGAGGGTAAGCCCAAGACCGAGCAGAGATCTGTTTTTGAAAATCTCGGCAGTGCGGTCTTTGAAAAGGAAAAGGAAGAAACGAGAAGCTATACTCCCGAAACACAGGAAAAATCTGTAGAAGAGAAGGCGGCAGAGAAGACCGCCGAGAATCCGCTTGATATTTCATTCGGAGCGGCGTCCGATTTCTCGAGCTTTGGAAATACCTTCATTGATATAGAAAAGATAACTCCTAAAGAGAGCGAAGCTGCCCCAGAGGCAAAGGAAAGCGCTCCCGAGCAGGAGAAATATCTTTTCAGCCTTTCGGATATGACAGCCGAGCAGGTAACCAAGCAGAATATAGAAAAGCCTTACAGGATTCTCGGAACGGCATTCCACGCATACATATTCGTGGAGCTTGACGGCAAAATAATGGTCGTTGACAAGCACGCCGCTCACGAAAGAATACTTTTTGAGGATATGAGAAGAATACTCAGTAGCAGCGAAAGCCACTCACAGCTTCTCATAGTCCCCGAAAGCCTGACTCTCGGCAGTGAGGAATTTGCCGCTGTTGTTGAGTACAGCGACGATATAAAGGCATTCGGATTTGATTTTGAGGCAAACGAAAACGGTAAGGAGATCTCTATAAGCCGTGTGCCGACGGGAATAGACGTCCGCGACGCGCTCGATATGCTCATAGTTATAGCAGATCAGCTTGCTTCGGGCACGGGCAACGAGGTCGTAACACGCGACAGTGTATTTGAAAAAGCACTTTATCAGGCGTCCTGCAAGGCGGCTATGAAGGCGGGAATCGCAGATAACGATACCAACAACGCTTGGATAGTAGAGCGCCTTTTCCAGATTCCCGATATTAAATATTGCCCTCACGGTCGTCCCTGTACCTTTGAGCTTTCCGAAAACGAACTCGAAAAACGCTTCAACAGAACTTAAGGCGCTGCCTTAAGAATCCGCTTAGAAACTTTTTGGAAAAAGTTTCTAAGAACTTCAAAAACTTTACTAAAAGTAAAATTGTTTTTAATTTTCCGTGTGTTAGCACTATCTCAAATATTATTCACAAAACTAATGGCACAGCCCTCCGCCGCGTCTTATTCGCGGCGCGAGCAAAACCGACCATAGAGGTCGGGAGGTTTTGCGGTAAGAGGGATGGGATTCTTAGGGAAGGGAAACCTCCCTTCCCATAAGTCGTTCTTTGGTTCATTTCTGTCGACACAGAAATGAACGAAAAGATTTACAAGCGCGTTTTATGTATGTTTGCACTACCTAAAACATCTCTAGCAAAGCTAACGGCGCTATGTGAGCACCTTCGATAAATCAGAAAAACGCATCATCTGCATTGATGATGTGTTTTTATTTTTCAACCGACAGTTGATTTTTTTCGTTTAAGCGGTTATTGTCAATAAAAGATTTTGGTGATATAATATAAGCACAAGGCAGGCGCCGCCTTGAATTTCGGAGGTGAATTTATGAATATTGGAAATAAAATCAAAGAACTAAGAAAGCAACGCGGCGTTACTCAAGAACAACTCGCGGATAGTATGGGAGTTTCTTTTCAAGCGGTTAGCAAATGGGAAAATAATATAGCTTTGCCCGATATTACAATTGCTCCCGCTTTAGCAAGTTATTTTGGCGTGTCTATGGATGTTCTTTTCGATTTCAATTTGAAAGAAATTGAAGATAAAGCATTTGCTATTGCAAAGGAAAGCTGGAAATATCGTACTTCTGATTGGGAGAAAGCGCGAAACATTATAGATGAGGGATTAAAAACATACCCTGATAATGTTGTCCTGTTGATCAATAGGCTTTATGTTATGAGCAGCGAGGAAACACCCGACGAGGTTATTAAAATAGCGTTAAAAATTATTGATCTTTCAAAAGATGAAGCAATAAAATATGATGCTTGTCAGTTTCTTGCATATGCGTACAAGGCAAAGGGCGATTATGAAAGCGCACGAAAAGCAATTGACATCATTCCCGACATTCGTTTTTCTAATCAACGATTGAAGGCATGCATTTTACAAGGGGAAGAAAAATGGGACGCTGCATGTCAAGAGTTCGATGAGGCTTTATATGCATTTATGTTTATCACATATAGAATGGCAGAATGTTGCGAGGATAAGGGCGAATACAATGAAGCACTAGAATATTACGAGAATGCTTTACGTGTACTTGACATCTATAAGGTGAAGGAAAGCTGGTATGGTTTCCGTAAAGGGTTTAGTAAAGAAATTGCGAAGATAAAAGAAAAAGCGAAATAAAAATATCGCATTTGATCCGTAAAGAGCAATACTTGTCAGGAATGTAGATGGAATTTCTCACCCTACAAAAACTTTTTACAACCAAACAAGGCTTACCCCTTGACAAAACCAAAGTTTGAGCGTATAATAATCCTAGTATTTCTGAAATATCAGAAAAAGCAAACGGACAAACACGTAAAAACCTTGCCGTCCACAGAGAGTCGTCGGAAGCTGAAAAGACGATGTCGGAAGCTTTACGCTACCACCGCGCGCCTTGTAAAACTTAATAAAATGAGTTAAAGCTCGGGTGGAACCGTGCGGATCAATATGTTTTATCCACACCCCGGACAAGTTTTTGTCCGAGGTGTGTTTTTATTTTAAATAATAAAAGACCATTATAAATAAGGAGAAGAAAATGAAATTCAAGATTTTAGACAAAGAAATCGAGCTTGAAGCGCCCGTAACAGTTTACGAGGCACTCAGAGCCGCAGAGGCATCAAATAATAAGGTGCTTGCCGCAAAGGTAAACGGCGAGGTCGCAGAGCTTACAGCACCTCTTAACGCCGATGCCGAAATCACTCCGCTTACGTTTGACGACGCAGAGGGAAAGGCAGTATTCCGTCATAGCGCGTCGCACATTATGGCACAGGCTGTAAAAAGACTTTACCCCGACGCAAAGCTCACGATAGGACCGGCAGTTGACGACGGATTCTATTATGACTTTGACAGCGATATTTCCTTCACCCCTGAAATTCTTTCGAAGATCGAAGGCGAAATGAAGAAGATCGTTAAGGAAAACCTTAAAATCGAAAGATTTTTGCTCCCGAGAGATGAAGCGATCAAGCTTATGGAAGAGAGAAACGAGCCGTACAAGGTGCTTCTTATCGCAAGAATCCCCGAGGGCGAAGATATTTCCTTCTACCGTCAGGGCGAGTTTGTTGACCTGTGCGCAGGACCTCACCTTTTCAGCACAGGCGCGGTAAAAGCCTTCAAGCTTACACAGTGCACAGGCGCATACTGGGAAGGCAAGTCTGAAAACAAGATGCTTCAGAGAATTTACGGTATAGCATATCCGAACAAGGCTGATATGGAAGAATATATCGCGCGTGTTGAAGAAGCAAAGAAGCGCGACCACAATAAGCTCGGAAGAGAGCTTGAGCTCTTCACAACGTCCGATCTTATCGGTCAGGGACTTCCGATAATGCTTCCCAAGGGCGCAAGAATTATACAGACACTTCAGAGATTCGTTGAAGACGAGGAGCAAAAGCGCGGCTGGCTTCTCACAAAGACTCCTTATATGGCGAAATCCGATCTTTATAAGGTTTCGGGACACTGGGATCACTACCTTGACGGAATGTTCGTGCTCGGCGATCCCGAGGACAAGGAATGTATGGCACTCCGTCCTATGACCTGCCCCTTCCAGTATCAAGCATATCTGAGTAAGGGCAGATCTTACCGCGATCTCCCGCTCCGCTATAACGAAACATCAACACTCTTCAGAAATGAAGCCTCGGGCGAAATGCACGGTCTTATCCGCGTTCGTCAGTTTACGATCTCCGAAGGACACCTTATGTGTACTCCCGAGCAGCTCGAGGACGAATTCAAGGGCTGTCTTGAGCTTGCGATATATATGCTCAAAACTCTCGGACTTTACGAGGACGTTTCTTACAGATTCTCGCAGTGGGATCCTTCCGACCGCGAAAAGTATATAGGCACAGAGGAGCAGTGGAACGAAGCACAGGATATGATGGCGAGAATACTCGATCACCTTGAAATTCCTTATAAGGTAGGCGTAGGTGAAGCGGCATTCTACGGACCGAAGCTCGACATCCAGATAAAGAACGTTCACGGTAAGGAAGATACCCTTATCACGATTCAGATCGACCAGATGCTCGCAGAAAAGTTCGGTATGGAATACGTTGACCGCGACGGAACAAAGAAGCACCCCTATATCATTCACAGAACCTCGATCGGCTGCTACGAGCGTACACTCGCGCTTCTTATCGAAAAGTATGCAGGTGCATTCCCGCTCTGGCTCGCGCCCGTACAGGCAAAGATCCTTCCCATCGGAGGAGAACAGCACGAGGCAGCAGAGGTACTTTACGACAAGCTCACCTCGCTCGGTATGCGCGTAGAGCTTGACGAGAGAAACGAGAAGATAGGATACAAGATCCGCGAAGCACAGCTTGCAAAGATCCCTTATATGCTCGTTCTCGGTGCGAAGGAGGTCGAAGAGGGAACGGTTGCCGTTCGCTCACGCAAGGCACTTGATATGGGTGCTATGCCGATAGACGATTTCGTAAATATGGCACTTGAAGAGATCAGAACAAAGGCTAAATAAACAATTTTCGGCAGGGGTGTTGTTCCTCTGCCGATTTTGTGGTATAATGGGATTAAATAAAAGCCTCTCCCTTTGGGAGAGGTGGCGGCGGCAGGGGCTCACTGCGAAGCCGACGGGGAGGGAAATGGTAAAAACAACCCTCTCACCCGCTACCGCGGGAGCTCTCCCGAAGGGAGAGCCATTGAATGTATGCAGTTTAGGAGCATTGAACACCTGATTATTTGTAGTACAAATGCGAAAACCACGACAAAATATTGGAGATATATTATGGAAGTCAAGTTTTATGAGTCGGTCAAAGATGATCTGCTGAAATTTGCGGTTATTATATCAAAGCATAACGGTAAATGGGTGTTTTGTAAACACAGAGAAAGAGATACGTACGAAATTCCCGGTGGACACAGAGAGCCAAACGAAAGCATTTTGAGCACCGCAAAAAGAGAACTGATAGAAGAAACGGGAGCTTTAGATTTTTCTATAATACCGATATGTGTTTATTCGGTTACAGGAAAGAACAGAGTTAGTAAAACGGGCGAAGAAACTTTCGGAATGTTGTTTTTTGCCGAAATAAAATCGTTTTCGGACGAAATAAACAGCGAGATCGAATATGTAAAGTATTTCGACGAGCTTCCGACAAAGTGGACGTACCCACTGATTCAGCCGCTTTTAATTGAAGAATATCAAAAAAGACTCGGATAGATTTAAACGACAAATTAGTTTTAGTGAGGATATACATATGAAATGTGTGTGGGAACATAACGGAAACGATACGTTACTATATTGTGTGGATTATATAGGCGCGTATACGCGAGGTGAAAATCTTGAGGCTGCGATGGCAAAAATGAAAGAGGAAGTAGCATCATATTCTCTTTGGAAAAATCAAAGCTGCACACAGGAAATCGAGATCGTTCAAGAAAAAAATAGTGATCTGCAAATATCCGATGCTGACTCTGACGTTATTTTCGATTCAGAAAAAGAGCCGTTAACGCGAGGAGAATACGAAGAATTGAAAGCGCTTGCTTTAAAATCGGCAAGTGATTTTCATTCTTTGTTTGTTTCTGTTCCTAACGTAAATGAAAGTAGTAATGTGCAAAGGCATACTTTTTACGGTAATGTGCCCAGAACAGCAAAAGAAATGTATGATCACACGAAAAGCGTTAATTCTTACTATTTCGGAGAAATCGGTGTCGAAACCGATAACGAAGGAACTATATACGATTGTAGAAAAAGGGGATTTGAGCGCCTTGAAGAAACCGACGGATTCTTGAATAATACGGTTTTTGAGGGAAGTTACGGTGAAATGTGGTCGCTACGCAAAATGATACGCCGTTTTGTATGGCACGACAGAATTCACGCCAAGGCTATGTATAGAATGGCATTAAAAACATTCGGTACATCAGGCGCAGAAAATGTATTTAAATTCAAAATTTGATTTCTTTGATTAAGAAAACAACCCGACAGATTTATTCTGTCGGGTTTAATCATTTTATTTGGTATTTATAAAAAAGCAGTACGGATCTACCGTTTGATTTTTTATATGCTCGACATAGGGCAGTCCCTCACCTCTGAAGATAAGCTTGCCTTTGCTCGTTACGGCAACGACAGAATCTCTGCCCGCCTGAACGAAGGATATCTTTTCAGAAAAAGATAGGTTCTCAAAGCTCTCACCGCCGATGACTCCGCCTACAGACAGTATATTTCCGCTGCTTGTAATGGCAAGTGTGTGAGTGTTTCCCGCCGAAATCATCGCTACGTCCTTCCAGGAGGACACGTTACAGCAGTCGAGAATATTGCCGCCGACGGCTACTACACTTCCGTCGGATCTTAGTCCAACGCTGTGCATAGCGCCTGCCGAGATCATAACTATATCTTCCCACGAAGATGTGTCGCACTGAGAGTCAGTGTTAAGACCTGTTGCAACAACATGTCCGTCTTCAAGAAGAGCCATAGTGTGATAATCTCCTGCTGAGATCATTATGACGCCCTTATAGCTCGACACCGAGCATTGACTGTAATTTCTGTTTCCGCAGGCCTTTACAGTTCCGTCAGCAAGTAGCGCGACCGTGTGATATTCGCCCACCTCTATTGCAACCACGTCGCTCCAAAGGGTAACGTTGCATTGGCCAAATGAATTGTCGCCGAAGGCAACGACGCTTCCGTTTGATAAAAGTATTACGGTGTGGTGTGCGCTCGTCTTTACCGAAACGGCTTTGACATCATTTTCGGGTGTGTATTTCTGGTTAGGACCGTAAAAAACAGTTCCGTCTGACGAAATGATCGCCACCTGCTTATCAATAGAAACCTTTGTCGCGTGTATCGCCTGTTTCTTTTCAAAGGGCAGATACTTAAAGAAGGTGCCGAGATTTTCAAAAAGGTGCTTGTCCGAAATTCCCACGGCAATATCGGTCATAAGCTTTTCATCTTTTGAATATTTTGAGAATTTCAGCGTGTTTTCAATATCGTTTTTGCCGAGATAATAGTAGCACGCTTCGAGTGCGAGGTCGGGAAGAGTATTTTCTTCGTTTGAAAGGAGTGCAAATTCAAGCGAGGAAGAGTAATCATTTGCAGAATTATAGTGCGTTATAGCCGCGGCTATGACCTCTTCTTTTTTTGCCTCAAGCTCGGCGTTGACAGCAATTTTTACCGCCTCGGAAAACTTTTTTTCGCCCATAAGAGTGTTGATGTTGATAATATGAATAGTGTTTATCTTCTCGCGGTCGCCTAAAAGCTTTGCATAAGACAGAGCCTTGTCAAGCATAGAATTTTCAAAAAAATAATCGTAACCGGCAGAAAGAACGGCACCCTGCGTGGCTTCAACGTCAGCACAGGTCGAAGAAAAGGCATAAGCCAGATCGTATTCGTTCTTTTCAAGATAGTATTCAACCGCACTTTCAGATATCTCAGTCACATATTTTGATAACGACTCATGCGACGATGCGACCTCAAGTGCGGCTGCGAACTTATTTTCTTTAAGCAGACTGTTTATCCGAGCCTCTTTTTCTTCGAGCGTTTCTTCGGGAGTAGTGTCTGTGATGCTTTGGCTCGGCGGCTCAATCTTGTCAAGTCTGTCGAGCTTTGGGAGTAAAAGTACAAGCGCGATTATAAGAGCAACCGTTGCCACGAAAAAGATTCCGGAGAAAAGAGCTATAAACAGACGTGTACGCTTGCGCGCCTTTTCAGAGGACGGCGAGGCGGTCTCGGGATATTTGACCTTTGAAAAATAATCAAAAAGCTGTTTTCTGCTCGTGCCGCACATCGGACAGCTCTCGCTGTCTGTTATCTGACCGCAGGTGCATCTCCATACGAGTGATGAAAGCTCGTTTGGATAATAAGCGGCAAAGTCGCCTATTTCCTCGCAAACCTCATTCATTTCAGCGTCGGACATACCTTCGGAGAGGGGGATAGGCTCGCTTGGCTCGTCAAAGAAATCGCCTCTGACGAAATCTGTTACCATAAGGTCGAGGGTGCGAATACAGCCTATGTAAACGTCAATATCCGAAACAAGCTCGGGTGAGAGATCTATTTTGGTCTTGATTCCGACGGATGCCCCGGGGAGAAGACCTTCTTCGGGGAATTTCAGAGTTTTGGATATTATCTCACGTCCGCTTGAAACTATCAGATTGCCGTCAGCGTCAAGACAGCGTATAACAAGTCCTGCGGACTCTACCTTTGAAGGGTTTTCCTCTGAGGAAGTATTCAGTATTGTCATACTAAGCATAAGCTCGTTATTTTCGGCGTTAAGAATAAGCTCAAAGCTCTCTATTGAAAGAGGAGAGCGCAGGGCAACTCTTTTGCCGTGTTGGCTTATGACAGTGTTTTGTTTCTTTGCCATTGTAAAAACCTTTCAAAATGAAAATGAAAAAAGTTTATTCTCGGTTTATTTCCAAATGTAGTATAAATATGATGACGTATCGTAGTCGGTCGTCATAAAGGCTTTGAAGTCGGCGTCGTAAAAGCAGTCGGTCGATTCATCGTGAAGGAGTCCGTAATCCTCAAGAAGCCTTGCAAAAGAGCTCTCAGAAGGGATACTCTCTGTTAGCGAAGCACCCTTTTTGAGCATTTTGAGAGTAAGCGTAGCTCCCGTTGCGTGTGAACAGACAGAGCAGCAGAATCTATCTCCCAGCTTTGACTCGGGCACGTAGGCTTTTTCAAGCACAATAGTATATCCAAGCTCCGAGTAAAACTTACCTGCGACCTCAAAGAGCTTTAACATAGTGTCATACTGCACTAGCATAGGCTCGTCTTCGCTGTAAATAATCTGCGCGTCGAATATTTCGGCGTATTTGCGAATATCAACGAGTCTGGAAACCTGTCCGTCCGAGTTCCACGCGTACGGCACTTCAACAAAAAGCTTTGCGCTTTTGTCTATGAGCATATAAGATCTGCAGTAACCGAGAAGAGCTCCCGATTTATTGTATATTCTTGAAATACCGACCGAATTTTGCTGTGCGTAAAGAGTTTCGCCGAAAAGCTTCGCTCCAATGGGGTTTCCGCTGAGCGTGTTATCCTTATAGTAGTCAAGGCGGCGTACACAGACGACCATCTCGACGTATGACTCTGTCGAGAGGGTGTTCATAGCCTCGTCGGGAGTGATTTTTTTATTTTGATTATATGATGAGGCAGCAAAAACAAGCAGAGATGCCGCGCCCGAAACAATGATAAGAGAAATGACCGATATTATAAAAATATTCAGTATCTTTCTTGACATATGGACCTCTCTTAAAATATTATTACATAATAATAATATCTATATTTTACACGTTTGTCAAGCCGTTAGAGTATAGTTTACAATAATTTTTCAAAATCAGAAAATTCGACGGTGAAAATAAAAAAGTCAAGCGGGAAAAGGCTTGACTTTTATAGGTAGTATTACAATAAAATCAGAAATGTTTTTAGCCAAGGGAAAGGGAAGAGAGTTTTCACTCACACAGCTTTCCGAAATCATCTGCTGTGAGGAAGAAATACTCTGCCGATATTTTCTCATACGAAGCGATCGAGAGAAAATAATCGCTGATTTCGGTGAAGGTGATATACGCGGGCGCACAGCCTATTTTCGAGGTAACGCGGTCGCTTGTAACGTAAAACGAGGTCATGGGTGTACGCAGACCGCTTCCGATAAGCTTGACGTAGCTTTCCTTTTTCGTCCAGAGCGAGAGGAGCTCGTGCTTTGTAAAGGGAGTTTCGTCCGACGAGGAAACTATCCTCTTATAAACCTTGTTGGCAATATATGCGTCGCTTTCGAGAACGTCCACACCGATAGGAACGACCGATATGGCGCAGACCGCCATAGAACCCGAATGTGAAATATTTATATGAAAGCTTTCCTCGGTAAGCTGAGGCTTTCCGAGCAGAGAGTATGAATATACAGGGGGCGCATAGGGCAGAGAAACGCTTTTCAGCGCAAAGCAGAGCGCAAGCTCGGCACAAAAAGAGAGTTTTTTGTCGTCAAGATGGGCAAGGCGCTTTATTTTTTTCATTCTCGCTTGACTTATGAGCTCGCTGTAATCGGACAGAGCTTTTTCAAGGTCTAAATTTTCCGTGCTTACGGCAAATACACTTACCTTTGGTAAGTTTTCCGACATACTTTCGGCTTCTGAGTAGATATTCTTTTCTGCCATTTTTTCCTCTGGATAATTTATTTTATATTAACAGTTTAGCACACAAAAAGATGAAAAGCAATATTTTTTGATTAAATAATTATAAATATTCTAAAAAATATAAGATAGGTGAAATCACTTGACATTTTCTGCCCGCAAAGATATAATTGATTATAGTACCGTGATAAAACACAGGCAAAAGTGAGGAGAATAGTTATGTTATATCCAAAATCAAATAAGTACAGAGATCTTTATAACTTAAACGGAATATGGAAATTCAAAACGGTAAGTGATGACTATGTTCCCGAGAATGAGGCACAGGACACGTCGCTTATGGCTGTACCTGCAAGTTATAACGATATAGTTACCTCGAAAGAGATAAAGGACTACGTCGGAAAGGTGCTTTATGAAACGACCTTTTCTATTCCTGTGCGCGATGAAAAAATATATCATTTGCGTATAGGCGCGACGAGCCATAAGTGCGACGTTTATCTTAACGGAAAGCTTGTCGCACAGGGTATAAACGGATTTTTGCCGATAGATACCGAGATTTTTGACCTTAAAGAAAAGAACCGTCTGTCTGTGGTAATAGATAACAGACTGACCTTCCAGACCCTTCCCGTAGGTGTTGTTAAAGACGGAAAACAGATCATAAACCACGATTTTTATAACTTTACAGGTATTCACCGCGACGTGCTTGTATATTCGACTCCGAAAAAGTATATCCACGATATTGAAATAAAGACGGTCGTTGACGGAGATTATTCGAAAATTTCTGTAATTACCGATGCTGAAAATGCACTTTACACAGTTTTTGATAAGCTTGGAAATGTTGTCATAGCGAGCAGGGAAAGCACCTTCAAGGTAGAAGATCCTGTTCTTTGGAACACAGAAAATCCTTATCTTTACACCCTGTCGGTCGAAACTGACACCGATAAATACGAGGAAAAATTCGGCATACGCAAGGTCGAAGCGACGGGCGATGCACTTCTTTTAAACGATAAACCCGTATATCTCAAGGGATTTGGTATGCACGAGGACTCCTTCATTCTCGGAAAGGGCAACAGCCCCGCTGTGAATATCCGCAATTTTGAGCTTCTTAAGTGGATAGGCGCAAACTCGATAAGAACGAGCCACTATCCGTACAGCGAGGAGATAATGTCGCTTGCCGACGAGTACGGAATTATGGTTATCGACGAGGTGCCCGCGGTCGGTATGGGTTGGTGGGATCCGACCTTCTCAGATGACAGAGCAAACGATGAAACAAGAGAGCTTCACAAGGAGCTTATAAGGCAGCTCGTGGCAAGAGATAAAAATCATCCTTCGGTAATTATGCTTTCGGTTGCAAACGAAGCGGCAACACACGAAGAGCGTGCAAGAGAGTATTTTGCCGACGTTATTGATACGGCAAGAAAGACTACCGAGCTTCCGATAACGATAATAGAATTTTCAACAGCCGACGTTTCGCTTGTCGGCGACCTCGTTGACGTTATCGGAATAAACCGTTATTACGGCTGGTATTATGAGCACGGTGATACGTCGGTGATAAAGGATCAGATGATAACAGAGATAGGAAAATGGCGCAAAAAATGCGGTAAACCCGTATTTGTTGCAGAGTTTGGCGCAGATACCATCGAGGGACTGCACTCGCTTCCGAGCGAATCCTTCTCCGAAGAATTTCAGATGGAATATCTACATGAAAACTGCGAAGCCTTTGACTCTGCAGAGGGCTGTATAGGCGAGCACGTGTGGAATTTTGCCGACTTCAAGACAAAGCAGGGACTTACCCGTGTAAGAGGAAACCGCAAGGGTGTCTTCACAAAAGACAGACAGCCTAAGCTTGCGGCGCACTTCCTGCGTCAGAGATGGGCGAATAAATAAGTTATATCCCTAAAAATGAACAAACCCTTTCAGAAAAGTTTTTGAAGGTTTTAGGAAACTTTTTTCAAAAAGTTTCCTAAAGAAAAAACGACGGAATTTTGAAGTTCCGTCGTTTTTTTATCTTATAACCTTGTCAATAAATGCTCCGAATGCAAGTCTGTCGCCGACGTAGAATACAGCCGACTGTCCGGGAGCGGGCTCGGGGAACGCACGCTCAAAATATGCGGTCAATACGCCGCTTTCAACATTGATATCCGCTTTTCTCGGAGTTGCCGAGTAGCGAACCTTGACACAAATCTCGGTACTTTCGGGAATGTCGAGCGAGGTGAGATACTGAAAATTCACGTTTGAAAATACTATGCCCGATGCGGGGGTATATTCTCCCGATTTTACAAGCGTAACCGTGTTGCTTTCGGCGTTTATCTCGCTGACCGTCATCTTTTCGCCGAGCGCGATGCCGAGGTGCTTTTTCTGACCGACAGTATAGTGGATTATTCCGCGATGCTCACCGAGAATTTTGCCGTTTTCATCGATAAAAGAGCCTTTGACAGCCTCTCCGTGCCTTTCGGTGATATATCGCGCATAGTCGCCGTCGGGAATAAAGCAGATGTCCTGACTTTCCTTTGCCGATGCCGAGGTAAAGCCGCGAGAAGCCATATATTCGCGGATATGATCCTTTTCTATCCCGTTCAGAGGGGTGAGAAAATCTGCGAGCTGCTCCTGCGAAAGTCCCCAAAGCATATAGGACTGATCCTTTTTGAGATCGGCAGCGCGGCGGATAAAATATCTGCCGTTTTCCTTTTCTACACCGCAGTAATGTCCGGTAGCGAACTTGTCAAAGCCGAGCTCCTTTGCGCACTCGTGAAGCTTTTTCACCTTGACGTAGCGATTACACACTACGCAAGGATTCGGGGTGCGCCCTGATAAATATTCGTTTGTGAAATACTCTTTTACGTATTTGTCAAAATCCTCACGGCAGTCTATGACGTGCAGAGGGATTCCAAGCTCACACGCCGCTTTTTCGGCTGATTTTATGTCGGTATAGTCGGAAAATTTAAGAACAGCACCCTCAACGTCGTATCCTTTCTCCATAAGAGAAAGCGCGGCAAAGGTGCTGTCAAGTCCTCCGCTCAGACCGACCAGAACGGAGTTTTTCATCACTCATCATCTCCGAGGACGTGCTCGTGGTGGTGATCGCACGCTTCGCAGCAGCCATCACAATCCTCGTGAAGAATAGGGCTGTCTATTCCGTTTTTACGGTAATAATCGGCAACAGCCGCCTTTACAGCCTGTTCTGCGAGAACCGAGCAGTGTATTTTTACGGGCGGAAGTCCGTCGAGAGCCTCAACGACAGCCTTGTTTGTGAGCTTCAGCGCATCGTCAATGCTCTGACCCTTTATCATTTCGGTAGCGATAGAAGAGGACGCGATAGCCGCACCGCAGCCGAAGGTCTTGAATTTTACGTCAACAATAATATTGTTTTCTATTTTGAGATACATTCTCATTATATCTCCGCACTTGGCGTTACCAACCTCGCCGACACCGTCAGCATCGGGGATCTCGCCGCAGTTGCGGGGATTTGTGAAATGATCCATTACTTTTTCGCTGTACATATTGTTTCTCCGAAATATTTATTTTACGCGCTCCATAGTACTGTTATAGAGAGGACTCATATCCCTGAGCCTCTGAACGATAGCAGGGAGCTTTTCGAGGATATAGTCAACGTCCTCGTCTGTATTTTCGTGTGAAAGAGTGAAGCGGAGCGAGCCGTGTGCCTTTTCAGCGGGAACGCCTATCGAAAGAAGGACGTGCGAGGGCTCGAGCGATGCAGAGTTGCACGCAGAGCCTGTCGAGCAGCATATGCCATTTATGTCCATAAACATAAGCAGGCTTTCACCCTCAACGTATTCAAAGGTTATGTTCGCGTTACCTGCGAGTCTTTTTTCTCTGTCGCCGTTAAGGAAGCTGTACGGGATCTTTTCAAGTATTCCGTCAATAAGTTTTTCACGAAGCGAGAGAACTCTTTTTTCGTCGTCAAGACGGCTGTAGGCAAGCTCAAGCGCCTTGGCAAGACCTACGATGTAGGGCAGATTTTCTGTTCCGCCGCGTCTGCCGCGCTCCTGACCGCCGCCGTCGATAAGAGTATGGACTCTTGTACCCGTTTTGATATAGAGAGCGCCGATTCCCTTGGGTGCGTTTATCTTGTGTCCCGAAAAGGCGAGCATATCAACGCCGAGATCTTTTACGTTTATGTCAAGATGTCCCACAGCCTGTACCGCGTCGGTAAACATTACCGCGCCGTGTTTATGTGCGACTTCGGCGATCTCCTTTATGGGAAGAACAGTTCCGATCTCGTTGTTTGCGTACATAACGGCAACGAGAACGGTATCCTCGCGCATAGCCTTTTCGACCGCCTCGGGTGTTACAAGACCGCTTTTATCGATGTCGAGATAGGTAACCTCGTATCCGTCGCGCTCAAGGCTTTTCATAGCGTTAAGAACTGCGTGATGCTCAAATTTTGTGGTTATTATGTGGCGTCCCTTGCTTTTTGCCGCGGAAGCCGCCCCTTTTATTGCCCAGTTATCCGCCTCCGAGCCAGATGACGTGAAAAATATCTCGCTCGGCTTAGAGCCGAGAAGAGAAGCAATTTTAGCCCTCGACTCTGTAAGAGGTTCGGCTGCCTCGCGTCCCTTGGAATAGGCGCTTGAGGGATTTCCCCACTTGTCTGTGAGGTAGGGCATCATAGCTTCAAGCACGAGGGGGTCTATCGGTGTCGTTGCGGCGTTATCGGCATATACAAATCTTTTATTTTCGGACATTACGGTAATATACTCTCCTTAAACGGTAATAATATAACCTTATCTTACTTTACGATAGTTCCTGTGCAGTTACCGAAAGCGCAAGCTGCGTTTGCTTCGTCGGTGTCGATGTGCATAGCGAGAGCGAAAGAGGGGTTAACTCTTACAACAACGTCGCCGTAAACAGTCTTACGGTCAGCTGAGTCGATAGCAACAGAAACGACCTGCTTGTCCGATACGCCAAATGCTTCTGCGTCAGCGGGAGTCATATGGATATGACGCTTTGCGATAATAACGCCTTCTGCGATCTCAACCTCACCTGCAGGTCCGATAAGCTTGCAGCCGGGAGTTCCTGCGATATCTCCGCTCTCTCTTACGGGAGCTGTAAGACCGAGAGTTCTTGCGTCTGTGAAGGAAAGCTCAACCTGTGTAGCACTACGTGTAGGTCCGAGAACGATTACGTTAGGAATAGACTTCTTGGGTCCTTCGATAGTGAGTCTTTCCTCGCATGCGAACTGACCGGGCTGGCTGAGATCCTTTTTGAATGTAAGCTTTGCGCCTGCACCGAAGAGTGTTTCGAGGTCCTTTTCGGAGAGGTGAATGTGTCTTGCAGATGTTTCAACGATAAATGTTTTCATTTTATGACCGTTCCTTTCTGTACGTTGCGCGGCAGCGCATACGCACGGTCGGCTTGTCCCGACCAAATTAAGATATTTTAAGTATTTCCATCGGTTTTCCCGAATATTTTAGTGAATAAACTTTAAGTTTACTACTAACACTTAATTATAACACACTCTTTCATAAAAGTAAATAAGGAGATACAAAAAAATATGACAAATTATGAAGAAAATAATAGCGATAATAGACAAGATACCAAAGAAACGCAGTATTCGGACCAAAAAAGACCCTCGGGACGATTTCGGTGCATAACCCTTGTAGGTCATATCGAAGGTCATTACATTATGAACGAAACGCAAAAGACGACCAAATACGAGAATATTCTCCCAGAGCTTGTTGAAATAAATACCGACAAAAGCATATCGGGAGTCTTGATCTTACTGAACACTGTCGGCGGCGACGTCGAGGCGGGACTTGCGATAGCCGAGATGATAGCTTCAATGGATAAGCCGACCGTTTCGCTTGTGCTTGGCGGCGGACACTCGATAGGAGTACCCCTTGCGGTGTCGGCAAAGAAGTCCTTTATAGTTCCTTCGGCAACGATGACCGTCCACCCTGTGCGAATAAGCGGAACGGTCGTGGGAGCGCCGCAGACCTTTTATTATTTTAACCGTATGCAAGACAGAATACTCGATTTTGTGGCAAACCATTCGAAAATAAGTCCTGAAAGACTGCGCGAGCTTATGATGAAAACAGACGAGATAGCGACCGACGTGGGAAGCATTATAGACGGACGCCAAGCAGTAGAGGAAGGTATAATAGATGAAATAGGCGGACTCTCCGATGCACTTCGCACACTTATAAAGATGAGCGAAAATTATTAAAAATAAATACAAATTGTAAAAGGAAAGTCGTGGTGCTTGACAGTACCTTCTTTTTGTGGTAAAATTAGCGTGTATTTTTATGTTGATCTGTTAAAACAGAGGATAGTTCTCTCTATTTCAAGGAGTTTTGCATATATGAAAATCTTTACAAAAATATTGTCCGCTCTTCTTGTGATCTCTATGCTCCTGTCCTTTTCGGGCTGTGCAAAGCTTAAAGAGTTTTTCGGAAACAAGGAAGATGACATAAACACACATGAGAAAGTTCCAAGCATCGGCGAAAGCAATCCGAGGAAACCGGGTGTGTATAATTTCCTCCTCGTGCGTGAAGACAGAAAGCTCGGAACGGCGGCATCTTTTGTGATTTGTGAAATGGACGTTTCGATTCCGTCGATGTCATTTTTCCAAATTCCCGCAAATCTTTTCATAAATGATAGCAAGGCAACATCTCTTAAACAGCTTTACGACGTAAGCTATGACAGCGCGTCTGTTTCGGGACTTTCGGACAGCGAAAGCGCGCTGAAAGCGTCAAAGGCGGTAAGTACATTTATTTCTGAAAATATGTGTATTCCGATCGACTATCATATCGTTGCAAGCCGCACGGCTATGGCGCAGTATATAGATCTTATCGGCGGAGTAGAAGTGAATTTGCCCTTTACCTTTACTACAAGTGCGGGTATAACCTATCAGTCGGGAATACGCAAGATCACGGGGGACGCGGCGTTTGACTTCGCGGGATATGCCTTCTTCAGAGATACCGAGTCGCAGATCAATGCGGCAAGAACTGTACTTGCGGGAGTACACGCAAAGCTCTCGGAAACACTTTCCTCTGAAACCATCTCTATCCATATGATCGAGGGCAAGCCACTTTTTGCTACCGACGTTCCATCGGATAACGGATACGATATTTTCTTCCTTCGCAAGCTTATTGCGGTAACACCCGAAAACTGGAAGATAGCCGCTCTTTGTACTACTACCGCATCTACCTCGAGCGGGGATTTTGAGGTTATGCACAGAAGTCGCGCGCTCGAGCAGATAAATTCTGCCCTTGCCTTTTATAATGACGGTGTGAGCGAGGAAGTGTTTGATAAGGAGCTTAAATTTACAAACACGGACGAAAAGATAATAAACGCGATATACAAGGCAAATAAATCTCTGCCCGAAAGCTACAATGCCTCTGATATTTATGCGGGGAAGCTCCCCATATTCAGTAAATAATTTACATTCTTTGGAGGAAAATTTATGCAAATAGTTCGCAGTAGCGGTACACCGTGGGAGATCGGCGCGCAGTTTGAAGCTTGGCGTGTCGGAATGCTTTCGTACGGAGAGAAATTTTCACGATTTTTTATGCTTGAAAAGCATAATCAGACGGACGAAGTCTTCATACTCGTAAAGGGAGAGGCTACACTGTACGTGGCTGATAAGGATATAAACGTAACAGAGCACAAAATGGAAAAAGGCGTTATCTACAACGTCGCTAAAGGGGAATGGCACGGTATCGTTGTAAGCAGCGATGCGCTCGTTATGGTGGTTGAGAACAGCGATACTACTGAAGAAAACTCGGATTATATTTATTTAGCATAGGATTATACTTTTTTCTGACAAAAGTGGTTGACTTTGCCTTTTCGATGTGATAAAATGATAGAAACATAAAATTTAATATGAAAAGTTGAAAGGAAGTTTATTATGGAAGCATTTTTGAACAAAATTCTTGAATATCTTGCATCGGCAGGACTTCGCATACTCTGCGGACTTGCTCTTCTTATTGTAGGCTGGATAGTTATAAGCAAGATAGTTAAAACCTTTGAAAAGACCAAGAAGATACAGCGTCTTGACAAGACTGTACGTGCCTTTTTAAAGAGCGCGATGAACATCGTACTTAAGACACTCCTTATAGTTGTGGTAGCATCTATTTTCGGAGTACCGATGTCAACGTTTATCGCTATAATCACAGCGGCAAGCCTTGCTATCGGCCTTGCTCTTCAGGGCGGTCTTTCCAATATCGCTGGCGGAATTATCCTTCTTATAATTAAGCCCTTCAGTATCGGAGATTTCGTTTCTATCGACGGTGCCG
The DNA here is from genome assembly GCA_045580325.1 of Eubacteriales bacterium. Lineage (GTDB taxonomy): Bacteria > Bacillota > Clostridia > Oscillospirales > CAG-272 > SIG672. Next base: position 93,477 of record JAZNNR010000007.1, read on the forward strand.
ACGGAACTGTTACAGATATGAACATCTTCTATACTGTACTTACAACAGCTGACGGAAAGCGCGTTGACATTCCCAACGGTACGGTTGCAGGTGGAAAGATAGTAAACTACTCGATAGAGAAGTACAGAAGAGTAGACATTTCCTTCGTTGTTCCTCACGGAACAGACGTAAGCAAGCTTGCTCCTCTTCTTACCGATATGGCAAGATCAAATTCGCTTATCTTCGTTGACGACGATCACAGCCCTATGGTAAAGGTTGGCGGATATGAGGAAGACGGACTTAAGATCGATTTCAGAACGTGGACAGAAAACGAAAATTATTGGCCTGCTTTCTATGCAATGAACGAAGGCGCAAGACTTGTATTTAACGCAAATAATATCAAGCTTTCCAGCCGTCAGTTTAATCTTCGTATAGAGAAGTAAATCTATTTGATAACAAAAAAGCAGCATCCGAAAAAAGATGCTGCTCTTTGTTTATAAAGCTTGTTTTTTTAAGAAAGAAGGTAATTGGTAAGAGAAAAAGCGTCGTTGAAGGTCATTACCGCGCCTGCTTTTTCAAGCTCTTCTTGACTGCCGTGTCCGTAGGTTACGCCGATGGTCGAGATCTCGTTCGCGGCGGCACCCTCAACGTCGAATTTGCGGTCGCCTACCATAATTACCGAGCTTTTGTCAGTTACGTTTAAGTTTTCAAGCGCATAAGCGACAACAAGCTCCTTCTTTGTGCGCGACTCGTCGAGAGTTGCACCGCATATGAGGTCGAAATATTTGTCAAGTCCGAAATGCTCAAGCACTCTGATTGCCATAGGCTCGGGCTTGGAAGTCGCAAGAATGACCTTGCAGGGACTTTCGTGTAGCCTTTTGAGCATTTCCTCGATTCCGGGGTAGACAGAACACTCGAAAATTCCCTTCGGCACGTAGTACTCGCGGTAATACTGGACTGCTTTTACCGATTCTTCCTTGCTCATACCGTAAAAATTTCTGAACGATTCAAAAAGTGGCGGTCCGATAAAAGAGCGAAGCTCATTAAGGTCCTCGACCTCGATGCCGAATTTTTTGAGCGAATATTGTACGGCTTTTGTTATGCCCTCAAAGGGCTCGGTGATAGTTCCGTCAAGGTCAAAAAGAATGTGAGAATACTTCATATTACTCCTCCTTGTTTACGATATTTGCGAGATATGGCTCTACGCCGAGAAAATCTACCGCATTTTCGTACTGTGCGCGGTACTTTTCCTTCTTTGCGCTGCTCATTTTTGTGTCAAAAACAGCGCGGATAAGCAGATTTTTCGGAGTGTCGTCGGGATCGATAAGCTCAAGCGCTTCGACCGAGTAACCGCGTGATGCAAGCATAAGACAGCGCAGCGAATCGGTCGCGGCATCGCAAAGCTTTTGCTTTAGCATTGAGTAATCCGAGATAAAGGACAGGGTGTCGCAGTCAAGCTGCTTCATCATTTCGTGATGACAGCAGGGTGTGGATAAAATTACTCTTGCACCGTGATTTATGGCGTAACCAAGGACAATATCGGTTGCAATATCACAGGCGTGCAGAGAGATCACAAGGTCGGGAGTACCTCTGTCGAAGTTTGAAATATCGTCGCAGATAAATTCAAGATCGGTGTAGCCGAGCTTCTTTGTAACCTCGGAGCAGTACTCGATAACGTCGCGCTTGAGATCGACCCCGTACATTTTTATCTTGCGTTTTTTGATCTCGGTGAGGTAGTAATATACTGCAAAGGTGAGATAGCTTTTTCCGCAGCAGAGGTCGCAGACAAGAAGCTCCTTGCCTTTCGGCAGACTGTCATATACGTCGTCAAGAAGCTCGATAAAGCGGTTTATCTGTCTGAATTTCGACTGCTTTTTGTCGATTATCTTGCCGCTCTGATTAGAGATGCCGAGAAGCTCGAGAAAGGGCGCTCGGTCAAGTATATAGCTTTTTTCTCGGTTGTGCGAAGACACCTCAGCCTTGTCCGAATATACGATCTTGTCCGAGATAAAGATCTTTCCTTTTTTCGATATTTTTATTTCGCATTCTCCCTTTGCGCCGACGATGTTGGTCTGCAAATACTGCGAAAGCGTCAGCTCTGCGAGATACTCGGGTGCTTCACTGATTGAGAGATTTTTGTGAAGAGCCTTGTTGTCTGACGTGAAGGTTTCAAGCTGTACGAAGCTCTCGCCGTCCTTTTTGGCAAAGACACGGGCGACCGTGCGGACGATATTTTTGTTGCAGGCCTTGCTAAGTACTGCTTTTTTCAGACAAGAATTTTCGAGTACTCGGGAGAAAATCGAAATTATTTGTTCTTTTTCGTTCATGGTAATTCCTTTATAATTTATAATAAAAAATAAACTTGCAATAATTTTAAGAAATTTGGAGAATAAAATATGCCCGAAACAGTAATGGGAAGAATAGTAAAGGGAGTCGGGGGACTCTATGAGATAGCACTTGAAAGCGGCGAGAGGGTAAGCTGTCGCGCCAAGGGTGCTTTTCGCCACGACGATATAAAGCCGTACGTTGGCGACACCGTTTCTATCGGATACGATGACGCAGGAAATCCTGTCATATCAGAGATAGAGGCGAGAAAAAATTCTCTTATAAGACCGCCGCTTGCCAATCTTGACGTTATGTTTATCGTGCTTTCGGCAAAAAATCCGACGGCAGACCTACTCACCGCCGATAAGCTTATCGCAATAGCAGAGCATAACGGTATTGAGCCGATCATAGTCATAAGCAAGCGCGACCTCGACAGCGAAAACGCCGATAAGATCAAGGAAATATATGAAAAATGCGGTTTTACCGTATTTGATTCTGCGCTTTGCGGAGAAAATAGCGTCGAGTGCGGCGGAATATACGATTTTATAAAAGAAAATCTTTCGGATAAGATCTCTGCATTTGCAGGGGCTTCGGGTGCGGGCAAATCCACGCTTATGAACTCGCTCTTCAAATCGCTCGGTATCGCAACGGGCGACGTAAGCAGAAAAATAGGCAGAGGACGCCACACAACACGCCACGTTGAGCTTTTCCCGATGAGCTCTCTCGTCGGAAAGGGAAGCGGATTTTTCGCCGATACCCCCGGCTTTACTATGCTTGATTTCGTGCGCTTCGACTTCTTTGATAAAGAAGACCTGCCGAGTACCTTCCGCGAATTTTCCGAGTGTATCGGAAACTGCAAGTACACAAAGTGTACTCATACGAAAGAGGAAGGCTGTGCAATCCTTGATGCAGTTAAGAAAGGTAAAATACCGAAAAGCCGCCACGAAAGCTACGTCGATCTCTTTAATATACTTAAAGAAAAGCACAAATGGGATAAACAGTAACGCTGTTTTGAACTTTCGCATATTATAACAGTGAAGCTCCGAAAACAAATTTTAAGAAATTTTACGGAAAGGAACGGTTATAAAAATGAAAGTTGTTACCGTCAAAGCCCCTAAATTTATGCGCCCGATACTGAGGAGCATATTCAAAATGGGTAAATAGCTTTTTGTCAGACAAAAACATATAAATATGTCAAAAACGGTCTTGCTTTTTGTAGGCAAGACCGTTTTTATGCCTTTTTATCTGAAATTTTACTTTAACAGAGGCAAACTGTTCCGATAGACAAAAGCTATAAAAGCTATCTGCAAAAGTGCAAGGATCGGAACTGTAATGTAAAATTTTGCTTTTCTTATCTTGTGCCTGCAAAGAAGCATACCGAGAAAAGCACCGACAGCTCCGCCGATAAAGGCGAGAAGAAGGAGCGTGCTTTCGGGTGTTCTCCATATATTTTTTCTTGATTTTCGCTTATCCCTTGCGTAAACCCAAAAGGTGATAAGAGTGAGGAGGACAGTGTACCCCCACAAAAGCTCGGGAACCTCAAGGAAAAAATCGGCAATAGAAGATATTGCTGTTATAAATGTTTCCACGACTTCAAAAGGGCAGATTATCTTGGGATAAATCCGACTTTTTTAGCGACCTTGCGGATAGTTTTCTCCGCACGGTATGAAGCCGCACGCGCACCGTTTTTCATAACCTCTTCGAGATAAGCCTTGTCGTTTATTATCTGCGAGAAGCGCGCCTGAAGGGGTGCAAGACCGTCTGCAACGACCTCACCGACAGCGAGCTTGAAGTCGCCGTAGCCGCGTCCCTCAAATTCTTTTTCGATCTCTGCGTGAGATCTTCCTGTGAAGCAGGAATAGATATTCATAAGGTTGTTTATACCGTCCTTGCCTTCGGCAAAGCGGACAGAGGTGTCCGAGTCGGTAACGGCTCTCTTGAATTTTCTTACAATATCGTCGCGGCTGTCCATAAGGGTAACGAATGAGTTGACGTTAGTATCAGACTTGCTCATTTTCTTTGTCGGATCCTGAAGGGACATTATTTTTGCTCCGCTCGGCGGAATAAATCCTTCGGGAACTGTGAAAACATCGCCGTAGATACCATTAAAGCGTGTCGCAATATCGCGAGTCAGCTCGATATGCTGTCTTTGGTCCTGGCCGACGGGAACGAGGTCTGCCTGATAGAGAAGAATATCGGACGCCATAAGAACGGGATACGTGAAAAGTCCCGAGTTGATATTGTCAGCGTGCTTTGACGACTTGTCCTTGAACTGTGTCATACGAGAGAGCTCACCAAACTGAGTGTAGCAGCCGAGGATCCAAGAAAGCTCGGCGTGTGCGGGAACGTGGGACTGAACGAAAAGTGTGCATTTTTCGGGGTCAATTCCTGCCGCGATATATATTGCGAGAAGCTCGCGTGTGCGCTTGCGAAGCTCTGCGGGGTCCTGGCGCACGGTAATTGCGTGCATATCGACCGCGCAGTATATGCAGTCGTAATCGTCTGCAAGGCTTACCCAGTTCTTAATTGCTCCGAGATAGTTACCGATAGTAAGAATTCCGCTCGGCTGAACTCCCGAGAATATTACTTTTTTTGCTCCTGCTGTTTCCATTTTTATTTTATCCTTTACATAGTATTGTAGTTGAAATTTTATACGTATTTTCTCGGTATTCTCTTTCCTATACCGCAGAGTATTTCATATGAAATAGTACCCGTGAGGCTTGCAATTTCGTCGGCATCGATAGAAAGACTTCCGTCGCTTCCGATGAGAATGACCTCGTCGCCCACAGAAACGCCCATACCCGTAACGTCGACCATAAACATATCCATACATATTCTGCCGACTATCGGCGCGTAGTGTCCGTTTATTATTACACGGCCGACGTTTGACAGTGCGCGCGGATAACCGTCTGCGTACCCGATGGGCACTGTTGCGATCTCGGTGTCCTTTTCTGCAATAAAGGTGCGTCCGTAGCCGACCGAGTCCCCTTTTTTGATCTTTTTGACGAATACCGTGTGGCTCTTGAAGGTCATCGCGGGAATTAGCTTTTCGCCCGTTTTTACCTCGTCAGAGGGGCAGTATCCGTACATAGAAATACCGAAACGGCACTGATTTCCAAAGCTTTCAGGGAAATCGATCACAGCCGCGCTGTTAGCCGAGTGTATTTTCTTAAAAGTAACTCCGCGCTCCCTGCACGAAAGCTCAAATTTTCTGAAAATTTCGGTCTGAATTTTGGTTTCGCTCTTGTCAGCGCAGTCTGACGTTGCAAAATGCGTGAAAAGGCCGTATATCTCGATCCCGGGAAGCTTTGCTATATTTGCCACAGTGTCGGCAGATTCCTCACTTGCAGGGAAGCCTATTCTTCCCATACCCGTATCGACTTTTATGTTGATCTTGATTTTTTTACCGCTTTCTTCAGCCGCCCTTGAGCAAGCAAGCGCGTCCTCGTAAGAGAATATCGCGGGAATAATATTCTTTCCTGCACAGAAATAGAACTCCTCGTGTCTGACGTAGCCGAGAATGTATATGTCGGTGTCGCCCGCTATCTCGAGTATCTCGTGCGCTTCTTCGGGAGTTGCAACAGCGAAAGCCGATACGATATCCCGTATTTCTCGGCAGACCTCGCGTGCGCCGTGGCCGTAGCCGTCTGCCTTTATTACGGCGACAGCTTCGCAACCCTCGGGCAGCAGGGAAGAAAGATATTTGGTGTTTTTTCTTATGGCTGACAGATCAATTTCTGCGACGCCTCGGTAAAATTTGTCATCTATACTAATCACGTCGGTAATACCTTTCCGAAAAATGTGTAGTGTTCGAGTTTAAATAGCTTTGGCAAAGATCATACCGTCCTTTTGCGACTCGGCAGTAACGGTAACGATTTTTCCGTGAAGATCCTTTGTGGATCTGTCGATGTTTTTTATAACGACCTCAATGAAGTTTGCCGTATGACCGATCGCTCCGACAGAGTCCTTGTATTCTTCGATTATGACCTCAAGCGTTTTGCCGAGCTCTTTTTCAAGTATAGCCTTTGTCATGTCGGCGCGCAGGGCTTCAAGAGCTTTAAGGCGAGCTGATTTGACCTGCGATGACACCTGAGCGGGCATATCGGCGGCAGGTGTGCCGGGACGCTTTGAATATGCGAAGATGTGGAATGAGAGAAGCCCGAGAGATTTAAGGAAAGCTCTCGTTTCTTCAAAATCGGCGTCGGTCTCGCCGGGAAATCCGACGATTATATCGGCTGTGAACATCGCATCGGGAATTTTGCTTCTGATGTAATCGACTCTTTTTTTCACCGTTTCGACGTTGTACCGTCTTTTCATTGAAAAAAGAGTGTTGTTACAGCCGCTCTGGAGCGAAAGATGAAAATGGGGGGCAAAGGAAGAAACTCTTGATACTCGGTCGATAAAATTCTCGTTTATTGCCGATGGGTCGAGCGATCCGAGGCGTATTCTTCTGATCTTTTCGATCTTTCCAAGCTCTTCGATAAGCGATGCAAGACCGTCCCTTTGACCAAGATCCTTTGCGTATGCCGAAACCTCGATTCCCGTGAGAACTATCTCGCGGTATCCGTTTTCCGAGAGTGCTTTAGCCTCTGCTACTACGTCCTCGGGGGCTTTTGAGCGGATCTTTCCTCTAAGCTGAGGAATTATACAGTACGCGCACTTACTTTCGCAGCCGTCCTCTATTTTAAGCACGGCGCGCGTGCGCTCGCTTGAGCTTATGCTCATTTTTTCAAAGGGCGCGTCTTCAAGCTCACAGGAGCATATTATGCCGTCTGCACTGCCGTTATGTATGTCCTCTGCCTTTTCACGAAGCCTTTGCGCGTGGGAAATGGCAAGTTCTGCGGCTTTCATTTTCTCGCGGTTTCCGCAGACCGCCGAAACGCCATCGATATTCAACAGCTTTTCGGGATCAAGCTGAGCCGAGCAGCCTGTTACTATAACGTACACGTCGGGAGAGATAGCAGACATTCTGCGTATTATCTGACGTGATTTGCGCTCTGCCTCGGCAGTAACGGCACACGTATTTATTATACAAATATCGACCTTTTCACAGGGCTCACATATCTCTATGTCGTTTGCAGAGAGCCTTTCGGATATTGCTATGCTTTCGTAGCTGTTTACCTTACATCCGAGTGTGTATATCGCCGCTCTTACCTTCGTTTCGCTGTTAGGCATATTGAAGAAACATCCTTTGCTTATAGTGCTTGTAATGTTAATAAAGCGCCCGATGTCCGGGTCATTTCCGGAAACCGGGCGTTTTACTTGAAAGATAATAAAAGACTTACTGTGTGAAATTAGTCGTTCTTGTCGCAGCAGTCGCAGCCATCGCACTCGTCGAGCTCGCAGATGAGCTTTTCGCCGCATTCGGGGCAAAGAATATCATCACAGTCGAGAAGATCGTCGTCAAGGTAGATCAGCTCGCCGCACTTGGGGCAAACTGCTTCGTAGTAATCCTCGTCGCCATCGTCCTCGTCGTCATAGTCCTCGTCCTCGTCATCGCACTCGTAGATGTCGCTTTCAACGTCGCCGAGGTCAGCGTCGAGCTCTTCAGCGTAGTCGTTCAGATACTCAATATCGTCTTCAGCTTCTGTAACTGCGATAGCGAGATCGTCAAGAAGATCTACAACAGCGGCAAGGATCTTCTTTTCGGGGGTATCAGCTTTGAAATCAAGACCTTCCATAAGGCCCTTGATATAAGCAGTCTTTTCGGTAAGTGTCATTTTCGTTACCTCGTTTCTTATAATTTTATTATGCTCGCGGCTTACGCTCTGGAGAGATATTCTCCGGTTCTTGTGTCTATCTTAAGAACGTCGCCGATGTTGATAAAGAGCGGAACTCTGATTTCTGCACCTGTTTCAAGAGTTGCGGGCTTAAGAGCACCCTGAGCTGTGTTTCCTGCGAAACCGGGCTCTGTATCAGTAACCTCAAGCTCAACGAACATAGGAGCTTCAACTGCAAATACGTTACCCTTGTAGGAAACTACCTTGCATACCATTTCTTCCTTTACGAACTTGAAGTTGTCGCTGAGAATGTTTCCGTTGATGGGGAACTGCTCATATGTTTCAAGATCCATGAAGTAATAAAGATCTCCGTCGCTGTAAAGATACTGCATATCTTTTCTTTCAACGTATGCGTTTTCAAATTTGTCTGTGGGGCTGAAGGATGTTTCGATAACAGCACCTGTTACTACGTTACGAAGCTTTGTTCTTACGAAAGCTGCTCCCTTACCGGGCTTAACGTGCTGGAATTCGATTACCTGCATAACCTTTCCGTCCATTTCAAATGTAAGACCGTTTCTGAAATCTCCGGCTACTACCATTGTAAAGTACCTCCAAAATTTAAGATAATATTAAAATACATTTTATTATACCGCATTATTTGCTTAATTTCAAGTCTTTTTTGCCAAAAAAGCAAATATTTTTACTCTTTTTTACAGTTCTATAAGCTCTTTCGGGCAATTTGTAAGATTTACAGGACCGTTTTCGGAGAGATAGACCATATCTTCGATACGGCAGCCGTATTTTCCTTCAATGTAAATGCCCGGCTCACAGGTGATAACGTGGCCTGTTCTCAAAGTATCGTCGCCGAAAACTCTCGGAGATTCGTGAATATCCATACCGACTCCGTGTCCGAGCGAATGACCGAAGCAACCCTCGTAGCCTTCGCCGTAGATTATATCGCGTGCGACCTTGTCGGCGTCTCCACCGCGCACGCCGTCGCGGTAAGCGGCAAGCGACTCTGTCTGTGCGCGAAGGACTGTGTTATATACCTTCTTGATGTCGGCGTCAGCCTTGCCGATAACGACAGTTCTTGTCATATCCGAGCAGTAGCCCTTGTAAAGTGCGCCGTAGTCCATAGTGAAAAATCCCTTTTCGAGCTTTACGTTTCTCGGCACTCCGTGAGGCATAGAGGACGCGCTTCCCGATACGGCGATCGTGCTGAACGAGGTCGCCTCTGCACCGTTTTTACGCATAAAGAATTCAAGCTCAAGCGCAACGTCGATCTCGGTAACGTCGGGGTTAATATATCCGAGAATATGCTCAAAAGCCTTTTCTGCTATGCGCTGTGCCTTTATGATGTTTTCCACCTCGTCGCTCTCCTTGAAAACTCTGAGCTTTTCTATGAGATTTCCGACAGGGATAAGCTCAAATGCGGGAAGGAGCTTTTGAAGTGAGGAAAGTCTGTCGTAGGGAAGTGATACGCTTTCAAATCCGACGTTTTTGACGTGATTTGTCGAGAGGAAATCGCAAATGAGCGAGGAAGTGTTCTTTCCCGCAAACATAACGACCTCGTATTCCTTGTTTACTTCGTTCTTTGCCGCCTCAATGTATCTGAAATCGGTGAAGCAAGCAGCCTTTTCGCGTGTTACGATAACGTATCCGTCGGTATAGTCAAAGCCTGTCAGATAGCGCTGATTTTTTTCGTTTGTTACTATAATAGCGTCGATGTTTTCGGGAAACGATGCGACGAGCTTTTCTCTTCTTGTCATAATTTTTTCCTTTCGGTGTGTCAGTTATTCTTTATTTGGCTCATATAATAATTTTTCATAATGAGTGCGTCGTGTGCCTGTGTGCCGTCCGACTCGCAGATTATTCTCGGCGAATATCCGTCCTTTGCAAGAGCGTTCATAAGAGGCTCAAAGTTAGGCCCGTAGACCGTGTCCTCAAGTGTCAGATGCCTTTTTTCACCCTTGTCGGTGTATTCGATCTTCGAGAAATGGCAGTGCAGAGTGTCTGCGTATTCGTAGCCGAGCGCTTTGCCGATCGCGTCGAAAACTCTGCGGTAATCGTCCTCGCAAGCGAAATAATTGCCTATATTTCGCGCATTGAGATGTCCAAAATCAACGACAGGGCAGAGCCTTTTGTCAAGAGAGCATACGTCAAGCACCTCTTCAAGCGTACCGAGCTGTCCGAGCTTGCCCATAGTTTCAAGACCGAATCTTATTTTGGTGTCAGGGAAGGTTTCGAGAGTTTTATAAATCGTATCCTTGGTGAGAGAGATACCTTCCTCGCGTGTCATCTTCGCAGTACCGCCCATATGGATCACGATGGTATCCGCGCCGAGAGCCTCGGCAGCATCAAGGCTTTGTCCGATATAGGAAAGACTTTTAAGACGCTTTTCGGGGTCTGTGCCCGAAAGGGAGATGAAGTAGGGTGTATGGAATGACATCGCGATATTATATTTTCTCGCCTCTGCGCCTATTTTCGCAAAGGTTTCAAGGCTTCCCGTAACTCCGTTGCCTGCCGAGTATTCGTAGGCGTCGAGTCCCATTTCGCTGACCCATTTCGGAGCCTGATAGGTGTGCTTCAGACCTGCATCGTAAAACGCTTTGCTGTTACCACTTGGACCAAACAGTGTGCTCATAATCTATATTTGCCTCCGGATGTTCTTTTAAATATTTTTTTACCGCGCTTCGCTCAAGCAGACGCTTCGATTTGAAAAAGAGGTTAGTCTTATCCTTTATTGGCGGAACAAGAATGGTGAATATTCCCGCGCGGTTGCCTGCGACGATGTCGGTGAGTATCTGGTCGCCGAGCGCCGCCGTATGCTCCTTGCCCTCGCCGAGAGTGTCGATGGCTTTAAGCATAGTTTTAATAAGCGGCTTGTGTGCGTTCGGAAACGCGTGGTATCCAAGATCCTTGTTAAAAAGCTTAACTCTCTCTCCGTGATTGTTCGATATAAAAGCGAGCTTTATTCCCGCACGCTCAAGGCCTCGCAGCCATGCCATAAGCTTTTCGGTAGGCACGGGGTCGTCGTATGTAACAAGCGTGTTGTCTATATCGCTGACGATAGCTCTTATGCCGTTTTCACTGAGAAATTCGGGAGTTATATCGTAAATGCTTTGAAAAAAGCTTTTCGGTGTTAAAATTGACATAGTAAATATATCCTTACATAGTTATTTAACTTATTTTATCATAAAATCAAAAATAAGGCAATAGAAAAAAGAGAATATTATCACATTTTTTGCAAATATATAAATTAAAACAAAAAAGAGAAGAGGACTTTTTATGTACGTAAAAGATACAGATAAACGCTTTTATCCGAAATATGCCGCGCGCCGTGCTGAGAAATCGAAGATAGCGCAAAATATTATAAACGCCTTTCTCGTGGGCGGAGCGATATGCACGCTCGGACAGCTTTTTTTCGAGATATACCAACGCTTTGGGGTAGATACCGATACCTCGAGAACACTTGCCTCGATAAGTATAGTAGCCATAACGGCTATTCTCACAGGCTTTGGAATATTTGATGATATAGCAAAGCGCGCAGGTGCGGGAACACTCGTGCCGATAAGCGGCTTTGCCAACTCGGTCGTCGCACCCGCCATTGATAATAAGGCGGAAGGCTGGGTAATGGGACTCGGAACGAAGATATTCATTATCGCGGGACCGGTCATACTTTACGGAACCCTTGCGAGTGTGGTGTGCGGTGTGATTTATTGGATAAAAACATTGTTTTAAAAAACCGCACCAATTTCTTGGTGCGGTTTACCTCTTAACCTGCTATTGAAGATGCAATGATGACAGAAATGAATGCTATCACAAAAGAGCCAATTTCTGTTGTTCCCCAAAAATCAATTACTTGCATTTCTTCTGATTTGCACGATAGTCGATCTTTCATATTCCACAGAATGATGCTCGAAATAATCATATGGAGAGCTAGTGGGATAATGCCGATAATTAACCAATCGGTAAAAAAGGCACAGATAATATTTAATGCGGTGTATACAGTATGTATGATTGTTGTTGCTTTGAAATAGTTTTTAATAATTTTTGCTTTATATTTTTCGAAAACAACATTTTTCTTTACTGCGTTATAATCTTTTTTCTTTTCCAAAAAGATACTCGCACCGATTCCTATTGCACCAAGGAATGCTATCCCAAGACAAAGGGAATAATCAAATATGTGATGCCACCAAGGACGATTAACAATTACAGCTAATGTACCGTCTGCTGATGCTCTATACACTTGAAAACTGTCGAAATAGAAGTTTTCCTCTGTAAATTGGTTGTCGTATTCATGTTCCCAGTTATAATTTAAATCTAAGTTTTCTTCATTTTCAACTCCCAAAAAAGAACCATTTTGAGAATCGTAAATGTAAGCATCTCCGTCACAAATGATAAGTTTACCATCTAGCAACTCAAAGTAGGAATTTCGCATATACGGAGTAGCTACACACCAAAGGAATTTGCCTTCTTCAGTATATACATTTACACAGTTAGCATCATTATAACACACATATAGTTGTTTTAAATCTTTATCATGAAGAACGGTTTCTATTGTGTCAGGAACAAAGGATTCCGGTTGTATCGATTTATAATCATCATTACTGCGCGTACAAAAGGCACGACCTAACAATCCTATAGCAATACTACACATAAACAGGACAACGGAAATAGGAAACAACATTTTTGTGAATCGTCGCATAAGTTCACCACCTTATTACAATGGTTATACCACACTGCTGGTTTAATGTCAATACTTTTGCAAATTACTGTGTCCTATATTGACAGCAGCAGAAGGCTGGGTAATGGGACTTGGAACGAAGATATTTATTATCGCAGGACCGGTCATACTTTACGGAACCCTTGCGAGTGTGGTGTGCGGTGTGATTTATTGGATCACAGCCATATTATAATGGAAAAGGCTTGACAGAATTGTCAAGCCTTAAATATCTTTTTGAAAAAACCTTTTATTTTGCTTGTTGCGTTTTGTTGTATTGGCGCAGGAAAGGGTTTATCTAACACCCACGGCAACTCAAAAACGTTAATTATCGAAATAGTAAAATAATCTCCTGTCTGCTCATTTGGCGATGAAAATCCGTCAGTAATTAAAAGGCTGAAAAAGAAATCGTCTTGAATATCGATTTCATACTGTCCAAAAGTAACAACCTTGCCACAGACAGTATAATCAATGCCGATATATTGAATTGTGTTATCTAATTCAACACTCATCGCTTCATCCGGCCTAGATATATCAATACCAAAATCAGATAAAAAAGATTCGAGTTTGGGAAACTTCCCCTTGATTTGAGCATAGAAATTTTCGCAGCATTCGCATTCACAAAGTGAGTGCGTTTTATAATAGTCTACCGTTTTTTCTATATCAACTTCAAACACATATTCGTCTTTTTGAATTGTGGTCATACTGATACCCCACTTTATTCTATTTATATAACTCTGCTAACAGTAATGTCAGTGCGTTAAACTCTTTATTACTTAACACAATCTTTCCAATACTCAAAGGTCTCAAGAATTTTATCGTCGGCTTCGGGATATGCGTAGCCCTGCATGTGCGGTACGCTTTCGATAGTTACGATGCCGTCATAATTTATTTCCTTCAGAACGGCTGCAATATCGTGCATATCGACAGATCCTACCTCTAAGAAGTTGTGAAGATCGTCTGCACCGTCGTTGTTGTGCAGATGGATTTCGAAAATAGGAAATTCCTTTGAACGAAAAGCCTGTAAAAATTCGCTGTATCCGGGATTTTCAGTTTTCGGACATTCAAGGTCAGTGTGCCTTAAAAGAGTGATGGGATTTGTACTTTTTCCGTTGATTCTCACGTTCAGATGACCGAGGTCGATGAGATAACCAAATCTTGAGTTGCCTTTGAGAGATTCGACCTGTGCATTCTCTGCCTCGGTCAAGCCGAAATCCTCAAGCGCAATTTTTCCAAACTGCTTGTAAGCGAGAACGTACTCAACGTATGGCATTATGTTATCTCTTATCTGCCCCCAAACGTCGAAGGAAAATATATCTATAAGTCCGTACTTCTCCTGCCACTTTGCGATGGAGTCAACGTTATGCTTAAAAACTTCTATATCCTCGTCGCTGTGGGATTTGGGTAGTACGCCGTGTACGGTAAGTATGAGCTTCTTTTCGCGGATAACCGATGCAAACTCTTCGGACAGAGTGTCATCTCTGCTGATTCTCGCCATGGAATTTCCGTGCATGCTGACAGAAGCAAAGCCGTGGTCTGCGAAAAAGGCCGCGTTCTGCGCGTCAGTGCGGGTAGGGTAATGCCAGATTGCAAGTCCGTTAATCATAATCAGTTCTCCTTTTTGCTTTGAGCCTTTATATCTATCTCTATAATTTCGGGCTTGTTGTGGATTCTCGGAATAATGTGAGGATTTCCAAGACCTCGGCAGACGATAAAGCGTCCGTCGTATAGTCCCGACGTGTGTTTCGGCAAAATTCCCTGACCGGGCGCATACAGTCCTCTGCCGAAAAATCTCCATTGACCGCCGTGAGCGTGTCCCGAAATTATGAGGTCTATCGGTAACTCTTTCAGATATTTTTCGTAATATTCGGGGCGGTGCGATAAAAGAATTTTAAATCCGTCGGGCTTTGTGAAATCACCGAGCCACGACGTATCGGGAACTTCCTTTTCCGACAGGCAGGACGAAAGACCGCCGATGTGAATCCCTTTAAATGAGGTCGAGCGGTCGTCAAGAAGCAGAGCGCCCCTCTTTGTAATCTCATTACCGATATTTTCACCGTATTTGCGTTCGTGATTTCCGAGCGAAACGAAGGTCGGGCAGAGCTCACAGGCACGCGTGAGGAAGTCAAAACCGTTTTTGTAGTTTGTTGCGTCGTGGATAAGATCTCCGCCTATGAGAAGTGCGTGCGGCTTTGTACTGCCTATAACGTCAAGTATCGGCTCGACTTCGCACTCGTGAAGGTCTGATACAAATATAAATTTCACGTCCTCGGGAATATCCGCGTAAAACGTGTGTTTGGTGATTTCAAAATTCATTACTGTCAAATCCTTTTGAGATTTATTTGAATACTGATTTGATTATACAACATTTTGGGTGATAAATAGTGTATTAAATGTAAATGTTTTGAAGTAAACAGGAAAAATAAAAAATCCTTAATTAAAAATTACGAGTTGTGCGTACCTATAATAAATCCTATTTGCTGTGAATTTATCACATATCAATTGATTTTTATAATGTCAGTTGACCTTGCTCAACTAATGCGTTATTGACATATAATGCCGAAAATGATATAATTAACATGTACTTAAACAGTATAAATTCTATTATAGAAACAGGAGGGTAAATATGAAAAAAACAAACACATTTATCAAGATCTTTGCAGCAATACTGATTGTGGGAATTCTTATGGCTTCACTTGTATCATGTAATGAAAGTGATGAAAAGCCTGCAGACGGTAAATCCGCATATAAAATTGCCTGCGCCAACGGTTTTGAAGGCACTGTATCTGAATGGCTTGCCTCGTTAGAAGGGGAAGACGGCAAAGACGGACGCGGAATTGAAACTATGTTCGTTAACGAAGACCTTCACTTGATTGTTATACTTACCGACGGTTCTATAATCGACGCGGGATACGTAGGTGTTGAAGTTACTCGGGAAACCTGCCCCGACTGTGGCGAGCCTCTCGACGACTGTATCTGCGGTTATTGCCTCGGCTGCGGCGAGCTCATCGACGACTGTATCTGCCCAACGGAAGAGTACACACCATTCTCTGTTCCCAGCGCAAGCGTAGTTTACGGCGAAACACTTGACACACTTTCTTTCAACGACGTAAACGGTCTTTGGGAAGTTATTACCGAAGAAGGCGAAGACAAGGGTGCTCTTTACGCTGTTTCCGGTGCATCTATCGCAGTTGTCAACAACATTGACTTTACAAACGCGAAGAAAATAATCATCTCTGCCGATATTAAGACACCCACAGACTTTCAGACGGACTGCGGATTTGTTCTTGATTACTGGATTAACCCTGAAGCTCCTAGCATATTCCAATGGGAAGGTGAGCATACATCATATATGTTAATGTATATGAACGGTGGAAACACCATTATGTCCAAGATCGGTCCTGTAGCTATCGGTGATGATAAGGGTTGGGGCGCATTCGAAGATTGGTGGCAGAACGCTGCTTCGTATAACGTTGTTTACACAAACTACGATGCGTTCCCCGAATTCCGATATGACGAATATATCAATTTCAAGGTTGAATATGACTGCGTAAACGAAATTTACACAATCTATTACAACGGCGTAAAGGTTGAATCTGCCGACTTTGAAGCAAGAATCTTTGCAAACGAAGGAAACAATGCAGTTGGTATCCGTACTAACGGCCCGAACATTTACTTCAAAAACATCAACATCGTAGTTGAATAGTTTTATACAAACCGAAAACTCCTCTCGTACAATATGGGTACAGGAGGAGTTTTTCGTTATTGAAAGTGTTTGTATTTTACTTTGACAGCAAACCAAACAAAACCTCGACATTATCTGTTGAATACTCTATCTCCGAGGAGAAGAGGCGGATAAGCTCAACTTGGTCTTCAAAGTCAAATTTGCCCGTCTTACTGAAAACAAGTGCGCCGAGGGTATAGACAAGTCGGTAGCAAAGCGCGGTAAACGACGCCACGACAGATGCCTCGGAAATATCAAAAGAGTTTGCAAAATACCTATAAATAATATAGACCGTAAGCTGCTCGTACTCGCTCTCGCGGCTTGCCATATGTGAGTCAAAACCAAGGAATGTGATGCTTTTGTATTCACTCTGTAAAAGCTCGAGAAGCTCTCTCCACCTAATATCGAGATTTTCAAGCGAAAGGAAGATCTTGCACCACTCCTCTATACTTTTTTCGGGGAAAGTGGTGTTCAGCGTGTCAAGCATACAGTCTATACGCTGTGAAACGGGAATTTCTCTGTTTTGTAAAAGCGTGATGACCTCGTCGCGCAGAGCTATTATTTCATCGTCGCACTCGTATTCTCCGCTGATCTCAAGCAGGGCAGGCTCGCTCTGTCCGATAATAATACGCGCGGCTTCTTCACAGCATAGTCCAAGACCGCTTTCGATACGTCCGGGCAGATTATTATGAAATCTCGGGTGCTCTTTGCATATCGTGCATAGCGAGTCTTCACCCGAAGCGAGAATTATATCACAGAGGTTGTCAGAGTTCAGAAAAGGACAGCGCTCGCCGTCAGACAGGATAAAATGGGGAACACCCTCGCGTGAAATGTTTTCTTTAAAGCGCTTGCCCATATCGCCCGTAGTCGAGTCGTAAAACCTCAAAGCGTCGTCGTCAATGTCTATTTCCCAGCCGATACAGCAGTTGTGTCGGCATTTTTTGTTTATACATTTGAATTTTTTATAATAATTTGGAAAAACGTACTGCAAAGCGGAAGTCCTTTCAGATTTTTGAGAGCTATTTATGTTCTGAAATCAAAAAGTTTACTCGGAGGAATTTCAAGAGCATCGCATATTTCAAATATTACGTCGAGCGAAACAGCACAGTCTGCCGTTTCAATTCTGCTCATGTGGGTACGACTGATGTTGATAAGCTCGGCGAGTTTTTCCTGCGAATATCTCTTTTCTTTTCGATAGTATGCTATGTTAAGTCCGAGAAGCCTGTATTTTTCCCACTGCTTGCTTTTCATTTGTTTCCTCCGTTTGTTTTTACTTATATATTAAGTATACTATTTCCAAAAGATAATTTCGATAACACAAAAAGTTATATTTGTTACTTGACAAGTTACAAATGTTGTGGTATACTGCACTTGTGCGGTAAAAAGCACAGAATATAAAAAGAACGGAGAAAAACAAAAAGATGAAAAAATCAAACACATTAACCAAAATCTTTATAATGATGCTTATCGTGGGACTTCTTGTGGTTTCGCTTGTGTCGTGCGATAATCAGAAAACAGAGCAAGTTTCTGACGGAAAATCTGCATACGAGCTTGCGGTAGAAATGGGCTACAAAGGCACGTTAGAGGAGTGGCTCGCTTCCCTTGTAGGTGTAGCAGGAACAAGCGGAAAATCGGCGTATGAGATCGCTCTTGAAAACGGCTTTGAAGGTAGTGAATCCGATTGGCTTGCTTCTCTCGTTGGTCTTAACGGCAAAGACGGTGTTAACGGAACTGACGGAACCAATGGTAAAGACGGAAAAGATGGAAGTAACGGTAAAAACGGCGTTAACGGCAAAAACGGCAAAGACGGAAAAACACCTTATATAAAAGATGGATATTGGTGGATTGGGGACGTTAACACAAATGTGAAGGCAGAAGGCGTTGACGGAACTGACGGCACTAATGGAAAAGACGGTATTGACGGAAAAGACGGCAAGTCCGCGTATGAAATCGCGCTTGAAAACGGATTTGAAGGAACTGAGAGCGAATGGCTTGCTTCTCTCGTTGGTAAGGACGGCACTGCCACAAGCAAGGGAGAAGACGGAAAAACACCCTATATAAAAGACGGATATTGGTGGATTGGGGACGTTAACACAAATGTAAAGGCAGAAGGCGTTGACGGAACTGACGGTGTTGATGGAAAAGATGGCAAGTCCGCGTATGAAATCGCTCTTGAAAACGGGTTTGAAGGAACTGAGAGCGAATGGCTTGCTTCTCTCGTTGGTAAGGATGGCGCTGCTGCAAGCAAGGGAGAAGACGGGAAATCGGCGTATGAGATTGCGCTTGAAAACGGCTTTGAAGGTAGTGAGTCCGAATGGCTTGCCTCTCTCGTCGGCACTGATGGTAAAGATGGAAAAGACGGACTCAATGGAAAAGATGGCGCTAACGGTAAGGATGGACTAAACGGAAAAGACGGAGTTAACGGCAAAGACGGCCTTGGTATTAAGAACGCGTATGTTAATGATGAGCTTCGTTTGATTCTTGTACTTACCGACGGTTCTATAATCGATGCGGGATACGTGGTAAAAACCTGTTATAACTGCGGTCTGCCTCTCGACTGGTGCACGTGTTGCCCTTATTGCGGTAATACTGAAGACGAGTGCACATGCTGCCCTAATTGCGGACGTCCTCTCGACGAGTGCGTATGTTGTCCTAACTGCGGACTTCCTTTCTACTGGTGCACATGTTGCCCCGACTGCGGTAATACTGAAGACGAGTGCATATGCGATCTCGAATGGTACACCCCCTTTACCGTTCCCAGTACAAGCGTGGTTTACGGCGAAACAGTTGACACACTTACTTTCAATGACGTAAGCGGTCTTTGGGAAGTTGTTACCGAAGAAGGCGAAGACTACGGCGCAGCTTACACTGTTACGGGCTATGCTATCGCAGTTGTTGATAAAATCGACTTCAGGAACGCTAGCAAGATCACTATCTCTGCTGACATTAAGATTCCTACAGGCTCTAACACAGACTGCGGATTTATTCTTGATCTCTGGATGAATGAAGAAGACTCTATCTTCCAGTGGGAAGGTGAAAATATTTCCTACATGTTTATGTATATGAACGGTGCAAATACAATCATGAGTAAGATCGGTGAAGTAAGCATTGGTGATGACGCAGGCTGGGGTGCATTCGAAAGTTGGTGGGAAAACTCTGCATCATACAACGTTGTATACACAGACTATGCTCCCGTTCTTGAGTTCCAGAACGACGAATATATCAATTTCAAGGTTGAGTATGACTGCGAATACGAGGTTTACACGATATACTATAATGGTATAGCAGTTGAATCTGCTGACTTCGATGCAAGAATCTTTGCTAACGAAGGAAATAACGGCGTTGGTCTCCGCACTAACGGAGCTAACATTTACTTCAAGAATATTAACATTGTAGTTGAATAATTTAATAATTCAAATTGAAAACTCCTCTCGTACAATATGGGTACGAGAGGAGTTAATTTTTGCTGTTATTAAAAATGACTCTAAAATAATAACGATTTATTATATTGCGCTCAAAATATGATGTAAATAATTCCTCAAAGAATATTTTTACTTCTTTTACAAACAATAAAAATAAAAAAGGTAAAAGAAATGTATATAAAATTTGAAAACAGACCGTCGGTGCTTTCCTATTATGCCGTCGCGGGCAGAAAAGAAAAGGAAGGCCCGATAGGACATCTTATAGAAGAATTTTCCGATGATGACCGCTTTTTTAAAGACACATGGGAAAAAGCTGAGAGCGAAATGCAGCGCCTTGCCTTTTCGGGTGCGCTCTCTAAAATAGGGGGCAAAAGCTCTCCCGAGTGTGTCTTTGCAGGCGACCTTATGAATCAGTGCACCTCGTCAAACTACGGGCTTATGGGCTTTGAAATACCCTTTGTGGGGCTTTACGGAGCTTGCTCGACCTGTGCCGAGTCGATCGCTCTTGCATCGCTTGCCGTTTCCGCAGGATATGCAAAGGAAGCGGGCGCGGTAACCTCATCGCATTTTTGCTCTGCCGAAAGACAGTTCCGCTTTCCGCTTGAATACGGCGGTCAGAGGACTCCGACCTCACAGCGCACGGTAACGGCATCGGGCGCGTTTGTGATCTCTCATAAGCCACGCGCGGCGCAGGTGTCCGAGGTGCTTTTCGGAACTGTGCGCGACGGCGGAATAAAGGATATAAACAATATGGGCGCAGCGATGGCACCTGCGGCGATAGATACGCTCATCACGTATTTTGAAAAAAGCGGCACGAAGCCGTCCGATTTTGACCTTATCGTAACGGGCGACCTCGGGTACGAGGGATATTCTATCGTGAAGGAGCTTATGGCAAAGCGCGGTATGAAGCTCGGCGATAATTATAACGACTGCGGACTTATCGTATATGACCGCGAAAATCAGGATATGCACGCGGGCGGCTCGGGCTGCGGGTGCAGCGCGCTCGTGCTTGCTACGAAAATTCTTCCCGAGATCGAGGCGGGAAAGCTGCGTGAGGTCCTCTTTATAGGAACGGGCGCGCTTATGAGTCCGTCGAGCCTTCAACAAGGACTCAGTATTCCCGCAGTCGCACACCTCGTCAGATTTTCCTACTGTAAAGGAGATAACTAATATGCAGTTTTTATGGGCTTTTTTAATAGGCGGAGCGCTTTGTATTCCCGCACAGATACTAATTGATATAACAAAGCTGACCCCTGCAAGAATACTCGTGATTTATGTTGTGGCGGGAACTGTCCTCGGCGCGCTTGGAATCTATCAGCCGCTCGTTGATTTTGCGGGCTGTGGAGCGTCAGTGCCGCTCACAGGCTTTGGTAACGTTCTCGCAAACGGAGTGAAGGAAGCGGTGGCAAAGGACGGACTTTTGGGCGCGTTTACGGGCGGACTTACCGCTAGCGCGGCAGGTATAACCGTTACGCTTGTCGTAGCACTCGGGGCGGCTCTTGTGTTCAGAAGCAAGGCGAAGTAATTAAGAAAAAAGCTACCGAAACGTTAAAATTTTCGGTAGCTTTTAATATTATCTTAAAATAATTTATCTTCTCCTATTACTCGATCCCGCGACCATAAGAAACAGTCTTAAAAACTGCATAAAGGTTACTGCAAGCGCGGCAACGTAGGTGAGTGCGGCGGCGGAAAGAACCTTCTTTGAGCCCTTTAGCTCTTCTGTGCTGAGTATTCCGCACTGCTCGATAGCGACGAGCGCGCGGCTGCTTGCGTTAAATTCGGTCGGAAGGGTAACGAGCTGAAAAACCACGCAAAGACCGAACGCGGCAACTCCTGCGTATGCGATATAGGAGAATATAGGTCCGAGGTACGAGAGAAGTATGCCGATGAGGATCAGCGGAATGGAAAGCTTTGAACCGATGTTCGTTATCGGAACTATTGCAGTGCGTATCTTTACGGGCGCATAGTTCTGTGCGTGCTGTACCGCATGTCCCGCCTCGTGAGCGGCAACACCAATAGCGGCTGTCGATATTCCGTCGTGAACAGCCTCGGAAAGTCTTATTACGTTAGCCTTCGGGTCATAGTGGTCGGTGAGCTTTCCGCTTATTCTTTTGATCTCCACGTTGTATATTCCGTTTGCACTAAGCACTCTGCGTGCCGCCTCTGCACCTGTCATACGGCGCGCTGAGATCTGCTTTGAATATTTTTCAAAGGTCGTGTTCACTCTCGCACTTGCCCAGGTTGCAAAAATAATTGCGGGCATAACGAGAATGATGTAAGTCCAGTCGATATAAAACATTTTGTCTTCCTTTCGGTTATATTTTTATAGGATTCTTTTCAGCTTTGCGATAAAGAATCCGTCTGTCCCTTTTTCACAAGGGAACAGGGTTATAGATCCCTTTTCGGCTGAGATATTTCCCACCTTAAAGGGAGTCAGCTCGAAATTCTTATTCTTTTCAAGAAAATCTGAAATTCTTTCCTCATTTTCCGCTTTTCGAAGGGTACAGGTCGAATAGACAAGCGTTCCGCCGACCTTAACGTACTTTGCCGAGGCTTCGAGAATGTTTTTCTGTATCGTATCAAGCTCGGTTAGATCGGAGATCGATTTATAGCGTATTTCCGGCTTTTTTGCGATAACGCCAAAACCTGAGCAGGGAACGTCGCATATTACCTTGTCGGCTTTTTCGATAAGGTCCTCGCGCGCAGATGTCGAGTCGCGGCAGGAAATGTCAAGTATGTCTATACCGAGCACTTTTGCCTCGTTTTCGATAAGGGATAGCTTCGACGCGTGAAGGTCGAAGCAGTATATCTTGCCCTTGTTATTCATAGATATTGCCGCAAAAAAGGCTTTTCCGCCGGGGCAGGAGCACACGTCGATTACCGTGTCTCCCTCTTTTGCATCAAGCGCGGACACCGCTATCTGCGAAGCCTCGTCCTGAACGTAGCATCGCCCGTCGGCGAGAGCTTCAAGCTGTGATACGGCAAAATTTGCGGTAAGTCGCAGACCTTTGTCCGAGTTCTCGCAAAACTCGCAGGATTCTCCGATCTCCTTTGCAAGAGAGCCGCGCGAGGTTTTCAGCGTGTTCACAGTTAAGGTCAGCTTAGGACGAGCATTTACAAGACTTATTATTTCCTCATATCGCTCAGGATAATCCCTTTTAAAATGTAAACAAAGCTCTTTCGGCAAAGAATGTATCACCGAGAGCCTCTCAAGTGGGTCTGTCGGATAGGGAAGAGAGTCTTTTTCTCTGCAAAGACGCCGCAGAAGCGCATTTATAAAGTTCTTTGAGCGCGAAGTGTATCGCGACGCGAGCTTTACAGTTTCGTTTACTGCCGCGCTGTCGGGAATTTTATCGAGATAGAGTATCTGATACATTCCAAGGCGCAGAAGCATTACGACCTCTTTGTCAAGCGAGGATATTTTCTTGCCCGAAAAGGCTGAAATTATATAGTCAAGCGACAGCTTTCTCTCGGTTACCCCGTAAACGAGGACACAGAGAAATGCGCGGTCATCACCGCCGACCGAGTGCGAAGAAATAAAAGCGTCGAGCGCGAGTGAGATATATTTTTCCGATCTTTCGCTTTCACAAAGGATCCTAAATGCACATTCACGTACGTTCATAAATTATTCCTTGATTTTTGTAAAAATATCGCCTGCGGCAACTCCTCTTCCGTTGACGAAAGAAGAGGCGCTCATAGCCTTTTTGCCCTCGGGAACAAGCTCTGTGATAAGAAGCTTACCCCTTCCGCAGGCAAGCGTTATACCCTTCGAGTCAGCCGAGAGAACCTCGCCCGCCTTGCCGAATACACCGTCTGCTTCAACTATGTGCGAGGTCTTTATTTTTATCATTTTGCCCTTTAAATAGGCAAAAGAAAGGGGAATTGGCGAAAGACCTCTTATGAGATTGTGGATAACTGCGGCATCATTTTCGAAGTCGATAAGACAGTCGGTCTTTTCTATTTTTGCCGCGTGAGTTGCAAGAGCGTGGTCCTGCGGCTCGGGGGTGATACGTCCCTCTGTTAACTTTTTTATAGTAGATACAATAAGCTCTGCACCCACTGCCGAAAGTCTGTCGTGAATATCCTCAAAATTGTCGTTTTCGCCTATTTCTACGTATGCTTTTTCAAGTATATCGCCTGTATCAACACCCTGTGCCATAAGCTGTGTTGTAACACCCGTAACCTTTTCGCCGTCGATTATCGCCCTCTGCATAGGAGCGGCACCGCGGTACTTCGGCAAAATAGAGCCGTGAAGATTTATACAGCCGTATCTAGGGAACTCAAGCACGTAAGAGGGAAGGATCTTTCCGTAAGCAACGACGGCTATAACGTCGGGAGAAAGCTCCTCGAGTAGCTCTTTTATAGCAAAATCCTTAAGTGTTTCTGGCTGATAAACGGGAATCCCAAGCTTCTCGGCCTCGACTTTTATTGGAGGAGGTGTGAGAGTATATCCTCTGCCCTTCGGTTTGTCGGGCTGTGTAAAAACACCAACCACCGAAAACTCACGGCAAAGAGCGTGAAAGCTGTTTACAGCAAAATCGGGAGTTCCCATAAAAAGAACCTTAATCATCTTCGCTTCCCTCGTCGTAAAGTCTCTGGATTTCTTCGGGAGTCATCATTCTCTGCGCAACTGCGGGATAAAGTATGCCGTCGAGATGGTCGAGCTCGTGGCAGAAGGCGCGTGCGAGAAGTCCGCTTCCCCTAACTGTGAAACGCTCGCCCTTGCGGTTTGTAGCCTCCACTGTAACTGTCATAGGGCGGGGAACAATACCGCACTGACCGGGGAGAGAAAGACAGCCTTCTCTGCCGAGCTGTGTGCCCTCGCGCTCTG
Source organism: Eubacteriales bacterium (assembly GCA_045580325.1). Taxonomy (GTDB): domain Bacteria; phylum Bacillota; class Clostridia; order Oscillospirales; family CAG-272; genus SIG672. The sequence continues at coordinate 118,201 of JAZNNR010000007.1, forward strand.
TAATTACAGGATTTATGAGCTCATAAACAACTCCGGGTTCACATTCAACCACGACTATACGGCGCAGAACACCGACCTGCGGTCCTGCGAGTCCGACACCCGAAGCGGCTCTCATGGTTTCCACCATATCGTCAAGCAGGGTGAGTGTTCTTGGAGTTATTTCCTCTATCGGTTTGCATACCTTTGAAAGTATTGGGTCATCATCAGTTCTGATTGTAAGCTTTGCCATTTTTGTTTTCCTTTCGTTTTTGCCGCTTTTACAGGCTTGCGGGATTTATATCTATTGAGAAATTTACTTTTTTACTTGTTTTTTTCTGGAAATCGCAGAGAAGCCTTGCAAAGAGCTCTCTGGTGCGCCTTGTTGAGCGGCATTTTATTACAAAACGCATATGATATACGTCGTTCATTTTATATATCGGAGCTTCAAACGGTCCGAAAACCGAGAGCTTTACGTCAGCGTAGTCGCTGTCCATAAGTTTGCGAAGCTCTTTTGCGAACATTCCACTTACGTTCAGAAGCATATTTTCGTCGGCTGACGATATCGAAAAGAGCGCAATATCGCAAAAAGGCGGGAAGATAAGACTGCGTCTGAGCGCGATGTCATTTTCGTAAAACGCTTTGTAATCCTGCGCTGCTGCAAGCAGTAGTACGGGATGGTCGGGAACGTAGGTCTGAATTACCGCAATTCCTTTTTTCTCGCCGCGTCCTGCGCGTCCTATAACCTGAGTTATAAGCGCGAAGGTTCGCTCGTTTGCTCTGTAATCGTCAAGATAAAGAGAAGTGTCTGCGAGAAGGACTCCGACAAGCGCAACGTTCGGGAAATCGTGTCCTTTGGTTACCATCTGCGTTCCGATAAGAATATCTGCCTCTCCGCGTCTGAACTCAGAAAGCATTTTGTCAAATGAGAATTTTGAGGTGGTCGTGTCTGCGTCCATACGCATCACTTTCATATTGCCAAATTCTTCACTGAGTATTTCCTCGGCTTTTTGCGTGCCAAATCCGAGAAAATTCAGAGTATCGGACGCACATTCGGGGCAGCGCGAAGGTATTTCCTCACGGTGTCCGCAGTAGTGGCAGATAAGATAGCCGTATTTATCACGACTGCTCTTTGCGTGGTAAGTAAGGGATACGCTGCATCTCGGGCACTTTATTACCTCTCCGCAGGTCGTGCAGGAGAGAAAATTGTTGTAGCCCCGTCTGTTTATGAAAAGAATGCTTTGTGATCTTTGCTCTGCGTTTCTTTTAAGCGCATCGCTGAGAAGTGTACCTATCGGGGATATATTTCCGTTTTCCGCGTCGGCGCGAAGGTCGGAAATTATCGTTTCGGGGAGCTTTGCCTTGTTGTAACGCTCGGTAAGCTCGATAAGAGTATAGTCGCCCTTTTTTGCCTTGTAGTAGCTTTCTACCGACGGTGTTGCCGATGAAAGAAGCATAAGAGCGTTGTTTTTCGTGCATCTGTATCTTGCGACGTCGCGCGCGTGATATTTTGGAGTCTGCTCTGACTTGTAGGTATGCTCGTGCTCCTCGTCTATAACTATCATACCGAGCTTGTCAAACGGGGCAAATACCGCCGAGCGTGTACCGATACAAATATCGGCGCCGCCACTCGTGATCTTTCTCCATGTGTCGTATTTTTCACCTGCCGAGAGTCCCGAATGCCATACGGCAACCCGGTCGCCGTAAAACGAGCAAAATGTTGCGACAGTCTGCGGAGTGAGAGCGATTTCGGGCACGAGAACGATGACCTGTCGGCCCGAGGATATGACCTTATCTATTGCCGCCTTTATGACGTGCGTTTTTCCGCTTCCCGTTATTCCGTGAAGAAGCGCCCCTTTTGCCGTGCCTGAGTCGATAAGAGCGCTTATCTTTTCAAACGCCTTGCTCTGATGCTCGGAGAGGATAGAAACCCTGTCCTCGTCGATTTTTATGTCGTATGGGGTGCGTAGTATTTCGCGGTGCTCAATTTCTATAAGTCCAAGCTCACAGAGCGCTTTTATCTGCTGTTTTGTAACGCCTATGCGCTCGCACAGCTCGTCTGCCTGACAGGAACCGTTTTCGCTGAGGTACGAGAGAATAAGTATTCTCTTGCTTCCACGAAGCTTTTTTTCGCCCGAAATATAATCCTCGGCTTCCTCAGGAGAGAGCTTCGGATGGATTATTTCTATTTCTTTTTTATGTCCGCCGTCTTTTATTTCGGTTATTTTCTGGGCGTATGAATACTCGACAAGCTTTGGCAGTATAGATACCACTTCTTTTCCGAAGCGGGCAACAAGCCGCTCAACGCTGACACCGTTCTTGCTTTGACGGATAAAGTCCCATACCAGAAGTGCTTTTTGACTGAGCTCGGTGCCCTTTTCCATCTGTGGCAGGGCGCGGTATATCTCGTTTATCTTCGAGAGCGCACCTGACGGTATCATAGCCTTTACAGCATCCCCGATAGAGCAGAATATCTGCTCTTTAAGAAAATAACATATACCCATCTGCTCCGGGGTGAGCGAAATATTCGGAATAGGCGAAAGAACAGGCTTGAATTTTGATATATCATCGTCCTTTCTCGTAGAAACGACGATAGCGCTCATTTTTTTGTTTCCGCCGCCAAACGGAACGATAACGAAAGAACCGCGCGATATATTTTGATCAAAATCGGCAGGCAGATAGTACTCGTATTCTTTGTCAATGTGGTATGGCAGCGACATAATGTGTACGCCTACTATTTGGTATGCCATATCGGTACTTCCTTTCGTTAAAAATGAGTAAAACTATAAAACTAATGGCGAATAAATCAAAATTTATCCGCCGATAATTTTCAGTTGTCAGAAGAGGCTTCTGCTGTATCCGGCGTTTTAGGCTCTTCGATGGTTCCGTCGAGTCTGGGAGCGCCTATTATTTCAAAATCACCCTCGTTAAGACGTCTTACAGCAACCTTTACCGATTTTTCGTCGCGGTATTCGCTTCCGATAAGAGCGCAGATCGATTTATCTGTCTCCTTATTTGCTATCATACGGTCTGCGCGCTCGCGCTGAGCAACGTATTCGTCAGTTACCATACGAGCACCCTTTGCGGCTGCGATAACTATTGTGTAGGCATTGTATTTACCTTTGGTAAGATCTACGATAGATGGGGAAATTAACATTTTTTTACTCCTTATGCTTATATGAAATGTAATATTATTAACGTGTGTGGTACTTAAATATCCGAAATCTCAGAATTTTGCGAGAGTGCGTTTTCCATACGCGATGCTATGACCTCTGTCGGCAGAGATGAAAGAATAATATGTTTGCTGTCGCATATTATTACCGAAAGAGTCTTTTTTCCGCAAGACGCGTCGATTACCATTCCTGCATCTCGTGCGTCCTGAACAAGACGCTTGACAGGCGAAGCATCGGGCGAAACTATTGAAACTATGCGTTCAGAGGAAACCATATTTCCAAATCCGATGTTTAGTAGTGTCATTATATGAAACCGCCCTTATTCAATATTCTGTATCTGCTCGCGGATCTTTTCAAGCTCATTTTTCATTTCAACAACGATGTGAGCTATCTTGGAGTCGCTGCACTTTGAACCGATAGTGTTTGTTTCTCGGTTCATTTCCTGAATGAGAAAATCAAGACGCTTTCCGATAGGCTCGCTTGACTTCAAAATGTCGTCAAAAGCGGTGAAATGGCTTGCAAGACGTACAAGCTCCTCGTCTACCGCAACCTTATCGGCATATATTGCACATTCGGTAAGTATTCTTGATTCGTCAATAGAAATAGTATGGTCTTCAAGAAAAGTCCTTATTCTTGCTTCGAGCTTGTCGCGGTAGCCCGAGGTCGCCTCGGCGCTCTGAGATGAAACCTTTTCGGAAAGCTCTGCGATGTGAGCCTTCTTTTTCAGAATGTCGGCAATAAGCTTTTCGCCCTCGGACTCTCGTGCCTTCATAAACACGCTCATAGCTTGCTCAAGGAAGGGAAGGACCTCGCCCCAAGCGGCTTCCTCGTCCTCTTCTGAGGCGGAGATAATGAAGATGTCCTTGTTTTGCGCCACACGCATTACCGAGATGTCATCGCGCAGATCAAACTCGTCGCGCAGTGTACGCAGGGCGTTTATGTATGTTTCGGCATAAGCCTTGTCGATACTTATCTCGGTGGTAGCGTTTTCGGTAACCTCAACGCCAACCCAAACGTCGACCTTTCCGCGCGAAATGTATTTCTGGATATAATTTTTAACCTTTTCCTCGAGATACGAGAAGGAACGCGATATTTTTATCTGCGGATCAAAATATCTGCTGTTTACGCTCTTTATCTCTACCGTAATATTTTTCGTCTGTGTGCTTCCGACAGCTCTGCCGTAAGCGGTCATACTTCTTGCCATAGGAAATCTCTTTCAATAAATTTAATCGTAAGATAAAACTACATACATATTTATAATACTATATTTATTTCCTTTTGTCAAGTTTGATAGTAAAAAAACGTGAAAATATCCAAAAAAAACCACCTGTGGACAGCGAATACTTTATGATTTTCAAAAAAGTGGAGATGAAATTTTTATATACTGTTGATTTTTTGAAAAAATAGTGTATAATATTTCGACGGATAATACCTGAAATCAACTGTACTGAAACGGAAAACATAGAATGGAAAATAAAGAAGTATTAAAAGCAGACAGTGAACAGTCGCTTCTTGTGGAATCCGCACTGCTTGCGGGAAGGATAGTTCTCGAAAGCGGTGGGGAAACCTTCAGAGCAGAGGAAACTGTCGTCAATTTTTGCTATGCGGGCGGATGTAAAAGCGTTTCCGCGATAGCCTTTCCCACAGGAATAATGATTACCGTAAATTATGACAACGATACGGTCAGTTCGCTGAAACGTATAGAAAAACGCGGCATAAACCTTGCTAAGCTCAGCGGAGTAAACGAGCTTGTCCGCAAATTCATAGGCGGAAATATTACTCTTGAAGAAGCCTATGATAAGCTTAAAAGTCTATCAAAGCTTCCCGAAGAAAAGAAGTCGGTAGTTCTTGCGGCGTCGGCTATAGCATCGGCTCTGTTCGCAGTTCTTTTGGGCGGCGGACTTTTCGAGGGTGCGGCAGCACTCGTCGCGGGAATTTTAGTTCAGCTTATCGCCTTTTCTTTTAAGAAAACGAGCATACACGGATTTTCATTCAGCTTTGTAGGCGGGGCTGTCATAGCTGTCATCGCGGTCCTCTCGGTACAGATTTTCAAAACAGGAAAAATAGAACCTATCATAACGGGCGCGATAATGCCTATTCTTCCCGGACTTATGCTTACAAGCGCGATAAGAGATACCGTTATGGGCGACCTTGTCGCAGGCACGGCACGGCTTGTCGAAGCGCTCCTTATAGCTGTCGCAATAGCGGGCGGTGTGGGTATAGTACTTAGCTTCTATCTCTCTATGGGAGGTGTGCTCTGATGACCGTTTGGCAGTATTTATTTGAATTTGTTATATGTGCACTGTCGGTAGCGTCCTTTTCGGTTATTACAAGCGCTCCGAGAAATACTATTTACGCGTCCTCGCTTGCAAGCGCACTTGCGTATTTGATATACCGTCTTATCTATATAAACGCAAAAAAAGAAATTTTTGCTTATTTTATAGCCGCTATCGTTATATCGGTGCTTTCCGAGATATGCGCGCGTATATTCAAAAAGCCGTCCACGATATTTATTTTTCCGGGAATACTTCCTCTTGTCCCCGGCGTTGGGCTCTATAACAGTATGCTCTATCTTATAGAGCGAAACTACGAGATGTTCATAGCAAAGGCTGTAACGACCCTGTTCATAGCGGGCTCGATTGCCATAGCTGTTGCAATAGTTCATATTACTGCACGCTCGATCTTCCCGAGAAAGAACGGTATAGTACCTATAAACCGTATCAATATGAAAAAAGAGGATTAAAGTGAATATAATTTTTCGCCGCGGCATATATTTTGTCGCGGCATTTTTGTATCCGCCTTGATTGTGTTGTCTAAATCGACAAAAAAGATGTATTTTTTAAAAATAATATGTTGACAAGTAACAAAAAATATGATATAGTATATATGCGGAGGAAAGTAATCTCCGTAGTAAAAAAGCAAAGGTGGTTTTGATATGAAATTTAAGATCGTCGGAAAAAAGACAGAAGTACCGAGCGCACTTTATTCTGTGGTGGAAAAGAAACTTGCCAAATTTGACAAGTTCTTCCGTGATGACGTTGAAGCGTTCGTCTCGATACAGAAAAAGCACAATCTTGAAACGCTCGAGCTTACGATAGTAAGCGGCGGTACGATTTACAGAAGTGAAAAGTCTGACAAAACTTACCAGAACGCTTTGGATGACGTAGTTTATTCTATTGAGCGTCAGATCAGAAAAAACAAGACCAGACTTGAAAAAAGACTTCGCGAGGGCGTTTTTGTAAAAGGCTCGGATAGCTTTGTGCCGAGCGAGGTCGAGGACGCAGAGGAGCAGATAGGCGATTTCAGCGTAAGAATGAAATATTTTAATCTGAAGCCTATGTCGATCGACGAAGCGATACTTCAGATGCTTCTTCTCGATCACCAGTTCTTCGTATTCAGAAATGATGTTACCGAAGAAATTAACGTGGTCTATGTGAAAAAAGACGGCAACTACGGTTGTATTGTGCCTGAATAAAAGACAAAACGGCAGAGATTTCTCTGCCGTTTTTAATATAGATAAATTGCTTTTCAAATATTTGTAAAAGTTTTTGAAAGTTCTTAGAAAACTTTTTTCAAAAAGTTTTCCAAGCGGATTCCAAAGGCAGAGCCTTTGGTGGGGTTTGGGGCAAAGCACCAATAAAACACGGCGGAAATTTTCTCCGCCGTGTTTTTATCTCGACTTAAAGTCCCGACGTATCTATTGTAACTACAAATCCGTCGGTATTGTTTCCACTTATAGAGTAAAGATCTCCGAATACGGTTATATCGGTTGTTTCTTCCTCAGAGAAATATACATAATATACCCACCATTCCTTGCCCGAGTCATCGCTTATTACGAGTCTTTCCTGCGCGGTGTTTGCTTTTATAACGTTCAAATATTCTTCAAGAGAAATACCGTTTTTTGCCATATATGTTGCGTGAGCGACACCGACGTATCTGAACGTCGAGTAGCTGTTTGTATCGCCTGTGTGGATAAATCCATATTTGTGGCAGTTTGTAACAAACCAGTCGTAATACTCGGCAGAAGGGTAGCCCGAGTAAGCGTTTTTGAGAGGAAGCTGACCGTTTTCGGTAGATATTTGTATATCGACAGCAAGACCTGCTGCGTGAGGATTGAGGAGCGCCTCGTTAATATCCTCGGTTGCCGCTATATCCTCGCTTTTGTCGTAGTAATACGCGTTTCTCAGCCAGATATTTTTGTGTCCTGTTTCGGCTACGTATGCCGCCATCATTTTGCGGAATGCTGCGGCTGTATCTGCGTCGAGATAGAGAAGATTGTCTTTCAGTATAAAATCACCGGTATGACCGCCGCTGAGATTTATAAAATTATACTCGCTGCGCACCTTGCTTGCGGTGAGTTTGCCCATTTCTGCGCGCGTTATAAGCTCTTCTACGGGGCGCTGATACAGGGAGGTTTCTCCGAGTAAAATAAGCGGACCGCTGAAGATTTTGTTATTTTCAACTGTTACAGTCTTGTTGCCGGAGGGTGGGGGAGTTTGCTCGTTTCCTTCTTCTCCTTCGCTGCCCTCGGGGTCCTTGTTGTTTTCTTCGTCCCCCTTCTCATTGTCGCCTTTATCCTCGTCCTTATTTTGATCCTCGCTTGTGTAAGGATCATCTTTGGCGGGCGGTTCGTCTTTTCCGAGCGCGGTAAAGGTGATAATAAGGGATATAACAACGATACAAAGAAGAAGTATGGAAGCGAAAAGTATTCCGCTTGTGCTGTGTCTGTGAAGATTTTTATTTTGAGAAGTTTCTGACATAAGATGTCTCCTTGACTTTAATAATCGGTAAAAGCTACTGCATAAGTGATTATACGCCAAAATATTGCGCTTTATAAAATATTTTTGAAATATATATTAAGCATAGCACAGTATTTAACCAAAATCAATGTATTTTCCGTAAATTTAAGGCTTTAACTGCTTTTATTTGAGCTTGTCCGCCTCGGCTGTGGCAAGAGCGTCGCATCGCTCGTTGTAGATATGTCCTACGTGTCCCTTTACCCAAACGTAATTTATACTGTGCGGTGCGATAGCGGTAAGAAGTCTTTCCCAAAGCTCAGGGTTAAGTGCGCTCTTTCCGTCTGATTTTTTCCACCCTTTAGCGCGCCACGAGAGCGCCCAGCCCTTCGAAAGACCGTCGATTACGTATTTTGAATCGGAGCAGAAGGTAACCTCGCAAGGCTCTTTCAGCGCTTCAAAAGCCGAAATAGCTCCGAGAAGCTCCATTCGGTTGTTCGTTGTGTTCGCCTCACCGCCCGAAAGGACCTTTTCGTGAGCGCCGAAGACGAGAATTGCGCCCCAGCCGCCCGGCCCGGGATTACCTCTGCACGCGCCGTCGGTGTATATCTCAATTTTTTTCATATTTTAAATTTTCAACTTTCGTAGTATATATTGTCTGTTTTATAAAATTATACCATACATAAAACTCTTTTTCAAGTAGAAAAGAGTCGTACATAAATATTTAATATAAATACCTTTCGAATAATCAAGTAAGTATAGGAAAAAATAAAAGCGAATACTTTAATAAAGTAGAAAAATATTATCTTATTTGATTGAAAGGAAAAAATATGCAACTTGAATGTATCATAATGGCAGGAGGAAAGGGAAGCCGTCTTTACCCCTTGACACAAAAAACTCCGAAGCCTCTGCTGCCTGTAAATAATATACCGAACGTGGTGAAGATTCTTGCCGAGGTCAATAGATGCAAGATCAAAAAAGCGGTCATAACTACGGGTTATCTCGGAGATGAGTTAAAGAAAAATATAGGTAACAATATTTACGATGTGGAAATAAAATACGCGCAAGAAGAAGAGCCTCTCGGAAGCGCGGGCGGCGTAAAAAACGCTTCAAAATACACCTCGGGAGACCTGCTTGTAATAAGCGGAGATGCGGTCTTTGAGGGCGACCTCTCGGATATGATAAAAAGACACTACGAGAGCGGAGCTGACTTGACTATCGCCTGCACCGAGGTGGAGGACACCTCGCGCTTTGGAGTGCTCGTTACGGATAGTAGCGGCAGGATAGTCCGCTTTTGCGAAAAGCCGTCCGAGGGCGAGTGCGATTCAAGGCTTGTAAATATAGGGATATATATAATCTCGCGAGAGATCATAGAGGCTCTGCCCGAGAATACAAAGCTTGATTTCTCTCTTGACGTTTTCCCGAAGCTCCTTAAAACCAAAAAGGTCATGGCGTGGAAAAGTAATGCCTATTGGTGCGATATGGGTACGCTTTCTTCATATCTCGAATGCAATATGAGATACTCGAAAGGGAAGAATATTATCGGAAAAAACTGCAATATATCGCCCGATGCGAAAATAAGCGGAAGTATAATATTCGACGGTGTTACGGTAGAGGCAAACGCCTGTATATGCGATGCCGTGATATGCAAGGACGCTCATATCGGTAACGGCGCGGGAGTCGCGCGCGGATCTGTTATAGGGGAGAATTGCTCGGTTTCGGCAAGCGAGGTAGTTTCTCCCGACTCTCTTAACATCACAAGAGTCGCCGATCAGGAAATAATGCGTAACGATATGCCGCACAGCTTTACGATGACGATAACAGAGTAAAAGTGCAATCGTAATAATAAATTTGTAAAAAAATAATGCAGTTTGTAGAAAATAACGATTGACATTTTTTTGACAAAGTTGTATAATGAGGGTAAGGTGGAGGCGAAAGCCTTCGGCTGTAAAAAACTACTCTAAAGCTACGAAAGGATTTTTGAGATATGGCTTACGAATACACGGTGATTGACGGCGTAGATAAACTTAAAGCCGCAATAGAAAGAGTCAGAGAAGCTCAAAAGAAATTTGCAAGTTACACGCAGGAAGAGGTTGACAAGATTTTCCTTGCCGCCGCGGCTGCTGCAAATAAGGAGAGAATAAGACTTGCAAAGCTTGCCGTCGAGGAAACGGGAATGGGTATCGTTGAAGATAAGGTTATAAAGAACCACTATGCTTCAGAGTATATCTACAACGCTTACAAAAACGTAAAGACCTGCGGCATCATTGAAGAGGACACAGCTTACGGAATCAAAAAGATAGCAGAGCCTATCGGTGTTATCGCTGCTGTAATTCCGACCACCAATCCCACGTCTACTGCTATATTCAAAACACTTCTCGCCCTCAAGACGAGAAACGGTATAATAATCAGCCCTCACCCGAGAGCGAAGAAATCCACTATTGAAGCTGCCCGTATCGTGCTTGAGGCGGCAGTTTCGGCGGGAGCACCCGAGGGTATCATCGACTGGATAGACATTCCCAGCCTTGAAATGACCAACCTTGTAATGAAGGAAGCCGACATTATTCTTGCTACCGGCGGTCCCGGAATGGTAAAGGCAGCCTATTCGAGCGGAAAGCCCGCACTCGGCGTAGGCGCAGGTAATACTCCCGCAATTATCGATGACAGCGCGGATATTATTCTTGCGGTAAACTCGATAATCCACTCAAAGACCTTTGATAACGGTATGATATGCGCTTCCGAGCAGTCTGTTATCGTGCTTGACAGCGTATATGACGCAGTAAAGGACGAATTTGCAAAGAGAGGCTGTTATTTCCTCAGCGACGAAGAAACGGATAAGCTTCGCGCAACGATACTCATAAACGGCGCGCTCAACGCAAAGATAGTCGGACAAAGACCTGTAACCATCGCAACTCTAGCAGGAGTCGAGGTTCCCGAGGCGACCAAGATCCTTATCGGTGAGGTTGAAAGCGTTGATATTTCCGAGGAATTTGCACACGAAAAGCTCTCTCCCGTGCTCGCAATGTATAGAGCAAAGGATATAAATGACGCATTTGAAAAGGCAGAGCAGCTCGTAGCAGACGGCGGATACGGTCATACCTCCTCGATATATCTGAATGCGATGACAGAAAAAGCAAAGCTTGACGAATTCGCTTCGCGTATGAAGACCTGCCGTATTCTCGTAAATACTCCATCCTCGCAGGGCGGTATCGGAGATATTTATAATTTTATGCTTGCGCCCTCGCTGACACTCGGATGCGGCTCTTGGGGCGGAAACAGCGTTTCTGAAAACGTAGGTGTAAAGCACCTTCTCAACATTAAAACAGTTGCCGAAAGGAGAGAAAATATGCTTTGGTTCAGAGCTCCCGAAAAGATATATATCAAAAAGGGCTGTCTGCCTGTTGCTCTTGACGAGCTTGGCAGCGTTATGGGAAAGAAAAAGGCGTTCATCGTAACAGATAACTTCCTTTACAAGAACGGCTATGCAAATCCTATAATCAATAAGCTCAGTCAGCTGGGCATAGACCACAGCGTATTTTTCGATGTAGAGCCCGATCCTACACTCGCTTGTGCAAAGGCGGGCGCGGCACAGATGGCAGCATTTGCTCCCGACTGTATTATCGCACTCGGCGGCGGCTCGGCTATGGACGCGGCTAAAATTATGTGGGTGCTTTACGAGCACCCCGAGGCAGACTTTATGGATATGGCGATGCGCTTTATGGACATTCGCAAGAGAGTCTATACCTTCCCGAAGATGGGTGAAAAGGCATACTTCATCGCTATTCCGACCTCTGCGGGAACAGGCTCTGAGGTTACACCTTTTGCCGTAATTACCGATGAAAAGAGCGGAGTAAAATATCCTCTCGCAGACTATGAGCTTCTTCCCAATATGGCGATAATCGACACCGATTTCCATATGTCAGCGCCTCGCGGACTTACCGCCGCATCGGGTATAGACGCAGTTACCCACGCACTCGAAGCCTACGCTTCGATGCTTGCGACCGACTATACCGACAGCCTTGCGCTCGGCTCGCTCAAGACGGTATTTAAGTACCTCCCGAGAGCGTACGATAACGGAAGCACCGACGTAGAAGCACGTGAAAAGATGGCAAACGCGGCTACTATGGCAGGTATGTCGTTTGCAAATGCATTCCTCGGAATCTGTCATTCGATGGCGCACAAGCTCGGCGCGTTCCACCATCTCCCTCACGGAGTTGCAAACGCTCTTATGATAGATGAGGTCATAAGATTCAACGCAGTAAACGTTCCCGTAAAGATGGGTACATTCTCGCAGTACGCATATCCTCATACGCTTGAAAGATATGCCGAGGTTGCAGATCACCTCGGACTCGGCGGAAATACCGATGAGGAAAAGCTTGAAAATCTTATAAAGGCTCTTGACGAGCTTAAGGCGAGAGTCGGAATAAAGCCGGCCATAAAGGACTACGTTGAAAACGAGGAGGACTTCCTTGCACGTCTTGACGATATGGTAGAGCAGGCATTTGACGATCAGTGCACAGGAGCAAATCCGAGATATCCGCTTATGAGCGAAATGAAACAGATGTATCTTAACGCTTATTACGGCAGACACGAAAATGTCTGATAAAAGAATTTCAGAAAGGGAAGGTTACAAATATGAAACTTGATAATCTTATTGCAGTACACGACACGAAATCCTTTTACCGCGACGGAGATAAGTTTATAAAGGTCTTTAACGCGGACTATTCAAAGGCAGACGTTTTGAGCGAAGCGCTCAATCAGGCGCGCGTGGAAGAAACCGCGATCAACGTTCCCGAAGTTATCGAGGTAATGAAATTCGATGACAGATGGGCGATCGTTTCAAGATATATCGAAGGAACCACGCTTTCTCATCTCGTTTCGGAAAATCCCGATAAAATAGACGAATATATGGAGCTTTTTGTTGATATTCAGATGTCTATCCATTCGCAGACGTCCCCTCTTCTTAATAAGCTCAAGGATAAAATGAACAGAAAGATCAGCCAGTCCTCGCTCGACGCTACCACAAGATACGAGCTTCACACACGCCTTGAGGGACTCCCGAAGCATAACAAGGTCTGCCACGGAGATTTCAGACCGTCGAATATTATAATTGCAAACGACGGCACGCCTTACGTTATCGACTGGTCGCACGTTACACAGGGTAACGCATCGGCGGACGTGGCGAGAACCTACCTTCTTTTCTGCCTCAAGGGACAGAAGAATTACGCAGATAAGTATCTCAATCTTTTCTGCAAGAAGAGCGATACCGCAAGACAGTACGTTGAAAAGTGGATGCCTATCGTAGCTGCTTCGCAGTCTGTCAAGGGCAAGGAAGAAGAGAGAGAATTCCTGCTTTCCTGGGTAAATATCGTTGATTTTGAGTAAAGTGAATATATAAAGCTGCCACCGGGTAGTGAGATGCAAAAGCATCCGTATGCACATCGTTAGGTCTTTGAAGATGTGTGTGCGGATGCTTCTTTTTAGGAGATTAGCGTAAAAGTTTAGCTCTTTTCGACTTGAAGTTCTCTGTTTCACGCTTAAATCAACCCTAAAAATGTGCTCTGACCCATTTTTGTCGCAGAGCGACTCGGGTTGATTTCAAAATGTATTTGTGCCGCCGCAGTGCGGCGAAATGGAGAAAATTATGTCTTTGATTCAAAAAATAATAAAGTATTTTTCAAAAGCGGAAATTATACTGTGGTGCGCGTCAGCTGCGCTTATTTTCGTATCGTTCTGCCTTTTCGACAGGGGAAGCTACATAACCTTGTTTGCTTCGCTGATCGGTGTTACATCCCTTATTTTCAGCGCAAAAGGAAACCCTGTCGGGCAGCTTCTTATGGTTATATTCAGCCTAGTGTACGGTGTCATATCGTTTACATTTTCATACTACGGCGAGATGATCACCTATCTTGGTATGACGATGCCTATGGCAATATTTGCGCTTGTGTCCTGGCTGAAAAATCCTTATAAAGGAAACAAAGCCGAGGTCAAGGTGAATACTATCGGGAAGGTCGAAGCTCTGTTTATGTGGGCGGCAGCAGCGGCAGTTACAGCTCTGTTTTATTTTATACTTGACTACTTTGAAACGGCAAATATAGTTCTAAGTACAGTTTCTGTAACAACGAGCTTTATTGCGGTCTATCTGACGTTCAGAAGAAGTCCCTTTTTTGCCTTGGCATATGCCGCAAATGATACTATTTTAATTGCCCTGTGGACACTTGCAAGTATATGCGACACAAGATACATATCGGTCGTCGTGTGCTTTATGGCGTTTTGGGTAAATGATATTTATGGGTATATCAGTTGGCAAAGGATGAAAACAAGGCAGGAGAAAAATGGATAATACAAAGGGAAACCCCGACAGATTGGCGTGATGCTCTTATCGGAATATAACTCTTGCTTTCTCTGCTGATTTGTGATACAATATAGGATATGGGCTTTGCCCGAAGTCTTTGTAATACAAAGGCGAAACGGGCAATAAAGCAGCATTGCAAATAAGAGTTTGGTGAGGTGATTGAAAAGTGGAGAAAACTCTGTTTACATATCAACGATGGTTTTTGAGAGTTATATGTTCAGGGATTGCGTTACCCCTTATCTTAATAATTCAACTCTTAGTTGCCGAGTCTATGGGCATAAAAAACGCAAATTTTTGGTATTTTTTGATTTGTGGTACTATTATGCTTATTTGGCTGTATGTTTACTACAAATACACACAAAAACATAAGTGGTTTGAAAGAACAGGTGCTTATTGGATTAAAGATGGAATTGTATATATACAAAAACAAAATAAAATATACGAACTAAAAAAAGTTAATTGGTTAAGAGGAACAACCGTTTCTGTTTACGGTATAGCAAAGTCAGGAATGTTGGTTATACAGTCAGAAAAAAAGAAAATTGTTTTAGTGTCCTCACAAGCTACATCCGTTGACTCTTTTGCAGACTGCGAGCTATTACACATATTTGAAAAGATTGTGGAGAACAATACTGAATTAAAAAAAGACGATGTTTTGGATTTTTGGTATGAAATCGAAAAGTAGGAACAAACTTTAATTTATCGAATATAGAACCCCGATAGACCTTTGAAGATCTGTCGGGGTGTGTTTTATCATATGTATATTCTTATTTTTTTGCCGAAAGATAAATAAGCAGTACCGAAATGTCGGCGGGTGAGATTCCCGAAATACGTGAAGCCTGTCCGATGGTGAGCGGTCTGAATTTCTCAAGCTTCTGACGCGCTTCGATGCGTATTCCCGAAACGTCGGCATAATTTATGTCGGCGGGTATCTCCATAGACTCGAGCTTTGCCTTGCGAGCGACCTCCGCGAGCTGCTTTTTGATGTACCCCTCGTATTTTACAGCGTTCTGGATACTGAGCACAGCGGCACGGCTGATGTTTTGAGGTCTGCCCTCGTCAAGCGGCGCGATGTCCGTGTAAGTAAGCTGAGGACGTCTTATGAGCTCGGCAAGCGATATTCCCGAAAGCGCGTTTGCAAGTCCGCGCTCAGTCAGAAATCCGTTGACCTTTTCGGGCGAAAGGAAGGTGTGTTCAAGACGGTAAACCTCGCTTTCGATAAGGTCGCGCTTTTCTTCAAAACGCTCAAAACGCTCGTCGTTTATAAGTCCTACTCGGCGTCCCTCGGGGGTAAGACGGCTGTCAGCGTTGTCTTGGCGCAGAAGCAGACGGTATTCGCTTCGCGAGGTCATCATTCTGTAAGGCTCGTTTGTACCCTTGGTTACAAGGTCGTCGATAAGTGTTCCGATATATGAGGAATCGCGCGAAAGAACAAGCGGCTTCTCGCCCTTTATGGAAAGGGAAGCGTTTATACCTGCGATAAGACCCTGTGCCGCAGCTTCCTCGTAGCCCGAGCTTCCGTTGAACTGCCCTGCGCCGTAAAGTCCGTGAATGTCCTTAAATTCAAGGGTGGCAAAGAGCTGCGTGGGGTCTATGCAGTCGTACTCGATAGCGTAAGCCGTTCTCATAACACGCGCATTTTCAAATCCCTTTATGCTGTGGAGCATACGCATTTGCACCTCTTCGGGAAGAGATGAAGAAAATCCTTGCAGATATATCTCTTTCGTATCTGCGCCGCAAGGCTCGACGAAAAGCTGGTGTCTGATTTTGTCAGAAAAACGCACTACCTTGTCTTCAATACTTGGACAGTATCTCGGACCTGTTCCCTCGATAACTCCCGAATAAAGCGGAGAGCGATGGAGATTTTCTCTTATTATGCGGTGGGTTTCCTCGTTTGTATAGGCAATATGGCAGGGGATCTGCTTCATACCTGCGTAAGCGTCGGGGTCGGTGAGCACAGAAAAGGGTATGCACTCATCACCGTACTCGCCGTTTTGTACCTCGAGCACGCTGTAATCTATGCTGTCGGCGTGAATTCTCGGCGGAGTACCCGTCTTGAATCTCATAAGACTTACTCCGAGCTCTCGCAGGCAGTCGGAGAGACCGAGCGCGGGAAGGAGTCCGTCAGGACCCGATCTGCATACCGCCTCGCCCGTTATCGTGCGGGAATCGAGGAAGGTTCCGCTGCAGATTATAGCGGCAGACACCTCCCAAACTGCGCCCATCGAGGTCGTTACCGACACAACGCGCGCCTTGCCGTCCGAGTCCTTCTCGGTTTCGACAGAGATTATTTCAGCTTGAATGAGAGATAGATTTTCAGTGTTTTCAAGCACCTTTTTTATTGTATTTCGGTAGAGGATTCGGTCAGCCTGAACTCTTTTTGAGTGTACCGCCGCACCTTTTCCGAGATTGAGCGTACGGCTTTGCAGAGTAACAGCATCTGCCGCGCGTCCCATTTCGCCGCCGAGAGCGTCTATCTCGTAAACGAGATGTCCCTTGCCCGTACCGCCGATAGAGGGGTTGCAGGGCATATTTCCGACAGCGTCAAGATTTATCGTGAAAAGCAGAACAGACATACCGAGTCGGGCCGCGGCAAGAGAGGCTTCAACGCCTGCGTGGCCTGCTCCGATAACGGCAATATCAGCTTTTCCCGCTTTGTATGTTATCATAACTACCTTTCTTAAAGCATCTGCCCTTGACTGCGGCCTCAAAAGACTGTCAAGGACAGAAAGCTTTGTTAAATCATTTTTTCAAGTGTTGCAATCTTTGCGGCACAGGTGAGTACCTTTACCGCTATTTTAAGCTCTTCGACAGGCGGGAATGTGGGCGCGATACGAAGAACAGAGTCGTCGGGGTCCTTTCCGTAGGGGAATGTTGCCCCCGCGTTTGTGAGGGTTACTCCCGCATCTCTGCAAAGCTCAAAGGTTCTCGTAGCACAGCCGCGCTCGAGATAAAGGGTGATGAAGTATCCACCGCGAGGAGTGGTCCAGCGGGTATTAGGAAGTCCTGAAAGCTCGCTTTCAAAGGCGCGAAGAACTGCTTCAAACTTCGGACGAAGTATCTCCGCGTGGCTTCTCATATGCGCTTTAAGGCTGTCAAAATCCTTAAGGAACTCAACGTGGCGGAGCATATTCATCTTGTCAAATCCGATGGTCTGAACCGAAAGGATCGACTTTATAAATTCGATATTTTCTTTTCCCGAAACTACAGCGGAAATTCCCGAGCCGGGGAAGGTTACCTTCGAGGTAGAAGCGAACATAAGGAAGATGTTTTCGTTGCCCGCTTTCTTTGCCTCGTCGTAGATGCTGAGAAGCTTGTCGCCCTCGTCGTAAAGGTCGTGGACAACGTAAGCGTTATCCCAGAAAATTCTGAAATCATCTGCCGCAGGCTTAAGGTTTGCAAAGCGGCGTACCGTTTCGTCAGAATATGTATATCCGTCGGGGTTTGAGTATTTCGGAACGCACCAGATGCCCTTAACCGATGGGTCGCTTTGAACGTACTTTTCGACCATGTCCATATCGGGACCGTCGGGGGTCATAGGAATATTTATCATCTCGATACCGAAGGACTCGGTAATAGCGAAATGTCTGTCATATCCGGGAACAGGGCAGAGGAATTTTAGCTTTTCCTGCCTTATCCAAGGGGTAGCTCCCTTGTAAGAGCCGTATATCATGGCGCGCGCAATGGCGTCATACATAAGATTAAGGCTTGAGTTGCCGCAAACGATAACGTTTTCTGCGGGAGCTTCAAGGATAGTGCCGAAAAGGCGTCTTGCTTCGGAAATTCCGTCAAGAACGCCGTAGTTACGGCAGTCTGTTCCGTCCTCGGAGTAGGGAGAGGGGATACCTGAGTACATTTTTTCGGATAAAACGAGCTGATCGTCGCCCGGCTTTCCTCTTGCCATATTCAGACTAAGCTTCATATCGAGGAAATTTTTATATATTTGCAGCTCTTTTTCAAGCTCTGCGGAAAGCTCTGCTTTCGTCATTTGAGAATAATTCATTTTGAACTCCATATCGTAAGTGAGAGGGTAAGATTAACTGTAATTTTATTAGAACTCTGCGTTTCCTGTTGTTCTCGGGAAGCTTTCAACGTCGCGGATGTTGGACATACCCGTAACGTACATAATAAGACGTTCAAATCCGAGACCGAAGCCTGCGTGGCGTGTGCCGCCGTATTTGCGGAGCTCTGCGTACCAGCCGTAAGTTTCCTTGTCAAGACCGAATGTTTCGAATGCGCGGTCAAGATAATCTACGCGCTCCTCACGCTGAGAACCGCCGATAAGCTCGCCTACACCGGGAACAAGCATATCCATTGCCGCAACGGTCTTGCCGTCATCATTGAGGCGCATATAGAATGCCTTGATTTCCTTGGGGTAGTCGGTAACGAAAACGGGCTTGCCGAAAATCTTTTCGGTGAGATATCTCTCATGCTCTGTCTGCATATCAATGCCCCATGATACGGGATATTCAAACTCAGCTCCGCTCTCCTCTAAAAGCTTGATAGCCTCGGTATAAGAAACTCTTGCAAAGTCGTTTGATACGAGGTTGTTGAGTCTTTCAAGAAGAGTGTTGTCAACACGGAGATTGAAAAACTCAAGCTCCTGCTTACATGTGTTCATAACATGGTTAACTACATATTTAATCATATCCTCGGCGATGTTCATGTCGTCAACGAGGTCTGCAAATGCCATTTCAGGCTCCATCATCCAGAACTCTGCCGCATGGCGCTTTGTATTTGAACGCTCTGCGCGGAATGTAGGACCGAAGGTATAAATATTGCCGAAAGCCATTGCAAAGGTTTCGCCGTTAAGCTGACCGGAAACGGTAAGAGATGTGGGCTTGCCGAAGAAGTCCTGAGAATAGTCAACCTTGCCGTCCTCGGTGAGTGGGATATTTTCGGGATCGAGAGTGGTAACGCGGAACAT
>JAZNNR010000008.1:0-3591 GCA_045580325.1 Eubacteriales bacterium
TAGCTGTTGCTGTAAGAGTTACGCTTGCTCCAAACGCATATTCGCCTGCTCCTTCAACTGTTCCTGCTTCTGTAGGATCAACAGTAGCATCTACTTTTACATTGGAAGCTTCAAGTTCTCTGCCTGCTACGAAAGAGGTAGTATACGCATTATAGGGATATGCGTAATCAGGTCCCTGGCTGTTACCGTACTTGTATACAAGCATACCGTAGTAGCTGCCTGTAAGGGGATCGCCCTTAGTATCGGTAATGTCCTGTACAAGCTGTCCGTTTGCATATACCTTGATATGACCTTCGTTATCCCACTCGGCCGTAAGTGTAACGCCCTTTGTAACATCAATACCGAGCGAGGTGAGCGTTGCGGATGCAGGGCCTATAACCGACCAGCCGTTATATTTGCCCATCTTTCTGACTTCGACCTTGTCGTAGTCATTAACAAACGCCCAGTAGTAGCTTACGTCAGAGCCATCGTAATTAAAGCTCAGATCGCCGTCGTGGTCTGTAAGAGCAAATACAAGACCGTTTCTGTGTGCTTCATCGCTATTGATGTTATCTCTTATAATGATCGTTGCTTCGATTCTGTTATTTGTGAGAGGAGTGTCGAAAAGAAGGAAGCTGTTTGAAGGGCCTGCAGGCATTTTAAGATTACCATTCTTTTCAATCCAGGTTACGCCGTTAACAAAGTTAACGTTAAGAGGATTGCCGTTTGCGTCCACGCAGTTGTCATACATTATTTTACCTGCTACGAAAGAGGTAACAGGAGCATCGTAGGGATATGCGTAATCAGGTCCCTGGCTGTTACCGTACTTATATACGAGCATACCATAGTAGCTGCCTGTAAGAGGATCGCCCTTGGTATCGGTAATGTCCTGTACGAGAATTCCGTTTGCATATACCTTGATATGACCTTCGTTATCCCACTCGGCTGTAAGTGTAACGCCCTTTGTAACGTCAATACCGAGCGAGGTGAGCGTTGCAGATGCAGGGCCTATAACCGACCAGCCGTTATACTTGCCCATCTTTCTGACTTCTACCTTGTCGTCGTCAGTAACAAACGCCCAGTAGTAGCTTACGTCAGAGCCATCGTAATTAAAGCTCAGATCGCCGTCGTGGTCTGTAAGAGCAAATACAAGACCGTTTCTGTGTGCTTCATCGCTATTGATGTTATCTCTGATAACGATAGTAGCTTCGATTCTGTTTGCATTAAGCTCACTATCAAAGAGAAGGAAGCTGTTTGAAGGTCCTGCAGGCATTTTAAGCTCGCCATTTTCTTCGATCCACTGCGCGCCGTTAACGACCTTAACGTTAAGAAGGTTGCCCTTTGTATCTTTGGCAATTGAATAGGATACAGTCCCTTCGGCGTCAAAATCAAAACTGATGTCTGTATGACCCTCGTAGTAGTATCTTTCAAAAATTGTTGAATAGTATTCGATCTTTGCGAAGCGTCCGTCTTCGGTGAAATACATAAGTGCTACAACACCGATGCCGCCAAGTCCATTGCCGTCGCCATTCAAAGCAAGATCTCCGAACTGGCCGTCTATAAGCACCTGGTAAACAACGTTTCCGTTATCGCCAACCACGGGTGTGCAGATAATCTGGTCAGAATGTGTATGTCCGCAGACGATCATATCGATATTCGCGTGCTTTTTGAAGTGTTTATCCCACATCTGAGCAAGATCTATACCGCCCGTATCTTCAGTGCTGGGCGATGCCCATTCGTCACTTACAAAAGGCTCACCGTTGGTGCCGAGCCACGCGTGTGTTACAACTATTACGCGGTGATCGGGGTGAGAAGAGATAACCTCGTCAGCCCAACCAAGTATTTTTTCATCTGTAACAGCGTAGTCGAGGTTGAGAAACATATACTTGGTATTGCCTTCTTCAAAGAGCAGATAAGTATTCTTTACAGAAGCCGTGTCATAGAAGCCGCCGTTTGCCTGAACGTGCTTATAATACTCAGAATCAGGGTCTGCGAAGATAGTATCGTATATATTAACCTGACCTGCCCAAGTACCGTCGTGGTTTCCTCTTGCAAGCGAATAAGGAAGAATTCCGTTAAAACGGTCAAGCTGTGATTTTACAAGATCCCATTCTTCCTGTGTGTTTCTATCTGTCAAATCTCCGAGGGTAGCCATATATTTTATGTTCTTATCGTCTATATTATCAAGAATATAGTCAAAGACCGGAGGAAGCTTTTGGGGGAAATATTTTGTAAGTATCTGAATATCGGGAAGCAGTGCTATCGAATAAGCATATTCCTTATCGTCTTTATCGCGAATAGCCTGCATTTCCTCTTCTGTAAACAACACGCGGTTATAATTCATATCGTATCCGTTACCGCTGAGGTCTACGAGATCCTTTTCCTGCTTATCGGCAGAGATCTGATAGTAAAGCATAAGGTTTTCGTTGCTTACGTCTGCACCGAAATTGTAATCGCTACGAACCTCCGCCGCACCGCGTACATCAGAATATACGGCAACGTCGCCGAGAATTCCGGTAAACGCTCTTGCGTTGGCAGTAGCTCTGTCGCCTGCAAGTGCAACAGGATTGTCTATACTGGTCTCGTCGGGTACAAAATCGAATTCCTTTGTTTCTTTAAGCACGCCGTTCAAATAGCAGCTGACTGTCTTGTTAACACGGTCGTGAACGAGCACGAGGTGAGTCCAGGTATCCTTAGGTACACGTCCTTCGTTCCAGAACACGACTTCTCTTGTTTTTTCATTATTATATCCAAACATAAGCTTGGGTTCCGAGCCGTTTTTCAGCTCAAAGCTGAAAAAGTTATCTTCTCCCGCAGCATATGAGTGAGGAAATGTCGAAAGAATTACGTTTCCTTCCTTCGGATAGGTTACCGAAGAGGGCATGTAGACCCACGCTTCGTAAGTTACGGGAATTTCCTCAAGCCTCTTATCAGCCCAGTAGTAACCTTCGGCGTGTGTTACCGATTCTCCGAACGTGTTTTGTGTTGTTACACGGTCGATAGTAATGCCCGTTCTCTCTTCTGCTTCGGCAGCGCTGTTTGTGGTAGCTGTTACTGCCAAAAACATCGATACTATCATCGAGAAAACGAGCAAGCTTGAAACTAGTTTCTTAAGCGTTTTCATAAAAACTCTCCTTTATTAAATTTTTTATACCTAGTCATCATAACTATAGCACTAATATACACATTTGTCAATAAAAACATTAAAAACTTAACAATTTTAACTAACAAATTCATATAAAGTAACAGCCGCACTTCCCTTTTCAAGAAGTGCGGCTGCTAATATTTAGCTTATATAATTTTCTACCTTACTGCTGCGGTCCAAGTGCTACACTTGAGCTTCCGGTTTCGTAATCATAGTTTGCTATATACTGTCTGAGGAGTATAATGTCTTTCATATTGGCCTTTCCGTCGCTGTTAGCGTCGGCTCCAGCGTGAACACTTTCGCTCGCTACATTTGTATCGTAATCCAAATTCGTAATATATTTTCTCATCAGTACAACGTCGTCCATAGTAATCTCTCCGTCACCGTTTGCATCACCGTAAACAATTCCGGGCTCAAACTTTGCAGTAAGCTCGCGATCTGCTTTTGCTGTAAACGTATATTCTGCA
>JAZNNR010000009.1:0-4063 GCA_045580325.1 Eubacteriales bacterium
CTGCACAAAACTTAAAAATATTTCCCCGCAGTAATCTCTACTGCGGGGAATATTTATACCCAAACAAAGCTTTTTCACTCTGATGCTTGCTTGTGCGCCTTCTCCTGCGTCTTTGGCGGTTTTATGTAATATTGGTAAATAATTTTGGTCGATTTAGCTTGACAAAGAGAGGATTTTGTGATAACATAGAGGTGTATAAAAATCGACATTCGTCTAAACGGGTGTCTGAATGGAGGACAACATGAAAAAAACACTAACCCAAAAAGCATTGTCGTTTTTCTTGGCTGTACTAATGGTTTTCGGTGTCGCAAGTACCGGACTCATTGTTATGGCACAGGAAAGCGATGATGAATTTAGCTATGTTTCTCTCGGCGCATCCAACACCAACGGATACGGTATTGACGGATATCTGCCCGAAGATGTGTACGAGGATCCGCTTGCTGCAAGCAAGGCTAATATGAATGTCTACGGATATTTGCGTGCTCCCGAGCAGGCATATCCCTCACAGATTGCAGCTGTGCTTAATGTGAAAGAAAGTAACTTCCACCAGCTTGCTATTTCTTCTATGCGTGTAGAAGAAGTACTTTATCTGTTGGGCGAAGACTATGATTATGTTGAAGACGCCTATATGAAGTGGCGTTTTACCGGCGGTCAGAAGTGGTTTGCTATCGCTGAATCCGGCGGTGTTCCTGCTCTGCGTGAAGCTTATCAGGAATATCTCTCTAACGCAGATTTAATCTCAGTTGACCTTGGTTGGAACAACTTTGGTGTTTATGCGTTCAACAACATCAAGACTATTCTTGCAGACGGTAATTACTGGCAAGCACCTTCCGCCGACTTCAAAACAGTATTGACTGAGGAAGAGTATGCTGATTACGTAGAAATTAAAGCGCAAGTAATGGAAATGCTTAGCGAGAATCTCAGCGATGATGCTCTTGAACCCAAGCTTGAGCTTATAGCTGACGTGCTTGCTTATACAACACTTGGTGCTATCGTACACTTCGACTCTATTATGGAGTGGATCTATGACAACAACGCTGATGCAAATGTTGTTGTTGTAAACATTCAGAACCTTGCTGATGATCTTGTAATTGAGTTCGAAGGTGAAACTTTGGAGCTGGGCGACATCTACGGCGAACTTATTGATCTTGTTAACCTTTACCGTGCTACTGAATCTCCCTATGCCGAAAAGTATTCCTTTGCGGACGCAGGCGACGTAGAAACATTCCTTGATGAAATCGTAGCATGGAACGGCGATCCTACCACTCTTGGCGACGATATGAAAGACTGCTTCGATATGTACGATGACAATCTTTACGTAAGAAGTATCGTTGAATACCTCTTGGTTGGTCAGGTACTCAGCAGTTTGTTCAAGGGCTTTAGAGATATGGCTGATTCACTGGATAAACCTGGTTTTGATATTAATGCATTCAAGAACGATACAAACTATACATATGAATTTGCTTTGGGTCTGGATCAAAGTGAACTTCTTTCTCTCGATCTGGCTGCGCTCAACCTTGCTACTCCCGGTAAGCATACAGCTGATTCTCTCCTTAGCAATAATCGAGACAAGATGGGCGAAAAATATGTGATATATAATGCGGTCGAAGTATACGGCGCGGCTGTTGCTCCTCATCTCAAGAACCTCCGCGGCGAGGGTAAGCTTGATGCTTATGATTATGTTTTCGAAAACCTTTTGACTGCCTTGGAAGCTAAGAAGAGCGACGTTGTGGGCGGTCTTACAAGCATTTTTGCAGGAATCAATGGCTATGTTGAACCTATGCTTGGCGTTAATCCCGGCTTCAACGTTGATGGCTACTACAAGGCTTTGACAGGCGACTCTGAAGCAACAGTTACAACTGCAACTATAGCAGACTTTACTGCTAAGTTCTATGCTGACTATAACTCAGCTAATGTAAAGCTCAAAGAATATCTGAACTCTGTGTATCAGGGTCTTGCGGATATGGTTTTGGCAGATTCTGCTGTTGCCAACGGTCTTGTTAGCGCTGCTACCGGTTATGAAGAAATTATGCAGGGCATCGAAGGTATCGTTCCTATGGCAAAGTCTGAATTTGCAAGCAAGCTTCAGGGCGTTTACGATACATACCACAACACTCTCAACTATGCATATGACGTAGTTGCAACTCTTGTTCAGTATGCTGCAAGCATCAATACAATTGAAATTGATGCTAATAGCTTGAACGGCTTCAATAACGCATCTAAGAACATGATAAAAATCGTATTTAACGATTTTGTTAACGGTGCGATGAACAAGTTCTATTATGAGCTTGATAAGAACGGTGTTCAGACAACAGGAGCACCCGAAGTTCCCGATTATGTTCTTGATGAAAGCAAGTTCGATCCCGCTCTTCGCGCTATCCTCGTTCTTGCGGTACGTTACGAATTTGGTAACTCGTTCTTTGCTCACCCCAACCGTAACGGACACGATCAGATTACGGCAGCTATTATAGATGCTTATATTAACGGCTCACACGCTGAAAACTTTAGCGATACAAAGATTGCTCTCTACACAGAGATCCTCAAGAGTCGTTATCCCAACCTTTATGCGACCGTTACAGGCGCAAGCAAGGTAACTGAAATGGATGATCTGGCTATCATCTTCACAATGCTTAAGCTCTCCGGCAATCCTATCGTTGCTGCAATAGATTTGGACGAACTCGAATCTGACATCCGTACTGCTCTTAGAAACTATGCTGCAGGCAAGTCTCCTGAGAAGGTAGCAAAAGACGAAAAGATCGTTTATGATCTGATGGCACGTCTTTATAAGATCGTATCCATCGCAACAGGCAGCGATTACAACGTTACCGAAAACTCCTACTATGTATCGCTTGGTGATAGCACTATTAGTGGATACGGCTTAGATGGATATATCGACGGTATGCAGAATGGCGCAGGTCAGGTTGTTACAGGATCTGCTCACGTACTTCTCGCTCAGGAACTTTTCGGTGCAAATTGGAAGGAACAGTTTGGTAACTTCTGTCAGGGATCTCTCCGTGCAGACGATCTCCTTATTCTCCTTGGCGGAGAAACTGCAAAAGACCTTGACGACTACTATTATGCAGAAATAGAACCCAACCTTATGGAAGGTACACTTGAAGCAACTCAGGAAAAGTTCATTACAAACGTCGAAAAAGCTGATCTTATCTCGGTTGCCATCGGCGGCGGTAATATACTGACCTTCGTTGGTAAGTATATGAACCGCGTAATGGATCCCGATACTTACGGCGAACCTTACGTTCTTGATTGGAACAGAATCGGTGTTGATGAAAACGATGCTACCATGAAGGAACTTAATGAAGCTCTTGACCTTCTCGTTCCTATCGTTGATAGTATGGGACTGCTTGATCAGTATATCCCCGAAGATATGGGAAAAATAGAGAATCCTGCTAAGCTTGCACGTGCACTTGCAGAAGGACTTCTCTACGGTTATGCAAGCTATAACTACTATTATACACAGGTTCTTGAAAGAATCATAGAAATCAACCCTGATGCACAGCTCCTTATCCTTGGTATGTTCAACCCTGTTGATGATTGGTCTTTGACTACCACCATCGACGGAGAAGAAGTTCTCATCGCTATCGGCGGTGCTACAGGTAACCTTATGGGCAGTGCAAACCTCCAGAGTCTTGCATTCGCTCTCCAGAATGACAATGTAACCTTCGTTGATATTTCTGACGCCGAAACCATTCTCGAAGCTGAAAAGCCCGGCGAAAAGCTCGAATTCAACGATTACTATGGTGCGTCGTTCAAGACTAACGGTAAGGCTGTTCATGCAAGCGTAAACGGTCATAAGTATATCGCTAAGCAGATGGCTGATGTTCTTAGTACTGAAGGCCAGTTCAGCGCGATTTTCGAAATTACATATGAGGCACTCGAGCCTACTATCAAATACTTCGAATCTCTCGGAATCAAGCTTTACGACATTCTCATGGATGACGAAAACGGACTTGTATACATAGCAAACGAGCTTGAAGACGACGTTGCAAAGCTTTACGAAGATCTTAAGGCAGCAACAAAGGCACTTGACGCAAAACTCGCAGAT
>JAZNNR010000010.1:0-11841 GCA_045580325.1 Eubacteriales bacterium
TCTTTTGCTTCGCAAAATCCAGCTCCCTCCCGGAGGGAGCCTTTGACATAAAATCATTCCACATTATCTTTTTATTTGTTTTCTGCTTACCGGCATAGCCTTTTTTGAACCACGCGACTATCGCGTGGTTTTCGTGTACAAAAAAACGGACGAAAAATTATACTTTCGTCCGTTATTTATCATCAGTTTATATCGTAAACACTGCGAAGAACGATCTTTTCCGCGTTTCCTTTAAGAACACGCACTTTTACCTCGCCCTTTTCCATATCGAAATAGTTATCGCTGAGAATAAGATCTCCGTCAAGGGCATCTATCTCAACGTATTTCGCATATGCTTCACTTCTTACAGTTATAATATCTCCGTCCTTTTCCCAAGTGAGCCTCGGATCTTCAAAACGGTAATATTTGGGCGCAGTGAAGAGTACGCTTCCCGAAGAAACATTCTCTCCGTCGACTACAAACTCGTATGTGAAGTGGTTTCTGTCAACGTCCGTCTTATTAAAGTCGATCTCGCTAAGCCAGAGCGCAGACATAGGCGCTACCGTAACCTCTGTTTCTCCGCGCTCAAGCACCTCGCTGTTTGCGTTTCGCAGTGTCCATTTTGCGACACCCTTGACCTCAGAAAGTGTATCGTTGGTAACACAAAGGGTTGCCTTGGTCGCGTAGTCGTAGTATCCCTGCTCCATATCAGCCGACTCGCGCGTGGTAGTCTCGCCTATCTCACAGCAAGAGATTATAACAGGCTCAAAGAAACGCTTTGCAACGTACTGCAGCGGCTTGAATCTTCCGTAATAGTCGATACTTGCCCAAGACGCTACCGGCCATATGTCGTTGACCTGCCAATAGAGCGCA
The DNA here is from genome assembly GCA_045580325.1 of Eubacteriales bacterium. GTDB lineage: Bacteria > Bacillota > Clostridia > Oscillospirales > CAG-272 > SIG672. The sequence continues at coordinate 853 of JAZNNR010000010.1, forward strand.
CCCATACATCTGCCTCTATTACGTCTAAAATGCTCAACTCCGTATCTGATGGCTTCTGCCTGAAGAAGCTGAGAAGCGTAAAGAAGTGTTCCAAACTCGGTAGGATAACGGAAGGTCTGTGCAAGATAGTTCAGTATCTTTCCGTTAGCTGTTCCGTTTCTCTGATGCATCTCCATTATTCTGCTGAAAATATTTCTGTCATATTCCTCGGTGAAACTTTCTACCGTCTTAAGACAGGGGAAAGACTGGAATCCAAATTCGCTGAGATATCTGAAATTCGTCCTTCTGTAAGCCGAGAAGGGCAGTCCGCCGTGCCAAACCTCCCAGTAATGACAGTCGCCGTAGTTTTCGTTGTTAGGCTCGATAAAGTGTCCGCAAGTGGTCGGAGAGGACGAAATGTACGGAATATCGGGGTCTATCCCTTTTATTATACCGGGGAAAAGATCCTCGTACATTCTATAATAAACGTTTCTGAAACGGTCGTCGTAATATCTTTCGTAGAGCATCTCGTTCTCGTTGTTTCCGCATACTACTCCAAGACACGCGTGGTGAGATACTCGCTCTACGTTCTGTCTGACCTCCTCGCATATTTCTCCCATCATTCTCTCGTCGGGATCGTAAAGCGCGCAGGCAAACATAAGATCAAGGAACACGATAATTCCAAGCTCGTCGCAAATATCGAAGAAATAGTCGTCGGGGTAATATCCTCCGCCCCAAACACGAATAGCATTGAAGTTGCTGTTTTTACAGTGAGTCAGCAGCTCTCTCGTTCTCTCCTCGGTTATTCTCGCAAAAATATTGTCCTCGGGTATGTAGTCCGCGCCCATCGCGAAAATTCCGACCGAGTTTATCTCGTGATAAAAGCTCTCGCCCCATTTATCCTTTTCGCGCACGAGTCGGCGTGTTCTGAGACCGATCCTCTTCTCGCAGGTGTCCTTCACTTCTCCGTTTTCAAGTACCTCAAAGGTAAATGTATAAAGGTCCTGCGCTCCGAGCCCGTTTGGCCACCAAAGCTTTGCGTCTTTTATTTCGCTTTCTTTGTTTGCCTCTATCTCAAAAACTTCTCCGTCGGGCGAGGTAACCTTAACACGAAGGTCTGCCGCCTTATCAGTTTCGACCTTGGGAGTTACGAAAACCCTGCCGTCTTCGTGTCTTTGAACGATGCTCGCATTTATTATCTCTGCGCTGTCCTTTTCAAGAAGATAGATCTTCCTCCAAATTCCTGCGTCGGGAAGACGGGGACCCCAGTCCCAACCGTGCATACAGTGTGCCTTTCTTATCTGGTTAAATCCCGCAAGTGGCTGGAAGGCGGCGGGCCAAGGATCGTTTTTGTGTTTTTCTTTTATGTAGGGGTTTACAGGTGCAAATACAAGCTCTATTTTGTTTTCTCCGTCAGAAAGCAAATCAGTAACGTCAAAACGGTATTTTATATGCATATTCTGCGTAGAAGCCACCTTTTCACCGTTCAAATATATGTCGCACAGAGTATCAAGTCCTTCACAAACAAGAAAGACAGGACTACCCTGCTTCTTAGAGTATTCGAAGCTCTTTTCAAATTTATATTCATGTTCCGAAATCTTGAGATAGATAAGCTCGTTATCTCTGAAATAGGGGTCGGGAAGCAGCTTGTTATCAATATAAAGAAAAGAATAAACCGATCCCGGAATATTGCCCTCGACGTCATAGCCGTTACCCGTCATTCTCCATTTTCCGTTAAGACTGTACTTTTTCATTTTTCCTCCAAATACGGTATATTTCAAGAAATACATTTTATCTTGACATTTATATAATATTATGATAAAATGGCGTTGTAAATGGCAAAACTTACTGTTAATTTGTACTTTCTTACTATTTCGTTTGCAAATCGGAGAGCTGTATGAAAATTCTTTATTTCGGAACAAATCAAGGGCACGCTCAAAGCGAATGGTGCATAAAACGTATTTTTGATCACTATACCTTTTCTTACTTTCTAACGCCCTATCTTTACGAAAAAAACTCAAAAATTCTCGAGGGTGATGCGGGAGATTTTCTCATAATTCCGCCGCGATGCGTTGTGTATCACGGGCCTCGTCCCGATATGGATAGCGGATTTGAAAACGACTGGCTGTACGTTATGGGCGAAGAAATAGATTCTCTTCTTGAAAAATATCCGCTCCCCCTTTTCGAGCCGTTCAAGGTTTCCGACCCCGATCTGCTTAAAAAATGCATTTCAAGAATAAAAAATGAACTTGACAAAAAAGAAAGCGGATTTAATGACAAGCTGCTTTTCACGGTTTCCTCTTTTATCGTAGATCTTTGGCGGAGCTATCTTGCCGCAAGCGCAAACGACCGCGCCGCAGGTCCTCTTGAGCGCTCGAGAGCGAAGCTGCTTGATAATATAGCAGTAAGCACTCCTCTTTCCGAGCTTGCAAAAATTTCCGGATATTCACAAAGCAGATTTTGCGCGCTATATACCGAAAAATACGGCATTTCTCCGAAGGCCGACCTCATGCGCGAGCGCATTTCCCTGTCCAAACGGTTACTCAAATTTTCCGAAATGCCGATAGAGGAGATCGCACTGACGCTCGGCTTCGGGTCTATCGGACATTTCAGCAAATATTTTAAAAAGACTGTCGGGAAGACGCCGTCTGAATATAGACGTCAGACGGTTATTAAATAAATACCGTGCGGGAAGATTGAAATAAAAAACCACGGAGTACGCACAGTACTCCGTGGTTTTTAGTTGACCCACTAAAACTAAGAACCTTTATTCATTCAATATCAGAGATCGACCAGCGAAAAATCAATGTATATAGGCTCCGCGCTCCTTTAGTATACTTCGAAGCTGGTCTGTGTCAAGCGCCCTTATACCGCAGTCGTTTTTCACCGCAAGTGCCGCTGCAACACCTGCCGCCTCTCCCGTAGTCAAGCAGTTTGGCATCACTCGAATACTTCCCATTACAGCGTGATCACACGATATCGCGCGTCCGGCTATGATCGCATTGTCGACGCCCTTAGGGATCATAGCTCTGAAAGGAATTCCGTGGCTCTCACCCTTGCCATATCGCACCAACATCTTTTCTCGTTGCTCTTCGCTGAATTTTTCAAGTTCCTCCTGCGACGCATGAATGTCCAGATAGTAGCAATTTCTTGCAATTTCATCAGGGAACGATCTGCGCGCCATATAGTCTTCTTTGGTCAATGTATATTCACATTCTACCCTGCGGGACTCTCTCGCTCCCAGTAGGGCCGCCGTTGTTACCACGTATGAGTCGGCAAAGATCTGCGGCACCATATCCTCCAGAGCATCTCTGAACTGCTGTGCCATCTTTCGTCCCTTCATAACACTTCGGGTTACCATCTCAGGCTCTGTTCCGTCCGATTCGAACAAATGGCCCGCATTAAATCCAAGCGTTCCCGGTCCCACCTTGTTCACGCACATATGTCCGTCAACTATAAGCGGATATTTGCCGCTTGTAACGATCGCGTCCATAAGCGGAGAGTGTCTTTGACCGGAATAAAGCACTCCGGGATCTTTTTCATATTCTTCCATATTAACGTTCGTCAGCGCGAAGCACAGGCTTGCCGGCTGCAGTCCGGACTCCTCGCCCTTTTTGTACGGTATGTCGGCATAATATGCAATATCCCCGTCGCCCGTACAGTCAATATAAACCTTTGCGCTGTAGGCGGTAAGTCCCTTTTTATTTGCAACAAGCAGAAATTCGATCTTATCGCCCTTCCGCTCGGCTGCGCACAGTGTAGAAGAAAACAAAACGTCAGCTCCCGATTCACTTACCATATCGTCATACACGATCTTTAGTCCTTCTGCCGATATAGGCACCCAGTGTGTAGCGTTAGGATCGACAAACGGCACCTTTTCCTTGCTTCTACTGAATACTTCTTCTGCTATACTGCGGTAAATTATTTTTTCGTCATCAGAAAAAGGACACCACGACGGCACCATTCCCGAAGTTCCCATTCCTCCGAGCGACTGCGTTCCTTCAAGTAGCAGCGTCTTTACACCCATTCGTGCGGCGGATATTGCGGCAGCACAGCCGGACGGTCCACCCCCGACAACGATCACATCGTATTCGCTATTCTGATTTACGTTAACAGATATGTTTTTCATATATAGTCCTCCCATACTGCCATCGATATTCTATAAGTTTATTGTACACTTTTTTATTATATTGTCAAGAATATTTTTGTTTTAGCAAGAAATATCGCTCTTGCGATTGATATATGGGTGGTTCGACACTAGAAGAAAATAAAAAACACGGAGCACGATTTTTCGTAGTCCGTGTTTTGTGTTAATTAAACCTTTATTAGTTTGATATCCAAAAATTATAAACTTGTTCTTTTACTGTGAGCCCAAGATACAGCTGCATATGTAAGCAATCCGGCGGCTGTTATCGGAGTAAAACTCTGAAAGCCGCTTATCACAACGGATATTGTATCGATAATAGAAAAAACTCCAAAGAACAAGGTCGCCATAAGTTCAATAAAATTCAAAAAGCTTTCGGAGCAGTTACTGTTTTTCACTTGAATATAAATGACAAAAAACACACCGAAAAACCAAAAAGCAGCCGCTATTGGTGTGGCAATTATGATATTCATTTTATCTTCCGAAACACCAAATATTATAAACAACAGATACAGAAGCGTTGAAGTAAATATAGGTATCAAAATGGATAATTTCTTATTTTGAAACATTTTATCAAGAATTTTTCTCATTATGACACTTCCTTTCCTTAATTATTGTATCACAAGGCAACCATAATGTCAATATGTCCGATTGTGCGCTACTCTATGGACTCCCCTATCGTCCATTAATTGCACCGCGTCCATTTCATTTTACTTCAAGATTTGCTTTTTTCCTCAAGTGCAACGGCTGTTCCAATGATAAAAATACATCCTCAAAAAAGTTGAGTTCCACCCCTTGACCTTTTTGCCCCAGACTCATATTACTTAATTAGAGGGTAATTTCTCATCCTTTAATTTTTACTCCATAAGGGCATCACGCCTGTATGGAGCAGATCATATCAATTGTGGGCTAAATGCCCGCAAAAAGAAAGAGGTGTAACATTTGTACAGTTATTTAGACTTTGAAACGATTCATGCCCTTCCGGACGTGGTAAGAATTCCGGAGCTGTCAACGGCAATTGGTCTATCGCAGGCGCGTACATACCAACTCCTTGACGAAAAGCAAATTCCCTATATCAGAATTCAAAAACGAATCATTATTTTCAAGGAGCATTTGCTCCAGGGTCTGTCCGACCAAGAGACGTACACTGATACTGCCAAGCTCAGGGCACTCGCGTCTCTTCCCGATGTGTTTCCCCCAAATCGCTTGGTAGAGGCATTCCGGATATATCACGGTTTGGCATATAACATAGCACATCTGCCCGGGTTCCCTGCTGTTATGGAAAGAGACCAGATCATCGTGGACAAGCATGGGTTGATCCGCTGGATCAGACGTAACGAAAAATATCTTGCAAAAGGCGTTTGAAATAAAAAACAGGTCTATAATATTAAAAGACGGTGGCGGAGCAAGAAGTCCGTCGCCGTCTTTTTGTGTCAATGCCGTCTCACTTATTTACAGCATCCTTGAGAGCTTTACCCGCTTTAAACGCAGGAACTTTGCAAGCTGCGATGGTAACAGTTTCGCCGGTGCGAGGATTCTTGCCGGTGCGCTCACCACGCTCGCGAGTTTCAAATGTACCAAAGCCCATAAGCTGAACCTTGTCACCAGCCACCATAGCTGCAGTGATCTTGTCGAAGGTTGCGTCCACAACAGTTGCAACATCCTTTTTTGTCATGCCGGTTTCCTCGGCAATTGCTGTAATTAAGTCTTTCTTGTTCATTGTTATCAATCTCCTTTGTTTTTTTTTGGATTGTAAATTTCATGCAAAGCGATTGCGAAACAGAGTCTCCTGCAACCGAATAATCGTAGTCTGCATGGCCGACAACAGGCTCTCCGTTTTCGCCCACGGTATACGTGTTGTGATCCACGTATATCTCGGCATTTATGAGGTCGCCTTCAGTCTCAACCGAACGAATCTCAAGGCTTTTCTCTTTTATGTGGGGCAGCGTATAGGATGCACCTTCTTTTAGTTCATACTGTTCTTCGCCGCTGTCCTCGTCAAACCAAGTGCTTTCCTTATCGTATTTGTAGTCCCATTTCATGACTAAGTAATGCTCTTTCACAATCAACACCTCCTGTTTATCTTTATCATTCTGCATAGGTATAATCAGCAATGTTAAAATCATGCACGGCGTCCGAGTAGTTATAGGTAAACTTATAAACCTCCCACTCGTTGCTGTCGCCGATATTGCATCGTGCCTCGAATCCGTGATCCATAAGTACGTTAGGATTATTACGCACGAACCTTGCGGTGATGGCGACCTTTTCTGTAAAGATAGCCTCCGTCGGCGGATTGGTATCTATCAGACCGTGCTCGCCACCTTCGGCTTGTTCAAGTATTTTGCCGATCAGCGCATCGTGTGTGAATTCTTGAAGCACCGGGGCATTGGTTTTATAAAACTCACTGTCTGCTTTATAGATGAGCTTGTTATTCTTGTCAATCAGCACGTCGATACCCTTAATTTTCGTCAAGACGTATGTACCGTCGGGCAACCCTGTACCGAGATTCTCGCCTTCAAAAACAAAGGTGGTATGTGCGGCATTTTCGCCTTTGTTGTAACGAATAGTACAGAAATCATTATCCCAGAACGCCAAACGGCTGAATATACCGGCGTTCTTTTTCTCATACCGGACTTCCCAAACATCCCTGTTGTTGTCCATTTCCAAGAGAAAGGATTCAAATCCCTCCACAGTACGGGTGGATTCGTCGACAACGGTATAATCGATTTTATACACATCGAAAACAAAGAAGAGGATCACCCATATGACAGCGCTGATTATAAGAAATACGCCAAAGATTTTCAGAAGCTTCAGCAGAGGCCTGGCTAACGCCTTAAGTAACCCCGCACCCGCGGCGTTGGGGCGAACCTCCTTACCCGACTCTCTCCATTGTCTTTCAGCTTCTCGCTTTCGCGCACAATTAGGACAGCAGTTTGAGTTATCATACGGGATGATTGCTCCGCAATGGCGACAATGATGAATGGCCATATGTCCCCCTCCTTTTCCGAGACAGCACCCGGATTATTTATTCAGCGTAATATCGCTCCCTAATTCAGCACATAGGAGTCCTATTATTTGAACGCATTGGAATTCAATCCTTTGATCTTATCCTTCATTTCTTTGGTCATGTTCTTATCACAGTGCTTGAAAGCTCCGTATCCAACAGTTACACCGCGAGGAGGATCTGTTTCAAATTCCACATCGGATATACCGCTATCCACGAATGCTAATCTATCAATTGTGATATTATTGGGCAATACGATCTTTTTAAGCGAGGTGCAATTCTCGAAAGCATAACTGTATATTTTCTTGACGCCTTTCGGAATAACGACAACGGGACCAAGGTTTTTGCACCCTCTGAAATCCCACATACCGATCTCGGAAATGTCATGATTTAAACATACGCCTTTCAGATTTAAGCATTTATCAAATAAATAACCCGGGATTCTTTTTGTTCCTTCCGGAATTACGATTACCGAATGAGATGCTAAAATCTCCTCTTTTCGCTTTTGAGCCGATTTTGCTTTTACAAGCTGATCCCATATTTCTAAATCGCTTGCTGTTGCTTTTTTCTCCGCATAAGTAGCACCATCTGTTTTACTAACCGTGGGTGCAACTGACACTTTCTTAACCTCGGTCGCAGAGGTTGTCTTTGTTTCGATCTGCGGTTTAGCGGGGGCTTTTTGGGGCGCTGAGCCGTAAATGCGGGCAATTATCTCATCGGTCGCTTCCGATGCTTTACAGACAATCTTATCATTCTCATAGTAATACTCGACTGCCGTACCGTCGGGAGCGGTGAGAACGCCTTTGCCGTGACGCACATTATCTCTGAATTCGCCTACATAGAGATAATCGTCAGTATAGAGGTGTTTTCCATATCCGTGGTATTTTCCATCCACAAAATCGCCTTCATGATACCCGTTGTTTGGCCAAACGTATTTTCCTTTTCCGGTGCGCTTGTCACTGACGAAATCACCTTCATAATAATTGCCGTTTGCCCACGTAAATCGTCCTTTTCCGCTTCTATAGTCGTATACCCAATCACCCTCGTAGGTATTTCCCGTGCTCTTCCAAAACATTTTTCCCTTACCGTTAAATGACTGTCCGTGTACCTCGCCGACGTATAAATCCCCGTTAGAATAGCGATATTCCACTTTTCCCTTGAAGCTCGCTGTAGTCCATCCCCAAAATCCGGTTTTTACTTCGAATTCACCCGTACTTCCAACGATGCGAACCTTATTACCGAATTGGTCGGTGTAGCTTTTATAAGACTCGGCGTTTGCTCCGTGCTTTTTTAGAAATTCACGAAGACAGCTCGAACCGCAGTAATACCCGGGTTCGCCTACAAATGTGGATGCATAGTCAGAATCCAATTGCTTGCCGCAATTTGCACAATATACTGTCCTTCCCATAAAAATATCCTTTCATGTCAGTGTTTTGTTGAATGCCTTTCTTTTGTGGGGAAAGGCATTCTATTAACATACCGTTTTATTTATTCAGCGTAATATCGTAGATCGCGTAGGTGTGAGAACCGTTGTCCTCAGCGCCGCAGTTGAGCCAGAACATCAGTCTGTCGCACTCACCGATCTCAACGGTATAGGTAGTGGGTTCCATATTCTTGGAAAGAGTGATCTCCTTCACGCACTTATCATCCGCACCGATCATCAGAGTTGACTTATCCTGAACAATCATACTGCTGTTGTCCTTCTGCATTGCAACGGTGAACGTAACCGAGGTGTATCCGCTGTCCTTGATATTTGCCATGGCAAATGCGGATTCGTGCGCTTCGCCCGATCCTGCAAGAGCAATTACAGTGAGCCCCCAACCACCCCAAAAGTGGGTGCCAAGTACGCCCGCGCCTCCAACGCCTGCCATATCCAGTTCCATATGGATATTGGTTTTCAGCAAAATTCCCTTGTTGTAGGTCTTACCGCCTACAGTAAAGGTGTTTTTGTTGGTAGTGCCGTCGTAGTAGCCGTCTACAACGCTGACAGCTCCAATCTGCTTACTGATATGAGAATTGTAAACGTCGTAGAAGCCGAAGGTGTCGATCAAGTCACAGGATTTACCGAAGTCCTCGGGTTTTCTTTCGGGGAACAGATCGGTTTCCACATATCCTTCGGGATATGCAACAAGATTTGCAATGCCGACCACAGGGCGCTCCATAAGTTGGTTGGTAAACTTTCCGGAAACAAATTCAAGATGCTTACATCCCGTAACGTCAACGATATACTCTTGTGGAAGCATTGTACACTTTACGTCGATGGTTTTGATGAGCTTTCCGTCCGCATAGATCTCGATCTGCTCGTTTTCGTAAACGTTGCTGTTGGAAATATGTCCCGCAACAAAGGATATCGTGTTATATTTTCCACCGAGATTGAAAGCTGCGTAAGCGGGCTTAGAGGAAAGCACGTTGTGGGATGCGTGGAGCATAACGCCTTCGTTGAACTTCACACCGCCCATAGAGAAGGTCTTGAACTGTGTGGAGCCGTCAAGAACTGCATCGTCCTGCATATTACTGAGCACACCGAATACGCCAAGCTCAGAAATCATCTTGACAGGTCTGTCGGGGAAGTTTTGGGAAGAACCCGTAATATTTTCTAAAGCTTCCTTGGTGGTTGCCAAGTAAGCATCAGCTATACCGTAAAAACAGCCTGTTGCATTTCCGAAGTTTTCATTGCCTTCATCGGTCGTCCAACCGAATTTAAGTTGATGGCAGCCGGTTACGTCAAGAGTAACCTTTCTTGGCAACTCGTGTGTGGAATATTTTTCCTCGTGAATGACTTTGCCATCGGCATAGACCGTCAGCCATGCAGATCCCTCATCGTGGGTGGTGGTTCTGTCTGCTGCTCCTGCGGTGAAGGTCAGATAATTATATTTTCCCTCAAGGTTGAAATAGATATCTTCCTCGTCATCTGTAACTACTCCCATCGAAACGTAAGTCGCAATGACGTTCTCATATTTGACTCCGCTCATATTGATGTAGTTTCTACCTTCGGATTCTTCGCTGATATTGGGATAATACACAGCACCGGAGGTGCCGGGAATCAAATAGGGCTTAAGATCCTTGATAAGCTGTACAGGTTCACTGCCTGCAGGTGCGGTAACGTGTCCTGTTTCGTGAGCTTCGCCCTCCCAGACGGTCAGTTCCAAAACAGGAACACCATTGGGAGACAATTCTCTGCCGCCCATTACCATCTTAAAGGTGAATTTCTGTGCGCCCGAAACATTGTATGTATATCTAACCGGGACCTGATAGTTGGAGAACAAAACCTCATCAACCATTTTATCATCTGCCCAGAACTGAAGACCGACCTTAACTTCCTTTGCCTGCCCGGGCAGAGTAGGCGGAGAGCAGGAATACGAGCTGCTATATGCCGGAACTTCGTTGCCGTCCTTGTCGGTTTTCATCTCAATTTTTCCGCATTGACCGCCGATTACAAAGCTGATGTTTTCATAAAGTCCGTCAAGGGGCAGGTCGACCTGGGCATTTTCGTCGCCGGTCTGCTGTGCGCGGAACACAAATCCGCCATGATAAGCGTGACCGCCCATCCATAAAGTATCAGCGGCTTTTTCATACTTGTACACTTCAATTCCGCCTGTCACGCAAACGGGATCGTGCTTATTGACGTAGTAATTCTCAAGATACGGGGGATCAAACACATCCTCCGGTGTGTCATCACCGCCAAAAAGTCCGCATCCTGCGAGGGTTGACGAGAGCATCGCCACGCAGAGCAACAGTGCCGTTAATTTCATAAATCTTTTCATTAGGTGTATTCCTCCTGTAATGTTATTTGGCTAAAATCTCTTTCATCTTTCCCGAAAAAGAGATATACAAATCCGTCAAGAGTATCAAGGAAATCCAT
>JAZNNR010000011.1:0-35953 GCA_045580325.1 Eubacteriales bacterium
AGCGCGACCCGCAAACCCGCATGATTGCTCACTTTTCATTTTTTGAAATGCGTTTGAAAATTTTTATTTTATATTTGCGGCTCGTTGAAAACCGCCGAGCCATGCAAGGTTAATGCGTGGGAGTAGCAATCCCATTCAAATGTCATTTCGAGATGACAGAGCGGAAGTTGTATCCGTTTTTCGTTGTTGAAAAACCGGTTGCAGTATAGTATAATAATAGCCGAAGGAGATGTTTACATTATGTATGAAGATATAAGAAATGAGCTTAAACTCGCGGCGGAGGAGCTTTGCGAGAATGCGAAGCTGAAGGCGGGCGACCTTGTTGCAATCGGGTGCTCGGCGAGGCAGGTTATGGGGGGGAAAATCGGAACAAGCTCTGTTGCGGAGCTTGGCGCGGCGATCTACGGTGCGCTCAGCGAGGTTTTTTCCGCAAAGGGAATCTATATCGCGGCGCAGTGCTGTGAGCATTTAAACCGTGCGCTTGTAATTGAAAAGGAATGTGCCGAGAAATATTTTCTCGAGCGCGTGTCGGTAATACCTCAGCCCAAAGCAGGCGGCTCGTTTGCTACGGCTACATACAAAAAGATGAAAGAGCCCGTTCTCGTCGAGCACATAAAGGCTCACGCGGGTATCGACGTAGGTGGAACTCTCATCGGTATGCATCTGCGCGATGTCGCGGTGCCTGTAAGGCTCTCTGTTACCAAAATCGGCGAAGCATCTATCATCTGCGCCTACACCCGCCCGAAATTCATAGGCGGCGAGCGCGCTGTATATAAGTGAGTTTTCTTGAACCCCCTTTTTGTAAAAGGGGGTTCAAACTCCCCCCAAAAAACTTTGCTGAAAAGGCGAGAAGTTACTTCTTTAGAAAAGTTTTGAGGATTTTTAAGGAACTTTTTCAAAAGTTCCTTAAATGGGGTTTGGGGTAAAGCCCCAAGCAACGGCGTTTCTTTTAATTACTTTTCTTTGCGCCTGCGCTTTCAAAGAAAAGTAAGTCCCTGACTATCTAAAAAACTCGTACGTAAAGACATCGTCCCCACGTACGAGTTTTCTTTATTCAATTTATCTATACCTATCTAAAATCGCCTTGTATTCGTTATTCTTCAAAAGTTCTGCTCTCCTACCCTCTTTAGCGTTAGCGCGGTAATCAATATTAAACTTCAGCAAATCGTTTCTTGCGTCTTCAAAGTAACGATCGAAAGAAGAATTCAAAGCATCATTTTCCTTCCTTAATTCTTCAAGCTTTTTCATTGCATACAAGTTTTTGTCCATAAGCATAGTAACCTGACTGTTTGTTCCACCTCGGTAACAGAAATCATTTTCCATTCTTCCAAGGAAAGCTTTTGCAAGTACAAGAAAAAATACATCGTCGGTTTTTTCAAACGCATTCAGCATAAGTTCTCCATAGCATAGTGCGCGTTCAGCCTTTTCTGTCATTGAGAGCGAAGGATCAAAGAAAACAGTACGACCAAGCTTATCAGATGCAAAATCAGCAAGTTCATACATATTCTTTCGAACGTGAAAATAATATTCGCTTGTATCCTTTGCAAATAGCTGTTCTGTTTTTTGCCCGCCGGTAGTGTACCAATCGGTGAATTTTGTTTTATAAATTTCAAGAGCTTCGTCTGTTTTTCCTTCTGCGTGAAGAATTTTAGCACGCATATTCCACGCACCCAGACGGAGATTCTCCTCTGTGCAGCCATCAAGTATCTTTTCACAGATAGCAAGAAATTCGTCTTTGTGTTCGAGCAAAACAGCAGGATCATTATCGGCAAAATTACCGCCTATATCCCACATATAGTAGTGCATAATATAGTAATCATTCGGATAATCGTGATATGCTTTTACAATAATATCACGGCCTGTTTTGTCGTTTCTGTGCTTGATATACTCGGAAATAGCTTCTTTGATTTCAGCTTTGATCTTCTCCTCATTATAACCCATAAGCTGATCGAGCGTTACTCCGAAGAAATACGCAAGCGGTTGCAAGAGTGTAATATCGGGATAGGTTTCGCCGCGCTCCCATTTGCTGACGGCGGCACAGGTAACGTTCATCGCTGTCGAAAGCTCTTCCTGTGTGATATTTTTCGCTGTGCGCAAACGTTTGATGTTTGCACCAATTGTCATTTCCATAATTATACCTCAACTAAAATAAAAGTAAGCCGACGTCTGCTTCTGATTATATTATAACACAAAAGATACTTTAGTAAAGGTATTGTTAAGAAACATAATATTAACCCAGAGTTAAAAAAATAAACATTCATTATATGCTACAAAAAGAAAAAAGCAAGAATATGGGAAGAAATACCCTTCTATTCTTGCTTCCTATTTTATTTCCAATCAATAATTCTCAGCTTTTACCTGGAAGTAAGCCTGAGGATGCGCGCATACAGGGCACATTTCGGGTGCTTTCTGACCGATCACGATATGACCGCAGTTAGAGCACTGCCAGATAACGTCGTTGTCCTTGGAGAATACGAGATCGCCTTCGATGTTCGCAAGAAGCTTTCTGTAACGCTCCTCGTGCTCCTTTTCGATCTTACCAACAGCACCGAAAAGATATGCGATGTGGTCAAATCCTTCTTCCTTTGCAACTCTTTCGAATTCAGCGTACATATCTGTCCACTCGTAACGCTCGCCTGCGGCAGCGTCCTCAAGGTTTGCGGTCGTTGCGGGGATACCGCCGTCGTGAAGAAGCTTAAACCATATTTTTGCGTGCTCCTTCTCGTTTTCTGCTGTTTCTTCAAAGATTTTTGCTATCTGAACATATCCGTCCTTTTTAGCCTTAGATGCGTAGTATGTGTACTTGTTTCTTGCCTGCGATTCGCCTGCAAAAGCAGCCATAAGATTGGCTTCGGTTCTTGATCCTTTGAGTTCCATTTTTATATTTCCTTTCAAAAAATTATTTATAGGTTTACATTATTATAATGCCATATTTCACCTTATTTGTCAATATCATTTTAAAATTATCTGATCAAAATGTGAGAATACTCTCCGACCTTTTTCATAATTTCTCCGTCGCGCTTCTGGCTTGTAAATACAAATATCTGACTGCCCGAGGATGAGAAATCCTTAACAAGCGAAAGAGTATTTTCAAGACGGGTATCGTCGAGTCGGGCAAAGGACTCGTCAAAGAGTATCGGCGGCTTTGCTTTCAGATAAAGCAGCTCAACGAGCGCAAGTCGCAGACTGATATAGGCAAGGTCCTTTGTTCCCTCGCTGAGATAATCTATCTCACGGGTAGTAACGTTCCCTATTCCTTCGGTATCTACGCCATATTCAAGCGTGAGATTTTCGTTTACCCCTATGCGCGAATATTTGCCGAGCGTTTCTACACTCATCATCTCGCTTGCCCTTTTTGCAAGGCGGGGAGCAACGTCCCTGCGGAGTCTTTCGGTGGCGTTTGACAGCGACTGCAGCGCGAGCATATATCCGTCGTGGCAAATTTCAAGCTCATTCATCTTCGCCCTGAGCTCTGCTATCTCATCGGATATAGCGTTCGGGTCCTCGGTTTTAGCAGAAAGCCTCGTTATTTCGATGTCGAGTTCTTTTATATCCTCTTCTATCTGATGCTTTTCATAGCTTTTAGCGTCAAAACCGCGTTTTACAAGCTCGTACTCGCCCTCTCCCACGTCGCCAAAAGCGGTGCTTTCCTCAAGTGCCTTTTCAAGCGTTTTTCTGTCCACCGTCGGAAGCTTTGCGGCATAATCATCTCTGATATTCTCTGCACTTTGCTTTTGTGCCTGCGCGTTTTCGAGCTTTATCAGCTCACCTCTGATCTCACGCACACTCTCGCGCACGGCAGAAACACTTATATATTCCCTGCCGCACCTTGAAAGGAGCTCACAAATTTTGCTTACGTACTCCGCATGATTGCGCGCAAGCTCCTCGCGTTTTTCCCTTTTAGTCGAGTTGTCTTGCTCATATACACTCTTAAGGTAGCGCTTTTTCTCTATTTTATCGAAAGCTTCTCTTACATTTTCAAGTGCCGTCGGCGCGTATTTTTCCGAAAGAGCCTGATAGACTGCGCGCAGAGTGCGTACCTTCGAATAAAGGACTGCCGACACGGCAAACGCCCCTACCGAGAGTATCGCCAAAATCAGCGCTGGTAATACCGAAATCGCCACAAAAACAATAGCTATTACGAGAGTAGCAACACCGAGCGCAAGAAATACCTTCGCATTTTTCGAGGATTTTTTGATATTTTCCGTTATATTTGCCACTTTTTCTTCAAGTGCGCTTACAGAGCCGTCGCTCTCGATTTTTTCAAGAAGAGCGTTTTCTCCGTCTGTTATTTCGGCTTCCTCGGGAAGAGTACCGTCAACTTCAAGCTGTGATATTTTCGCGTTAGCACGCTCTATATCAGATGCGAGTCCTTCGATCTCGCGCAGATACTCTTCACTCGGAAGAAAGTCGTTATGTAAGGCCTTCTCCAAAACAGAGTCGTACTCAGCTTCTTTCTCCTCTACCCTTTTCACGAGCGTGTCAAAATATTCAAAGCGTTCAAGCTTTTCGCGCAAATCGGCGCGTTCAAGCCTTTTTTGGAGCACTTCGAGCTCTTCACATTCTTTTTCGTAGCGTGCGGAAAGCTCTTTTTTCTCCTTTTCTTTTTCGGAAAGCACTTTGCTTACCGCTCTCGCGTCCTCGAGCCTCACGTCAAGAGAAGCAATTTTGTCCTCAAGCTCGGCGATTTTTCCGCCACGCCTTACCTTGTACTTAAGCAAAACTCGGGCGTCCTCGAGCTTTTTCTGCGCCGCAAGAGCGCTTACGCTTTCATCACCCGAGAAAAGCATATTTTCTATCGCGCTGCTCACAGGCTTTCCGTTGACTTTACCGCCGTCTGCTTGTCCGACATAGGCAGTCTGCGAAAAGACATCTTCCTCAACTCCGAAAAAGAGTCTGCCTGGATGCTCGCCCTTGAAGCATTCTGTCATCGTTTCAAGATCAACTATCTTGAGATTTTCCTGCGCTCTTGTGCCCGGTCTAATAATTCTTTCTATGCGGTACTTCTTTCCGTCATATTCAAGCACGAGAGAGCCCGATGCGATATCACTCTCCCAGCTGCGATACCTCTTCACCTCTGAAAGTCCGCCCTGCGTAGATGCTTTTTTGCCAAGACCGTAGAAAATAAATTTTATAAATGCCCCGAGTGTAGTCTTACCCGACTCATTCGGGCCTTCTATTATATTTACGCCCCGTCCGAAAGTACAGGCGTAATTTTTGTACGAGCCAAAGGACTCGATAGCAACACTTTCTATGTACATAGCTTTCTCCGAATTTATAATTTACTCAAAATCAATGACTTCCCCGCCCGAAAGCGATGCAAGTCCGTATTTTAAAGCTTTCGACGCAACAGCGCGCTCGCGCTCGTCCTCGCTTCTGATATACGGCAAAAGCTCTCTGAAAAATGCGCCCTTGACGGTGAGATCGTTCATCAGTGCTTCGCAGTCGAAGAGGGGGAGAGTTTTGTCCTTGATCTCAATCAGAAAGACCTGTGAAAAAATAGCGTTTATCGCCTCGAGGGGCAGTCTTACCGACGGAGAAATGTCGCCGAGAAGAGTAAGGCGGAGCAAGGTCCGCTCGTCATAGCTGCGCCTTTGTGCAAGGACTCTCACCTTTTCGAGAATATCCTCTGTGCTTACTGAGCCAGAAAGATCAATATCCTCACAGGCGTAAACACGCTTTGCAAGAGGTACAAACTCACATTCGCACTGTGCTATGCCCTCTTTTTTATCAAGAGTTACAAAGAACGCGCCTCTCTCTCCACAGTCGTGGAAGCTCTGCCCTTCAAGTGAGCCCGAATATCCGTAGCAAGTGTTCTTTTCACGTATTATTTTTCCGTCGCTGTGAACGTGTCCGAGCGCACCGTAATCAAATCCCGCCTCAACTATCTCGCGAGCTGTCATCGGGCAGTAATTGGTCGTGCGTGAGAAAATATCTGCGTGTCCGCAAAGGATATTTATTTCGTTTCTGCACCCCTCGTCGATTCTGAAGCTCGAAATAGGACTGTGCTCCATATTCTGCGAGGTGAAGGCATATCCGTAAATATTCACCTTTTCCATGTCAAGCCCCACGTTTTCGAGCGTGATCTTTTCGAGTTCTTCGCTCTTAAACACAAACACGTTTTTGGGAAAGAGAGTCTTGTTCCAGACCGAGTCGGGCGTATAAAAATCGTGATTTCCGGGGGATATTATAAATTTACACTCGGAAAAAGAGGCGAAAAGGGACACAGCAAGATCAAGCGTATCTTTTGTTACGTTTTTTCCGTCAAACAGGTCGCCGGGGATCAAAACGACATCTGCTCCAAAGCTTTTTGCGCGCTCTATCATACGTCCAAATGTTTCACGAAGCTCTTTTCTGCGTACCGACGCCTTATGAGCGTTTTCGCTTACGAAAGAGCTGTCAAGATGAAGATCTGCACAGTGAACGAATTTTATCATAGTATTTCTCCGTATTTTATCCTTATAGAGAAATTATATCACAAATTTTGATTAAATTCAACATAAAATAATAAACAGGAGGCAAATGCCTCCTATTTATTATCTTTTTTATTATCTTTTATTCGACTTATTCATAGACGGTATCATAACGATTATCAGTACAATAACAGCAGCAGCTATTATAACAGCCACTATAAGTCCTGTATAACTGAATTTTTTCTCGTCCTTATCGTCCTTGTTGTCTTTATCTTCCTTGTCGTCCTTGTCATCTCTGTCGGCAATATCAGCATCGTCGTCAGGCTTTCCGTCTTCCTTATCCATACCGCCGTCATTATCCTCGTCGGTGTCGGGAACTACTTTGTCGTCCCCTTCGGGATCTGTCGGGTCGCCTTCTCTGGTATAAGGTCTGGGATCTCCTCTGTCCTCATCAAAGAAGTTGTCATGATCTACGTGGTCATCGAAGGTATCTCTACGCTCGATCATACCGCCGTTATTATCATTTGCAAATACCGTGAGCATCGATACAGAAAGAGACGCCATAACGAGCATACATACTAAAAATGCCGTAAATCGCAGTCCGATTTTTCTATTTTTCACTTTATGAATTCCTTTCTTTATGAATTCATAAATAGTATTCGCAGATCGCTTCGTTTTATTTATGGAATAATTTGATAAAATAAAAAAGGTGATGTATAAAACATCACCTAAAAATGTTTCAAACCCTTCTCGCAACGAAATAATGC
Organism: Eubacteriales bacterium; assembly: GCA_045580325.1. Lineage (GTDB taxonomy): Bacteria > Bacillota > Clostridia > Oscillospirales > CAG-272 > SIG672. Next base: position 7,181 of record JAZNNR010000011.1, read on the forward strand.
CTCTCGTCGCTATCGGACACACGCACGCCGTCGCCGAGGTCAAAATCGTGCTTTGCGCTGAGTATGACTGTTTCAAAGCCGTTCTTTTCGAGCAGCTCAGAAAGCTCCTTGTCGGTATAAAGGTACTCTCTCTGCGTTTCAAAGGAGCGCGTGTAGCTTCCGTCGGGATTTTTTATGAAGAACGTGAGGTCAAAGTCGCACATACGTCTGCGCGCAACGTAAAAATTCTGCCAAACGCAGTAAACGTCCTTTTCGTCGTAAATATAGCTGTTATTTCCGTATATGTTTTTGAATTTATATTCGGTATTGACGTCAAAGAAAAGGTATCCGCCGACACGGATATGCTCGGCGGCGCGTGCGAAAAATCCGTCAAGTGCCTCTTTACTTTTTATATAGTTCACGCTGTCAAGACAGCAGACGGCTGCGTCATAGGTCTGTGCGAGGTCAAGGCAGGTCATATCCTGACACACGAGTGTCGGATAAAGCGAAAGCTCCGCCATAGCGTTTTGAGCTACCGAGAGCATCTCTTCCGAGAGGTCAACGCCTGTAAGAGAGTATCCCATTTTTGCAAGCTCGAGAGTCATTTTGCCCGTTCCGCAGGCAATATCGAGGATCTTGGCGCTTTTCTCCACGCTCTTTGACTCAAGATAATGAGAAATATCCTCTGCCCAGCCTTTATAGTCTATTTCGCTGTTAAATCGGTCGTAAAACTTAGCAAGAACATCGTAACTCATTAGTTTTCCGAGCCTTCCGTAGCCATCTGCGCTTCTTCGGTTACTTCGGCTACTTCGGCTTCACAGCCTGCAAAGGCAACGTAGTAAAGTCTGACAGCAGCGTACAGTCCGAGCGCAAGCGCTACTGCATAGTAAGGAATTTCAAAAGAGGACGGATAAACTCCCAAAACCGAGGATACCACACCCGCAAGTCCCGCTGAGAAGCAGAAAACGGTAGTCAGAGCCGCCACAAAGAAATATCTGCGTACATTTCCGCGCGCGAAGGAAAATCTTATCTCGTAAAGGAAAAAGAGCGCTGCGAAGCACATCGCGCAGAGCATAGAAAGCTTACGCGGGGACATTACCCAGTCTGTAATATCAAAGTAAATACGAAGGATATAAGCAAGTATCCAAAGGAGTGTCAGAGTACCGAAAAACGCGTTTGTTTTTCCCTTGAATGCCGAGATAACGAAATATACGGGTGCAAGAGGAGTGAGCACTATCATTATCTGATAGAAAAGCGTCAGCGTTTCGAGCTTTTTAAGCAGGTCAGAGTTGCCGCTTATGCTTTTACCGTAACCTATATCGAACGCTCCGAACATAACGTAGAGAACGAAAATCGAAAGAAAGAGCGCAACAAAGAAGAGCGAAAGCATATAAGATATAGAGGTTTTATCCCTCGGGAGTTCGCTGACTGAGTAATCGTCTTTTTTTACGAAGTTCGTTCCAAGCACTGCCAAAACAAGTGCCAAAACCGCAAGTATCGGCAAAATAAGCGTGGGCGCACTATTTTCGTAAAGGTAATTTTCTCCCATATACATACTGTTTATGACAGAAAGTACTACTGCCGAAAGTGCCGACAGTACAAATATAAGAACAGCCGTTATTTTCAGTTTGGACAAGGTAATTTTTTCAGGCTGATTGTCAGATAGCATCATTATTTTCTCCTTTTTAATACGCGTAAATAAAAAACAATACACAGTCATTATACAACAGTTAAAGATATTTTTCAAGTATATTTTGACATTTTACTTTTATTTATCCCTTTATTATGACAAAAAGCCTCTCAAATATTAACATTTGGTGAAAAGCCTTGACAAAACAGGTATAAAATATTACAATATTATATGTTGAGGTTTTATGCCTATATAACAAATAACTTAGGGAAAACGCAAAATGCCTTTTATATACACTTTACTTTACGTAGCGCTTATCGGTATTCTTGCCCACGTTATCGGCGAGGCTTATCCGAGAAACAGAATAAATTACAAGAAATTTCCGCTGACGCCATTTTCGTGGGAGCGTGGCGGAGAGATATACATAAAGCTCGGTATAAAAAAATGGAAGGACGCACTTCCCGATATGAGCAAGATCATGAAGGATATGGTTCCAAAAAAAGTATGCTTGGGCTCGTCAAGTACGGACGTTGAAAGGCTTATCCTTGAAACCTGTGTAGCGGAGATCACCCACGATATTCTATGCCTTGTTTCTCCTGTTATAATATTATTTTGGTCTGAAACATCTCTGACAGCAGGTATTCTTCTCGCACTTCTTTACATCATTTGCAATGTTCCCTTTATTATGATACAAAGGTTTAACCGACCTAACCTTATGCGACTTGCAGAAAGGCTCTCCAAAAGAGAGCAAAGAATGAAAAATGAGAATTCTGATACTCTCGTGTAACACGGGTGGCGGACACAACTCTGCCGGAATGGCTATAAAAAAATATTTTTCGCAAAAAAACATACCGTGCGAAATGGCTGATGCTCTTGCGTTTCTCTCGGAAAAGGCATCTATGCTCGTAAGCCACGGACACGTTTTTGTTTACAGAATGCTCCCTATGCTTTTCGGCGCGGGATACAAATACGAGGAATCACATCCGCCGAAGTTTATTTACAAAAGCTGCGCGATGGGTGCTGACTCTCTTTATCGCGCGATATGCGAGCAGGGTTACGACACGGTAATTTGCGTTCACGCATTTGCGGCAATGATGATGACAGAAATAAAAAAGCGTTATAATCCCGATATAAAGACATATTTCGTCGCTACCGACTACACGTGCAGTCCGGGTGTCGGCGACCTTGACGTAGATTATTTCTTCACACCGCACGAGCTTCTCACCGATGAATTTGTATCAAAGGGTGTCGTACGAGAAAAGATCGTCGCAAGCGGTATCCCTGTAAAAGAAGAGTTCCTGCTTCCTGTAAACCGTGAGGAAGCGAGAAAGGTTCTCCATCTTCCCGAAAACGCAAATATTTTGCTTTTCTGCTGCGGAAGTATGGGTGCAGGACCTATGCTGAAAATCACGAAAGCCATTGAAAAGCATCTCACCGAGGATATGTATCTTGTCGTCGTGTGCGGAACTAACCGTCAATTATACAGAAAAATAACCCGCTCTACCGCCGAGCACGGAAACATCCGCGTTGTCGGATATACACATCAGGTAAGGCAGTATATGGCGGCGTCCGACCTTCTTCTTACCAAGCCGGGCGGACTCAGCACTACCGAGGCATTTTATCAAAGACTTCCTATAATTGCGCTTGACGCTGTTCCCGGCTGCGAAACGCGAAATCTCGAATTTTTTACAAAAAATCAGATAGCAGAAAGCGCAAACAACGTAAACGGCATCACATCTCTTGTAATAAGCCGTCTTCCCGACAAGGAATTTCGCGACAAAATATCGAAAAATATCGAGTCCCTTTTTATCGGAAATCCCACCAAAACACTCTGCGAATATATCATAGAAAAAAACGAAATCTGAACTAAAATTCAGACCTCAGTTTTACGTTCGCTTGGCAAATTAAAGCTTTAAACTAAATAGAAAGTATCGGTAACTTTGATGATAGATTACAGAAAACTCAGGTTTAATAATCTGAGATCGCCCGAGTTTTCGCACCTGCTGCTCCTCCTCTTCTGGCCTATATACGGAATTTTGTTTTGGGCAGTTGAAAGAGGCTTCAGTGGGCATGGGTTTTATGAAAACTACACACCCATATACTCGCCGCTTGATGATCTGATCCCCTTCTGCGAGATATTCGTTATTCCCTACTACATATGGTTTGCTTTTATTATCGGCATGCTTCTCTACACTATGCTCTTCGACGCTGCAGCATTCAGGAAAACGATGTGGATAATAATACTCACCTATTGTGCGACGATATTTATATATCTCGTTTTCCCTAACAGTCAGGAGCTCCGCCCCGATCTTGAGGCGCTTGGGCGCGACAATATTTTCATTGATATTGCGCGAAATCTTTACGATTTTGATACAAACACCAACGTTTGCCCGTCAATACACGTGCTTGGCTCGATGGCAGTCTTTATGCCTTCCTGGAACACAAAGCATATGACATCGTGGTGGTGCAGAACGGTAATGTTCATACTCAACCTACTTATCTGCTTCTCAACAGTCTTTTTGAAGCAGCACTCGATAATCGACGTGATCGCTGCATTTGCGCTTTGCGCACTCGTTTATCCGATAGTGTTCTGGAAAAAATCCCCTCTCAACAAGAAAATAATGCAAAAGTCTGCTGTTCACAGCAAAACAGAAGATTTTGCGGCAATATAAAATCAGTATAAAGGAATGATACTATGAAATTCGACGTAGTAATTGTAGGCGCAGGTCCTGCCGGAATATTCACCGCTCTTGAAATGATTAAAAAGGGCTCTGACAAAAAAATACTCATACTCGAAAAGGGTGCGGCTATCGAAAACCGCAGATGTCCTAAAAACGTTGTCGGACACTGCGTGAACTGCAAGCCCCACTGTCATATCACAACAGGATTTTCGGGCGCGGGCGCATTCTCTGACGGAAAGCTCTCCCTAAGCTACGAGGTAGGCGGCGACCTTCCTCAACTCATCGGTGAGGATTATGCTCAGGAAATGATAAATTATGCCGACAAGATATATCTTGAATTCGGTGCAGATACCCACGTTGAAGGTCTTGAAAACACCGAAGAGGTCAAGGCCATCCGTACACGCGCTATTCAGGCAGGTCTTAAGCTCGTTGACTGCCCGATACGCCATATGGGTACAGAAAAGGCGCACGATATCTATTATGCAATAGAAAAGCATCTTCAGGAAAAGGGCGTTGAAATGATATTCGGCTGCGAGTGCACCGATCTTATTCTCGAAAACGATGTTTGTCGTGGCGTTTATGCAGTAATAAACGGCAAGGAAACCGAAGTAAGAGCAGATCATACGGTCGTTGCAACAGGACGTCGCGGCGCAGACTGGCTTGAAAAGATATGCGCAGAGCATAATATCGCGCATCAGCCGGGTACTGTTGACATCGGTGTGCGCGTAGAGGTTAGAAACGAAATTATGGAAGTGGTAAATCGCGTGCTTTACGAATCCAAGCTTATCGGTTACCCCCGTCCCTTCAAAAACAAGGTCAGAACCTTCTGCCAGAATCCCGGCGGATTCGTAAGTCAGGAAAATTACGATGCAGGTCTTGCAGTTGTAAACGGGCACTCCTACAAGGAGCTTAAATCAAACAACACAAACCTCGCTATCCTCTGCTCACATAACTTTAATTCCCCCTTCAATCAGCCGATAGAATACGCTAAAAAGGTCGGCGAGCTTACAAATATGCTCGGTGCAGGACACATTCTCGTTCAGCGCTTCGGTGATATTCTCGACGGAAAGCGTACATGGCAGAAGGAGCTTTCGCAGTCCAATCTGCGTCCCACGCTTCCCGATGCCGTAGCAGGCGATATTACCGCCGCTATGCCATACCGTGCTATGATGAACATAATCAACTTCATTCAGGCGGTCGATCACGTCGTGCCCGGATTTGCTTCATACGAAACACTTCTCTACTCTCCCGAGCTTAAATTTTACAGCAACAGAGTAAAGATGGACAAGGACTTAAAGACAAGCATAAGCGGTCTTTACTGTCTTGGCGACTCGAGCGGTTGGACTCGCGGTCTTATGATGGCTTCGGTAATGGGTGTCATTATGGGAAGAAAGCTCGTTGAAGAAGAGTAAAATCGCATACAAAAACGGTGGCATTACTGCCACCGTTTTATTTTTGTTTTATGCGTTTTTAGTTCTTTTTTTCTTCGATATGAGTACAACTGCAACTACCGCAGCTACTACCGCCGCAGCACAAGCACCAATGCATATTATAAGAGTAATATCTACCTCGGGTTCGTTATATACGTTTGCAAAAGCGACTGTATCCACAGCCTCGGTGCTTCCCTTCTTGGTGATAAGGGTTTCGCTTACCGTAAGCTCGCCCTTGCTATTCTTATTTACCTTGACAGTTACGTGGTAAACGTTTTCGTCAATGGCTACGTCCTTTGCGCCCTCAGTGTCTGCCGAAAGCACGAAGTGATATGTTCCCGCCTTATAGAAGGTAACGTCCTTAAATATGAACGAGCCGTCTGCCGCATTTTCCACCCTTATGGGTGCTTCGTCCGTTGTAATCTCGAATTTGCTGTTCGCAGGGCTGAGAAGGAAGGAAAACTCTCCTGCCGCAAGATCCTTGCCTTCAAGAGATACCTTACCGCTGATGTCTATGCTATCCGAAGCAACAGCGTCGAGGTCAAGGTGAATGTCTGTATGTCCTTCATAGTAATATCTATTGTAAGCGGTCGAATAATATTCTATCTTCGCAAAGCGTCCGTCCTCGGTAAAGTACATAAGTCCAACAAGTCCGAGCCCGTTGAAGTTGGCATCCTTGTCTGCCGCCTGTCCGTCAATGAGTAACTGGTAAACCGTATTACCGTTATCGCCGATTACAGGTGTGCAAAGAATCTGGTCAGAGGGCATATGTCCGCATACGATCATATCTATGTTCGCGTGCTTCCTAAAGTGGTTTTTCCACATTTCGTCAGGATACACTTGAACAGGTGTTACCCAATCATCACTGTTGATGACATCTCCCGTACTGTTCAAATATGCGTGTGTTACGATCATAACACGGTGGTTGGGGTGTTCTGCGATAACCTTATCAGCCCAGTCAAGTACGTTTGTTCCCGCACCGAAGTCGAGGTTAACTATCATATATTTAGTATTATTTTCTTCAAAGAGTAAGTATGTATTAGCAACAGAGGCTTTGTTATAAAATCCGCCGTTTTCCTCAACGTGCTTATAATACGCCGACGTCTTCTGCCCGAAAATATTGTCGAGATAGTTAACACCGTCGTGGTTTCCTCTGACTAGTGAATAAGGAAGAACTCCGTCAAGACGAGCAAACTGTTCTTTTACTCTGTTCCACTCTGTCTGGGTATTTCGGTCCGTCATATCTCCAAGACCTACAACATACTTTATATTTTTTGATGTCTTATTATCAATAATATAGTCGAATATTGGAGCAAGCTTTTTGGGATATTTATCTGTTATGAACTGAATATCGGGCAAGAAAGCTATTGAATAAGCATACTCTTTCTCGTCTTTTTGACGAATTTCTTCCATTTCTACTTCGTCGAGCATCATACGGTAATACTTCATATCGTATCCGTTTTTACTCAAATCCTCGATATCCTTTCCGTTCTTGTCTGCAGAAAGCTGGTAGTAGAGCAGAAGATTTTTGTCGTTTACATCAGGACCCTTTGCATAATCTCTCTTGATTTCTGCAACTGTACGCATATCGGTATAAACCGCAACGTCGCCGAGTATTCCGTCGAATGTTCTTAAAGCGCCGCTAAATCCGTCAGCTCCAAGGAAGAGCGGATTTTCAAGAATCTTTTGGCTGGGTTTAAAATCAGATACAGCAAAGCTCTTTTTCTGAGTATAGCGACCGTTCATATAAGCAATAACCGAATTATTTGCAACATCGTGGACGATAGCAATATGAGTCCACTGGTCAGCGGGAATACGGGTAGATTCCCATAATACAACCTCTACAGTTCTCTCACCGTCACCGAACATAAGCTTAGGCTCGCCCTTCCATTTAATTTCAAAGCTGAACCAATAGTCCGTACCAACAGCATAAGAGTGCGGGATATTTCCGAGTATAACGTTTCTTTCTTCGTCATATAGTGACTTGGGTATGTAAACCCATGCTTCATATGTTATAGGAAGCGCCTCGGGCTTCTTACCAGACCAATAATATCCCTCGGGATGAGTAACTCCGTTCGTTGTTACTTTGTCAATAGTGATTCCCGTTCTTTCTTCTTTTTTTGAATCACTTTCTGCGGCGCTTACTGCAAAAAACATCGACGCAAGCATCGAAACAAGCAGCAACGCACAGATAATACGTTTAACTGTCTTCATAGCAGTTCTCCTTCTATAAACTGATGGACACTTCCATCTGATTTCACTTTATTATAACATTAACCGCCCTTTTTGTCAACACAAAACAGTGGAAGTAAAACTGCCACCGTTTTATTTTATTTAGGCCTTTTTAGCGCGTTTTTTCTTAATTGCAATCATCAAAACGACGGTGGCAGCTCCAACAGCGACGGCAGCTGATACAATGTATATCCAAAGAATATTTTTCGATTCTGAATATACATTTGTGAATTCTACCATGTCCTGTGCCTGTGTGCCGCCCTTCTTTGTAATAAGAGTTTCGGACACTTCTAATATACCGTTTCTATCTTTAATGACCTCGATTTTTACGTGATATACACTTTCGTCAATGCTTATATTTTTGTTATCGACAGAATTGTCCGCCGAGATCACGAAGTAATAAGTCCCCTCTTTTTCAAAGGTAATATCTTTAAATACGAACGAGCCGTCTGCTGCATTTGCTACCTTTACAGGTGTTTTAGAAGAGTCAACAGCGAATTTGCTGTCAGATGAGTTAAGAAGGAAAGAGAAATCTCCCTCTTTTATACTTCCGCCTGTAAGCGATACCTTGCCACTAATATCTGTGTTAGCCGAAGCAGTAGCATCAAGATCAAGCTTTATGTCCGAGCTTCCCTCGTAGAAATATTTTTCGTGAACGGTTGAATAGTATGCTACGTTAGCAAAGCGTCCGTCTGCGGTAAAGTTCATAATCGCAATATTACCGAGTCCTTTGAAATGCTCAGGCGAACTCTGATTGTTAATAAGGACCTGATGAACCACGTTGCCCTTTTCGCCGACTATGGGTGTAGTAAGGATTTGGTCGGAATGTGTATGACCGCTGACGATCATATCTATGTTTTCGTGTTTGCTAAGGTAGGTTTCCCATATATAGTCGGGATTAAGGAAGGTAGGGTCATACATACTCGGAGCGCCGTACGATGACGCGTTAAGGATCTTACCGTCGCTGCCGAGCCACGCGTGTGTTACGACTATAACGCGGTGGTCAGGATGGGAGGAAATAACTTTGTTAGCCCAGCGCATAACCTTTTTGTCGGTACAAAAGTCGAGATTCAGCATCAGATAGTCGATGTTTCCGTTTGCCTTGAAGCATATATATGTGTTAACCGAGGTGTTATCCTTATAGAATCCACCGTTTTCCTTAACGTATTCATAATACGGTGTATCCGGTCCGAAAACACCGTTGAAGTACGAAGAATTTCTTATGGTATCGTGATTACCTCTGACCACAGAGTAAGGAATTCCCGCTTTGTCAAGACGTGAGTACTCCTGCTTTACAAGAGGCCATTCTTCCTTCCTGCCGTCGCTCGTCATATCTCCAACACCGATGACGTACTCAATATTCTTTAGTTTTTTATTTTGAATAACGTAGTCAAAGATTGCAGAACGCTTTGCAGCCGACGAGCCGACCCAAAAATGAGTGTCGGGAACCAAAACCATTGAATACGCGTACTCGCTGCTGTCCTGCCTGCGAATTTCTCTCATATCGGCTTCTGTATAGAAGGTGCGGTAATAGTTCATATCATATCCATTACCACTTGCGTCTTTAATATCCTTTTTCTTATCTTTTTCAGAAATCTGATAATAAAGCATAAGGTTTTTATCCTTCACGTCTGCGCCGCTTGTGTAATCGATTTTTACTTCACCGGCACTGCGCATATCGCTGTATACCGCAACGTCGCTTAATTTTATATCGCACATAGCTTTCTTGTTTCCGGGACGTGCGTCGCTGAGAAGATAGAGCATATTATCCAAATTCTCGTTAAGTATGGACTCCTTGCTACCCTCTCCAAAGCCAATCTGACCCTTTGCCGCGCCGTTTACGTACATCTTTATTTTATGTGCGTTTTGATCGAGAACCATAGCAATATGAGTCCACGAGTCCTTCTGAATAAGGCTTCCAAATGTCTTTTCATTGATTCTGCCGTCAGAATATCCGATGGCTAGCTTAGGACATCCCTTCGGTTCGATAGTAAGGGTAAACCAGTCGTTTGTGTTTTTAGGCGCACCGATTTCAGCATAGTTACTGAGAACGACACCGCTTGCGCTGTTCCAAACATTTGAAGGTATATACGCCCAGAACTCAAAGGTTACCGGCGCTTCTTCAAATCTTTTGTCGGTGGCATAATACCCCTCGGGGTATGTTACCCATTCTCCCATCTTGTTTTTTGACGTTACACGGTCAATAGAAATACCGCTTCGATTACTATCTGCGGCGTTTACTACTAAAAACATTGATGCTATCATCGAAAGAAGCAGCAGAGTGCATACTACTATCTTAATTTTTTTCATAACTTTTCTCCTTACGAAATAATGGATATGTCTATAAAATTCATCATATTCAGTATAACATCAGTATTTATCTTTGTCAAGAAAAAACACTAAAAATCCACTTAAAATGGCACAGCCGCACTTCCCTAAAAGAGAAGTGCGGCTGTTTTGTTTTCCGCTTTTAAAATCAGTAAAAGCTAACCTGCTATGAAAGAGGTAACGGGAGCGTTATAGGGATATTCATAATCCGGACCCTGAGTATTGCCCCACTTATTTACAAGAAGCCCGTAGTAGTTACCTGTAAGAGGTGTAGAGTCTGTAATATCGTGTACAAGTATTCCATTTGCATACACTCTAATATGACCTGCGTTATCCCACTCGGCCGCAAGCGTAACACCCTGTGTTACATCAATACCAAGTGTGCCAAGGTCTACACCGCTCGTGCTTAACCAGTGCCAGTTCTGATACTTGCCCATTTCGACAACTTCCACGCAGCCCCAGTCATTGATAAATGCCCAGTAGTAGCTTACGTCAGTACCACTATAATTAAAGCTCAGGTCGCCGTCATGGTCTGTAAGAGCAAATACTATACCGTTTCTGTGTGCCGAGTCGCCGTTTATATTATCGTTTACAACGATCGTTGCTTCAATTCTGTTATTTGCAAGTTCATCTCCAAACAGCAGGAAGCTGTTTTCGTGTCCTGCGGGCATTTTAAGATTACCGTCGACAAGTTCCCAGTATATGTCGTTTACAAAAACAGGAGTAAGAAGATTGCCTTCGGAATCGGCAGCAACCGAATATTTGATTGAGTTTTCGAAATCGAGCGCGTCAAGTGCTACTTCTTCCGCTACTGTAGTAATAACTTCAATTCCGCCGTGATTCTTCAGGAGAATAACGGACACATAGTATTCAGCAGTATCATATGTCATATCAACCTGACCGCCGTTTGCCTGCTTAACTACATAGTTAAAGGTCTTTCCTGAGTCTGCTTCAGTATATTCGATTGTGAAAGCAAACTTGCCGTTTTTGTTTGTTACGCTCTGGAGAAGTGTTCCATCAGTGCTATAAAGCTCGAACGTGAACATATCATCAACAAGTATCTTACCTGTAAGTGTTACGTTACCGCCAATAGCTGCGCTTCCCTCAAAATCGTCAAAAGACTCACCTGCTATGAAAGATGTAACGGGAGCGTTGTAAGGATATTCATAATCTGGACCCTGAGTATTGCCCCACTTATTTACAAGAAGCCCGTAGTAGTTACCTGTAAGAGGTGTAGAGTCTGTAATATTGTGTACCAGTATTCCATTTGCATACACTCTAATATGACCTGCGTTATCCCACTCGGCCGCAAGCGTAACACCCTGTGTTACATCAATACCAAGTGTGCTAAGGTCTACGCCGCTCGTGCTTAACCAGTGCCAGTTCTGATATTTACCCATTTCGACGACTTCCACGCAGCCCCAGTCATTGATAAATGCCCAGTAGTAGCTTACGTCAGTACCACTATAGTTAAAGCTCAGGTCGCCTTCGTGGTCTGTAAGAGCAAATACTATACCGTTTCTGTGTGCCGAGTCGCCGTTTATATTATCGTTTATAACGATCGTTGCTTCAATTCTGTTATTTGCGAGTTCATCTCCAAACAGAAGGAAACTACTAGCGGGTCCTGCGGGCATTTTGAGATTGCCGCCGACAAGTTCCCAGTATATGTCGTTTACAAACATAGGTGTAAGAAGGTCGCCTTCGGAATCGATAGCAACCGAATATTTGACAGTATTTTCAAAGTCGAGAGCGTTAAGTGCTACTCCGCCGTCTACTGTTGCTGTTGTCTTAATACCGCCTAGTCCGTTGTCTTCCAGCGTTACTGTAATCCGGTATGCCTCGGCGCTGTACGAAATTCCGTTTACTACCTCACCTGCGTTTGCCTGTCTAAGAACGTAGTAGTAAGTCTTTCCTACATCGGACGCATTATAGTTCAGCTCGAATGCAAACTCACCGTTTGTATTTGCAGTCGTTTCAGACAATGTGCTTATAACGAAGCTTGCGTTTGCACCATAAAGCTCAAGGGTAAACATACCGTCAACAAGTGTCTTGCCTATGAGTGTTACACTGCCGCTGAGATCCACTGCCGCTTCGCCTGTAACAGCATAGCTATTTGCAAAGTCAAGAGCATTTGCCGTTACACCTATTACTGTTGCCCTCAGTCCACCGTTACCGTTGTCTTCAACCTTAACGGTTATACAGTACTCAGTAGCATCGTAGGTGATTCCGTTAAGCGTCGTTCCCGCCTTTGACTGTCTCAGAACATAGTAGTGAGTTCCTATATCATCTACTGCATAGCTGAACGTAAATGCGAACTTACCGTTCTTGTTTGTCGCAGTTCTGGGTTCTTCGCTTGTAGTGAAACTTGCGTTTGCATCGTAAAGCTCAAAGGTAAACATATCGTCTGCAAGCGTCTTGCCCGTAAGTGTTACACTGCCGCTAAGATCTATCGTTACTTCACCTGTAACAGTATAGCTATTTACGAAGTTAAGATCATCAAGCGTTGATCCGCCGTATACTGTTGTCGTTGCCTCAACTATACCGTCTTCTTCAAGAACCGTAACCGTTATACTATACTGGGTAGCATCATATGTAACGCCGCCCTGCGTTCCTACTACCTGTTTAACCACATAGTTAAAGGTCTTTCCTGCGTCTGCTTCGGTATATTCGAGCGTAAATCCAAACTTATCGTTCTTGTTTGTTACACTTTGGAGAAGTGTTCCGTCGGCACTGTAAAGCCCAACTGTAAACATATCGTCTGCGAGCGTCTTGCCCGTGAGTGTTACGTTACCGCCGAGATTTACTTCTTTACTAAGGCTTGCAAGTGCTTTGCCTGCTACGAAAGACGTAACGGGAGCATCGTAAGGGTATTCATAATCTGGACCCTGAGTATTACCCCACTTATTTACAAGAAGTCCGTAGTAATTGCCTGTAAGAGGTGTAGAGTCTGTAATATCGTGTACCAGTATTCCATTTGCATACACTCTAATACGACCTGCGTTATTCCACTGGGCCGCAAGTGTAACGCCTTGTGTTACGTCGATACCGAGTGTGCTAAGGTCTACACCGCTTGTGCTTAACCAGTGCCAGTTCTGATATTTGCCCATTTCGACAACTTCTACGCCGCCCCAGTCATTGATAAATGCCCAGTAGTAGCTTACGTCAGTGCCGCTATAGTTAAAATTCAGATCGCCGTCATGGTCTGTAAGAGCAAATACTATACCGTTTCTGTGTGCCGAGTCGCCGTTTATATTATCGTTTATAACGATCGTTGCTTCAATTCTGTTATTTGCGAGTTCATCTCCAAACAGCAGGAAGCTGTTTTCGTGTCCTGCGGGCATTTTAAGATTGCCGTCGACAAGTTCCCAGTATATGTCGTTTACAAATACAGGGGTAAGAAGATTTCCGCTGGCATCCGTAGAGTTTTTGTATACAGCTATATCCGCTATGAAAGAAGTAACGGGAGCGTTGTACGGATATTCATAACCAGAGTCCTGAGTGTTACCCCACTTATTTACAAGAAGTCCATAGTAGTTACCTGTAAGTGGTGTAGAGTCTGTAATATCGTGTATAAGTACTGCGTTTGCATATACTCTAATATGACCTGCGTTATCCCACTGGGCCGCGAGTGTAACACCTTGTGTTATGTCGATACCAAGTGTACTAAGGTCTACGCCGCTCGTGCTTAACCAGTGCCAATTCTGATACTTGCCCATTTCTACAACTTCTACGCAGCCCCAGTCATTGATAAACACCCAGTAGTAGCTTACGTCAGTACCACTATAATTAAAACTCAAATCGCCATCGTGGTCTGTAAGAGCGAATACTATACCGTTTCTGTGTGCCGAATCGCCGCTTGTGTTGTCGTTAATAACGATCGTAGCTTCAATTCTGTTATTTACGAGTTTGTCGCTGAACAAAAGGAAGCTGTTTTCGTGTCCTGCGGGCATCTTAAGATTACCGCCGCTGAGCTCCCAACATATGCCGTTTACAACAGCAGGAGCAAGAAGATGTCCGAAAGCACTCACACAATTTTCATAAGGATCGTGCGCGTAAACGTAAGTATACGTAACATCCTCTGTTCCGCTTACCGACCCGGAAGGAGTGATGACCCATTTTCCTGATCTGAAATTCGTGTAAGGTAAGTTTCCTACTGCAGGAACCGAAATAGCTGCACTTCCGCTTGTATCCCATACACCGTCTTTTTCAAGAGTTACGTAAAGGATCTTGTCGTCTATTGTACCGTCATCCCATTTACCGTTTACAACCTTGAAAATCACCTTTTTCTGATAATCCAAGGGGTTTTTGCCCTGATTGGGATTTCCGTCATCGTTCACTCTGAGCGTTACGTACTGTACCTCGGTATTCGTCGTCATGTTAATATAATGTATGATCGATGGATCTGTACCGAGCACCATAATAGGTCTGTAGCCGTTGAAATTGTTCGCTACATAGTCTGAATAATTAGCGTACGGAAGAGGATTTTCCATAATATTCCATGTTGTTCCGTAATCAAGACTTACAAATACGCAGCTATAAGGAACTCCGCCACACTGATACTGACCTGTTGCAAAGAGCATGCCGCAGTCGCCGCCGGCCGGTGTCCATACACAAGCTGGAGCGGCAGCGGGATAATAAGTTTTGTTTTCTGAGTTTACTGAAATTCCTGTACCTACATCAGAAGGATTCCAGTTAGTTATATCATTTGTTTTCTTGTAGTAAACATACGAAGGTGCATTCGGATAAACGTACTCATAAACGAGGAAGTATTCTCCGTTGCCCATCTTTGTAACGACAGGCATACCCGGACGGGCTGCATAATCGTCAAGCGAACAAATGTCGACAGGAGCTTCCCAAGTTATGCCATCCTTGGAACGCTGATATACTAATTTCTGGTCGGGAGCAGTGATACCGTCGCCTCTGTCGTCCGAATAGAAGCAGTATAGGTATCCGTTATCATAGAACATAACGGGTTCCCATACGCCAAGAGCGAGTCCACCACCGATTGCCACTACCGACATTTCTGTCCAGGTCTGTCCACAGTCATCACTTCTCCATACACCGAGATGAGAGTAATGATCATAATTTACCGCAGTTGAGGAATAGATCAGTGTTCCCGCGGGCATATCGCCTACCTGGTCGGGAAGCTCATAGATATGAGCCATACTACCGCCCCAAACACTGGGGTGTATTGTTTCTACAGGGTATGAGAGAGTGCTCCAAGTTGCTCCGCCGTCAGTACTTTGCATTATACATGCCATCGTACCGTCCAGACCCATTTCAGACATTGCCGCAATGAGCTTTCCGTTGTTTTGCGGATTGCTCTGATGCTGAAGCTCAATTATCGAAGGGAAATGAGGTGAGATCCCGGAAAGAACTGTTCGCACGCTTCCAATATCTACACTTTCAGAACCGATACTAAGTGTTTTGGCTGTGTCGAATTCATAGGTATAGGTGTACGTAACGCCCTCTAGTCCACTTACTGTGGTAGGAGGAGTAGTATCCCAGCTTCCTGTCTTGAAGCTTGCGCCCGGCTTGCCACCTACTGCGGGCACGCTCAGAGTAGCGCTTCCGCCTGTGTTCCATCTGCCGTCGTGAGAAAGAGTTACGTAAACGATTTTATCGGCGGTCGTGCCGTCATTCCATCTGCCGTTTATAACCTTAAAGACTATCTTCTTCTGATAATTTTCGATGTTTTTACCCTCGTTGGGATTATCATCATCGTATATTTTTAGCTTTGCATACTTTGCCTGAGAGCCTTTTACATAGTCTGTTTCGGTTATATTTATGTAGTGTATAACCGAAGGATCTGCGCCGAGAACCATAATAGGACGGTAGCCTATACTGTCATTACCATCAGCTCCGGCAGAAGCACTTGTATACCAGTCGTAAGGAAGGGGATTTCGGATAGTATCCCAAGTGTTGCCGTAGTCAAAACTTACAAACATTCTGATCGTTCCGTCGCCACCGGATTCACGTCTTCCCATTGCAAGGAGCGTTCCGCTTGACCCGCCTGCGGGACTCCAAACACAGCAAGGAGAGGATGCCATCTTATAATCTTCTCCGTCCACTTTTGCCGTGAGAAGATTTCCGGGATCACTCGCGTTCCAGTTAGTTATATCACTAGTTGTCTTGTAGTAAACGTAACAGTCGTTGCCAACCTTTCCGTTTTCGTAAACAAGGAAGTATTCTCCGTTACCCATCTTTGTTATAACGGGCATACCCGGACGGTCTGTAAGCGTAGTGGGAGAATATACGTCAACCGGAGCTTCCCAATTTACACCGTCTATCGAGCGCTGGTATACAAGCTTTTGGTCGGGTCCGGGTGCTGCACCTTCAGGGGAACCTTCTGCATCATGTCTGTCATCAGAATAGAAGCAGTAGAGGTATCCGTTATCGTAGAACATAACGGGTTCCCACACTCCCCATTCAAGACCGCCGCCTTGTGCAATTACTGTATACTGTTGCCATGTTTCTCCGGCATCAAAGCTCCGCCATAAGCTAATATGAGAATACATATTGTAATTTACCGTATTTGCCGAGTAGATAAGCGTACCCGCCGGCATATTTCCGACCTGTGCCGGAAGCTCGTAGATGTGTGCCATCTGTCCTGCCCAAAATTCAGGTCTGAATGTTTCCACCGGACGGAAGATAATATCCCAGTTGTTTCCTCCGTCAGTGCTTTCCAGTATGGCGCCCACAGAAGGTACCGGATCACCTGATTTTGTCTCGCTAGTTGCAACTGCCGCAACAAGTTTCCCGTTATTGCTTGGATCACTCTGATGTTGCAGCTCGATTATCGAAGGAAAGTAGACACTATCCAAACGGGCGTTATAGCCAAGAACGTCCGAATAGTTTTGACTTGATGAGAGAACTGTCGATATAGCTTTAATATCCATATCAAGTTTATCATCAATATAAATATTATCTACTGTTTCGTAATCACCAACTTTTTGCGTTGCCTGTGTGCTTAGTTTGCTGTTACTTGTGGTAGCAGTTACTGTCAAAAGCATCGATGCTATCATCGAGAAAACAAGTAAACTTGAAACCAGTCTTTTAAGTGTCTTCATAAATTTCCTCCTTATCAAAAAATATATACGGGCCATTTAAATTATAGCATTAATGCACATATTTGTCAATGTATTTTTCAAAAAATTGACATTTTGCACAAACAAATATAAAATAACAACCGCACCTCTCTTTTAGAGAAGTGCGGTTGTCTTGTTTAGCTTAGAAGATTTTTTAATTTTTCTTTTAATCTCTTTACTGCGGTCCTAAAACTTCAGTCGAAGTGCCAGTTTCGGGATCATAATTTGCAAGATACTTCTTCAGCTTAGTTGCATCTTTTGCATTGATTTCTCCATCACCATTTGCATCAGCTCCAACTTCAACTGTTTCGGTTGAAGTTCCTGTTTCGGGATCGTAATTCGCAAGATACTTCTTCAGCTTAGTTGCATCTTTCGCATTGATTTCTCCATCACCGTTAACATCGCCGTACATAACCTCAATAACTTCGGCTTCAAACTTAGCAGTAAGTGTGCGGTCTGACTCCGCTGTGAAGGAAATTGATGTGTTAGAAGAAACGAGTTCTCCGTTTTCGTACCAACCTTCGAAGACATATCCTTCGCCAGCTGCCGCTGTGAGCGTTACGCTTGCGCCGTACTCATAGTTGCCTGCGCCTGTTACTTTTCCGCCTGCGGCAGGTGTTACAGTAGCACTAACTGTATAGGTTATCTTTTCAAACTTAGCAGTAAGTGTGCGATTTGCTTCTGCTGTGAAGGTAATTGTTGCATTCTTAGAAACTTCTGTTTCTCCTTCATACCAACCAAGGAACTTGTAGCCTGTGTTAGCTGTTGCTGTGAGCGTTACGCTTGCGCCGTGCTCATAGTTGCCTGCGCCTGTTACTTTTCCGCCTGCGGTAGGTGTTACAGTAGCACTAACTGTATAGGTTATCTTTTCAAACTTAGCAGTAAGTGTACGGTTTGCTTCTGCTGTAAAGGTAAGTGTTGTATCCTTGGAAACGAGTGCACCGTTTTCATACCAACCCGTGAACTTATATCCTGTGCTAGCTGCCGCTGTGAGCGTTACGCTTGCGCCGTGCTCGTAGTTGCCTGCGCCTTCAACTGTTCCGTTTTCTGTTGTTACAGTAATTGTGTATGTTTCTTTAGCAAACTTAGCAGTAAGAGCGCGATTTGCTTCTGCTGTGAAGGTAATTGTTGTATCCTTGGAAACGAGTGCACCGTTTTCATACCAGCCGGTGAACTTGTAGCCTGTGTTAGCTGCTGCCGTAAGAGTTACACTTGCGCCGTGCTCATAGTTGCCTGCGCCTGTTACTTTTCCGCCTGCGGTAGGTGTTACAGTAGCACTAACTGTGTAGGTTATCTTTTCAAACTTAGCAGTAAGAGCGCGATTTGCTTCTGCTGTAAAGGTAAGTGTTGTATCCTTGGAAACGAGTGCACCGTTTTCATACCAGCCGGTGAACTTGTATCCTGTGTTAGCTGTTGCTGTGAGCGTTACGCTTGCGCCGTGCTCGTAGTTGCCTGCGCCTGTTACTTTTCCGCCCGCGGTGGGTGTTACAGTAGCACTAACTGTGTAGGTTATCTTTTCAAACTTAGCAGTAAGTGTACGGTTTGCTTCCGCTGTAAAGGTAAGTGTTGTATCCTTGGAAACGAGTGCACCGTTTTCATACCAGCCGGTGAACTTGTATCCTGTGTTAGCTGCCGCTGTGAGCGTTACGCTTGCGCCGTGCTCATAGCTGCCTGCGCCTGTTACTTTTCCGCCCGCGGTGGGTGTTACGGTAGCACTAACTGTATAGGTTATCTTTTCAAACTTAGCAGTAAGTGTGCGGTTTGCTTCTGCCGTAAAGCTAAATGTTGCCTCTGCAGAAACGAGTTCGCCGTTTTCATACCAACCAACAAACTTGTAACCTGTGTTAGCTGTTGCTGTGAGCGTTGCTTCAGCGCCGTATTCATATTCGCCTGCGCCTGTAGCTGTTCCGTCTTCTGCAATAGTTACATCGATTATAACTGTCTCGGGTTCAGGTTCAGCCCATACTAACTCTCTGCCTGCTACGAAAGAAGTAACAGGAGCATCGTATGCGCCATACGAGGGATCATAGTTACCCCACTTGTTTACAAGGATACCGTAGAGATCACCTGTAAGAGGTGTTTCGTCTATAATGTCCTGTACAAGTATTCCGTTTGCGTACACCTTAATGTGTCCGTTTGTATCCCATTCAGCCGCAAGTGTAACACCTTGGGTAATATCTATTCCAAGTGCGCTGAGGTCTGTACCTCCCGCAGCACTTAGCCAATGCCAGTTCTGGTACTTACCCATTTCGATGACTTCTACACAGCCCCAGTCATTGATAAATGCCCAATAGTAGCTTACGTCAGTAGCAGGCGCAGCATCAGCCTCGACATAATTAAAATTGCCGTCGCCGTCGTGGTCTGTGAGAGCAAATACGAGACCGTTTCTGTGGTTTTGGTCGCCATTAAGGTTATCTCTGACAATGATTGTAGCTTCGATTCTGTTATTTGCGAGTGTGTCATTAAACAGAAGGAAACTGTTTTCATAGCCTGCGGGCATTTTCAGCTCGCCGTTTTCTTCAACCCAAACTATGCCGCTTACAAAATAAGGTGTAAGATAATTGTCTTCGGAATCTACAGTAATTGAATACTTAATCGCATTTTCAAAGTTGAAAGCGTTAAGTGCTGTTCCATCTTTTACTGTTACTGTTTTCTTAATTGCACCAAGACCGTTGTCTTCCAGCTTTACTACAAGCTGATATGTCTTAGAGCTGTACGAAATTCCGTCTACTACCTTACCTGCGTTTACCTGTTTAACAACGTAGTAGTAGGTCTTTCCTACATCGGACGCAGTATAGCTAAGCTTAAATGCGAACTTTCCATTTGCATTTGCAGTTGTTTGGGCAGGTGCTTCGCCTACTGTAAAGCTTGCATCTGCTGCGTAAAGCTCAAACGTAAACATACCGTCTGAAGTAGTGCCATTTGTAAGTGTTACGTTACCGCTAATGTCTACTGTCGCGTTACCCGTAACTGCATATTTGTTTGCAAAGTTAAGAGCATTTGCTGTTACTCCGCTTACCGTTGCTTTTATTCCGCCATTGTTGTTGTCCGTTACCTTAACGGTGATCTTGTACGAAACAGAGCTGTATGTAATTCCGTTAACTGTTGTTCCTGCCTTTGCTTCTTTAAGAACGTAGTAGTAAGTTCCTATATCAGCTGCCGTATAGTTAAGCTGGAATGCAAACTTACCGCTCTTATTTGTCGTCTTAAGCGGTGTTCCGCTTGTAACAAAGCTTTCGTTTGCACTGTAAAGCTCAAGCGTAAACATACCGTCGGTAAGCTGCTTGCCTGTAAGAGTTACGTTACCGCTAAGATCCACATTTACTGATCCTGTGATTTCATAGGTGTTTGCAAATTTAAGAGCATCAGATGCTGTACTTCCATTTACTGTAGTCTCAGTCGCAACACCGTAGTATTTATCAAGAAGTGTAACGGCCACCTTATATTGGGTAGTATCATATGTCATACCGCCCTGTGTGCCGCGCACCTGTTTTACGACATAATATAATGTCTTTCCAACATCGGAAGTGGTATAGTTAATTGTGAACGTGAGCTTACCGTCCTTGTTTGTTACTTTAACAGGTGTTCCGCTCACTGCGAAATTCTTATCTGCTGTGTAAAGCTCAAATGTAAACATACCGTCCGCAAGTGTCTTTCCTGTGAGGGTTACGTTACCGCTGAGTTCTACTGTTTTATCTTGTCCGATGTTCGATTCACCTGCTATGAAAGAAGTAACAGGAGCATTGTAGGTGCTGGGATTCTGAGTATTTCCCCACTTGCGTACAAGCATACCGTAGAGATCACCTGTAAGAGGTGTAGAGTCTTTAACTTCCTGTACAAGAAGTCCGTTTGCATATACTCTGATGTTACCCGCTGTGTCCCATTCTGCTGCGAGTGTAACACCCTTAGTGACATCAATACCAATTGCGCTGAGGTCTTTACCCTCAGTAGTTAACCAATGCCAGTTCTGATACTTGCCCATTTCGATGACTTCTACACAGCCCCAGTCATTGATAAATGCCCAGTAATAGCTTACGTCAGAGCCATCGTAACTAAATTCCAGATCACCGTCATGGTCTGTAAGAGCAAATACAATACCGTTTCTGTCGCTGCCATCGGTAGCCGCGAGGTCGTTGACTAAGATTGTAGCTTCAATTCTGTTTGAATTAAGAGGAGTGTTGAAAAGAAGGAAGCTGCTTTCAGGTCCTGCGGGCATTTTAAGTTCGCTGCCTTTAAGCTCCCAATGTATGCCATTTACAATAGCAGGATTCAGAACATTTCCGAAAGCATCTGTGCAGTTATAATAGGAATTAGAGTCTGCTGAAAAATTTGTTTTTCCTCCCGCTATGAAAGATGTAACAGGAGCGTCGTATGCGCCATACGAGGGATCATAGTTACCGTACTTGTTTACAAGAAGTCCGTAGTAGTTACCTGTAAGAGGTGTAGAGTCTGTAACATCCTGTACAAGTATTCCGTTTGCGTATACCTTGATGTGTCCGCTTGTATCCCATTCTGCTGCAAGTGCAACACCCTTAGTAATATCAATACCAAGTGCCGAAAGATCTGCAGGCGTTGTAGTCAAGGGCTCCCAGTTCTGGTACTTGCCCATTTCCATAATTTCTACACAGCCATAGTCATTGATAAATGCCCAGTAGTAGCTAAAATCTGCGTCCCAATAGTTAGTAATTGTTGAGTCGCTATCGTGGTCTGTAAGAGCAAATACAATACCGTTTCTGTGGTTGTTGTCGCCATTAAGGTTATCTCTGACAACGATCGTTGCTTCAATTATATTCTTTGCGAGGGGATCGCTGAACAGAAGGAAGCTGTTTTCGTGTCCCGCGGGCATTTTAAGCTCGCCGTCAATAAGCTCCCAGCATATGTCGTTTACTAAAACAGGGGTGAGGAGATTTCCTTTGATGTCTGTACAGTTTTTGTATACAGCTATATCCGATACAAAAGATTTAACGGGAGCGTTGTGTGTATTAGGAGTCTGAGTGTTATCCCAATCGTTTACAAGCAGTCCGTAGTAATTACCTGTAAGAGGTGTAGAATCTGTAATGTTATGTACGAGTATTCCGTTTGCATATATCTTGATGTTACCCTGTGCATCCCATTCTGCTGCAAGTGTAACACCCTTAGTAACATCTATGCCAAGTGCAGCAAGGTCTTTACCCTCAGTAGTTAACCAATGCCAGTTCTGATACTTGCCCATTTCAGCAACTTCTACGCAGCCCCAGTCATTGATAAATGCCCAGTAGTAGCTTACGTCAGTATCTGCGTAACCGAATGTAAGGTCATTATCGTGGTCTGTAAGAGCAAATACTATACCGTTTCTGTGATTTGGGTCAGTATATGTGAGATCATTTACAGAAATTGTAGCTTCGATTCTGTTATTTGCGAGAGGGTTGCTGAACAGGAGGAAATTGTTTTCATATCCTGCGGGCATCTTAAGATTGCCGCCGCTAAGTTCCCAGCATATTCCGTTTACAAAAGCAGGAGTAAGAACAATTCCGAAAGCATTTTTACAGTTTTCGTAAGGATCATTCACGTAAACATAAGTATAAATAGCGTCCTGTGTTCCGCTTACAGTTGTCGAAGGAGTGATGCTCCATCTTCCTGTTTTGAAGTTCGTGTACGGTATATTGCCTACCGCAGGAATTGTAATAGTTGCGCTTCCGCTTGCATCCCATACACCGTCTTTTTCAAGAGTTACGTAAAGGATCTTATCGTCTGTTGTGCCGTCATTCCACTTACCGTTTGCAACTCTGAAGATTATCTTCTTCTGATAATCCAAGGGGTTTTTGCCCTGATTTGGATTATCGCTGTCGTTTATCCTCATCGTTACGTACTTTACAGTTGATGCCGTAGTTGCGTTAATATAGTGTATAACCGATGGGTCTGTGCCGAGAACCATAATAGGTCTGTAACCGCCCATATCGGTATATTTAAAGCTGTCATATCCTGAAAACGAGAGGGGGTTTTCCATAATATTCCAAGTTTTTCCGTAGTCAAGACTTACGAATATACAGTTATAAGGAACCCCGCCGAACATATATCTACCTGTTACAAAGAGCGTTCCGCTAGATCCGCCTGCAGGACTCCAAAGGCAAGAGGGCGCGGTTGCAGGCTCGTATGTCTTGCTTCCTGATTTTACAGTAATACGTGTGCCCTCGTCTGAAGGATTCCAGCTTGTTATATCCTTGGTTGTTTTATAGTGAATTCTCGCACCGCCGCCTTCACAGTATTCGTAAACGAGGAAGTATTCTCCGTTGCCCATTTTTGTAATGATAGGCATACCGGGGCGGTCTACAGGATCGCCGAGCGAGCATACGTCAACAGGAGCTTCCCAAGTTATACAGTCTTTGGAGCGCTGGTATACTATTTTCTGGTCAGGAGTGTTAACACCGTCGCCGCTGTCGTCCGAATAGAAGCAGTAGAGGTATCCGTTATCATAGAACATAACGGGTTCCCATACGCCGAGACCGGTTCCGCCGCCTGTTGCAACTATCGAGATTTCTGTCCAGGTCTGTCCACAGTCATTACTTACCCATACACCAATATGAGAGTACATTTCGTAATTTACCGTATTTGATGAATAGATAAGAGTACCTGCGGGCATATTCCCCACCTGATCGGGAAGCTCGTAAATGTGAGCCATATTACCGCCCCAGAATTCAGGTCTGATTGTTTCTACAGGATAGGAGAGAACACTCCATGTCTTTCCGCCATCAGTACTTTGTACTACACATCCCATAGTGCCGGACAGTCCGTTGGCAGACATCGCCGCAATGAGCTTTCCGTTGTTTTGCGGATCACTCTGATGCTTAAGCTCAACCATTGAGGGGAAATGAAGGTTTGATCCCGTAAGAACTGTTCTTACGCTTCCAATATTTATCGTCTCAGATCCGACACTTGATGTTTTAGCTGTTTCAAACTTGTAAGTGTACGTATATGTAACGCTCTCGAGTCCGCTTACCGTTGTGGGAGGAGTAACGTCCCAGCTTCCCGCCTTGAAACTTGCGTTCGGTTTACTACCTACTGCGGGAGCACTGAGAGTAGCGCTTCCGCCTATGTTCCATCTACCGTCGTGGGAAAGAGTTACGTAAACGATTTTATCGGCGGTCGTGCCGTCATTCCATCTGCCGTTTGCAACCTTAAAGACTATCTTCTTCTGATAATCCTCAATGTTTTTACCTTCGTTAGGATTGTCATCATCGTATATCTTCAGTTTTGCGTACTGCATTTTAGACCCTGATAGATAGTCTGTCTCGATTATATTTACGTAGTGTATAGTCGAAGGGTCTGCGCCGAGAACCATAATAGGACGGTAGCCTATACTGTCGTTACCATTTTCCGCAACCGCGCTGGGATACCAATCGTAAGGAAGAGGGTTTTCGATAGTTTCCCAAGTACTGCCGTAGTCGAAGCTTACGAACATTCTGATCGTTCCGTCGCCGCCGAATTCACGTCTTCCCGTGGCAAAGAGTGTTCCGTTTGCTCCGCCTGCAGGACTCCAAACACAGGAAGGAGAGGAAGCCATCTTATAATCCTTTCCGCCGACCTTTGCGGTAAGAAGCTTTCCGGGGTCGCTCGGATTCCAGTTAGTTATATCACTAGTTGTCTTGTAGTAAATGTAACAGTCGCTGCCAACCTTTCCGTTTTCGTAAACGAGGAAGTATTCCCCGTTACCCATCTTTGTGATAATAGGCATACCGGGACGGTCGGTAAGTGTGTTGGAACAGTATACGTCAACCGGGTCCTCCCAGACTACACCGTCTTTAGAGCGCTGATATACAAGCTTCTGGTCGGGAGTAGCGACACCGTCGCCTCTGTCATCCGAATAGAAGCAGTAAAGGTATCCGTTATCGTAGAACATAACGGGTTCCCATACGCCAAGTTCAAGTCCGCAGCCTTCTGCAATTATGTTCGGGCTCTGCGTCCATGTTTTTCCCGCATCGTAGCTTATAAACATACTGATGTGAGAGTAACCCACATTAGTGCCACCCTCATTTATATCTCCGTAATTTACCGTATTTACTGAGTAAATAATAGTACCTGCGGGCATATTTCCGAGCCTCGCAGGGAGCTCGTAGATGTGTGCCATCTGACCTGCCCAGAACCAAGGCTTTATTGTTTCTACCGGACGGAATATGATTTCCCAGGTAGCACCGCCGTCAGTACTTTCCAGAACAGCACCGAGAGAGGGGTCTACGCTATCCGGTCTACCCGTTTCGCCTATCGATGTCGCTGCGATAAGCTTTCCGTTATTTTTCTGGTTAGACTGATACTGAAGCTCAATTATCGAAGGAAAGTATACGCCGTTCAAGAGGGCGTTATACCCGAGAACATTCGAATAGCTTTGACTCGATGAGAGAACCGTTGATACGGTTTTAATATCCATATCGAGCTTACCGTCGACATAAATGTTATCTACTGCGCCGCCGATTGTTTGTGTTGACTGTGTGCTTAGTTCACTAGCGTTTGTGGTAGCAGTTACTGTTAAAAACATCGATGCTATCATAGAAAAAACGAGCAAACTTGAAACTAGCCTTTTAAGTGTCTTCATAAAATTTCTCCTTATTCAAAAATACGGTCAGTCATTGTTATTGTACCACTAATACACAAATTTGTCAATACAAATAACGATTTTTTAACAAATTTAACAAGCAAATACACTCTTATTTATGACTATCGGCTGTGTGAAACCGTTAGGGAGAAGACAGACATAAAAAAAGCACCCAAAGACTTTCTTGTCTTTGGGTACGTTTTTATTTTAGATGGTTTTGATTATTTGGAAAGAATATTTTCCTGTATGAAGTTTGCAAGATCTGTTGCCGCAGAAGCATGCGCTTCGTTGCTGGGGTGAGCACCGCCGCCATCTCTGTTTTCGGTAAGCGTACAGAAATATAATCCTGCTGCTTCGCCGCCAAGCTCGTTAATAGCTGCCTGCGAGTAGGTCTGCATGCAGGGTCCCATCATATTTGCCGCCCACACGATCTTTACGTCCTCGCCATATGTACTGCGAACGAGTGCGATAAGAGCTTTTGCATCTTCTTTAAACTGTGCTCCGTCAGATCCTTTGCTACTATCGTTTGTGCCGAGATTTATTACTACGATGTCAGGTGTAAAGGTTTTTTCATAATTTACGCCTGTACTACGGTGGTATGACTGTGCAGAGAAGAAATCCTTCATAACGAAATTTCCGCTCCAGCTGCTTGTAACACCGATTCCGCTGCAAGAAACGAGCGAGTGATCTGCACCGAGCTTCTGTGCTGCCAGATATGCGTACGTCTGAGTAGCGTCTTCATTGAAAGCGCTTCCGGCACCTTCGGCTCCGTTAGCACAGAGATTTCCATATCCGCATGTTATACTGTCGCCGAGGAATTCAATGAAAAGATCTTTTTCTGCAGGTGCTTCTTCAAACTGTCCCTTGAAGCTGATGCTTTTCAGAATACTTAAGGAGTTTGCCGATTCTGTCTGCTTGAGAACACGGATATTATGTACTCCGCCTTCCATAAAGTTAGCAATAGTAAGAGTAGCGGTACCGTTTTTAACGTTGTAACGCGTCGCCTGTCTTGCTCCGTCGATATAAACTGTAAAGTATGTATCAGCGGACACCGTAACTGTTAGTTCTACCGCGCCTTCTATATATGCGGAGAACTCAATTCCTGTTGCTGAGTGGTCGCAGACAATACCGTCTGATGTTACGGAAGTTCTTCCGTGCAGCTTGAGTGAGTCGGTAATATCCTGAAGAGCGTAAGTTTCGCTTTCAGCATCATAATTATGATTTATTATGCTCTTTCTTATCAATACGACATCTTCCATATTGATCTGTCCATCGCCATTTGCATCAGCTCCGACTCCAACGTTTATACTCGAAGTGTTTGTATCGAAGTTGAAATTAGCAATATATTTTCTTATCAATACAAGATCTTTCATATTGATCTGTGCGTCGCCGCTAACATCGCCGTAAATATAGCCGGCAGTAAACTTCGCAGTAAGATCGCGGTTTGCTTCTACTGTGAAGGTAAATGCTGCGCTAGAAGAAACAAGTTCGCCATTTTCATACCAACCCTCAAAGACATATCCTTCTTTGGGTACTGCTGTAAGAGTTGCGTTTCCGCCAAGCGTATATTCGCCTGCGCCTATAACTGTTCCGCCCCACTGGGGTGTTGTAGAAACAGCAATTGTATGCTTTTCGAGTTTATCCCACAGCGACTCTCCGCCTGCCACGAAAGAAGTAACGGGAGCGTCGTAAGGGTAATTTTCAGTGCCGGGATCTCCGCTATTTCCCCACTTACGCACAAGCATACCGTAGAGATCGCCTGTAAGAGGTGTCGCATCAACAAGATTATGTACGAGAATATCGTTCGCGAATACTCTGATGTGGCCTTCGTCATCCCATTCAACTGCAAGGGTAACGCCCTCGGCAGGATCAATGCCGAGTGAAGCGAGGGTCGGTTGTGTTTTGGAGATCCAAGACCAGTTCTGATATTTGCCCATTTCAGCAACTTCTATGCTACCCCATCCGGTGATAAATACCCAGTAGTAGCTTGCGTCAGTGCTGCCCAGACTAAATGAGCTGTCGCCATCCTCGTCTGTAAGAGCAAATACAAGGCCATTTCTGTCATCAGCGCTGCCATGCAGGTCGTTAGGATAAATTGTAGCTTCGATTCTCTTATTTGCGAGTGTATTATTAAACAGAAGGAAACTAGACATGTGTCCTGCGGGCATTTTGAGCTCGCCGTTTTCTTCGACCCACTGTACGCCGTTAACAAGCTTAACGTTAAGAGGATTGCCGTTTGCGTCTACACAGTTACTGTAAGAAACCGATTCTGCGGCTGTTACTGCCAAAAACATCGATACTATCATTGAGAAAACGAGCAAACTTGAAACTAATTTTTTAAGTGTTTTCATAAAAACTCTCCTTTATTAAATTTTTTATACCTAATCATTATAATTATAGCACTAATATGCACATTTGTCAATAAAAACATCAAAAACTTAACAATTTTAACTAACAAATTCATATAAACTAACAGCCCCACTTCCCTTTTTAAGAAGTGCGGCTACTAATATTTAGTTTATATAATTTTCTACCTTACTGCTGCGGTCCAAGTGCTACACTTGAGCTTCCGGTTTCGTAATCATAGTTTGCTATATACTGTCTGAGGAGTATAATGTCTTTCATATTGACCTTTCCGTCGCTGTTAGCGTCGGCTCCAGCGTCAACACTTTCGCTCGATACATTTGTATCGTAATCGAAATTCGTAATATATTTTCTCATCAGTACAACGTCGTCCATAGTAATCTCTCCGTCACCGTTTGCATCACCGTAAACAATTCCGGGCTCAAACTTTGCAGTAAGCTCGCGATCTGCTTTTGCTGTAAACGTATATTCTGCA
>JAZNNR010000012.1:0-71373 GCA_045580325.1 Eubacteriales bacterium
TTTTTGAAAAAAGTTTCTAAGAACTTCAAAAACTTTTCTAAAACGAACCAATCTCCTTTTCAGTAAAGTTTTTGAGGGTGTCCAAACCGACAGCTTTGCTGTCGCTTAAGGGAACTTTTTTCAAAAAGTTTTCTTTGGCAAAAAATCCGGAGCAAGCTCCGGATCTTTTTTAGTCATCAACGTTTACAAGAGAAATATCTGCTCCGAGCGCAGAAAGCTTTTCAACTATATCTTCATATCCGCGATTGATATAGTTAATATTTTCTATTTCGGTCTTTCCCTGTGCCGCAAGTCCTGCTATAACCATAGCCGCGCCTGCTCGCAGGTCAAGCGCACTGACAGGAGCGCCGTAAAGCGGAGATCCTCCGCTGATAGTGGCAACACGTCCGTTGACTTCGATAGAAGCTCCCATATTTCTGAGCTGACCAACGTACTGGAATCTGTTATCAAACACGCCTTCTACGAGCTTACTTGTTCCCTTTGCAACGCACATAAGCACGCAAAACTGAGGCTGCATATCGGTAGGAATACCCGGATACGGCAGAGTCTTGATATTTGTGGCAGTAAGTCCGTCGGGTACGCTGACCTCGACGCTATCGTCATTTTCAACTATCTTTACGCCCATTTCGGCAAGCTTTGTCGAGGTTGCTTCAAGGTGCTTGGGAATTACGTTCTTTATGAGCACCTTTCCGCCTGTTGCGGCAGCGGCAACCATATAAGTTCCCGCTTCGATCATATCAGGAACAACTGTATATGTACAGCCGTGAAGTTCGCTTTTGTCAACTCCGGTTATTTTTATCGTAGGAGTACCTGCACCCATTACTCTTGCTCCGCAGGTATTAAGGAAGTTTGCAAGGTCAACTATATGGGGCTCTCTTGCGGCGTTTTCGATTATCGTAAGTCCTTTTGCCGTAACCGACGCAAGCATTACGTTAATGGTCGCGCCTACCGAAACGTCATCAAAGAATACGTTCGCACCGACCACTCCGTCCTCGGTATGAGCTCTTACACATTTACCGCTCTCTGAGAAGGTTTCGGTAACCTTTGCTCCGAGCGTTTCAAAGCCCTTGATGTGTCTGTCTATCGGACGTCCGCCGAAGTCGCATCCGCCCGGATACTGAACGACAGCCTCGCCGAATCTTCCGAGCTCTGCTCCGAGAAGGTAATAGGACGCTCTCATCTTTCTTACAAGAGATGCGGGCGGCTCAGCAACCTTGACGGCACTTGCATCAATTCTTGCGGTATGTCTGTCTATTCTCTCGACCTTTGCTCCAAGACTTTCTATTATTTCAAGAGAAAGATCAATATCCTTGACGGCAGGCAGGTTTTCAAGCACGCAAATACCGTCTGCTACAAGTATTGAAGCAAATATTATCGGAAGTGCTCCGTTTTTCATTCCGCCGATCTCAATTTCGCCGTTAAGCGGCTTTGCGCCGTTTATAACTATCTTTTCCATTGTATAATCATTCCTTTTGGCAGTCATTAAATCAATATTATAATATGCCGACAATCTTTTTTATGATATTTCGGCTTATTTTCAGTAATCAAGATATGCGATAGCAAGACCTACGACGAAAGAATAACTCATCGTTCCTGCCGATTGTCCCTGCGATTGCAGGTAGGTGTCGTTTACAGCCTGACTGACGTCTGCAACTACGTTTTCACGGTATTTGTCGAAAAAGGCGTTATACGCGCGAAATTCAAGGTGTATATCGCTGCCGAGCGTATAGGAAAACGCTCTGTATGCGCTTTTGTCAGCTTTGCGCAGTGCAGACTGAACGTATTCAAGTAAATTAGTATATGCGCTGTATCTGATATAGTTGTCATCACTTTCCATACATATCAGATATGCGACAAAATTAGCCTCTTCCTCTCGGGCTATCCCGCGCTGATGGGACATCTCGTGTGCCGCTGTAAAGGGCAGCGTATAGTCGGGAAAACTGGTATTGATATTTGCTTCTCCCGTGTAGTAGCTATATACTCCCGAGATATGAGTATAGGTCATATAAGGACTCAGTACCACGTCCTTGAAATTCGATCTGAGCGGTGATATGAATTTATATTTTTTTGCCGCCTTTATGCAGGCATCGTTGAGAAGCCTATTAAGCTCGTCGCGCGAATAAGGCATAATTGAGCCTGTATGCTCGTTAAATGTTATATTTTCAGCACACGCCTTTGCGTTATCGCGAAGATACTCGCAAAGTGCGAGAAGATCGGAGGAGTCCTCGTACTGCGGCTTCTCCACGTCAAGCTTTTCGTAAAGCGTTGTTCCCTGATAGGACGTGCCGAGTGTAAACACGAAAAGCGAATAAAAGGTTGCAATAACAGAAAAAACGGCGCATATATAACGTGAGTAGGCGTATTTTTCGTTCGATTTTATAACTTTTACAGCCTTTACCGCCAAAAAAACAAGTATGAACGGAAGAAGAATGAGTATCATTTCCGCCAGCGAAAAGGGTATCCAGCCTGTTAGCTTTGCAAGCACAAACCTCACTCCCGATGCCACGTATCTCGTGATAAAATCGGCAAATTGGGGCGAGCTTACCGATATAATATGCACCAAAAGAGAAACTATTCCAATGGCGAAAAAAGCAAAGCATACTATCGGACAGTAATTAAACAGCTCTTTCAAGCTGAATCTCTTACCGTCTGCTCTTTTTTCGGAATTTTCATTTATCTTTTCTTCGGACATCGAAATATTCCTTTCGTATTATATCATATCACAGCTTCGTGCAGTCTATGCCGTCCTCGCGCATAAGTAAGAGCATATCCTCAGGCACAGGCGCACGAAAAGTCATTTTTTCTTTTGTATAAGGGTGAGTAAAGGTCAGCTCAAAAGCGTGAAGCGCCTGTCTTGAGATACTCTCGTTTGCAACTCCGTACATAGTATCACCCGTTATCGGATACCCGATATGCGAAAAATGCACGCGGAGCTGATGCGTTCTGCCCGTTTTCGGCTCTGCGATAACGGCGCTGCACCTTTTTCCCGTCGCAAAAAGGCGGTAATGCGTTTCGGCAATATCTCCGACAGAGTCAGAGGACACCTCGCGCATCATCGTGCTTCCCTCTTTGCGTTTTATATGATTTCTTATTATTTTCTCCGAACTATCGGCATCTATAACTCCGTCAAGCAGGGCAAAGTATTTTTTCTCCATTTCTTTACCCTTCATCTGCTCGCAGAGGATATACGCACTGCGTCTGCTGTTTGCGACAAGGCAGACTCCGCTCGTATCTCTGTCAAGGCGGTTGACAGCGCGCATAACGAAATCCTTATCCCTGTATCTATATGCAAGAGCGTTTGCCAGAGTATCCTCGTAGTGCCCGTGCGAAAGTATAGTCGGCATTCCCGCAGGCTTATTTACCACGGTTATAGCATCGTCCTCATAAAGAATATCTATCGGGATATTAACGGGAACGATCTCCGCGCCCTCATTTTCAAAGGTAAGTTCCAAAACATCACCATCGGAGAGAAGAGCTCTTACCGTAACCTTTTTTCCGTTAAGAACTATTCCCTTCTCGTGATTTTTAAGTGAAGAAATGCATCTGCGCGAAAGCTCAAGCTTATAGGTGAGCAGATCGCGCACGGTCATACCGTCAAATTCCTTGCCGATATCAAGCTTCATAATTTAGTTTATCAGTCAACAAGAACTGTCCAGCCCATTGTGTCTTCAACAGTACCCCACTGAATACCTGTGAGGTTGTTATAAAGACGCTGAGAGATAGGTCCTATCTTGCCCTCGTTGATTATCATTACCTTACCCGCCTCGTTAAGCTCGCCGATAGGAGAGATAACTGCGGCAGTACCCGTACCGAAAGCCTCGTCGAGTTTGCCGTTGTCGGCAGCCTCGCGGATCTCGTCGATAGAGAGGAGTCTTTCGCTTACCTTGTATCCCCAGCTTCTGAGAAGCTGTATTGCCGAATCACGTGTAACGCCGGGAAGAATATTTCCGTTTTCAAGTGTAGGAGTAACGATCTCGCCGTCGATAACGAAGAAGACGTTCATCGCGCCGACCTCGTCAACGTACTTATGGTGAATACCGTCAAGCCAGAGAACCTGTGCGTATCCGAGCTTTTCGGCAACCTCCTGTCCCTTAAGGGAAGCCGCGTAGTTACCGCCGACCTTTGCAAAGCCTGTACCGCCCTTTACAGCGCGAACGTATTCGGGCTCAACGTAGATCTTAACGGGGTTGATTCCTGTTGCGTAGTACGCGCCAACGGGAGAAAGAATGATGCAGAAGAGATAGCTGTGCGAGGGGTGAACGCCGAGCATAGGATCCGTTGCGATAATAAACGGTCTTATGTAGAGCGACTTACCCTCTTCCTCAGGGATCCAGTCCTCGTCTGTCTTAACGACAGCCTTGATAGCCTGAAGCACGTCATCGGGATCGATCTCGGGAATGCACATACGTCTGTTGGTATTGTTAAGTCTTTCTATATTCTTCTGAGGTCTGAAAAGCTGAACCCTTCCGTCAGCGGTCTTATAAGCCTTAAGGCCCTCGAACATTTCCTGCGCGTAGTGGAAAACTGCAGTCGCGGGAGAAAGCGAAAGATTTTGGAAAGGAACTACGCGGGCATCGTGCCAGCCCTCACCCTCGGTGTAATTCATCATAAACATATGATCTGTGAAATACTTACCGAAGCCGAGATTTGCATAGTCGGGTTTAACCTTTTTCTGCGTTGTGTATTCATATCTTATGTTAAGCATAAAAACCTCCTGTGTTTGCTCATATGCGGGCAAACTCTTTATTTATACAAAATTATAATTATTATATCACGTTTATTTTATAATTACAAGAGTTTTTTAATAATTTTATACTTTTTGCTGTAAAAATCGGCTCGCAAATTCGTGTATCATTTGATTTTTGCGGGAATATTTTTCACACATTTTGCCAATACTTATTTCAGTACAAAAAGAAAGGAATATTTGTAATGAAAAAATCCCGTTTGTTTAAAATTTTCACCCCTATTATCGCCATCACTCTTATTTTCACATCGCTGTTTGCACTTGGCGCCGTACACGCAAAGGAAAGTCTTTCTCCCGCTATTGACACCCTCGCCCAAAATACTGTTTTTACAAAGAACGGTATGCGCGGAAGCAGCGTCGGCTTCACCGTAGATGAATTTGAAGATTGTATCGGCAGTTCCCGTCTTTCGAGCATAACTATTCTCGTTCTTCCCGATTCTTCCCAGGGAAAGCTTATGCTCGGAAAAGTACCCGTGCTTGCAAATCAGATAATCCCTCGAAACAAGCTTTCAAAGCTCTCGTTTATTCCCAAAAACTCCTCTGTAAACGAAGCATCCTTCGTTTTCGGATGCATTTCCTCGGGCTACCCGAGAGTGATAAGCTGCTCTGTAAAATTTACCGACACTCTGAACTTCGCTCCAAGTGCTTCGCCTATCGAAATATCGGCATACGCAGGTGTTGACCGCATAGATTTTCTACCCGCAAAAGACCCCGACGGCGACAAAATGAGCTTTTCTATTGTTTCCCGTCCGTCAAATGGAAAGCTCACGCTTATTGATGCAAGCAGCGGTAAATTCATCTATTCACCCGAGAAAAATTCTGTCGGCGAGGACTCTTTTTCTTACGTTGTGAGCGACTGCTACGGCAACACGTCCGAGGTTATAACAGTTTCACTCGACGTAAAAAAAGCTCCCAAGCTGAACTACGTTGACCTTGACAGCGATTTTGAGTACAACGCTCTTTTACTCGCCGACAAGGGAATATACGTCGGCAGAACTATCGGAAAATACAGCTATTTTGAGCCCGACGAAAAGCTTTCCTACGACGAATTTGCAATAATGGTAATGGCAGCCGCAGGACTTAAGCTCCCCGAAAACGAAGACGACGTCATCTCTGTGTTTGGAGAAATATCGGACAGTGAAGGCAAAATTTTGACCTGTGCAAAAGCGCTTGAAATGGCGTCTTATATCTGCAAGGAAACGCTTGCGGTGTCGGGAATTTCAGACGGTGAGCTTACACGCATCGACGCGGCGAAGATTTTGATTGAGATATTGAGATGATCTTAGCAGGGCTCTGCCCTACCACCTGCCAAGAACCTTTTTGTAAAAAGGTTCTTGGAACTCCAAAAACTTTACTAAAAAAGAAAACTCTTGGACGGTTATTTCCAAGAGTTTTTTGTTATTATATTCACTCTACAAATTCAAAGTACGCAACGAAGATCGCAGGCTCACTTATAAGAGTATATTCCTCATCATAAACAGAATAATTTCCCGCACCTTCGCCATAAATCTTTATAACGTCGCCTACTATAAAGTTCTGGTTACTGTCCTGAATGCAGTCCCTTATTATGAAATGAAGCTCCTTACCTTCGATGTCTGTGCAGATATAATGCGTTGTGTACTTATCTTCTTCATAAGCGTCGCCATCGGTAAATTTTTTCTCGATTTTCAGAGTCATCGAAATGAATTTTCCTTCATAACCGTTAGCCATACGGTAAAATTCTTCCGCACCGACACTCTCGCACGCTGCAACATATTCTTCCCTGCTTTTCGAGGTATCGACAGGCGGCTCTTCAAATGCGGTCATAAAGAACTCGGACAGTGCAAACATTATAAGTGGGAGAAGGGCAATAATAACCGTAACAACTATAAAGGTTATTTTCAGCGAGCGCTTATGCGGACTTGTTGCAAGAAGAATTATTCCCACAATCGGCATAGCGAACATCATAAGAACGATGAACCACCAGCTGTGATACCATTCAATAAACGTTACTCTGTCTGAGGAGTATCCATTTCTTCTTTTTTCGGGTTTGACAGGCTTACGATTTCCTGCGCGCATTTCTTCGGGACAGATCTTCCCGCACAGAGGACAGTAATCCTGCGCGAAAAAGCAGCCGCAATCGGGGCATTTATTAAGATCGGGTCTGTCGTTATTATTATCAGCGTCAAAGGCTCCAAGCATTCTTCCCATAGTGATCTCCTTATCGTAAATTTTTTAAAAGACAATATCTTTAAAGACAGTATATCATTTTAAATCAAAAAAGTCAAGAGGTGCCAAAACGTGTAAAAAAAGCAGATATATTAAAAAAATAATACCTTTTGCTATTTATTTTTTTAAAAATATGTGATATAATAATATAGTTTGACAGATTTAAGCTTTTTGAGACTTTATTTGCCTCGAAATAAATGCAAAATAAGTATAAGAAAGGACGTTTTGATATGGATAAATTCAAGCTTGTTTCGCCGTTCAAGCCGACAGGAGATCAGCCCGAGGCTATCGAGCTTCTCAGCGCGGGTGTGAATGCGGGAATGAAAAAGCAGACCCTTCTCGGCGTTACCGGATCGGGCAAGACCTTCACTATGGCGAATATTATCGCAAACGTAAATAAGCCTACTCTTATACTTTCGCACAACAAAACTCTTGCCGCGCAGCTCTGCTCCGAATTTCGCGAGTTTTTCCCCGAGAATGCGGTAGAATTTTTTGTTTCCTACTATGACTACTATCAGCCCGAGGCCTATATTCCGGGCAAGGACATATACATCGAAAAGGACAGCTCGGTAAACGACGAGATAGACCGTCTGCGCCACAGCGCAACGACCTCACTTTTTGAACGCCGCGACGTCATAATAATCGCGAGCGTTTCGTGCATATACTCGCTCGGCGATCCGAGAGAATATCTCTCGCAGATGATCTCTCTGCGCCAGGGAGCAGAGATGTCGCGCGAGGAGCTTATAGGACGTCTTATCTCGATGAACTACGAGAGAAACGACATCGGACTTGAGCGTGATAAATTCAGAGTACGCGGAGATACCGTCGAGGTGCTTCCTGCGGCAAACGACAAAAAAGCGGTACGCGTCGAGTTTTTCGGTGATGAAATAGACCGTATCAGCGAGATAAACACACTTACGGGTGAGCTTATCCGCACGCTCGGATATACGACAATTTATCCTGCAACGCACTACGCTGTTTCGGACGAAACGCGCGAAAAGGCTCTGAAACAGATCGAGATCGAAATGGAAGAGCGAGTCGAATTTTTCCGCTCTCAGAACAAGCTTATCGAGGCGCAGCGAATAGAAGAGCGCACGAGATACGATCTTGAAATGCTCCGCGAGGTCGGGTTCTGCTCGGGAATAGAAAACTACTCTCGTATTTTCGCAGGACGCGAGCCCGGCTCAACTCCCTATACCCTGCTCGACTATTTCCCGAAGGATTTTCTTCTTTTCATAGACGAATCGCACGTTTCGATCCCTCAGATACACGGAATGAGTGGCGGCGACAGGGCAAGAAAGACGAATCTTGTCGAATACGGCTTCCGTCTGCCGTCGGCTTACGACAACAGACCGCTGAAATTCGATGAATTTGCCGAAAAGGTAAATCAGGTGATCTACGTATCGGCTACTCCGAGTGAATACGAAAGGGGTCAGTCCGAGCAGATAGTAGAGCAGCTCGTAAGACCGACAGGACTTCTCGATCCCGTAGTTGAGGTGCGCCCCGCCGAAGGTCAGATAGACGACCTTATGGGTGAGATACGCATACGAGCCGAAAAGGGTGAGCGCGTTCTCGTAACTACCCTCACAAAGAAGATGGCAGAGGACCTTACCGAATATTTCACGATGAATCTTATCAAGGTAAAATACATTCACCACAACATCGACACGGTCGAACGTACAGAGATCATACGCGACCTGCGACTCGGTGTTTTCGACGTGCTCGTTGGTGTAAACCTGCTACGCGAGGGTCTTGACATTCCCGAGGTATCGCTTGTTGCGATACTCGATGCCGACAAGGAAGGCTTCCTGCGCGGTGAAACCTCTTTGATACAGACTATCGGACGCGCCGCGCGAAATGCCGACGGCAAAGTCATAATGTATGCCGACAAGATAACACGCTCGATGCGTGTTGCCATAGACGAAACAAGGCGCCGCCGCGAAAAGCAGGACGCTTACAACAAGGCAAACGGCATTATTCCGAAAACCATCAAAAAGGACGTACGCGAGCTTATCGACTTCGGCGATTCGCGCACGCAGTCGAAAAGAGGCGCAGACACGAAAAAATCAAGGCGGGACAGAGGAGAAAAGCTGTCTGTCGCCGAGCTTGAAAGGCTTATGCGCGAGGCTGCTTCAAAGCTCGACTTTGAAAGCGCGGCAGTATACCGCGACCGCATAAGAGCGCTCGAAAAAGAATAAAAACCATTAAAAATTCCGATATTACCGATATTATTTAGATATTATTAAAGGATATTACAAAAATGGATAACAAAAAGATAGTAATAAAAGGTGCAAGAGAAAACAACCTCAAAAATATATCCCTTGAAATACCGCGAGATAAGCTTATCGTTTTCACAGGTCTTTCGGGCTCGGGAAAATCCTCGCTTGCCTTTGACACCCTCTACGCAGAGGGACACCGCAAGTTTGTAGAATCGCTCTCGTCATACGCAAGACAGTTTCTCGGTCAGATAGACAAGCCCGACGTTGACCTTATCGAAGGTCTTTCGCCCTCTATCTCAATAGACCAGAAAACGACTTCGAAAAACCCACGCTCGACCGTCGGTACTGTAACCGAAATATACGATTACCTTCGTCTGCTTTACGCCCGTGTCGGAATACCGCACTGCCCTGTCTGCAACAAAGAGATCCGCAAGCAGACTCTTGACGGTATCCTCGATCGCATATCGTCTATGCCTGAGGGAACAAAGTTTATGGTCCTTGCGCCTATGGTCAGAAGAAAAAAGGGTACGCACATAAAAATACTTGACGATGCCAAGAAGCTCGGATACGTGCGCGCACGCGTGAACGGCGAGGTAAGAGATCTTTCCGAGGATATAATCCTCGACAAAAACAAGATGCACACCATTGAGATCGTTATCGACCGTCTTGTAATCCGTCCCGACATACGCTCACGTCTTGCCGATTCGGTCGAAACCGCGCTGAATCTTGCAGGCGGCGACCTTGAAATACTGCTCCCCTCGGAAGAAGACAAGATACTTTCCTTTTCTCTCAATTTTGCCTGCGAGGAGCACGGGATCTCGTTCGGCGAGCTTGAGCCGAGAATGTTCTCGTTCAACAATCCTCTCGGCGCTTGTCCCGAATGTTCGGGACTCGGCGTAAAAACGGTCATAAGTCAGGCGAAGATAATGCCTAACAAGAACCTTTCTCTGCGTCAGGGCGGTATAATGGTCAACGGCTTCAAGAGTCTTGACGATGACACCTGGAACGGTCCGCTTTTTGCCGCAGTCGGCGCAAAGCACGGCTTCACGCTCGACACTCCCCTTTACAAGTACTCCGAAAAAGCGATGAAAGTGCTTCTCTACGGAGATAATGACAATCTTTATACAGTACGCAGAGTTTTTGACAAGCGTGTTTCTCAGCAGACTATAACCTTCGACGGACTTATCCCTATGCTTGAAAACAGAATACGTCAGTGGGGCTCTGAATATTACGGAGAATTTACCGAGGATATCACCTGTGAAAAATGCGGCGGCTCTCGTCTTAACGATGAGATAAACAGCGTAACTGTCGGAAATAAAAACATTTTTGAGTTCTGCTCTATGCCGATTTCCGAGGCGCTCGAATTTGTAAAGAACATCGACTTTGACGAAACAGAAAAAATAATTTCAAAGGAAATAATCAAGGAGATTTCTGCGCGTCTTACCTTCCTTGTGTCTGTCGGACTTGACTACCTCACACTCTCACGCTCGTCGGGCACGCTCTCGGGCGGAGAGGCGCAGAGAATACGCCTTGCAACTCAGATAGGAAGCTCGCTTGTCGGCGTTATGTACGTCCTTGACGAGCCATCTATCGGTCTGCATCAGCGCGACAACTCCAAGCTTATAGACACCTTGAAGCATCTGCGCGACGTCGGAAATACTGTTATCGTTGTCGAACACGACGAAGAAACTATGGAAAACGCCGACTTCATCGTTGATATAGGTCCGGGCGCGGGAATACACGGCGGATACGTCGTAGCTCTCGGTACTCCCGACGACATTAAAAACTCGAATGAGTCAATAACGGGTGCATATCTTTCGGGAAGACAGAAGATAGAAGTTCCCGAAACGCGCCGTGCGGGTAACGGAAAATTCCTCACCATAAAGGGCGCGCGCGAAAACAATCTCAAAAATATAGACGTTACCATTCCGCTTGGAAAGATGGTATGCGTTACGGGTGTATCGGGCAG
The DNA here is from genome assembly GCA_045580325.1 of Eubacteriales bacterium. GTDB lineage: Bacteria > Bacillota > Clostridia > Oscillospirales > CAG-272 > SIG672. Next base: position 11,141 of record JAZNNR010000012.1, read on the forward strand.
CGGAAAAAGCTCGCTTATAAACTCGATACTCAAGGAATCGCTTGCTCAAAAGCTGAACCGCGCATACACAACACCCGGAAAACACGACTCCATTGAGGGTGTCGAGGCGCTTGACAAGGTCATATCCATCGACCAGAGTCCGATAGGAAGAACTCCCCGCTCCAATCCCGCGACCTACGTCGGACTTTTCACCGACATCAGAGAGCTTTTCGCTTCCCTTCCCGAAGCAAAGCAACGCGGATACAAGGCAAACCGATTCTCGTTCAACTTAAAGGGCGGACGCTGTGAAAAATGCGAAGGCGACGGCGTAAAATGTATCGAAATGCACTTTTTGCCCGACGTTTACGTCGAGTGCGAGGAATGCCACGGCAAGAGATACAACCGCGAAACACTTGAAATAAAATACAAGGGCAAGAGCATCGCCGACGTTCTTGATATAACTGTCGAAGAGGGTATGTATTTCTTTGAAAGCCTGCCGAAGCTTTACCGCAGACTGCGTACACTATACGAGGTCGGACTCGGATATATCAAGATAGGCCAGTCGTCCACCACTCTGTCGGGCGGCGAAGCACAGAGAGTCAAGCTCGCCGACGAGCTGTCAAAGCGCAGTACGGGAAAAACGGTATATATTCTCGACGAACCGACGACAGGTCTGCATTCAGCTGACGTCAAAAACCTTATTTCTATGCTAAACAGACTTGCCGATTTGGGTAATACCGTAATCATCATCGAGCACAACCTCGATATGATAAAAACTGCCGATTATATAATCGACCTCGGTCCCGAGGGAGGCGACAGGGGCGGTACTGTTGTTGCGACAGGTACTCCCGAAGAGGTGGCAGAGTGTGAGGGCTCTTACACGGGAATTTACCTTAAAAAGCTGCTTGGCAAATAATACACCCCAATTTCAAGCGAAATTTACACTTATGTAATAAATTTAAGTTGAAGATATTTATAAATAACTGTATAATTTAACTGTACTCAAAGAAAGGAGGATATTTTCTTGGAAAACTCTCAAAATTCTCAAAACGAAGAAAAACTCTCTGCCGAAAGTAACAGTGAAGTCTTTCTTGACTCGCTTGATTCCTTTTCCACCGCTGAAATAGCACCGAAATTACCAAAGAAGCTTCCTTCTCTCTTGCCGTATATAATAAAGGGCGTTATTATGGTAGTTCTTCTATCAATAATGCTCTACTGCGTATCCGAAGTAGTCGAAAGTATACGCGGATATAAAGAAGCAAGCGATATATACGATGAGTTTGCAGGTATGATGGGGGATATTCTTTCTCCAAACGGATCCGCAGTATCAAGAGGGGACAAAAACTCTCACGGCGGCACGACCGAGAGCTTCGGAACTCCTACGATCCCCGAATTTGATGACGCTACGTCTGAGGACGATATTTCCGAAACCCTTATTCTCCTGAAAGAGAAATTTAAGAAGCTGCGTGAAACAAACCCCGACGTTATCGGCTGGATCTCAATCCCCGGTACGATAATTGATTATCCGGTAGTACAAACAACTGACAACGACTATTATCTTGATCATTCTATTACCGGTACTTATCTCAAATCGGGTTCTATTTTTGTCGACTACAGAAACGAACGCAACTGGTCAGATAAAAATACTATTATCTATGGACATAATATGGCTTCTGGAGAAATGTTTGCTCAACTTGCAAAATTCAAAAGCGGCACTTTTCTCAGAAATAACAGGTATGTATATATATATACCGAGGATAGCGTCAGAATATATACCATATTCTCGGCATATCAAACCGACATTTTTATTCCCTATACCCGTATCGTTTTTGAAAGCGACAGTGAATTTATTACGTGGGCGAAAACTGCATATTCTTCATCTATCAAAAAGCAAAGCGGTTCCTTCAAGTTTAGCGGTGAGAGCCAGATAATCACACTAAGTACCTGTACAAACAGCCTTGACGATGACGAAAGATTTGCAGTACACGCAGTTCTCACCGAAATACGCAGATAACTTACCTATCCAAATCATTCAGAATCATTCAAAGGAAACAACTATCATGGAAGCTTATAACAGATTTTTAAAATACGTTACTTTCCCCACGATGTCAGACGAAGCGTCTGAAACCGTGCCCTCTACCGAAAAGCAGTTAAAGTTCGGAGAATATCTTACCTACGAGCTTAAAGAACTCGGTCTTGACGACGCCTTTATGGACTCTCACGGGTACGTTTACGCAACGCTTCGAAAGAACTGTGAAAAAGATTGCCCCACGATCGGATTTATAGCTCATATGGACACCTCACCTGCGGCATCTGATGAAAACATCAGAGCAAGGATCGTTAAATACACGGGCGAAGATATTGTTTTGAATAAGGATAAGCAGATATATCTCAGAAAATGCGATTATCCTTACCTTACCGACTATATAGGACACGACCTTATCGTAACAGACGGAACGACACTTCTCGGTGCAGACGACAAGGCGGGTATTGCAGAAATAATAAGCGCGATCGAGTACATTTTAAAAAATAATATTCCTCACGGCGACATAAAGATCGCCTTCACTCCCGACGAGGAGATAGGCAGAGGCGCAGACCTTTTTGACGTCGAAAACTTCGGTGCAGACTACGCTTATACGGTTGACGGCGGCGCTATCGGAGAGATAGAGTACGAAAACTTCAATGCCGCATCGGCAAGCGTCGAAATAACAGGTCTTTCCATACATCCGGGTTCGGCAAAGGGCAAAATGATAAACGCCTCTCACGTTGCCTGTGAATTTGATGCCCTTCTCCCCGCGGACGAGCTTCCCGAAATGACAGAAGGATACGAAGGCTTCCACCATCTCGTCGATATTTCAGGCGAAACCGAAAAGGCTGTACTTACCTATATAATCCGCGACCACGACGAAGAAAAATTCGAGCAGAAAAAGCAGGATTTTGAAAAAGCCGCTAATATTCTCAACAACAAATATAAGGAAGATACAGTAAAGGTAACTATCACCGATTCTTATTATAATATGAAAAAGATGATAGAGCCCTGTATGTATATCGTTGACCGCGCAAAAGAGGCTATGACAAAGCTCGGCATTACTCCTATAAACGTTCCGATAAGAGGAGGCACGGACGGCGCGCGCCTTTCCTATATGGGTCTTCCCTGTCCGAACCTTTGCACAGGCGGAAACAACTTCCATTCGAGATTTGAATTCATCTCAGCAAACGATATGGAAAGAATAACCGCACTTCTTGCGAAAATAATGGCCGACGCCGTGAAATATGAGAAATAATAAAAAGGCCTTCTCCCGCAGGGCTGCAAAATTAGCGGTAAAATTGAATGGCCTTCCCCAGTGGGGGAAGGTGGCACGCGAAGCGTGACGGATGAGGTGTTTCTTAACTTAAACTAACTCCTCATCCACCGCTAGCGCGGTCCCCCTTCTCCCGCAGGAGAAGGCTTTTTACTATTTAGTTACAGTACAACTCGGCAGAGAAAATATCTTTGCAGAATTTTGTTTGTAGGGGAGGCGTTTCGTCTCCCGTTTTTCATTTAACCTCATTTATGCATGAGGGGGAACCCCTCCCCTACGGTTTAGATAATAAACATTCTTGCAAGAAAGAGTATAAAAATTGCGATTTTTATTTTAATCCTTCTTTCTCTTACCTCTACTGTGCCTTTCTCTCGGAATAAGATTCACTACCCGAACAAGTATAATATCTCCGCCGATCTGTTCTACGCACTCCCAAGGTATCACGTAGTCGTTGCAACGCGAAAAACCGAGAAATTTCAGCTCACCCGGTACGATAAGGGCGCATATCGAGCCGCATATCGTATCTATTTCCATATCGCACACGTAGCCGAAGCGTCTTCCGTCGCAAATGTTTACGACTTCCTTTTCACGAAGGTCATAAAAAGAGCATTTTCCCATATTTACCTCGTCAAAGAATTATGCATATAAGACCGCCGCTACCCTCGTTTACTATACGGCTGAGCGTTTCGGAGAGTTTTTCACGCGCGTTGTCAGGTACGTTAGCAAGTTTGGCAAGCAGTCCTTCGTTCACAAGCTCGTGCAAAGTCTTGCCGAAAAGATTTGTTCCCCATATTTTTGTGGGATCTTCGTCAAATTCGCTGAGCAGATATTTTATAAGATCCTCGCTCTGCTGTTCGCTTCCGACGACCGGATTTATCTCTGTTTCGAGAGTGGCTTTTATCATATGTATCGAGGGCGCACTCGCTTTGAGTCGCACTCCGTATCCGCTTGAATGCTTCACAAGCTTCGGCTCTTCAAGGTGCATATCCTCGATTTCGGGAACGATTATGCCGTATCCCTTGCTTTCGGCATCGCTGAGCGCCTCTGCTATTCTGTCGTATTTTGTCTTGACCGCCGCAAGCTCCTTAAAGGTTTCTATAAGAGTTTCCTCGTCAGAAATATCAAGACCTGTCATTTCACTTATTACCTTGAAATACAGATCCGGATCGAGCGTTACAGTCATCTGCGCTCTTCCGCTTCCGAGGTCTATATCCTTTATCTCAGCAGAAACAACGTACTCGTTTTCCGAAAGTCCGATAAAGGCATCTTTTATCTGCCCTATCTTACTTATCTTGCCCGCGCAGTCAAGTATGTCGCTACGCAGAGAATCGGCAATAGGGTGATCGCTGTCAAGTGCAAGTGTCCACCTAGGAATATCGACCGAAATCTCCGAAACCGGAAATTCAAGAAGGATAAGCTCAAGTATGTGGCGGATATCCTCACTGTCAAGAGTCATACAGTTGACAAGAGCTACGGGAACTCCGTATCGCTCCTCTATTTCAAGTGCAAGTGCCTCGCTTTCGGGACTTTCGGGGTGCGCTGAATTTAAAATTATTGCAAAGGGCTTATTCATCTGACGAAGCTCGCTGACAACTCTGCGCTCCGCGTCCTCGTACTGCGATCTCGGAATATCACAAATGCTTCCGTCGGTGGTAACCACAAAGCCTATCGTGCTGTGATCTGTTATGACCTTTTTTGTACCTATTTCGGCAGCTTCTCCGAACGGGAGAGGTTTACTCGACCAAGGGGTGAGCACCATTCGCGGCCTACCGTCCTCGGTTTGACCGAGCGCGTCAGACACGATATATCCCACGCAGTCTACCATTTTCACAGAAAGCGAAGCAACGTCGTCAAGCGATATTTTCACTGCCTCGTCGGGAATAAATTTAGGCTCGGTGGTCATTACCGTTCTTCCCGCCGCCGACTGCGGCATTTCGTCCTTTGCGCGCTCTCTGTCGTAGCTATCCGATATATTCGGAAGCACGAGCGTTTCCATAAATCTTTTTATAAAAGTGGATTTTCCCGTACGCACCGGTCCTACAACTCCGACGTAAATATCGCCTCCGGTGCGAGTGGCAATATCGCGATAAATATTTGTCATATTTTTCCTCCGTACAAGGCGCACGCATACGCCGCCGTGTTTATTTATTTGTTACATAGATATGATGTAAAAACAAATTATATGACAAACAAAGTTGTGGTAAAAATCATTATTTAAAGAAAAAACGCACGTATAAACGTGCGTTTTCAAATTATTCAGTTAAAACTCAGAGCATAGGCTGAACGGTATTCTGCGAAGCCTCCTTATCCTTTAATGCTTCAGCAATAGCAAAGCAAGCCACCGCAGAGGCTCCTTCACTTGCCAAAAGAAGAGGATCAAAGCTTGTAAGTACCGATAATGCCGAGATTGCCGCAAAGACGCCGATCGTAATAAACCAGCCTCTTATGCCTCCAAGGCGAAGCTCTGCATCAGTGCCCGAAGCAAGTGCATCTATCGCTTTTTTCATCTGCTTTCTGAGCTTGTTAATGAAGAACTCGTTTATAATTATCATAACAACTGCCGAGATTATAAAAATTACGCCAAAAATTACCATAAACATTCCAATGAAGGTTGCAACATTCATTTCAAGCGTTGTCGAGATATAGTTCGCCGCGTCTGCAAACGAGGAGAAAGTAGCTTCTCCATCGATAGCAAAAGAACTCCAATTAACCACGACGTTCTGATCTAACGTTTGAATTATATTTTGGATCTCGCTTTCGGCTTTCATTATCGATGGTCCCATAACAATAAGTATTATTCCCGAAACGATAAGACAGACTATACCGATAATCGCAACTATATAATAAGCCTTAAGCACGCCCGAAAGGAATTTCATATCCTTAAGCGGAAAGTTCGATTTAGACGCTGATGTGTAAGCGAGCCACATTCCTATTGTAAAAAGAACTGCAAAAACGTCAATAGAACCCCATATAAGTGATGCTCCCGCCATAACCGTATAAGCGATAGTAGCTGTCAGAAATGCCTTTGATGCAAACATTGCTCTTATCTTTTCTGCAAATATCGCGCCCTTGCTCGGAGCGATTTCTTCATAAGATTCGCTTGTCTGCTCACTGTAAAATTCATTGTTGTTAAATTCATTTGAATCCATAATTAGTTTCCCCTTTCAATAAATATCATTTAACAAGCGAAGCGGCAAAAACCGCTTCGCTTTGTGTTTTTACTTATCTTCCGCAGCCTTAGCCTCTGCGATTACCTTCTGTGCTATATTGGACGGAACCTCATCGTAACGTGTTACGTTGTAAACGAAGCTTCCTCTACCCTGTGTAATTGCGAGAAGTGCGATAGCGTAGTCTGTCATTTCAGACTTCGGAACCTCTGCCTCGATAGTTGTATATCCCGGTCTTGCCTGTGAGGGATTCATACCGAGAACCGCGCCGCGACGCTTACCGTTGATGTCGCCCATAACGTCGCCAACCATTGCCTCGGGAATTGTTACGTTAAGCTCACCGATAGGCTCGAGAAGTACGGGCTTTGCAAGAGGAAGTCCTGTCTTATATGCGATAGAAGCCGCCATCTTGAAGGAAAGCTCGTTAGAGTCAACGTCGTGGTAAGAGCCGTCATAGAGGTCTGCCGCAAGGTTTACTACGGGATAGCCTGCGAGAACACCCTTCTGCATTGCTTCCTGAAGTCCCTTTTCGATTGCGGGGAAGAAGTTCTTCGGAACAGATCCGCCTACAACGCTTGTTGTGAAGGTAAGTCCTTCTGCCTCGCCCTGCGAGAATCTGATCTTTACGTCGCCGTACTGACCGTGTCCGCCCGACTGCTTCTTGTGCTTACCCTGAACGTCTGCTCTGCCCTTGATCGTTTCTCTGTATGCGATCTTGGGAACGCTGAGCTCTGCTGCGGGGCCGCCGCGGGATTTAACCTTGGAAAGTACAACGTCTATCTGCATATCACCCATCGCGCTGAGAAGGAGCTGACGTGTTTCGGGATCACTTTCGAAACGAACGGTCTTATCCTCGTCCATTATCTTCTGAATACCCTGAACGATCTTATCTTCATCGCCCTTTGCCTTAGGAGATACCGCAACCGTATAAACGGGTACGGGATATACGGTAGGAGCGTATGCTACGTCTGCCGAAACTGCGAGCGTATCGCAGGTGTTGGTATTTGAAAGCTTTGTAATAGAGCCTATATCTCCGCACGCGAGAGAATCAACCTCTGTCTGCTTCTTACCGTTAACCGTATAGAAGTGGAGGAATTTTTCGTCTGCGTCGGTGATAAGATTGTGAAGTGTATCTCCGCTGCGGAGCTCGCCGTTCATAACCTTGAAGTATGTTGTTCTTCCGAACTGGTCAACTGCGGTCTTGAATACGTAAATAGAAGCTGCGCCCTCTGCGTTTATCTCTATCTTTTCGCCGTCTGCAAGCTTTTCGGTTTTCTTTGCGGTATGTCTGGGGAAGGACTCTGCGATAATGTCCATAACGAGATCGATACCCCAAAGCTTAATAGCACTTCCGCTGAATACGGGAACTATTTCACCTGTGATAATACCTTCGTGAAGGGCAACTGCTGCCTCTTCCTTGGTGATCTCTTCACCCTCGAGGTATTTCATCATAAGATCCTCGTCGGTTACCGAAACGGCTTCCATAAGCTTATCGCGGTAAGTATCAACTCTCTTCTTGTATTCGGGGTTGATCTCGCCTTCGATACGCTTACCTGTTGCGCCGTCATATACGTACTTCTTAAGGTCAAGAAGGTTGATGAACGAGCCCTTTTCGTAAGCAGGGATAAGAACGGGGCATATCGCCTTACCGAACGTATCTGCAAGTGAATCGAAAACGTTATGGAAGTGAGCGTCGGGATCGTCGTACTTATTTACGAAGAAAGCTACGGGAAGCTTTGCAGCCTTTGCTCTTTCCCAAGCAAGCTCTGTACCGACTTCTATACCTGCTTTTGCGTCAACTGCGATAATTGCCGCGTCAGCAACGCGAAGTGCGCTGTGAACTTCACCTTCGAAGTTAAGGAAGCCGGGTGTATCAAGAATATTTATCTTTGTATTTTTCCATATTACGTTTTCAATAGATGTATAAATCGAAAAGCCGCGCTTGATCTCTTCTGCATCAAAGTCAGATACTGTATTTCCGTCGGGAACCTTGCCAAGACGATCGGTTGTTCCTGTAAAATAAAGCATTGCCTCAGCGATAGAGGTCTTACCGCTTCCTCCGTGTCCCATAAAACATACGTTTCTGATTTGTTTTGTTGTAAATTGTGCCATCTGTGAAGTTCTCCTTTACTGTGTACTAAGTATATATAAGCTGAAAGTAACAGCATAATGTAATTATATACTATTTTTTTCCGCGTTGCAATAGTTTTTGAGATATTTTTAACAAAAAAATTATATTTTTTCTAATTATTTTTCGCACAAAGTCAATTTTTCAGGAAAAATTTGGCTCCTTGCATACTGTTTCGCCGTGCAAGCTCCTTATCTATCTCATTCATAACAACGAATTTTTTTCTGCTCCACAGGGGTGCGACGAGTGTATCGGGTGCTCCATCGCCCGTAACTCTTGCTATAACCGTATCCTCGGGCAGTATTTCAAGCTGGTCGCAGACTGTCTGAACATACTCTTCAAGCGTGGGAAGTTCAAACTCGTGAGCTCTGTACTGCTGCGCCATTTTCGTTCCTTCAATAATATGCAAAAGATGTATTTTCACCATAAAGGGTCTTATGCGCGCAAGCTCTCTTGCCGTTTCGAGCATCATTTCGTGCGTTTCATTTGGCAGTCCGTTTATTATATGAATACACACGTTAAGCCCACTTAGCTTTTCATATCCGCGCAGAAATTCCTCGTAGGTATGGCATCTATTTATTTTCTCTGCCGTAATATCGTGAACAGTCTGAAGCCCGAGCTCAACTGTCAAAAACGTTCTCTCGTGAAGCTCGCGGAGATATTCAACCGTTTCATCTGAAAGACAGTCTGCGCGGGTTGCTATATCGAGTCCGACCGCATCGGGAAGCCTGAGTGCCTCCTCGAACTTTTCTTTCAGAACACAAAGAGGCGCATACGTATTCGTATGTGCCTGAAAATATGGTATGCACAGACCGCCTTCCCACTTTTTATCCATCATCGCTCTGACGATATTATACTGCTCTTCTATACCGAGCGATGCCGATGCTGCAAAATCTCCGCTGCCGCGCGAAGAACAGTAGCTACAGCCGCCGACACCCTTACTGCCGTCGATATTCGGACAGGTAAAGCCTGCGTCGAGCGTTACCTTGAACACCTTTTTGCCAAATTTCTTTCTCAAAAAATAATCGTATGTATAATATCTCTTATTCGAATCGGAATAAGGAAAGGGACTTTTCATAAAGCCTTACACCTTTCTGATTTATTTATCTGTTTTGTTGACCTTTCGCACGCCTCCGCCGAACGGTGTCTGTCTTGTAAAAGCGTCTATGATCGGTGTAAAAATATTCATTATTACGGCACTAAGTGCCTCGCAGGCAGGCAGACTTGTATACATTCGCAGCACGAAGACAAGCGCGGCAAAGAGCGCACCGTGTATCAGTTTCCCTGTTTCTGTAAGAGGAGAAGCTATACGGTCGCACGCCACAAATACAAGATAGAACAAAAATCCTCCGCCTATGACCTGATATATAATGTTTTCCGAAAAGGTAGTCCACTGCGGAACAAGTAATGCAGAAAGTGTTACCATAACAAAGACCGATAATGTAAAGGTCTTAATTGAGAGTACCTTTTTGCATATGAGATACACTGCTGCTACGGTAACAAGCATTGCGGAAACAGTTCCGAGCGCACCTCTGGTATTTCCGAGAAAAAGATTTAGCATTCCCTCTTCGGGATAGAAAGTATCGCGTACTGCGTCAAGAAACGCATTTTTGTTTTCGGGATATACCGCGCAGACAAGTATTCCGAGCGCGACGGGAGAAAAGAAGCTTCCGTACTCGGCAAAAACGAAAAACTGATATTTTGCCGCAAATATTCCGACAGCACTTCCGAGCACAGGAAGCCACAGCGGTGCTTCGGGCGAAACGGAAAGCGATATAAGAAGTCCGATGAGCACTGCGTTTGCGAGGTCTTTTCCGATAGTTTTATACAGGCAGAACTCGGCTATAAGCTCAAAAACGACGCTTGACAGCACACCCAAGGTAATAAAAAGAAGTGAATTTACGCCAAATATAATGAGCGACCATATAACGATCGGTATAAGGGCAACAAGAACGTCAAGATCACGCATATCCTCTCTATATGACGCAAAGAGCGGATAGTTTTTACGTTTTTTCTCTGCCATCACTTATCACCTCCACCACTTACTGCGTTTTCACAAATATCTTTCATTTTACGAATATTTTCAAGAATGGGTATTCCCGACGGACATACGTACTGACACATACCGCACTCGGTGCAGGAGTTTACGTCAAAGTGCTTTCCGATTTTTTTATTACCCGTTTTACCCGCAAAGCTTATATACATAGGCATAAGGAGCATCGGGCAGGCACGCATACACTCACCGCACCGCGTGCATCTTGTTCCCTCAAATTTCGGGAGATCTTTAGCCCTCAAAGCTACAATCGGCGACATACCGCTTTCGAATACGTCCTCAAGCGTAACCTCCCTGCCGCGAAGAACTCCGCCTGCAATTATTTTTACCCTTTCGTCCTTGTTCATATCAGCATAACCAGCTATTTCTGATATTTTTGTTCCGTAAGGCAGATACACGTTCTTCGGGTTCTTAAATCCTTCACCCGAAAGGGTTACGACCTCACCTGTTTCGCGGTTACCGTACACAAAAGCTCTTGCAAGTGAAATCACCTCACGTATATCGAAAACTACGTATTTCGCTCTTTGCGCGTTTCTTGCGCGCGAAAGCTCTACACGAGTAAGGGTATATACGGCGCTATGCTCATTATCAGCAGGATAAGAGGGCTCGGAAAGAACGATGTTTATATTATCGTCCTCATACAGCATTTCCGAAATAATACCTGCAGCCTCAATATTTTCCGAGTCGAGAAGTATCGATCCCTCGCCTATCTTCATAGCTGCCATAACTATTTTCATTCCGTTTAAAAGGTCCTTGCCATTTTCGGCAAGAAGACGCGCGACAGAGCTGTCATAAGGTTCGCCGCCGACACAGTTTAAAATTATTCGGTTTGCTTTTCCAAAAGAGTCCTTTATACGTTGAGAAATATTTCTGTCGGTAAGTGAGATCTGTCTCCCTCTTGTCTTTACAGAATTTTTTTCGATAACATCGATGAGTATTTCTGGGGTAAGGTCGGTAACCTTGATATTATTCTCTTTTCCGAAAGGCACTACGCTGTCGCTGACCTTGTTTTCAAAATCGTTTTCTATTTTTACCTTGTACTCATTATCGGAAATCTTTTTTATCTCGGACACCTTGCCCGAAATTCCCGAATATATCGGCATTTTGTCAGATCCGCAGCCGACCTTTTCTCCTACCTTTACAGCACTGCCCACTGAAAGCGTAGCCTCGCTAAGAGTAAGATATATCTCCTTTGGAGCAAAATTATAGTCTATGGGTGCGTTTAACGTCTTTTTTTCCGCATCGAGAAATGCCTTGTTTTTTCTGAAAAGCTTTAACATTTTAGTAGTTTCTCTTTCAAAATAATTTTCTGCCATACAGGCAACAATATCCCTATATAATAAAATATAACCTATATTTATAAAGAAATCAAGTCGATTTTATTAAGATTACAGCGCAGTAGCAAAATATTGAGCATTTTATCCATATAAAATACCGCCGCATCTCTCTGACGCGGCGGTATTTTACCTCAGTACTGCTCACACATTTCTCCAAGTGCAGCATTTTTACGCTTTTTCTTTCGGCAGACAAGCTTTATGGCAGATATCATCACGCACAAAGCAACCACACCGAGAAGCACCATAAGAACAAGCTTCATTTCATCCTTTGACATTACCTTTTTGATCTTTTCCATTTTCATCACTTTTTCCATAGCCATACACCTTTCATATAGGCGGGAACACCGCAAAATATTCTTATATTTAAAATAGCCACTTAACAGACTTTTTATACGCGCAAATATATATTTTGAAAAAGCAACCGACAAAACCGCTTTTTCGACGAGCTTTAACATTATATTCTATTTTCGTTCATCTTTCGGCAATAAACATTTAACGTAGATTTAACTGCAATTTATGCACACGTTCACATTTTTTTTATAAAATTGTAAAGGATTATTTTAATTTGAAAATTTATAAAAATTACAGGTAGGAAAAATTATGGAAACTGTTATTTTTGCTATAATAGGTCTTCTCGGCGGCGTTGCATTCTTCCTTTACGGAATGAACATAATGTCCTCAGGACTCGAAAAAATGACGGGCGGCGGTCTTGAACGCGCTCTCGGTAAAATGACTTCAAATATTTTCAAGGGACTTGCTCTCGGTGCGGGTATAACCGTAGCTATACAGTCGTCATCCGCTCTGACTGTTATGCTCGTAGGTCTTGTAAACTCGGGCGTTATGCAGTTCCAGCAGACTGTAAGCGTTATTATGGGTTCAAACATCGGTACGACACTTACCGCTTGGCTTCTCTCACTTGTCGGTCTTGAAGGTGGAAATTTCTTTACTAATCTCTTAAAGCCTTCTACGTTTGCTCCTATTGCCGCATTTATCGGTATTATTATGATAATGGCATCAAAGAAGCAGAAAACCAAGGATATCGGTATGATACTCATTGGTTTCTCGGTGCTTATGACAGGTATGTCCCTTATGAGCGATGCGATGAAGCCTCTTACCGAGCTCGACAACTTCGATCAGTTCCTCTCTGTTTTCAAAAACCCCATAATCGCAGTCCTTATCAGTACAGCGTTCACGGGTATCATTCAGAGCTCTGCCGCTTCTGTCGGTATTCTCCAGACCCTTGCACTTTCGGGCGGTGTTACCTACGGAATGGCTATTCCGATCATTCTCGGACAGAATATCGGTACCTGCGTAACCTCTCTTATTTCGAGTATCGGCGTAAACAAGAACGCAAAGAGGGTTGCAGCTCTTCATATTTCCTTTAACGTAATCGGTACCATTATTTATCTTATTGCTTACTATATTATTGACCTTATATTCAAAGCGTCCTTCCTCGACGCACCCATCAACGCACTGGGAATTGCGATAGTTCACAGCGTATTCAACGTATCTGTTACTCTTATTCTCCTTCCCTTCTGCAAGCTTCTTATCAAGATCGCAGAAAAGGTCGTTCGCGGCGAAGAAGAAAAGGAAGAGGTCCTCATCGACGAAAGACTTCTTGCAACTCCTTCCTTTGCACTTTCCGAGTGTCAGAATGCAACAAGCAAAATGGCTGAAATATCCTTTGACACTCTTATTTCTGCAATAAAGCTGACAGACAAATATTCCGATGAGGCTGCAATCGACGTTCTTATAAAAGAAGACGTCCTCGACAAATACGAGGACAAGCTCGGCTCCTACATCGTCAAGCTCTCGGGTAAGAGCATTTCGGACACGGACAGCCGCCGTGCCGCACAGCTTCTCCACTGTATAGGCGACTTTGAGCGTATCGGCGACCACGCGGTAAATCTTGCCGACGTTGCGAAGGAAATTCACGAAAAGAAGATAGACTTCTCGCCCACAGCAAAGCACGAGGTTGCTGTACTTAAAGAAGCTATTTTGGAAATACTTTCACTCACCCTCAAGGCGTTCACCGAGGACAGCGTAGAGTACGCTACTCAGATAGAGCCTCTTGAAGAGGTTATCGACGATATTATCGCAGAGGTACGCGCAAACCATATTATGCGTCTGCAGAAGGGTCAGTGCACGATAGAGTACGGCTTCGTTCTTGCCGACTTCCTTAACAATATCGAGCGTGTATCCGACCACTGCTCAAATATCGCGGTTTCTATAATCGACGTTGCTTCTATGAACTTCGACTCTCACGAGTATCTCCAGACCGTAAAATCGGGCGACAACAATTTCTTCAGAATCAAGTACACCGAATACAGAAACAAGTATTCGCTCAAGGAACAGGCTTAAGCTAAGGTTTCTTAAGGAAATTCTTACAGAAAGGGACAGCTATGATCTACTATGCGGAAGATGACAGAGGAATACGCGAGCTTGTCGTATATACTCTGAAAAACACGGGATTTGAAGCCGAAGGCTTTTCTGACGGCAAAGAGCTTCTTGAAGCTATGTCAAAAAGGACTCCCGAGCTTGTTCTTCTCGACATAATGATGCCCGGGGAGGACGGTATAGAAATACTAAGGAAGCTGAAAAGCTCCCCTGCGACAAAGGCTGTTCCCGTAATAATGGTAAGTGCAAAAGGTTCGGAATACGACAAGATCACAGGTCTTGACTGCGGCGCAGACGACTATATCTCAAAGCCCTTCGGTCTTATGGAGCTTATCTCCCGCATAAAAGCGGTGCTTCGCCGCAGCGCAGGTACTTCCGACGGAGAGGAATATTCGCTTTCGGGAATAAAGATAAATCTGAAAAGTCATACTGTAAGCGTTGACTCCAGACCCGTTTTGCTCACTCTTAAAGAATTTGAGCTTCTGAAGATGCTTATAGCAAGCAAAGGAACCGTCCTTACACGCGACCTTATCCTTGATAAAATATGGGGTTACGATTTCGACGGCGAAACACGTACGGTTGACGTACATATCAGAACGCTTCGCTCAAAGCTCGGCGAGGCAGGCGACCTTATCGAAACGGTACGCGGTGTTGGTTACCGTATAATAGACAAAAACTAATATGCTAAACCACCGCCATACAAGTCGGTGGTTTAACTGCTATAAAGGAGAATATCAAAATGCGAAAAAAAACATTTTGGAGCATACTTATTCCTTCCCTTTCGACTCTTATACTCTCGGCTTTGATAATAACGGGAATAATCTACTCCGACTATCACAAGGATCTAATATCAGAGATACAGTATCAGGCGCAGTATATCTCGAAGGCGGTAAATGAAATCGATTCATTTGGGGAAGACTCTCTTGTCTTCCTTGAACGCACGGGAAACTCGAGTGAGCACAGAATAACTCTCATCTCGCCCGACGGTGCCGTACTTTATGATAATTTTACAGATGCAGAGGGATCGGACAATCACCTTGACCGTCCCGAAATACAGGACGCCCTCTCAAACGGAACAGGCGAGGCTACGCGCGCCTCCGATACGATAGGAAACAACACCTATTATTATGCCACACGTCTTGAAAACCAAAGCGTGCTGCGTCTTGCGACCTCCGTACCGAGCGGACTCGGAGTTTTTGTGAACTCTGCTCTTATAGTTATTCCTTTTGCAGCAGTTACCGCGCTTATCGCCTTTTTTATAGCAGTTATACTCTCGCGCTCGATAAGTAAGCCTCTTAACAATCTGAACTTCGACAACCCTATGTCGAACAAGACCTACGAGGAGCTTACACCTATGCTTCAGAGTATGGAAAAGAAAAACGCCGAAATAGCCGACCGTATGGAAGATCTGACACGCAAGCGCTCCGAATTCGACAGCATCACAGCTAATATGAGCGAAGGAATAGCCATACTTTCCTCGGACGGAATAATACTTTCGGCAAACAAAAGCGCAAGAAAACTTCTTTCTATCGAAAACGGAAGGCACTATACCTCTCTTAAAGACAGCTCTGACGTCATCGACATTCTCACAAGCGCATTCAACGGAAAAAAGACTATTGAAAAAATATCGCGCGTGGGAAAAACCTATCAGCTTACAGCAACACCGGTTACAAATCTCTACGGCGAATATTCTGTGGTACTTCTCATTCTTGACATTACCTCTGCAGAGCAGTCAGAAAGTATGCGCCGCGAATTTTCGGCAAACGTTTCTCACGAGCTTAAAACTCCGCTTACGACTATCCTCGGATATGCCGAAATAATTTCAAACGGGCTTGCTCAAAGCGGTGATATACCGAGCTTTGCAGATCAGATACACGCCGAAGCCTCCCGACTTCTCACTCTTATTGAGGATATAATAAAGCTTTCGCGACTCGACGAAAAGGACTTTGTTTCCGAGTTTGAGCAGGTTGACCTCTACGAGATATGCACCGCTGTCATCGAAAGACTCTCGTCAAAGGCGCAGAAACTTGATATCTCGCTTACCCTTGACGGCTCTCACGCATACGTAAACGGTGTACGCTCGGTCCTCAGCGAGATAATATTCAATCTCACAGACAATGCTATAACCTACAACAAGGAGGGCGGCAGCGTAAAGCTTTCGCTTGACTCAAATTCCCGTCATACCGTTTTCTCGGTTGCCGATACGGGAATAGGTATTCCCGAAGAAGATCAGCCACGTCTTTTTGAGCGCTTCTACCGCGTTGACAAAAGTCATTCAAAGGAAACGGGCGGTACAGGACTCGGTCTGTCTATCGTAAAGCACGGAGTCGCGCTTCACGGTGCGCAGATCAAGCTTAAAAGCCGCCTTGGAGAAGGAACGACGGTTACGGTAAGATTTTAATTCACAGAGATACAGGAGAACAGCTATGGAAGAAAACAAAAAGACGTGCGAGAGCGCTCTTACTCTGAGTGTGATAGCGCGAGTGCGTAACGATTTTCCTACGAAGTTCGGACTTCCCAGACAAAGCGGTCTTTCGTCTTCGCTTATATCGAAAATAGTTTTCGAGCCGCAGTACAGAAATCCCGACCTTCTACGCGGCATAGAGGGATATTCTCATTTCTGGCTTATATGGGGATTTTCCGAGGTTTTTGGCGAAAAATGGTCGCCTACAGTGCGCCCGCCCCGACTTGGCGGTAACACGCGAATGGGCGTTTTCGCAACTCGTGCCCCGTACAGACCAAATCCGCTCGGACTTACCTGTGTGAAGCTTGAAGGGATAGAAAAAACCGCAGACGGACCCGTTTTGATCGTTTCGGGCGCAGATATTATGGACCAAAGTCCGATATATGACATAAAACCCTATCTTCCCTACGTTGACATCTGCGAAGGTGCGTCAGGCGGATTTACCGAGCAGACGAAGGATTATTTTCTCAAGGTCGATTTTCCTAAGGAGCTCCTTTCTGTCATTCCCGAGGAAAAGCGGGATACTCTTATTGAGGCACTTTCGGGCGATCCGCGACCCTCATATCACAAGGACATAGAGCGGATATACGGCTTTGAATACTCGGATTTTGAGATAAAATTCAGAGTGGAAGAGGGCGTGCTTCACGTCTTTTCGGTAGATAAACGCGAAAATAACGTAAAATCAGATAATTAGCCTTACTTTTTTTACCAAAACTGTTGAAAAGCAAGTTTTTTTCTGTTATAATATTATGAATAAGTGTTTGACGAGTGTTTTCTCGCAGATACGATTATTTTAACACTACTATATAAATCGAAAGGACATCAAAATCCTATGATAAGAAAGCAAAAAGGTACTCTCGATATTTTTCCCGATGCAACGGGAAAATGGCAGTACGTTGAGGACGTTTGCAGAAAAACCGCCGCAAAGTACGGCTTCGGTGAGATCCGCTTCCCTACGTTTGAAGCAACCGAGCTCTTCTCGCGCGGTGTTGGCAACACGACCGACGTTGTTCAAAAAGAAATGTATACCTTTACGGACAGAAGCGGAGAATCGCTCACTCTTCGTCCCGAAGGAACGGCAGGAGTCGCACGTGCACTCATCGAAAACAAAAAATTCTCGGATACTATGCCTATAAAGCTCTACTATATAATCAACTGCTTCAGACACGAGGCTCCTCAGGCGGGACGCTTCCGCGAATTCGAGCAGTTCGGCGTTGAGCTTTTCGGAAGTGCATCTGCTACGGCAGACGCGGATATTATCTCGCTTGCAAATTCTATAATAAAAAATCTCGGTATTGAGGACGTTTCGCTTAGAATAAACTCTATCGGCTGCCCTAACTGCCGAGGAGCACACAGAAGCGCGCTTAAAGAGTACTTTGCTTCCTGCCGCGACGAGCTTTGCGATACCTGCAAGACACGTCTTGAAACAAATCCGATGCGAATTCTCGACTGTAAGAGCGAGGTCTGCAAGAAGCTTGCGGAAAATGCACCCAAAACTATCGACTATCTCTGCGACGACTGCGCTTCTCATATGAAGCTTCTTGAAAGCTGTCTTAATGAAAAGGGCATCGAATATACGGTAGACACCTCTATAGTTCGCGGTCTTGACTATTATTCGCGCACGGTATTCGAATTTGTCTGCGGCTCTATCGGAGCGCAGTCAACTATCTGCGGCGGCGGACGCTACGACGGACTTGTAAGCGAGCTTGACGGTCCTGCAACCCCCGCGTGCGGCTTCGGAATGGGTATTTCCCGTCTTCTCCCTGCCGCAAAGGTACCCGAGATAGACGGCAGTCCTGCGGTTTACATCGCATCTATGGGTGAGACCGCAGCCGTGAAGGCATCGGGGCTCGTATCAAGGCTTCGCGACAAGGGCGTTTACGCAGAATGCGACCTCGTCGGACGCTCGCTCAAGGCACAGATGAAATACGCCGACAAGATAGGCGCAAAATACACGGTAATAATCGGAGACAGTGAGCTTGAAAGCGGACGCGCACAGCTTCGCAGTATGGCTGACAGCTCACAAAATGAAATCGAGATCGACAAGATCGTAGATTTTTTTAACTAAAAAATAATTAAGCGTTTGGAGTGATATATTTTGGCAGAATTTTTTACAAAAGAAGATAAAAGAACAGTATATTGCGGAGAGCTCCGCACATCTGACATCGGCAAGGAAGTAACCGTCTGCGGTTGGATCCAGCGCCGCCGCGACCTCGGAAGTCTTATCTTTATCGACCTTCGCGACAAGAGCGGAGTTGTTCAGCTCGCGTTTGACGACACTTCCGCAAGGGACGTTTTCGAGAAGGCATTTACCTGCCGCAGCGAGTATGTTCTCTCTGCAAAAGGAAGCGTAAGAGCGCGCTCCTCTGTAAACAAGAACATTCCCACAGGTGAGATCGAAATTTTCGTTACCTCTATGAAGGTTCTTTCCGAGGCTGACACTCTTCCCTTCGAGATCGGTGAAAACTACAACGCAGGCGAAGAGATCGCGCTTAAGTACCGCTATCTCGACCTTCGCCGTCCCGCTCTTCAGAAGAACATTTTTATGCGTAACGAGATCACACGCATCGCGCGTCAGTACTTCTATTCAAATAATTTCACAGAAATTGAAACACCTATGATGATAAAGGCTACCCCCGAGGGTGCGCGCGACTATCTCGTCCCCTCGCGTATCCACAAGGGCTGCGTTTACGCGCTTCCTCAGTCCCCTCAGATCTACAAGCAGCTTCTTATGATCGCGGGATATGACAGATACGTTCAGATCGCACGCTGCTTCAGAGATGAAGACCTTCGTGCAGACCGTCAGCCCGAATTCACACAGATCGACCTTGAAATGTCTTTCGCAACACAGGAAGACGTAATGAACATAAACGAAGGTCTTATGGCAAAGCTCTTCGATGAAATTCTCGGCGTAAAGCTCGAGCTTCCCCTCCCCCGTATGACATATGCAGAGGCTATGTCGCGCTACGGCTCGGACAAGCCCGATACACGCTTCGGTATGGAAATTCAGGATATTTCGGACATCGCGGCTACTTCGGGATTCGGAGTATTTGAGGGTGCTGTTGCAAATGGTGGAAGCGTTCGCGCTATCGTCGTTAAGGGCGGTGCGGCAAATCTTTCGAGAAAAGAGATCGACAAGCTCACAGAGCACGCAAAGGGTATCGGCGCAAAAGGCCTTGCGTACATCAGATTCGTTGACGAAGCACCAAGCTGCTCATTTGCAAAGTTCATCTCAAGCGAAACGCTTGACGCTATTATGGATAAGATCGACTGCCGCCGCGGCGACGTTGCTCTCATCGTAGCAGACACAAACCGCGTAGTACTTCCCGTACTCGGCGCGCTCCGTCTTAAGATCGCAAAGCAGCTTTCTATGATCCCCGACAAGTTCAACTTCGTATGGATAACAGAGTTCCCCTTCTTCGAGTGGAACGAGGAGACCCAGCACTGGGATGCTATGCACCACCCCTTCACAATGCCTATGGAGGAATGTCTGCCCCTGCTTGAAAGCGATCCGGGCGCAGTACGCGCAAAGGCATACGACCTCGTACTCAACGGAATCGAGCTTCTCTCGGGATCTATCAGAATTACCGACTGGAAGCTTCAGGAAAAGATGTTTGACGCTCTCGGACTTACAAAGGAAGAGATCGACGCCAAGTTCGGATTCCTCGTTGATGCTTACAAGTACGGTGCTCCGCCTCACGGTGGCTCGGGTATGGGACTTGACCGTCTTACTATGGTAATGTCGGGTGCAGAAAGTCTTCGCGACGTTGTTGCCTTCCCGAAGGTACAGAACGCTTCCGAGCCTATGTCGCAGTGCCCCGCTCCCGCAGACGAGCAGGCTTACCGCGACCTCGGTATTGCGGTTGTTAAGGAATAAAACGAAACAATAAAAAATAAAGAGAGGATTTAAAAATCCTCTCTTATTTTTTTGGCTTTGCCCAAAATTCATTAAGGGAACTTTTTGAAAAAAGTTCCCTTAAAAACCTTCAAAAACTTTGCTGAAGCTTACTTTCCGTTTTTCTCGGCAAGAGCAAGTCTTCTCTTTGCAATAAGTCCGAAGCCGTCTTCTATTTCTCTAAACAGTTCGTCGTACTTTCCGTCGGGATGCGCCGCCAAGGTACTCCTCTTAAAAGTGAGATAGTCGGGTGTTTTCATAGCCTTTGAAAGCCACGAAAGCATCGTTTCGACCTTTTCCCTGTCCTTATCTATAAGACCCGACGAGATAACTCTCGACAGTATTATACGGATCGAAGGACTTGTGAGTTTTGATATATATTTGAGTGTGCCTAAGAAATCGCCTATCTCTGCGCCTATCACAGAAAGCCATACAGCTGACGATACCGTTTCGCTATCCGCTGCTTTGGTACAAAGGTCTATGAGCCTTGTAGAATAGGTACGCGCGTACGTGTTTTTAACATCTTCCTTTGCTTCTTGCAAAAATTTGATCGACAGCGGCAACGAAATATCGCTCTTACCCGCGAGGGTAAGCTCTGTTTCAAGCACAAGCGAAAGAGTGGTAGGAAGATTTCCGCCGATCTTCTTTATATCGAGAAGAAGCTGCAAAAGGTTAGCTTCTTTTCCGATATACTGCGCTATATTTTCATCGAGCGTATTTATCAGAATATCAAAATCGCCCTTTTCCGATGCGGAAAATCTATCCTTACAAATCGAGAAGACCTCATTGATGAAATACCAGCTTTCGTTTTCCGCGCAGCCTTCAAAGCATCTTACAAACGCTCTTGCAAAACACTTGGTGTATTTTTCGATAGCGTACCAATCTTTAAGATACGAAATGAAGCTTTCCCACGAGGTTATACGCGAGGACACGGTGGTTTCTCCGATATATCTTATATCGCTTTCATGAATAACGCCAAGCAGATTTTTATCCCCTGCGCGTTTACGGCTGACACTGTTTTTATAAATTTCAAGCACAAGACCTTTATTTGCGAGCGAATACTTTGAAAGAGCCTCGACGAGTCTTTCATTTTCGCCCTTAAGACCGTCTATAACGCATATTATTATATCGCGGTCCTCGCTATACACAAGGAAATCTCTAAATTTATCGTATATAAAATTCGCGTGAGCTTTTTCAGAAATCGCTCCGCACCTGCGAAGCATAGAGAGAAGCGAAAGCACGGTCGCAGTCTCGGGCGTGCCCGATCTCATATATTCGTAAAGCTTTCCGTTTGTGAGCTCACGCATTATGAATGCCGTAATTCCCGCCTCCGAGTTAAGCTTTCTGCCCTGCTCGAAAAGAAGGGTTATAAGTGAGCACCAGCCTGCAAATTCACTAAAGTTCCAGCAGCAGTAGTCATAGTATCCGTATATTACTCTGCGGTATATATTTTCATCGAACTCTACGACCGAAACAAGCTCGGTGATACACGAAGGAATGTTGTTTTCCTTCTCGCTTTCGTATTTTATCGCGTCGGGAATAAGCCTTATAAGCATATCTGCCGATCGCTCTTCCCCGAGATCATAAAATCCCGAGAAAAGAAGTCTGAATATAAAGCTTCTCGTTGCTCCCTCGGACACTGCGAATTTAAAGAGCTCGTATCGGCTTTCAAGAGTCTGCATTATGTATTTGAGCGTATTTTTCCCAAATTCTTCCTCGGAAAGCTTATCAAGAGCTTCCCTCGCCGTCATTTTTCCGTCTGAAAGCTCACGCATAATGCGATAAAACATATTTATCATTATATGCTCGGGGTGCGAATGATAGGAAGCAAGATGACCGTAAAGCTTTATTCTGAACGAGCCATGTGCGGTAGAGGCGAGATATTTTTCGACGACCTTATCGATGGTTTCACTTCCGAATGAGCGCAGTGCGAGATCGTCGAGCGCAGAGCAAAGCTCTATTTCAGATATTCCTTCGTAAATGTCTGTACGCGCAAGACGGTATATCAGGCATATCACGTCAGAGTCTATAACGCCGTGTGTTTTGACGTAGGTGCCGATAAGCTCTCTGAGCACGTTTATTTCGCCGGGATTTGTAACAAACAGATAAGTAATGAGGCTCGAAAGCTGGAGCTTGCTTGCGTTATCAGAGAAAATGCCGTTTTTGGTATCAATAGATATATGACCGCGGTCTGAGGACGAAAGCTTATAATCATAGTGGCTTCCGAGCTTTGAGATTATATGCTTTATTCGAAACGGAGTTCCGTCATCCTCGGAAAATCGGCAGGTAGAAAATGGGAAAAGTACTGTGATCTCGCGCGGAAGCAGACTTTCACATACGAGCATCCAGAAAAGTATATCGTCTTCGCTACCGTTTATATATATATCCATATTTTTTCTTATCGAAGCAAAAATACAGTCGAGCACCCTTGAAAGAGTACCTGTTCCCTTCTTTTTAACAAGCTTCGCAAGAGCCTCAAGAGAAGAATAAGGCTCTGTTATCTCAAGCTCGGGGATAGCGGGCTGTTTTCTTGACACCTTGAGATCGTTTACCGTAAGATGTGTCTTGAATTTCTGAGAAAGAAGAACCGATGCGGGAGATATTTTAGAATCATACCCGAAAATATATGCGTGTATAATATAATTTCCCCACACGGAAAGTCGGTAATCGACTCCGCAGTAGGTAACCCTTGCACAGCAGAGCAGACCCGACGGCAGCACGAAAAAGGCACAGTCTGTCGGGAAAATATTATCTATTTCGCGCTGAACTGCAAAATGAAGTCCGTTGTCGCCGCGTTTAGGATAACCGAGAAGTCTTGACGTTTCCGCAAGATTTTTCACGGTTGCAGACGTGAGCTTACTTGACGGGCGGTAGGCAAGTCTTTGGGCTATCGCGTATATATCACGTTCATCTATGCCGCTGCTTTGAGCAAAAACGTGGAATCCCTTGACTTTGTCTTCTTCATTCCACGAAAAGCAGATAAGCTGTTTTACCTTCATAGTTCCTCTCGGCTCCTTTCTTCTGATTTTACGACAGTATTCAAATTATATCACACTTTTTTTCTTATTGCAAGAAGAGTATATACTCTTTTTTGTGAATTTTATTAGAATATAAAAAAACCGGGAAGCTATGAAAAGTTTCCCGCTTTTTTTCGACTGATATTAACTTTATTTGCCGGAAAGTTTTCTCTTTACTGTCACAAAAACTATGCACAGTGTGAAGACCGTTGGCATAGCCACGAGCATTATGTAATACAAAGGCTTACCTTCCTGATTTACATCTCCGTATGAGCACAAATCGCATTTCCCGTCCCTGTCGGCATCAATGTGATTTTTAAAATCCTTTTCCCCTCTCGGTACAGTTTCTATCTCGTTTTCGGCATTTTCGTCCAAGAAAAGCTTTTCGCAGATTTCGCATTTATAGTATTCTGTTCGCGACTCGGTAATACAGCTTCCGGGCACAGAATCGAACTTTTCGAGCGTGTGAGATGCTTTTACTGTGATTTCCTCTATACTTATCTCGACATATTTATCTTGATAAATGAGATAGATTTTGCCGCAGAGTAAGCATTTATAATGCTCATTTATTCCGTCGATGGTGCAGTCGGCAGGCCGTGTTGAAACATAGGTGTATTCACATATGTGGTTTTTTTCGTAAGAGCATATACTGCAAGTACCGAAAAGCGAGTCGGGTGAAATATCGTGTTCCCCAGAGATAAGAACCCTTCCGCAGCGGCAGGTCTTCTTGTGAGTATTTTCATCAAAATCCCAAGGCAGAGTATCTATACTATCCACGTGATTTGAGGTATCCTTCGGAGTATTAAGGTCGGCGGTATATATTCTTGTGTAGCCTTCGCCGTTCTTTATGTAAAGCTTCTTGCAAGCCTCGCACTTATAATGAGCCATCTTACCCTTTGTCATACAATCGGCTGCTACTTCGGGTATTTCGGTATAGGTACAAGTGTGAATCCGCACGTACCCGCAGGTCTTGCAAGTACCGCTGAGTGCAGTTTCTGATATGGTATGCCTATTCGTCGCCAAAACCGTCCCGCATCTGCAAGTCTTTGTGTGTGAATGATCGTCATATGTCCATTTAACATCTCTCATAGAATCGACGTGATTGTTTATATCTTTTGGGATTTCAAGATCTTTTTCGGTAATTTCTGTATATACGCCGTTATTTTTAATATATAATTTTCCGCAGTCGCTGCACTTATAGTGGAGTTTTTGACCTTTGCTGATACAGTTCGCCTCTATCTCGGCAATTTTTGTGTAGGTACAGGTGTGAATCTTAACGTATCCACAGACCGAACACGCTCCCTCAAGAGAATCAACATCTATATCGTGCTCTTCAAAAGCAAGAACCGCCTTGCATTTACATACTTTTTTGTGTCCGCTTTCATCATGCGTCCATTCGAGCGCACTTGCCAAGTCTATGTGATTTGAGCTGTCTTTCGGTGTATCAAGGTCGGCGGTGTATATTCTTATGTAGTTTTCGCCGTTCTTTACATAGAGTTTTTTACAGACTTCGCACTTATAATGAGCTATCTTGCCCTTCGTCATACAATCGGCCTCGACTTCAGGAATTTCAGTGTAAGTACAGACGTGTATTCTTACATATCCACAGGTCGCACACGTGCCGCTAAGTGCAGTCGAGGACATAGTATGATTGCCCGTCGCTAAAACCGTCCCGCACCTACACGTCTTCGTGTGCGAGTGATCGTCATATGTCCATTTAACATCTCTCATAGAATCGACGTGATTGTTTATATCTTTAGGGATTTCAAGCTCGTTTTCGGTGGTTTCGGTATATATCCCATCAATTTTAACATACAATTTTCCGCAGTCATTACACTTATAATGGAGTTTTTGACCTTTGCTGATACAGTTCGCCTCTATCTCGGCAATTTTTGTGTAGGTACAGATATGGGTTTTAACATAACCGCAGACCGAGCAAACTCCCTCAAGAGAGTCAGCATCTATATCGTGTTCTTCAGAAACAAGAACCGCCTTGCATTTACATATTTTTTTGTGTCCGCTTTCATCATGCGTCCATTCGAGCGCACTTGCCAAGTCTACGTGATTTAAGGGATTTTTAGGTGTATCAAGATCGGCGGTGTATATTCTTATATAGTTTTCGCCGTTCTTTACATAGAGTTTTTTACAGACTTCGCACTTATAATGAGCTATTTTGCCTTTCGTCATACAATCGGCTGCTACTTCGAGTATTTCGGTATAGGTACAAGTGTGAGTCCTTACATACCCACAGGTCGCACAAGTCCCGTTTAGCGCGCTTTCCGACATAGTGTGCTTTCCTGATGCCAAAACAGCTCCGCACCTACACGTCTTCGTGTGTGAGTGATCGTCATACGTCCACTTGCGGTTTCTTACAGAATCGATGTGATTGCTTGTATCTTTAGGGATTTCAAGTTCTTTTTCGGTGGTTTCGGTATATATCCCATCAATTTTAACATACAGTTTTCCACAGTCATTACACTTATAGTGAAGTTTTTGACCTTTGCTGATACAGTTCGCCTCTATCTCGGCGATTTTTGTGTATGTGCAGGTGTGAATCTTAACGTATCCACAGACCGAACACACACCCTCAAGAGAGTCAGCATCTATATCGTGCTCTTCAAAAGCAAGAACCGCTTTGCATTTACATACCTTTTTGTGCCCGATTTCGTCATACGTCCATTCAAGCGCACTTGCCGAGTCTACGTGATTCAAGGGATTTTTAGGTGTATCAAGGTCGGCGGTGTATATTCTTATGTAATTTTCGCCGTTCTTTATATAAAGTTTCTTGCAGGCTTCACACTTATAGTGAGCTATCTTGCCTTTCGTCATACAATCGGCCTCGATCTCAGGAATTTCAGTGTAAGTGCAAGAGTGAGTCCGCACATATCCACAGGTCGCACAAGTCCCGTTTAGCGCGCTTTCCGACATAGTGTGCTTTCCTGATGCCAAAACAGCTCCGCACCTACACGTCTTCGTGTGCGAGTGATCGTCATATGTCCACGTGAGGTTTCTTACAGAATCGATGTGGTTGCTTGTATCTTTAGGGATTTCAAGCTCATTTTCGGTGGTTTCGATATATACCCCATCAATTTTAACATACAGTTTTCCACAATCATTACACTTATAGTGAAGTTTTTGACCTTTGATGATACAATTTGCTTCTACCTTGGGTATTTTTGTGTATGTGCAGATATGGGTTTTAACATAGCCGCAAATCGAGCAAATACCCTCGAGTGCAGCAGCATCTATATCGTGTTCTTCAGAAACAAGGACCTCACCACATCGACAGGTCTTTTTATGCGATTTTTCATCGTGCGCCCACTGCAGAGTATTTACGCTATCTATGTGATTTGAGCTGTCTTTCGGCGTATCAAGGTCAGCGGTGTATATTCTTATGTAGTTTTCGCCGTTCTTTATATAAAGTTTCTTGCAAGCCTCGCACTTATAATGAGCTATTTTGCCCTTCGTCATACAATCGGCCTCGACTTCAGGAATTTCAGTGTAAGTACAGACGTGTATTCTTACATATCCACAGGTCGCACACGTTCCGCTGAGCGCAGTTTCTGATATAGTATGATTGCCTGTCGCTAAAACCGTCCCGCATCTGCATGTCTTCGTGTGTGAGTGGTCATCATACGTCCACGTGAGATTTTTCACAGAATCCACGTGATTACTTGTATCTTTAGGGATTTCAAGATCTTTTTCGGTGGTTTCGGTATATATCCCATCAATTTTAACATACAGTTTTCCACAGTCATTACACTTATAATGAAGTTTTTGACCTTTGCTGATACAGTTCGCCTCCATCTCGGCAATTTTTGTGTAGGTACAGGTGTGGGTTTTAACATAGCCGCAAATCGAGCAAATACCCTCGAGTGCAGCAGCATCTATATCATGTCCCCCAGAAATAAGGACCTCACCACATCGACAGGTCTTTTTATGCGATTTTTCATCGTGCGTCCACGGCAGAGTATCTACGCTATCCACGTGATTTGAGCTATCTTTCGGTGTGTCAAGATCGGCGGTGTATATTCTTATATAGTTTTCGCCGTTCTTTACATAGAGTTTTTTACAGACTTCGCACTTATAGTGAGCTATTTTGCCCTTCGTCATGCAGTCGGCTGTTACTTCGGGTATTTCGGTATAGGTACAAGTGTGAGTCCTT
The DNA here is from genome assembly GCA_045580325.1 of Eubacteriales bacterium. Classification (GTDB taxonomy): domain Bacteria; phylum Bacillota; class Clostridia; order Oscillospirales; family CAG-272; genus SIG672. The sequence goes on from JAZNNR010000012.1 coordinate 39,045, forward strand.
ACATACCCACAGGTCGCACACGTTCCGTTTAGCGCGCTTTCCGACATAGTGTGCTTTCCTGATGCCAAAACAGCTCCGCATCTACACGTCTTCGTGTGTGAGTGATCGTCATACGTCCACTTGAGGTTTCTTACAGAATCGATGTGGTTGCTTGTATCTTTAGGGATTTCAAGTTCTTTTTCGGTGGTTTCGGTATATATCCCATCAATTTTAACATACAGTTTTCCACAATCATTACACTTATAGTGAAGTTTTTGACCTTTGCTGATACAGTTCGCCTCTATCTCGGCAATTTTTGTGTAGGTACAGGTGTGGGTTTTAACATAGCCGCAAATCGAGCAAACACCCTCGAGTGCAGCAGCATCTATATCGTGTTCTTCAAAGGCAAGGACTGTTTTACATCTACATACCTTTTTATGTCCGCTTTCGTCATGCGTCCATTCGAGCGCACTTGCCGAGTATATATGGTTCAAAGGATTTTTGGGTGTTTCGAGGTCTGATACGCTGATTTCGGTATAAGCATCTCCGCTTTTTATATAAAGCTTCTCACAAACCGCACACTTATAGTGCGCTTTTCTTCCCTTTGTCATACAGTCAGAGGGTATCTCGGGAATTTCCGTGTACGTGCAAGTATGGCTCCTTTCGTAAGCACAAACAGAGCACTCTCCTTCAAGCGCACCTGCAGAAATATCGTGTTTCCCAGAAGAAAGAACTTCTCCGCACCGACAAATTTTATAGTGCTTACTGTCATCCCACGTCCATTCAAGCAGATCTATAGAATCAATATGATTATCGGGAGCTATTTGGTCTTCAAGCTCTGACTCTGTCTTTTCGATATACGAGTTGCCGCTTCTGATATAGAGCTTTGAGCAGTCATTACATTTATAATGTTCTTTTTTGCCCTTTGTAACGCAGTTTCCCGTTGTAGCGTAAATTCTTGTAAGGTCATCGCAGATGTGAATTTTATTATATCCGCATACCATACAAGTTCCTTCAAGCGCGTCCCTCTCTATATCGTGATTTTCCGAGAGTAAAACCGCGCCGCACCGACAGCTTTTCGTATGGACGTTTTCATCATATGTCCACTCTACGCTTTTTTCGTCATCTATATGATTATTTAAGTCTTTCGGGATAGTAAGCTCATCTTCTGTCGCGACAGTCCAGATACCGTTTTCTTTATATATAAGATCACCGCATACGGTGCATACCGAATGCTCCTTTTTGCCGTCATTTATACAGTTTGCAGAAGCTTCGGGTATTATCTCCCCTGCTGTATGCTCTGTATGGAATAGATTTGTCGCCACAATATCGGTAATTTCATATTCATTTCCGTCGCCGCCTGCACAAATGCCAAATTCTCCGCCGTAAAGCAGCCTTGTACTGAGTTTTATGTTTATCACTTCGTTGTCATTTACAAAAATTTCAACTAACCCGTCAGAAGCAAATCTTACAGATAGCCTTACCGTATTGCCCTCAAAAACCGAACCATCTACACCTGCAGATTTTACAGACGCGGCGATACCGTGTTCACTTTTATCCAGAACAATATTGGTGCCACTAAAATACACCCTAAGGTAAAAAATATTAGAGCCAAATATGTTTTGGTACTCGCGAATTCCTTTTCCTGCAAAAACTATACCCACAGGATACTGCGCTTCTTTCACATTACTTGAAAACTCTGCGCTTATTTTTCCTTCGTGCAAAAGTTCATTTTTTATTACCATCGATTGCACGGCTGACCGAGTATAAATTCCACCTGGTATCTCTTCAAACGTTCCTGAGATAATGGTATAACTATCCAGCGTAGAAGCAAAGACACAGTACAAGGATACAGATACAAAAACAAGTGCAAGCAGTAAAATTTTAGAAAATCTATTTATCATAAAAACTCCTGTAATTCGACAAAAAATGACAATTATTACAGATAATTATACCACACTTTAATATCTTGTCAATATTGCCCTACAGCTTTGGCGTATTAAAAAAACGCTACCGCAGACATACTCTCCGCGATAGCGCTATGCTTGTTTTTTATTATCTGACTATTTCGACCTTGATAGTGTTTGTGTTGCCCGGCTCTCCGTTTATCTGACCGCCCGTAAGCACTACGTTATCGCCCTTTGCAAGAGAAAATACCCTTTTCGCCTGCAAGATTGCGTGATAAAACACCACTTCGATAGAACTAAATTCCTCGCTGAGAGCAGGTGTAACACCCCAGCTGAGATTCAGCTTTCTCCACGCTTTTTCCTCGGTCGTCATACCGATTATATCGACAGGACAGCGGAATCGGCTTACCATTCTTGCTGTCTGCCCGCTTTTTGTATTGACAACTATCGTCTTTGCGCCTACGTCTATTGCCATAGCGCAGGTAGCGTGCGATATAGCGTCAAGATTGTTTTTAATTCTGAACTGAGTGCTCAAAAACCAGCTTTTATAGTCGATTCTTTTTTCGGTAAATTCGGCGATTTCTGCCATATTTTTTACCGCTGCAACGGGATATTTTCCTGCCGCGGTTTCGCCCGAGAGCATAATTGCCGACGCTCCGTCATAGACCGCGTTTGCCACGTCCGAGATTTCGGCACGCGTCGGTCTTGGATTATGGATCATGGATTCGAGCATTTCGGTTGCCGTAATGACTCTCTTTCCGAGAAGTCTGCACTTGTTTATGAGATATTTCTGCACAGACGGCACTTCAACGAAAGGAATCTCAACTCCGAGGTCGCCACGTGCCACCATAATTCCGTCCGCAATATCACAGATCTCCTCGATATTATCAACACCTGCGCGGTTCTCTATTTTCGCTATAATGTCTATATCAGCGCCGCCATTCCGATTGAGAAATTCGCGAACGTCTGAAATATCCTCTTTGCTTGAAACAAATGACGCGGCAACAAAATCGACGTCGTTTTCTATACCGAAAATAAGGTCGGCTTTATCCTGCTCACTGAGATATTCTCCTTCGAGAATCTTGTTCGGGAAATGCATACTCTTTCTGTCCGAAAGCTCTCCTCCGCTTATTACCTTGCAGTGAGCGTTCGTACCTTCAAGAGAAACGACCTTAAAGCTTACAAGACCGTTATTTACAAGTATAATGTCGCCTTCGCAGAGCTCTTCTATAAGATGCTTATAGGTAACCGAAACTCTTGTCTGGTCGCCTACTATATCGTCTGTTGTGAAAATGAAATCTGCTCCGTCTTCAAGATATATCTTTTTGTTTTCAAAAGTCTTTATACGGTATTCGGGTCCTTTGGTATCAAGCATGATCGCAACAGGCATATCAAGCGCCTTGCGGACGCTCTTTATAAGCTCTATCGTAGCTTTATGCTCCTCGTGCGTGCCGTGCGAAAAGTTAAGGCGGGCTACGTTCATTCCTTCCCTGCACATCTGTGTAAGTGTTTTCTCGTTATTACAGGCAGGACCTATTGTGCATATTATCTTTGTCTTACGCATAAGCGACCTCCAAAGTAAAATTCGTTAGTTATTTGAGCCCTTAAGCTTCGCCTGAGCCTTAAGTCTGTTTGCGGTATTAAGAATACTCTTTCTTATTCTTATAGTTTTAGGTGTAACCTCGATAAGCTCGTCGGAATTTATAAATTCGATTGCTTCTTCAAGGCTCATAATTCTTGGCGGTGTGAGTATAAGCTTTTCATCTGCACCCTTCGAGCGTACTGCCGTTAAGTGCTTTTCTTTACAGGGATTTATAGTAATATCGCCAACCTTAGGGTTTTCGCCGATTACCATTCCCTCGTAAACAGGTGTCTGTACTCCCACAAAGAGCTGACCTCTGTCCTGTGTGTTATAAAGTCCGTAAGATGTGGTTACTCCGTTTTCGGAAGCAACGAGAGAGCCTGTGAATCTTGCGGTGATTTCGCCCTTATACGGCTGATATCCGTCGAATATCGTATTGAGGATACCCTCGCCGCGTGTATCTGTCATAAATTTGCTTCTGTAACCGAAAAGACAGCGCGCGGGAATGACGTATTCGAGCTTTGTGCGTGTTCCGTTTGCGTTTACCGACATATCAACGAACTCTCCGCGGCGTGCGCCGAGCTTTTCCATAACTGCGCCCGAAAATTCGCTTCCGACGTCGATATAAACTCTTTCCATAGGCTCACACTTGACGCCGTCGATATACTTATATATTACTCTCGGAGCAGATACGGCAACCTCAAAGCCTTCTCTTCTCATATTTTCGATAAGTATCGAAAGGTGCATTTCTCCTCTTCCCGATACCTTAAAGCTATCTGTCGTTTCGCCGTCTGTAACTCTCAGCGATACGTCCTTGAGAAGCTCGTCGTAAAGGCGCTTACGTATCTGACGCGACGTTACAAACTTACCCTCTCTTCCTGCAAACGGGCTGTCGTTTACCGAAATCGTCATTTCGAGAGTAGGCTCGCTTATCTTAACGAACGGAAGGGGTGTGGGGTCGAGAGGCGAGCATATAGTATCACCTATCGTCAGCGCCTCTGCGCCCGAGAAGCATACTATATCGCCCGGATATGCCTTATCGACCGAAACTCTGCCGAGTCCGTCGAACTGCTGAAGCGAAACGACTCTCGTTTTAGAGCGTGAATCGGGGTTGTGATAGTTGCAGATAGCAACCTCGTCGCCTACGCTTATTACACCGCGCTCGATTCTTCCTACGCCGATCCTGCCGACGTATTCGTTATAGTCTATCGAGGAAACGAGAAGCTGAAGTCCGTCGTTCTCGTCGCCCTTGGGGGGCTCTATATATTCAAGTATCGTATCGAAAAGCGGAACGAGGTCTGTTCCTACCTCGTCGGGTGAGAATGACGCTGTTCCCGCTCTTCCCGAGCAGAAAAGCATAGGAGAGTCAAGCTGTTCTTCTGTTGCTTCAAGGTCAAGAAGAAGCTCAAGGACCTCGTCAACTACCTCGTGGATTCTTGCGTCGGGCTTGTCTATCTTGTTTACTACCACGATAACTCTGTGGTTAAGCTCGAGTGCTCTCTGAAGAACGAATCTCGTCTGCGGCATAGGACCTTCTGCGGCGTCCACGAGAAGAAGAACTCCGTTTACCATTTTGAGAATTCGCTCGACCTCACCACCGAAATCGGCGTGTCCGGGAGTGTCGATTATGTTTATTTTAGCATCTTTATAGTGAACTGCCGTATTCTTTGCGAGTATTGTTATTCCTCTTTCTCGTTCAAGGTCATTCGAGTCCATTACTCGCTCTGTCGTTGCCTGATTGTCGCGGTAAATGCCGCCCTGCTTGAGCATTTCGTCAACGAGCGTTGTTTTGCCGTGGTCAACGTGTGCAATAATCGCTATGTTTCTTAAATCGTTACGTACCAAGTTAATTACCTCTTACTTTAAAATTCCTATATTTATACAAACAATTCATTATACCACATAAGGTGCGAAATTAAAATAGATTTTGTTAATTTTTTTAAATTTTTTTGAAATTTTGCGAATTTATGGATTATTTTGCGAAGGTAGCACTTGAAATAGTTTTAAAATAAATGTATAATAAATGTTTGGAGTGAGAATACACCGAAAGGAAAGAAAAAGAGTGTCGATATTCAAACGCAAACTTCCCAAAAACGAAAACAGCGTCGCGTACAGAGTCAAGATGGCGAAAACACTCGACGGGCGCGCTATAAAATACTGCACCGAGCGAAAAGACGATATTGACCTCGTCATCGGACGCGCGGGAAGCCTTACCATAAGGGACGGCGAGTTTCTCGTATTCTCCTCGGGAGATATAGTTATGCGTGCTAAGATCGAAGAGCTCAGAGCCTCCGAGCTTCTCTCGCTTGAGGGCGTTATTCTTACAGCTCCCGACCTTGAACACGGCGGAGCCGAGCGCACGATAATCGCTTATTACACTTATTACAGAAAGTAATATTTTATTATGTATGCACGAGTTTACGTTGAAATAACCAACATCTGCAACAAAAACTGCTCCTTTTGCCACAAGACAAAAAGAGAGCCTCGGCAGATGACTATGGACGAGTTTGCCCTCGTTTGCCAAAAATTATCGGGTATTACCGAGTATTTATATCTTCACGTAATGGGAGAGCCGCTCACGCACCCGCACCTTGCCGATTTTGTAGAGTACGCTACCAAACAGGGCTTCAAGGTCGCTATAACGACAAACGGAAGTCTTCTTGACAGAGTCGGGCGCAAAATAATCGACGCAGGGGTATATAAGGTCAATATTTCTCTGCACAGCTTTGAGCGCGGCGAGCCTTCCGAGCATAAAAAATATATCGATAGCTGTCTTGATTTTGCCGACAATGCCTCAAAAAGCGGTGTTCTCACAATTCTCCGCCTATGGAACGGCGGTGTTTCGGACACGCTCAACGACGAGGTAACAAAGCTGCTTTGTCAAAAGTTCCCTGATGAGTGGTCTATCGGAAAGCGCGGCGCACGCATACGCGAAAAGCTCCATCTTGAATACGCAGATCGCTTCGAATGGCCTGACATAGCCTCTGAAAATATGGGAAACGACCTTTTCTGCTACGGACTTGCCGACCACTTCGGGATACTCGTTAGCGGGCAGGTGATTCCCTGCTGTCTTGACAGCGACGGTGTAATAGACCTCGGAAACATCTACACCGACGATATAGAACGTATCCTGTCCTGTGAGCGCGCAGAATCGATACGGGAAGGATTTAGCCGAAAAAAAGCCGCAGAGGAGCTTTGCCAGAAATGCCCCTATGCGCGAAGATTTAAAATTTAACTAAAACAGGCATATTTCTTCGGTCTGACATTTTAAATACATTATGCTGATTTTAAAAAATGTATTTACTCAAAGGAGAAAAAGGAATGTTAAAACGATTTATTTCCTACTACAAACCCCATAAGCTCATTTTTTCTCTCGATATGCTCGCATCACTTGCCATATCGCTTATAGGCATCGTATATCCGATAGTAACGAGAAGAATGCTCAATGACCTTATTCCAAACAAAAATTACCGCATGATAATAATCGCGGGAATATCGCTTCTCGCAATATATTTTATACGAATGCTGCTGAACTATTTTATTCAGTATTACGGACACGTTATGGGTGTGCGTATGCAGGCACAGATGCGATCTGATATGTTCAATCACCTTGAAAAGCTCCCATACAGCTTCTATGACAATCACGAAACAGGTAAAATTATGTCGCGTATGACAAATGACCTTATGGATATAAGCGAGCTTGCTCATCACGGTCCTGAAAACCTCATAATTTCAAGTATTTCTATTATAACATCGTTCATATATCTCTGTACGATAGACCCTTGGCTTACGCTTATAGTATTTTCCTGTGTTCCCTTCCTTCTTCTCGTTACCTTCCTTCTCAGAAAAAAGATGAGAAACGCTTTTATGAAGAGCCGTAAGTCAATAGCCGTAATAAATGCTTCCCTTGAAGGCAGTATTTCGGGAATAAGAGTAACAAAAGCCTTCACGAATGCTGAAAAAGAAAGAGAAAAGTTTGAAAAAGGCAACGAAGAATTTGTTGATTCGCGTAAGGAAGCCTACGATGCGATGGGACGCTTCCACTCTATGAACTCCTTTATTACAGACGTATTCAACGTAGTTGTCCTTATCGCAGGCGGTCTTTTTATGTATAACGGAAGAATAGGCTTCCCCGACTATTCCGCGTTTATCGTTTCGGTAAACCTTTTTATTTCCCCCGTAATGACACTTATCAATTTTATGGAGCAGTATCAGAGCGGTGTTACAGGCTTTGAGCGTTTTATCGAAATTATGGACGCTGAGCCCGAAAAAGACACCGAAAACGCGGTAGAGCTCGAAAACGTGGACGGTCATATTGAGTTCAGGGACGTTGAGTATTCTTACGACGAAGAAAAGGAAGTACTCCGCAAAATAAATCTCTCTATCGAAAAGGGCAAGAAGTTCGCACTTGTCGGACCGTCGGGCGGCGGAAAGACTACCATCTGCCACCTTATTCCTCATTTTTACGACATACAGTCGGGCGATATTCTTATCGACGGACACAGTATAAACAGCCTGACAAGAGAATCTGTCAGAAAAAATATCGGTATCGTTCAGCAGGATATTTACCTGTTCAACGCATCAATTAAAGAGAATATTCTCTACGGAAGACTTGACGCGACCGACGAAGAGGTTTACGAAGCGGCAAAGCGTGCAAACATCCACGACTACATAATGTCGCTTGAAAACGGCTACGACACACAGATCGGTGAACGCGGTGTGCGTCTTTCGGGCGGTCAGAAGCAGCGTCTTTCGATTGCCCGTGTGTTCCTCAAAAATCCGCCTATCCTTATTCTTGACGAGGCAACGAGCGCGCTTGACAACACGACCGAAATTCTCATTCAGCAGGCGCTTGACGACCTTTGCGAAGGCAGAACCACACTCGTTGTAGCGCACAGACTCTCAACAATCAAAAACGCGGACGAGATCGCGGTCGTTGCAAACGGTCAGATAGTCGAGCAAGGAACTCACGATGAGCTTATTGCTCTCGGCGGAGAGTACGCAGACCTTTACAGACTTCAGTTCAGAGCAAATACGGCAGAATAATAAAAAACTCTGCTATATTAAATATAATCTTATAGAAAGGCAGTCCAGACTATGAAAAAGTCAATTATTCTTATCCTCCTTCTTGTTACAGTAACACTCCTTATGTTTTCTTGCACTAAGGAAAACTCCGATTTTGACCTTGCTGAAATTACAGAAATCAAATTAAGCGGGGCGAAGACAGACTTTGCTTTTGCAGAAGAATTCACCAGTGAGGGCTTAAAGGTAACTGCAGTTTCGGAAAACGGCAGTGAAAAGGTTTTAAAGGAGAACGAATTCTCAGTTCTTTGTGAAGACTACAACTCTATGAAGGTAGGAACCTATCAGGCTTCGGTAAAAATAAATGGCACGAACCTAACACAGTCCTATGAAGTAAAAGTTAACCCCGCCAACAAGCTCAAGGTCCTTATGATAGGAAACTCATATGCCGATGACACTATCAACTACGCATACGAAATCGCCAAAAGCGCAGGGATCCCTACCGAAAATATCCTTATAGCAGATATTTATGTCGGTAGTTGTTCTCTTAAAACTCATTTGAACAACGCGCAAAAGAATGCAAAAGCATACCGCTTCGGTCTTGAAAGAGCGGGTTGGTTTGACGGAAGCTCATATACAAACTGGACTATGGAGCAGGCCATCAAATACGCCGATTGGGACTTCATCACCTTCCAGCAAAGCAGCGGCGACAGCGGTGTTTCTTCATCTTACTCGGTTCTGCAGGAGCTGATGGACTACGTATATAGTGTTGCAACCGACACGAAAAACAATCCCAACGCAAACCCCAACGTCAAATTTGTATGGCATCAGACCTGGGCGTATCAGCAAAACACCACGCCTGCCGGATTTTCCGCTTACCGTTATAAGCAAATGACTATGTATAATGCAATCATTTCGTGTATGAAAAAACACGTTTTGAATAAAAATTTCGTAGCCATCATTCCCAACGGCACGGCAATTCAAAATGCAAGAACATCATCGATCGGCGACACCTTTGCCCGCGATGAGTACAACCACTTAAGCCACGGTGCAGGCAGATATATCGCATCTATGAACCTTGTAAGCGTGCTTACGGGAAGAGATATGTCGGCTATGACCTGGAAGCCCACAGACGGCGGATTTAATTACAAACTCACCGAACAAGAAATTAGTATTTGTAAAGAAAGCGTTGCAAATGCCATCGCAAATCCGCTCGAAATAACAAATTCAAAGTATCCCGCCGCAAACTAAAATGTACAGTTTACCTTTAGGGGAAATAAAATAAAAAATCACTGCTATCCATAAAGATAGCAGTGATTTTTGTTTTAAGTAAGTTACTTGAGAATTCTGAATTTTCCGATAAGAGGAAGCTCTTTCATCTCGTTATTTGAAACGTTTATAAGACCGACTACCATAAGCACAACAACGCCTATCGAAGCTATCCAGCCAACGATGGGTACCGCTGCACATATTACGCTCGCAATAAAGAGGATAATTCCCTGATTGGTGTGGAATCGAACAAATTCGGAGTCCTTGCACATAACGAGGGGAATTATGAAAAATATTCCGAGATAAGCAAGAACCGCGTAAAGCTTCGTCATATCAATGCTGTTCGGTGTTACCGACGTTTCTGCGGAAGCTTCCTCGTTCACCTTTTCTCCGCACTGAGCGCAGAATTTATCTTCTTCTTTGAGCTCTGCACCGCATTTTTTACAATATGCCATATCTGTTAAAGTCCTTTCAAATGTGCTATAAATATTACATTTTCATACGATAATAAAATCAGTCATCGTTATCCGAGTCCTTTTTGCCTTCTGTGTCTTCACCGTCTTCGTCCGATTTTTCGAGTATTCTTACAAATGCTCTCTTTATCTGGTGATCTTCCACCTCGGTAACGTTTATTGAGAGTCCGTTTGTTTCAAGCTCGAAGGTGCTTCCGTCATCGGGAATAGACTCAAGAGCATCGAATATCATTCCGCTGAAGGTATCATATTCATCTGTGGGAAGAGTAATATCAAGCTCTCTTTCAAGCTCATCGAGAGAAACGTTTCCGATAATGTTCCAGAGTCCGTCCTCTATCTTTTCGATGTCGGGAATTTCCTTTTCTTCCGAAAGAGTTTCCTCGTCCTGAAGATCGCCCACAAGGCGTCCTATGAGGTCATTCATAGTAACGATACCTGTCATACCGCCGTATTCGTCAAGCACGACTGCCAGTGATCCGCGTCCGTTTTTCATATTCTTGAAGAGAACATCCGCTTTTACCGTTTCGGGTACGAAGTATGCAGGTTTTACCGCATTCTGCATAATTTCCTCGCGGTTACTTGTATCAAGTCTGAAATAATCTCTTGCGTTGAGAATACCTACGACGTTATCGACAGTTTCGCTGCATATCGGATACCTCGTATGTCTGCTTGCGTAGATAGTCTTTTTCCACTCGTCCATATCCTCTTCGAGCCAGAGAAGCTCGATCTCGGTACGGTGTGTTGCAATTTCGCCTGCTGTCAGGTCGTCAAACTCAAAAACGTTCTGTATAAATTCTTTTTCGTCGTCGTCGATAGTTCCGTTTTCGCTTCCGACGTCAACCATAATGCGTATATCCTCTTCGCTGACCTCTTCTTCCTGTGCGTGAGGGTCTATTCCGCAAAGTCTGAGTACTCCGTTTGTAGAAACGGTAAGAAGCCATACGAGCGGCTTGAAGAGAACCGAAATATTGGTTATAAAGCCTGCCATCTTGAGCGCGTGCTTTTCTGCGTTCTTCATAGCTATACGCTTGGGAACAAGCTCTCCGAAAACGATAGTGAGATAAGAAAGCAGAAGTGTTATCAAAATAAGTGCTACTTTGTCGAGCACAGCCACAGAGAGCGGTACTCCGATACTATAAAGCCAATCAGCCAGAACACCAGAATAAGTGTCTGCCGCAAAGGCACTTCCCAAAAATCCCGCGAGAGTTATCGCAACCTGAATAGTTGCAAGGAATTTTGAGGGTTTTTCAGTAAGTTTTGCGAGCTTTATAGCGCGCTTATCGCCATCTTCTGCGAGCTTTGCTATACGGTTATCGTTCATTCCGATAATAGCGGTTTCTGCACTTGCAAATACTGCATTAAGTGCGATGAGTAAAAACTGGAGCAGTAAAGTCCATAAATAAGGGTCCAAGGTTAGTTCCTCCGAAAAATATTTTTGCCGCGTGGGTACTTCAAAAGAGCGCAAAAGGCATAGCCTGTATAAAACTCCACACAGACCACGCCTTCTTTATTATGTATAAGATTTATTTAAGATCTCAATAGTGGTACATCGGGGATTTCGACCGCCGTTGTTCCCGCCACCTTCGTCCATATCTGACTCCGTAAGTTCCTTTCGGCAAATTATTATGCGTTTTATCCGCATATGTAGTTATTATACAGTATATAGCTGTTTTTGTCAAGGGCAAAAACGATTTTTTGCGATATATTTTATTTTACGCTCAAAATATATCTTTGTTATGAAAAAATGTTCACTTTTATCTTATTTTCTTGCCTTTTGACTATTGAATATATGATTTTTTCGTGATATAATAATATGAATAATAATGATTTTTTAAAAATATCGTTAAAGAAAGAGTCTTAAAATGCAGAATTTAAAATCAAGTATAGCAAAAAAATTATCGCTTGCAATAGCTCCCGATAACCCCGAAAGTATGTATAGCGACATAGTCGCTTCTCTTGAATATCCGCCCGACGCTGCGATGGGCGATCTTGCACTTCCCTGCTTCAAGTTCGCAAAGCTTCTGCGCAAATCTCCCGTGATGATCGCAGAAGGTCTTGCTTCCTCGCTTGAGATTGAGGGCATCGGCAAGATCCAGGCAGTTAACGGATACCTCAATTTCTTTATTTCAAACGAATATCTCGCCTCAACGCTTCTGCCCGAAATTCTTGATAGGAAGGATATGTACGGAAGCTCTGACGAGGGTAAAGGAAAGACGGTCGTTCTCGACTATTCTTCCCCGAACGTTGCAAAGCCTTTCCACATCGGACACCTCGGAACGACTGTTATCGGTCATTCCTTAAAGCTTCTTCACACCTTCTGCGGATATGACTGCGTGGGTGTAAACCACCTCGGCGACTGGGGTACGCAGTTCGGTAAGCTTATTACCGCGTTTAATCTTTGGGGCAACCGCGAGGACATCGAAAATGGCGGTATAGACGCTCTCGTTGCGCTTTACGTTAAATATCACGAGGAAGCCGAAAAGGACGAAAGCCTTAACGACCGCGCAAGAGAAGAATTCCATAAGCTTGAGCTTGGCGACGAGAAAAATACAGAGCTTTGGAAATGGTTTATTGAAATTTCTATTGCCGAATACAAGAAGACATACGCACAGCTCGGAATCGAGTTCGATTCCTATAAGGGCGAAGCTTTTTACAGCGACAAAATGATGCCGCAGGTTGAAAAGATCCGCGAAAAAGGACTTCTTAAAATAGACGACGGCGCATCTATCGTAGATCTTTCAGACTATAATATGCCTCCCTGTCTTATCCTCAAGCGCGACGGCTCAACCCTTTATCCTACAAGAGATATTGCGGCGGCGGTTTACAGAAAAGAAACCTATAACTTTGACAAGGTTATCTACGTTACCTCGGCAGGTCAGTCGCTCCACTTCGCACAGTGGTTCAAGGTAGTCGAGCTTATGGGCTACGATTGGGCAAAGGATCTCGTACACGTACCCTACGGAACTGTAAGCATCGGCGGCGCAAAGCTCGCAACGAGAACGGGTAACGTTATCCTTCTGCGCGACCTCTTTGCAGATGCTGTTGACAAGGTTCGCGAGATCATAAACGAAAAGAACCCCGACCTCGAAAACAAGGAAGAAACAGCCGAGGCTGTCGGCGTTGGTGCTATCGTATTCTATTATCTGCTCAACACGATAATAAAGGACATAAACTTTAATATGGACGACGCCCTTTCATTCGAAGGAAACACCGGTCCTTACGCGCAGTACACATACGCTCGTACCTGCTCTCTGCTTTCAAAGGCGCAAGACGCGCTGAGCTATGATGGCGAGATCAAGATAAGCGCTCCCGAAGAGGCTTCTATGCTCAAGATCCTCTCCCGTTTCCCCGAAACAGTTCTTAAAGCAACTCACGAGTACGAGCCTTCTTATATAACACGTTACATTCTTGACGTGTGCACCGGATTTAACAGATTCTATCACGAATGTCCGATAAATTCAGCCCAGGACGCATCTGTTCGTGCATCGCGTATCAAGATAACCGAGGCTGTAAACTACGTTCTCGGACGTGCGCTTAGCCTTATCTGTCTTAAAACACCCAAGAAAATATAAAGTTCTACAAACCTTAAAGGAGATATAAATTTATGTCAGGACACAGCAAATGGAATAACATCAAACACAAAAAAGAAAAGACCGACGCGCAGAAGGCAAAGGTCTTCACAAAGATCGGTAAGGAAATGGCTATCGCTATCCGTGCAGGCGGACCCGATCCGGTAGTAAACGGAAAGCTCAGAGATCTTATTGCCAAGGCAAAGAGCCTTAACGTTCCTAACGATAACATCAAGAGAGTTATCGACAAGGCGTCTTCGGCAGATGCCGCAAACTACGAGGAGATCGTTTATGAGGGCTACGGACCGTCGGGAATCGCCGTTATCGTTACAACAGCGACAGACAACCGCAACCGTACAGCAGGCGATATCCGCCACTTCTTCGATAAATTCGGAGGAAATCTCGGTCAAACAGGCTGCGTATCCTATATGTTCACAGACACAGGCGTTATCGTAGTTGAAAACGACGGAAGCGTCGACGAAGAAGCTCTTATGGAAGCCGCTCTCGAAGCAGGCGCTACCGACTTTATGGCAGACGGAGATATTTTCGAAATCCACACCGAAACGTCCGACCTTTCCGCAGTAAAGGAAGCTCTCGAAGGCGCAGGATATGCTATCGTTTCGGCAGAAGAGGACAAGATCCCCTCTACTTACGTTGAACTTACCGACGAGGACGACATCAAGAAGATGAACCTTCTCATTATGAACCTCGAGGATCACGACGACGTTCAGGACATCTATCACAACTGGGAAAACGCAGACGAATAATAGACAGTCCCTGTTAAGTTCAAATATAAAAAAGCAGAACACTTTGGCGTGTTCTGCTTTTTTGTGTTTTTTCCATTTTTCTATTGACAAAGCAATTAAACTGTGCTATAATGCCACTTGATAATTTTTTATGAAAGGAGGAGAATACAATGACAAGCACAAATTACAGCTACAATTTTATCATCATTCACGTACTCACCTCCGAGGATTGTAAGGCATAAACAGACTTATATAAAGGTATCTGTTTTCCCCGATGCGTATGAGTACGCCTCGGGCATTTTTGTTTATACGGCACCCGTGGCGGCTCGCTTACGGGTGCTTTATCTTTTCTATCGGAGATAATCGACTAACTAAATTCAAAGACAACAAATATGAAAAAACTACTTGAATTATTAAAACCCTACCGAAAAAAGCTTGTAGGAGTCGCTCTGATCGACGGCGTCGCTATGATATGCTCACTTTTGATGCCCTTCGTTATGAGCGAGATAGTTGAAAAGGGTATTTCAAAGCAAAACATTTCACTTGTCTGGAAATATGCGGCAATAATGGTACTTTTAGCAATAGTATCCCTTATAGCAAGTATTATTTCGGCAAAGCTCAATACGGCTATTTCTGCGGGCTATTCGTCCGATCTTTGCTATGCGACCTTTAAAAAGATCAACTTGCTTTCCTACACAAATTACACCAAAATAGGTCCTTCGGGACTTTTGACGAGGGCTACCGACGATATATGGAACGTTGAGGGAACTATTACGAGCTTACCCTATACCCTTTTCACCGTTCCTATTATGTTTATCGGCTCGGCTGTTCTTGCATTCATTGCCGACCCCGTTTTATCGGCTGTTTTTATGCTGTCGATCCCGCCTATCCTTATTTTAGTGCTCATTCTTATGCGCCCTCTTTACGATATGTGGGACAAATCGGACAAGTACATAGATATGCAGAACAAAATAGTAAGAGAGCGTCTGTCGGGACTCCGCGTTGTCAGAGCCTTTAATAATGAAAAACGCGAGCACGGCAGAGCTAAATTTGCCACCGAGGAAATGGCAAAGTATATGATACGTGCCAACACGCGCGGAGGAATGGTAGATCCCTTTGCTATGCTCCTTCTCAATCTTGCCACAGTTGCCGTAATTTATTTTGGAGGCATAAGAGCGCAGACGGGCGCGGGAATAAGCACGGGCGGAGTAATTGCCGTGCTTCAGTATATCGGTATGATATCAAACGCCCTCATAAACATATCCTGGACGCTCGCGTGGCTGCCAAAGGTGAAGGTATCTATGCGCCGTCTTAATGATATTCACGCAAGCCCCGACGAAGAAACTATACCCGAGGGCGAGGGTAAAATACCAAACGGATTTGATATAGAGATCAAAAATCTCTCCTTTACCTATCCCGATTCTTCGAAAAACGTTATCGAAAACCTTTCCCTTTCTATAAAGGAAGGTGAGCATATTGCGCTTATCGGAGGTACGGGAAGCGGAAAAAGCACGCTGATAAAGCTGCTTGCCGGACTTTTTGAGCCGAGCGAGGGTGAAATAATCATCGGCGGAGCTTCCTATAAAGATATGCGAAAGATTGACGTCCGCTCACATTTCTCGGTTGCTCTACAAAAAGCGCAGATATTTGAAGGAACTGTGCGCGATAACATCAGAATGGGAAAGCCCGACGCAACAGACGAGGAGATATACGAAGCTCTGAGACTGTCCAAAATGGCAGAATTCGTTGATTCCCACAAGGAAGGGCTCGACTATATCTTAGTCGGCAGCGGCCAGAACGTCAGCGGTGGTCAGCGTCAAAGACTTAATATGGCGAGAACTGTAATAAAGAAAGCAGACCTGTATATTTTCGATGACAGCTTCAGTGCGCTCGATTTCCTTACCGAAAGTGAGATAAAAGAAAATTACAAGGATCTCCTTTGCGGGAAAAGCAGAATAGTAGCTACTCAGCGTATCAGCACGGCAATGAGTGCAGACCGAATATACGTACTCGACAAGGGACGTATAATCGGTGTCGGAACGCACAGCGAGCTTCTTTCCTCCTGTCCTATATACCGCGAGATCGCTGATTCTCAGCTCGGGAGCAGAAAGGAGGGCGCATATGAAGAATAATTACAAAACCAAGGGACTTAGCTCTGCAAGGGTCATTTTACGCATAACGAAGGATTCGCTCGGAATAATTCATTGGCTTCTCCTTGCAACCGTACTAAGTATAGGCTCTGCATACCTTGCTATGACCGCTCCCGAAATACTTGGAAATCTGACAAATCAGATCTATGATCTGCTTGACATTGGCATTTCGCTCGACACTTCGCTCTTTAACAGGCGTATTATAACTCTTATCGCTCTTTATCTCATATCAGCGCTTCTCAGTGCATTGACCAAGGCTGTTATGAACTACTCTGTAAGCAGCTTCTTCACCTGCAAATTAAGAGTAAAAATGAGCGAAAAGATCGCAAAGATACCTATAAAAGTGGTCGACAGCACGCCAAACGGAGAGTTTATATCAAGAATGACTAACGACGTTTCGATTATGGGCGGCTCTATACACGACATATTCGGTATCATTATTAACGGCGTTATTCAGCTCGTGATGATATCAATAATCATTTTCACGCAGGAACCTATTATGGCTGTTGCGGTAATCGTATTCGTGCCGCTCTCCCTGACACTTTCTGCAGTACTTGCATCAAAAAGCGAAAAGCACTTCGATAATTCGCGTGAGCAGTCAGGTAAGCTTTATAGCATTTGCGAGGAAAACCTGTCCTGCTTCGATGCTGTTAAGATTTTCTCGATTGAAAAGTCGCAGAACAAAAAGTACAAGGACGTTACGAAAAAATATTCCGACTATTCTGCAAAGGGATACTTCGTTTCGGGCCTTGTGAGCCCCATAGTCGAACTTATCAACAACCTTTCTTACGTTGCCATCTGCGTTATCGGCGCCTATCTTGTGATAAACGGACGCGTAAACGTCGGCTCACTTGTGGCTTTTATTATGTATACCAAGCTTTTCTCCGGACCTCTTGAATCTATCGCAAGCGGAATGTCAATGATCCAATCGACTATCGCTTCTGCGAGAAGAGTGTACGAATATCTCGACGGCGAGGAAATGGACGAGATCGAGCCCGAAGGAAATATCTCAGTTGAAGGCAAGGTCGATTTTGTGGACGTTTGCTTCTCCTATACCGATGACAAGCCGCTTATCGAAAATCTGAATCTGCACGTCAATCCGGGCGAAAAGGTGGCAATAGTAGGACCTACGGGCGGCGGAAAGACGACTATCGTTAACATTCTGATGCGCTTTTACGATTCAAAATCGGGAAAGGTTCTCGTTGATGGAAAGGATATTACGGCTATGAGCCGTACCGACGTAAGAGAAATGTTCGGTATGGTACTGCAGGATACGATGCTCTTTTCGGGAAGCGTATATGATAACATTGCCTACGGAAAAGAGAGTGCAACACGCGACGAGGTAATGGGTGCGGCGAAAAAAGCACATATAGACAGCTTTATCGACACTCTCCCCAAAGGATATGACACCGAAATAAATGAGGACAGCACGAACATCAGCGCAGGACAAAAGCAGCTCCTTACCATTGCAAGAGCTTACCTGTCCGACAGACCTATTCTCATTCTTGACGAAGCAACGAGCAACGTCGACACCCGTACAGAGCTTCTGATACAGCAAACGATGGACGAGCTTATGAAGGGGCGCACTGCTTTCGTTATTGCTCACAGACTTTCTACTATCGAAAACGCGGATATTATCCTCGTTGTAGACAACGGACATATAGTTGAGAAGGGAAAGCACACAGAGCTGTTGAAGCAAAACGGACTCTATTCAAGAATTTATTACAGTCAGTATCCCAAAGCGCAAAGCATATAATTATTTGATCCCAACACACGCAAAAGACGGTATGGAATTTATCCATACCGTCTTTTTTACTGTTTTGTCCCCTCTGTAAATACGAGGGATTTTTAGCTTTTACACTATATTATAGAAATTTGTATACCAAATAACCGTGAATATAATGCCAATCAGCAGAAAAAAGAGTCCTGTAAAAAGAATACAGTGGTCGCTCGATTTTTTCATAGCAGCGAGCTTTCTTTCGCGGTATTTTGCATAAACCTCGTGGTGTTTTCTACCCATAGGAGTAAATGCCAACACAACGTTTCGAAGCACAAAGCCAATTCCTATAAGTGCGCCTTCTCCGCTGATGAACAACATTCCGGCAAACAGGGTAAGCAAAATTCCCGAAACAAAGAATCCGTCTGATAAAATCTGAATATTTACACCAAGGCTGTCGGTGAAAAAGCCTTTTGCCCAAAACACAAGAAGTGTTATAGCCGAGGCAACGCCGAAGCATACGGCATATTTTATTAGTAATGCTTTGTTTTCGTTTTTCACTTCAACTTAACCGTCCGTTTCGTCATTTAACATCTGTCTATACGCTGCTTCTTCCGCATCGTTACAACGCACGAAGTGTCCCGGAGTTATCTCACGGAAGGAAGGCAGGTCTACCGAATAATCGTGCTCCGCAAGCGGATTGTAGGTTATTCTTGTACGCTGCTTTTCGTAGATCGGGTCAGGAAGCGGAATTGCCGAAAGAAGCGACTTTGTATACGGGTGGAGCGGATGCTTAAAGAGCTCGTCAGAGTCTGCAAGCTCTACCATATTACCGAAATACATAACACCGATTCTATCCGAGAAGTATTTAACAACCGAAAGGTCGTGTGCTATAAACAAAATGGTAAGGTTCTTACGGTCTCTGAGGTCGTTAAGCAGGTTGATAACCTGTGCCTGAATCGATACGTCAAGAGCAGAGATAGGCTCGTCTGCGATGATCATTTCGGGTTCCATAACAACGGCTCTTGCAATACCTATACGCTGACGCTGACCGCCCGAGAATTCGTGCGGATAACGGTCTGCGTGCTCACGGACAAGTCCGACTGTTTCAAGAATTTCGTAAACCTTTTCGTTGATATAATTCTTATCGGTTACGCCGTTGATGATAAGTCCTTCGGCGATAATATCACGAACTGTCATACGGGGGTCAAGAGACGCGATAGGGTCCTGGAAGATCATCTGGATCTGTGTGATCAGTCTGGACTTCTTTGCAACGCGGAGCTTACTCTTGTACTCTTTTTTAAGAGCTTTAAGTTCCTCGGTGCTATCTACCTTTTCGAATTTTTCAGCATATTCCTCTTCGAGCTTCTTTACTCGGGAAGCGGCATACTGTCTGTCAACAGCCTTGTTTTCGGCTTTTGCATCTCGGATAAGTTCTCTGTTCTTGCTGACAATAGCGTTAAACTCTTCTCTTGTGATCTTCTCAGCAGAAAGGTCTTTCTTCGCCTTCTTGATAGCGTCCTTATAGGAGCGTACACCCGCGCCTATTCTCTGTCCTTTAAAATACACGTTACCCGAGGTAATATTATACAGCTTGATTATTGAACGTCCGGTCGTGGTCTTACCGCAGCCCGACTCTCCAACAAGACCAAAGGTTTCGCCTTTTTTGATCTCAAAGCTTACGTCGTCGACCGCTTTAAGATCCTTACGTCCCAAACGGAAATATTGGCAAAGATGGTCTACTTTAAGAAGTACTTCGTTATTATTCTCCAATGTTGCCACCTCTTTCCTTCATTCGTTTGATACGTTCAGTAATGATCTTGGGAATTTCAACCTTGGGAGCGTTCGGGTGAAGCAGCCATGTCGCCGCAAAGTGCGTAGGAGATACCTCGTACATAGGAGGCTGCATCTCGTAGTCAATTTCCATAGCGTACTTGTTTCTTTCTGCAAACGCATCACCAACAGGCGGATATATCATATTCGGAGGAGTTCCGGGGATAGCATCCAGCTTCTCGTTGGTATCAAGGTCAGGCATAGAAGACAGAAGTGCCCAAGTATATGGGTGCTGAGGATTATAGAATACCTCGTTTGCTGTTCCGTACTCTACTATCTTACCTGCATACATAACGGCAATTCTGTCTGCCATGTTCGCAACTACACCAAGGTCATGTGTAATGAATATAATAGAAAGGTTACGTTCTTTCTTAAGGCGGTTGATAAGCTCAAGTATCTGCGCCTGAATAGTAACGTCAAGTGCCGTTGTAGGCTCGTCGCATATCAGAATGTCGGGGTTAGCCGAGAGCGCGATAGCGATAACTATACGCTGACGCATACCGCCTGAGAATTCAAACGGATACTGTCTGAAACGCATTCTCGCCTCGGGAATACCAACCTCATCCATAAGCTTTATAGCTTTTTCTTTCGCGATACGCTTGGTAAGCACGTAAACGACCTGCGATGCCTTTTCCTTAAGAAAATCGATTATTTCAAGGCAACGCTTATCAACGTCAACATTTTCCGCGTTATCAACGTCTGCCTTAAATTTGTTTATTACTCTTGTAAGAACTGATACGATATTCTTTATCTGTTCCTCGGGTTCGATAACAGACTTAGGAATTACCTGCCAATCTACTGTCTTACCCCTTGCAAGAAGAGCTTCTCTCTTTGCTGTCTGCTTTGCAAAACGAGCTTCTTCCTTGGGGTTATTCTTGATGTAGAAGAAATACTTTTCCACTTCTCTTTCAAGTGCGCCGCCGAAAGTATATGCAAGGTTATCCTTTACAACAGCAAGAGGATCGATAGCTGTGCGAACGCTGCTGTTTACGCTCTTGCACTGTGCCATTGCATCGCTTTCGGTGAAGTTACCTGCTTTAAAGAAGTTAACAGTATTTTCAAGGTCGGCTATTGCCTTCTTCTTATTTTCAAGAGTTTTCTTAAGCGAATACTGTACCGCTATCTTTTCGAGAGCGATAAAGGAATCCATAAAGTTTTTATTAAGAAAACTAAGCGCCATTTCATTAGCTTCTTCAGCAGGCATCTGGCTAAGATCAACGTCAGGGTTCTTATAAACGTAGTAACCGATTCTGAAGAAGTTATACTGTGTCTGTGCGAGCATTTCTGTCGCGGTTTCCTTGATCGACATCAAAAGTCTCGCCGCTTCGCTCTCGCTGCGCGAGATAGATTTCATAGCAGTTATATAAGATTTGAGAGTATCTGTATAAGAACCAACGAAATACTTATCATCAATTGCTTTGAGCTTACGCTTTACAAGTCCGAGTGTTGAAGAAACGTCAACCTTCTGCTTCTTTTCTGTAAGGAAAAGGAAATCTTCGATAATAGCGATAAGCTCCTCTGCCGCAGTACGTGCATCGTTATAGCTGTTCTGAAGCTTATTTGCCTGAATATTAAAGTTGTCAAAGGTCTTGATATATTCATCAACCTTTTCAAGTGAAACACTTGCACTCTTATCTTCGGCAAGTGCCTTTTTCATCATATCGGACAAATTGGCAAGTGTTTTATTAAATGTCGTGCGCCCTTCCTTGCGGTTTGCCTTGTTTTTAAGGAGCATCGCCTCGGTGATCTGTCTACCGATACGCATAATAGGGTTAAGCGAGGAAAGCGGATCCTGGAAGATCATCGCGATCTTATCTCCGCGAAGCTTGTGCATTTCCTCTTCGGGAATACGAACGAGGTCCTGACCGTCGTAAAGGATCTCTCCGCCTTCATAAATAGCATTTACTGCCGAGATACCCATAATAGCCTTGGACGTAACCGATTTTCCCGATCCCGATTCTCCAACTATGGCAAGAGTTTCGCCTTTATAAAGGTCAAACGAAATATTGCGGACCGCCTGTACCTTACCTGCATCTGTACGGAAGGATATTTTTAAATCATTAACTGATAATTTAACCTGATTATTATTCATAGCTTAATCCTCCGATCCTCTGAGTGATGGGTTGAATGCGTCGCGCAGTCCGTTACCGAACAAGTTGAAGCTGAGCATCATAAGCACGAGGAACAGACAGGGGAAGAGTGCAACAAATCCCGCGCCCGAAGTAATAGACTTCTGTCCCTGCGCGATAAGTGTACCTACGCTGGTCGTGTTACCTGCTTCAAGGTTAATAATACCAAGGTAGGAAAAGCTTGTTTCCGTATAGATCATTGAAGGGATTACAAGAGCAAAGCTCGTGACTATCGTACCGAGTCCGTTCGGGAAAATGTGCTTGAACATTATTCTTGCATCACTTGCACCGAGCGTTCTTGCCGCCAGAACGTATTCCTGATTCTTGAACCTATAGAACTGCATTCTCGTTCTGCCAGCCATTCCTATCCAGCCTGTTGCGAAGAACGCGATGAAGAGTACAAGCACCTGGCTTGCACTTCCCATATGGTATTTAAGAAGTGTAATAACGATTATAGTGGGAACAGAACCGAGTATTTCAGAGAATCTTTCCATAAAGAGGTCGATCTTACCTCCAAAGTAACCCGAAATAGATCCCCAGATAACACCTACTATAAAGTTTACAACTGCAACGACTGTTGCAAAAATGAAGGAGAATCTTGCACCGTATGCAAGGCAAGCAAAAACGTCCTTGCCTGTTGCAGTAGCACCGAATACGAAGAGAGGTTCTTTGATACCGTCCTTCTTTTCCTGTGTATGCTCGTAGGTGTAGTATTCATAGTATTCAGCTCTGATTTCTATACCGCCGTCAACTTTTCTTCCGTAAGCATAGTAATACGTAGTGCCGTCCTCGACTATACCGTCTTCTCCTTCAAGTCGAAGGGAGTTGTACTCTGCTATAACAGGGTTTTCGGAATCTGCCTCATACTTCCAGTAGTTAGGAATAATATTACCGTCCGCATCAAGCTTAGGACGAACCTTAGCATCCATAGGATTTTCCATTACGTAGTAGATATTGGCATCGTGTACGTTCTTGGTGTGCTTGGGTCTGTCAGAGGTCTTAACAATAGGATAAAGAACCTGTTTGCCTGTTTCATTTTGATATTTCTGGATAGCCTCGAATTTTTCAGGAGATACGACCTTGTATTTACCAAAACCTACTCCGTGATAGGTATCGTAACGGTAAGTGTAATTTGAGCCGTCGGGGCTTACTTCATACTCACCACGCTTGATTATATCATGACCTGTTTCCTGCATAGTAGCAAGATCCTTAAGATAACCAAGGTAACTAGTATTTTTCTCCTTATATCCGTCCCAAAAATCAATGCCGTTGTCTGCAAACGCAGTTATTTTAGGACTTGCGTATGCGAAAGTCATATCATAGTACAGGGGTATGTAGGGTGTAAATAAAGGAGCAATTATTGCGAAAAGTACAAGGAACAAAATTACGATTCCGCCAACCACCGCGCCTTTATTCTTACTGAAACGGCGGAATGCTCCCTGAAAATAGCTGACAGGCTTGGTGTCAAACTTTTTATCGTGAATTGTGCCCTCTTTTTCAACAAATCTGAATTTTTCAGCAGGGATATTGTCAAATTTATTTATCGATGTCATACTTTATTTCGCCCCCATTCTTATTCTCGGGTCAATGAAACCGTAGCTTATGTCGATAACTATACCTGCAGTAAGGCTAACCAGCGTATAGAAACCGGAGAGCAGCATAAAGAAGTCGTAATCCTGGAAGGTGATGGAGTTAAGATAAAGTCCGCCAACACCGTTGATAGCAAACATTCTTTCGATGATGAGCGATCCCGAAAGTACCGATACAAATTCACTGAGTATCGACGGGAAAATAACTACCATCGAGTTACGCATAGCGTGGCGATAGATAGCCTGACGCTTTGTCAGACCCTTCGTTCTCGCAAGAAGCATAAACTCTCCTGTAAGTACCTCCGAAAGCTCTGCACGCGTATAACGCGCATATCCTGCAATAGAACCGAGGCAGAGCGCGAAAACTGCGGGAATCATCGAATGGAATACTTCCCACGTAAAATACTCGTTACTCGTTAGCATAGTAAGCGGGAACCAACCGAGCTTAAAGCAGAATACGTACTGAAGCATAAGCGCAAGTACTACCGAAGGAATAGATATAAGTAGGATTATAAAAATATTGATAAGCTGGTCCTGCCACTTATTCTTTTTAAGCGCGGCAAGAATACCGAGCCCGAGACCGATCGGTACTCCTATAAGGGTCGAGTAAATATTTATAAGTATCGTCGGAGGAAGATGGCTTACGAATACGTCCCACAGGTTCATATTAAGATACTCGCCGTAGGTAGTCGCAATACCGAAGTCACCCTTTGTGATTATTCTTTTAAGGTATGTACCGTACTGAATGAGTATCGGGACTCTGTCATAGTCGTAAACTCCGTTTTCGCCCTCACGAATGTTGGTAATCCAACCTCTTCCTTCGAGAGTTTTCATAACTACTATGGGGTCCTGTCCCGGAAGAGCATTAGTAGGGATCGGAAGAAGCTTGATGAGCACAAAACACATCGTAAAAATGATGATGAATGTGAACAACATCAGACCAAGACGCTTCGACACATATTTAAACATATACATAGTTTTTTCTCCTCTGTTATGTTGTTTTCAAGTTCATAGTTTCAGGGCAAGTAAAATTCTATTACTAAAAATGCCCAACGCACACTAAAGCAGTGCTCGCTGTTAAATTTCATATTTAAATCAAATTTATTGTGCAAATACTTTTGCTTTTTTATCTTTTTAACTTTTACCGTGTGGCTGTTTTATAAGCAGCCTTTATTTTTCGAGGGCTTTTTTGCAATAAATATGCAATTTTTATCTTTTTTTCGATTTTTATAGGGGATTTATTAAATTACAAATCAGCGGTGAGCACATTGGCTCACCGCCGATTGCTTTTATTCAAATAATCTTACTTTATTAGTCAGCTAAAATTATTCAGACTTCTTGTACTCGGATTCGAGGTTGTTATTGTGATCCTTAACGAACTGTGTCCATTCAGCATCAGTGTAGTTAACTTCCATGTATCTGATTCCGCCGAAGCCCATGAATACGTTTTCTACGTCAGAGAAGTAAGAGAACTTAGCGCCGAGGAAGGATCCGCCGGAGTCTGCGATAAGCATTACAGAGCGGCTTTCCTTGATGGTGAGCTCTTCAAGAGCGGAGAGAATGGTAAGTCTTGCTTCAGCAGGAGCAAATCCAGCATCCCAGTTGTACTTCTGGGGCTGTTCTTCTTCAGTTGCAAGACCGTTGAGGCAGTAGTACCAGTTCTGAACGCTCATAGTGATTGTTTCGCCAGCACCCTCATAATCGCCTGCAGGCATTGTGAGAGTCATATCGATAGCGGAAGTATCCCAGTACATGTGGTAGTTAAGGCTATCGTCAGGGTTAACGAATGCACCGATGATATCGAAGGGGTTGAAGGGGTTACCGGAGAATCCGTAACCGAAACCGATCTGTGTATCGCCCGAACGGAATGCTTCTGCCCACTTGGAGCCTGCAGATGCGTCGAATACAACGTCGATCTTGTCTTCAAGAGCTGTGCCCTTTGTAAGATCATCGAGAATGCCCTGGATATATGTAGCGCGGAAACGCTGCTTATCGTTGTCTGCGGAAGAACCGTAAACGAGAGTGATGTTCTTGGAAGCATCATAGCCGTACTTTGCAGCATCAGCTGTGAGGATTG
This sequence comes from Eubacteriales bacterium, assembly GCA_045580325.1. Classification (GTDB taxonomy): domain Bacteria; phylum Bacillota; class Clostridia; order Oscillospirales; family CAG-272; genus SIG672. The sequence goes on from JAZNNR010000012.1 coordinate 65,087, forward strand.
CAATAGCTTCCTTCATCTTCTCTTTTGCAAGAGTGGGGTTGTAACCTGTGAGTGCATCGTAAGCGTCGTCAAGAGAGAGTCCCTTGAGGTCGCCTGTGGACCACTTACCGTCTGCGCCCTGTGTGAATCCGTATGCACGGAGAATACCTTCCTTAGCCTTTGCAGTGTTACGGTACTGACCGCCGTCTGCAAGAGTGGAAGAGTTTTCGATGTCATAGTAGTAAGCAACGTTTACGAGACCGAAGCAAGGAATAGAGGAACCGGGCCAGATCTTTTCAACGATGTCGCTTCTGTTAAGAGCGAGGTTGAACGCATGTCTGAATTCCTGAATTGCAAGGATACCGTTGTTGTTGCCGCTTGCCTTAAGAACGTCGAGGTTACTGTAAAGCTGCATACCGAAGGTACCGGTAGCTGTAGATGTGTAGTAAACGTACTTGGAGTCTACGTACTCTGCTGCATTTTCTGTCTGGAGAGAGCTATCGTCGTATGTTCCGTTGAGGAAGCCCATCCAACCGGTAGACCATTCGTCGATCTTACGGCAGTTGATAGCTGTGATGTTGTACTGGTTCTTGTACTGCTCCATATTGTAGCCGTACCAGTTTTCGTTCTTAACGAGCTTGTAGTGAGAACCTGCTTCGAATTCAACGAGCTTGTAGGGTCCCCAGCTTGCTGTTGTTTCGAGAGAAGAGTTGTAGTTGCTGGTCCAAAGTGTAGCACCTTCTGCAGGCTGCTTCTTGCACTTTTCATAGAGATCCTTCTTTACGAGGGGAAGGCTTGCCATGTAGTAAGCTGCCTGGTAAGAGAGTGTGCCGTCTTCCTTGAGAAGAGCGAATGCCTTGTCAAGGCAGATAACGATAGCGTTTTCGCTGTCGATGGAGTAAATACCAACGGTATTCCAATCTACTTCATCACCGTAGCCGGAAATGTGGAAGAGTGTTTCCTTGAAGAGTTCTTCCTGCTCGGTCTCGGTGAGAGTGCTCCAGTCGATACCGAAGGGCATAAGAGCGTAAGCTACGAGTTCTTTAGCAGCTTCCATATTTTCTTCAGTGATGAGTGTGTAGCCATATTCATTTGCAGCGTCTTCGATAACCTTAAGAGCGGCAATAGCCTCTGCAGAGCCAACGTAATCGTTGATAAGCTCGTTAAGAGAATATGCAGCAAGTGTCATTTCGGTAGTTGTTGTGTTAAGATAAACTTCAGCACCGTTCAGATCGAAGGAATAATCAGGTGTCTCACCGCTTCCGTACGGAGGAACGATGGGAGCATAGATAGGAGCGCCGGAGAAGAAGTATTCTCTGGAGTTCTTGATTCTGAGGGTATCGTAGTATGTGTTACCACGGAAGTTCATGAACTTAGGATCGAGCTGCTGCTGCATAGAATATACGAAGTCAGCTGCCTTGATGGGTGTACCATCATCCCACTTGAGGTCGTTACGAAGAGTGATCTTCCAAGCATATCCGCCTTCTGTCTTCTGCGCGTCGGTATATCCCCACTTAGCGTCAACAGTAGAAGTTACGTCTTCGAGTTTGGTTGCTGCGGAATAGTTAGTTGTGTAAGCACCGTTAACTATACCAGCCTTGTTGATGGAGCCGTCTTCATTGAACTTCTTGTTGTCTACGAACTTATAGTCATAGTCAAAGAAGGAAGAACCAATGTAGCTCATGATCTGAGTATCATTGTTGTCGGCATAGGTGAGTTCGTTCCAGTTACTGGGCATTGTGATTGTTGTTGTATTGTACTGCGCCTGCTTGAGAGCTGTAGGAATAACTTCCTGAGGATCCTTAGGACCGCAGCTTGCTATCATAATAGCAACCAATGTCAAACACAAAACCATAGTAAACATGGACTTAAATGTTTTTTTCATAATATGTCCTCCATTATGAATTTTGATATTATTTCATACCCGCCAAATCTATTTTATACCGAGCAGGGTCTTCCCTCGACAAAACCCTGTTCAACATAAGAATAGACTGCGCGATCTTATGAATAGTTTAATTGTAGCACACAAAATTTAATTTGTCAACATCTTATTCGACTAAATGTAAAAAAAATACTTAATAAATACACAGAAAAGCATTTTTTCACTTCAAAAACGTATAATAATAAAATTTTTATACATTTGGCATTTATACTACCTATTATATATGCTGCGTAAAACATTTATTTCTTCTGCAGCTCTCAAAAGAATAAAACCTCCGTACTTTTCAGCACGGAGGTTAGTTTTGATTTTCGTAAATTACTTCGGTATCATTACATCGCATTTTGTAAAAGCCGTCAAGATAAAACCGCTTTGATTATGAGCTTCATACTCACAGTTACATGAATGCTGTTTGTTTATACCTTTTTATTTTTCTTTATTATAATAAGGAATATTCCGGCAGCTATAAGGACTACTGCAACGACCCCTATTACTATATATACTGTAGGGAAATCTCGGTTTTCGCCGTCATCATCGGGGGTTATTACAGGAATTTCTTTGTCAATAGGCTCTAATTTTACCTTTTTCACGTATCCGCAAGTCGAGCAGGTGTAGTGCTTCTCTCCCGCCGCGTCTGCCGTGGGTTCTTTAACTACACTTCCTTTATCAAAGGTGTGTGCTTCCTTCTGTCCAGACTCACCGCAGCTACAGTTCTGATGGTGTCCGTCAGCATCAGTGATATAATCGCCCTCGTATTTATGCTCGTGCGTCTTTGCGGGTGTTATTTCATAATTACAAACAGTACAAAGCTGTGGTGTTTCTTCGGTCGCCTCAGGTCCTGCGGTGTGGGCGACCACTTGATCCTTCGCGCCGCAAATGGAGCAAGCGTGCCAATGTCCGTCCTTATCCGAAGACCAACTGTCAGAGTAAGAATGTGCTACTGTGCGGGTGTATCCGCAAACGTTGCAGTCTTCATCACAGGCATTGTCATAGGTATGCGTATTACAAGAAACAAAAACGATATTAGCGTTCGCTACGGGTTCATTACCTTCGCCTATTTTGATCTTATCCCAGCCTGATTTTTGTCCTTTGTAATGTATATCGGCAAGCGCATCGCAAGAGCTGAATGCAAAAGCGCCAATGCTCGTTACGCCTTCGTTTATAACGACTGTTTTAATGGAATCCTTGTTTGAATACCAAGGAGCCGCGTCCGAATTTGTATAATCATACATATCCCCGCTTCCCGAGATTGTAAGCACTCCGCTTGCAAGGTCAAGAGCCCAAGTGAGATTATCGCCGCAAGCACCAGAAGTTTCGGTGTGCTGTGGCTCTCCCTTAACGACTATTTTACCGTTTTGCACACTGAGCTCAACAGCCTCATAATTTTCGTTTATAGATTCTCTTACTATAACCTCAATTTCATATTCTCCGGGAGCTGCATTCTCGGCAACAGTAAATGTAAATGTCGCTAAAACACCGTCCTTTGTAACGTTTTTACTTCCGTCCCAAACGAAGTTTTTAGCCGCTGTAAAACCGCTGAACAAAGTTCCTTTCTTTGTTTCGGTCAGTGTCAAAGCAGTAGTATCATACTTCAAGGAAACAAGCAGTCCCGCAATTCCGGGATTGTTTTTTATTGTCAGCTGCAAAGACACAGTCTCGCCTTTTTCTGCTTCTGCGCTGTCAAAGCCAATGGTTGGAGTTTTTTCGCCCGCGGCAAAAAAAGTTACCGTACCTACAGCTGCAAGTATCAGAATTAAAATTAAAATCAAAATTAAAGTACGTAATAAAATATGTTTCATTTCAACCTTCCTACTATGGTTCTGAGACTACCGTTTACCTTCGGTGTCGTAACCATAATTTGTTATATATTTTCACCGTAATCCTCGCTTCTTACTGCATTATAGCATACTTTTTAGGTGATTGCAATATAAAAATGCTCGCCTTCGTGAACGGGATTTTATTTATGACCGACAATTAAAACGGAACCGGTGCAAAAACTGATCTTCTTTATGTTTACTCTAAAGAAAAACGATTCTCAATAAATTCAGTCATTTCCTTAATTTCATTTGCATCTGTTTTACAAATATAGTCAAGGTCTATAGCATATACCCATAAATATGCAATTTGACATTTTTCATCCGAAATACCGACCATTCCAAAGTATTTGGGGTAAAATGTGTCATCAAATTTTGCTACTTTGAAATCAAATCCCGCAACGGAAAACTCCGCAAGGGGAATTGTGTAAAACGCATCATCTCCCTCGTTTTTTTGCGGTTCATCAAGATATGTGTATGCAGTTTTAAGTCGCTCTTTTTCTTTTAAAAAGATTTCTTCTTCATAGCTTACAATCAACTGTATTGAAGATTCAGCGAACAAGCCATCACTTTTTTTGGAATAATACTCAACTTCTTTATAGTTTGGGAGTTCCTCTAATTCGGGCATAAATAAGCTTGCGCAACACTCCTCTACGTCGGCAGCATAATTTTCGATATTGTTATCAATTTTAACGCTAGCACAAGAAGAAAGAGTTATCGTAATAATCAGAGCAAGCATTATGGATAAGGTTTTTTTCATACAATCACCGCCTTTCAGTTTTATTAAGTCCTCAAACTCCAATATTCAACAAAATCAAAGTAATTTTTTCTCATCACTTCATCCAAATCACCGGGAGAAGCAAGAGTGGCAAGAGGAAGCTCTATATGCACATGGTCAAAAAACTCGTTATCAAATCGATGCTCACGTATTTCGGAAGAATCCAAAGGAATAACATAAAGCTCCTGCGCCATTCCATCGCATTTCCCTACGCATACATTCACTCCAAAATGCTCAAGTCCTTCGTGGTCTTTGTATTTAATTACGTCATAGTTATGTACGAAACACGGAAAAGACAGATCATCACATCTGCGCGGGCAGATCTCTTTACACTCCGAACACATAATTTCAGAGTCGCAATCAGCAGGATTTCTATAATCCGACACTTCCAAAACGGTCTTGTTCGCTCCAAGCACGCATTCTGCATATGCATCTTCTTCAAATTTATCATTCTCCGAAAACACTTTACGCTTAATGATCCTATACCGACTTTTTTCGGTTTCTTTTACGTCTATATCTGCGTATTCTTCATAAAAACGGTCAATACAAGCAAGTGCCGCTTGATAAGATGTGCATAGATATTTTTCTTCGTATGCCTCCTGCGTATCTTTGATACAAAGTTCATATACAAACCCCTCGGGCGCTTCAATAAAGCGTGAAAAATTCTCTCTTTCATATTCGATATAAACCTTTGCTAACGACGCAACATCAGAGTTAGCAATACCCGAAAAACGCTCCAACAAATCTATACGTGTATCAAATGAGGGAGCATATCTGTATATAATTTGTAAAAGTTCACTTTCCTTGAACTGATGATTTGTTTCTTTGATCTTCGCCTTTAGCTCATCTGAAGGCAGTAATTCTAAAATTTCGTCAACCATTACTTGATCGCCTCCCTGTCTTGTATTATTATAGCACACTTCGGGGCGGTTTGCAAGATTAAAGATAGAATTTTAAGTTTTGAGTGATATGCTGACTTCGTCAGCGTGATATTTTTGCTCGCGCAAAAGTGATATTGAAGCCTTATGACTTCAGTGATATTATATTCGCCCCTAACTGCCCGAAGGGTAATATCACTCGGCATAAGCCGAATATCACTGCAAGGTAATATCACTCGCCGAAGGCGAATATAACTGAAAAAAGATGCCACTCGTCTTATTGCGGTATCAAGTGATATCGTACAGATTTGGCTTTGAACCAACAATATCCATCAGAAATCTCATTGATATCCATATCCTCTTCATCAATCAAATATAAATACTCATTTTCTTTTTTGAATGTCGCGCCAAACCAATATGGATCAAATTCTTCGGGATTCCTTGACGATGTTGAATAAGAGACGTCTCCTGAAAACCACATTTCTATTTTTAATCCCCAGCACCCGTCAAATAAAACATAAAGAGAATTTTCATCTTGGTTTATGGTCTCAATAAAAGCATCATGCATACCACCGGAAACGAACATAAAGTTGTCAATGTCCTGACTTGTTTTTATGTCAACATATTCTCTATACAAACATTGTTGATCTGTCTGTATACACTGTTTCAGCGAATTCTCATCGATATCCGAATAATCGGATAGGGGGTCAACGGATCTTAAAAAATCAATGCAGTCATATCCGTCGCTAACAGAAGTCCAACCTTCTGTTTTAATATCGACAATATGAATTTGAGGCTCAAGATATTTATTTTCCTTGTAAAAAACATACTGTTTTACCAAGTGCTTTTTGCCTTGATCCAATACAATATAAAACTGATTATAAATGGAATCAAGATAC
>JAZNNR010000013.1:0-29289 GCA_045580325.1 Eubacteriales bacterium
TAACCCCGACAGATTTTTAATGGTCTGTCGGGGTTAACTATTCAATAAATTGGAATTTGTCTGTTAGATTATTCTCCCTCTTGAACAATCTCTGCAGAAAATAATTCTTGTAAAAGTTCGGTTGCTTTGAGCAAGCTTTCAGAAGGAACATACACTTTCAGTCGTTCCTGATTACCTGTTTTTATGGTAAAACCGGCTCCATAAACAGGTCGGGCAGTACATTGAATATTATTATCCTCAAGCACCTGCATAAGCATCTTTGCCCACATTTCCTCTTTTTCTGTCAGTAGTACATACTCGTTATTCATAAACCCGCACTCCTTTCAATATATAAAAATTTGATAAATTCTTATTTATCGTTTTGTTTTATCGCCAGTTTCGCCTTTGTATTACAAAAGGCTTCGGGCAAAGCCCATACCCCTATTCTTCTGCAAAAAAACAATCATATTGCCATCTTATCGGATTCTCATAAATATATTTAGCAATTTTTTCGTAGTCTCGCCGATCACGAATGATGTGATCGTGAAAACCTCTCTGCCATATCACAGCATCATCATATTTACCATGTATCTCTTTAGACGCATTCATTTTAACGTATCCAATTACCTTTGAAATAACGGACCGACCTCGTAGGGGCGATTCACGAATCGCCCGCAATTCTTCGTCATCGGTTATTATAATGATTAGGTGAATATGATTCGGCATAATCACATATCGGTCTACTGTTGCCTTATACCGTTCGGGAATGTTCCGTATGGTTTCGTCTGTGATTTTTCCATAATCCGTTAATTCTATTTCGGGCGATTCGTGAATCGCCCCTACAACACGGGACAACATACATTTTCTGTTATGCGTGCATATCGTTATAAAATATGCCCCGGGTGTACTGTAATCGAAATTCTTTAACCGTAAACGCTTTCTTTGCGGTAACTCTTTTCCACTATCCATTTTCATCACCTATCCCTTTATAACACAAATCGGCAGAGAAAACAAGTTCTCTGCCGAAGTTTTTGTGCCTAACAATTCTCCGCTAAGAATGCAGAGAGAAATCGACTCTCTTTTTTATTTTAATTACTTAACCTTGATCATAGATGCGTCCCACATATCGGGTGCTTCAAATCCGAGCATATTAACAGTTGTAGCGGCTACGTTGGAAAGTCCGTATGCGCCTTCTACAATGTCGTATTTGTCAGCTGTGAAGTTATCGTAAATGATACAGGGAACGGGATTAAGTGTATGGCTTGTCTTTGCCTTGGGGCGTCCGTCAGAGCCGAACTTGATCTTGCCCGACTTCTTGTCTGTTTCAAACATTTCATCTGCGTTTCCGTGGTCAGCTGTAATGATAGCTGCGCCGTGAACTTCGTCGATAACGGGAAGAAGTCTTGCGAGCTGAAGGTCGAGTGCTTCAACAGAAACTTCGGTAGCATCGATATTTCCTGTATGTCCGACCATGTCGCCGTTGGGATAGTTTACACGAATGTACTTATATTTTCCGCTTCTGATAAGCTCAATAAGCTTGTCTGTGATCTCAGCGCACTTCATCCAAGGACGCTGCTCAAAGGGAATAACGTCGGAAGGAATTTCGATGAACGTTTCGAGCTCCTCGTCGAACTTTCCGCTTCTGTTACCGTTCCAAAAATATGTTACGTGTCCGTATTTCTGTGTTTCGGAGATAGCCGCAGAGTAGATACCGCTTCCTACGAGGTATTCGCTCATAGTGTTGGAGATTTCGGGCGGTGCAACGAGGTAGTTCTTCGGAATGTGAAGGTCGCCGTCGTACTCGAGCATACCTGCGAACATAACGTCGGGTTTGCGTACTCTGTCGAACTTGTCGAATTCTTCGGAATCAAACGCCTTGGAGATTTCAATAGCACGGTCGCCGCGGAAGTTGTAGAAGATCACGCTGTCGCCGTCTTCAACAGTTCCTACTGCCTTGCCGTTTTCGGCGATAACGAAGGGAAGTATATCCTGGTCGATTGCGCCTGTTTCCTTGCGGAGTGTTGTGATAGCTTCTTCAGCCGATGCGAAAAATCTTCCGTTTCCGAGAACGTGTGTCTGCCAGCCGCGCTCTACCATAGACCAGTCAGATTCGTAACGGTCCATTGTGATGTTCATTCTTCCGCCGCCCGATGCGATCTTAGCGTCAAAGCTTGCGTCGCGAAGCTCTGCAAGGAATGCTTCGAATGGAAGAACGTAATCAAGTGCAGATGTTTCTCCTACGTCGCGTCCGTCAAGAAGAATATGAACTCTTACCTTAGCGAGATTTTCTTCCTTTGCCTTAACGATCATAGCTTTGAGATGATCAATGTGCGAGTGTACGTTACCGTCGGAGAAAAGACCGATGAAATGGAGTGTTCCGTTACTGTCTTTAGCGTTTGCTACGAGATTCTTCCATGTGTCAGATGCGAACATCTTTCCGCTTTCGATAGAGTTGGAAACGAGCTTTGCACCCTGTGCGAAAACCTGCCCTGCGCCGAGAGCATTGTGTCCAACCTCGGAGTTACCCATATCGTCATCAGAGGGAAGACCGACTGCTGTGCCGTGTGCCTTGAGTGTAAGTGTAGGATACTTACTCATAAGCATATTGAGTGTGGGAGTATTTGCCTTAAAAACTGCGTTTTCTGCTTCATCTCTGCCGATGCCGATACCGTCCATAACAACAGTTACGAGAGGTCCTTCAACACCGGAGAATTTTTCGGATTTCTTAAGTGATATCATAAAAGCCTCCAAAATATTATTTAAATCAAACAACAAATACCATTATATATTATGATTGTGAATAAAGTGTGTCTTTTTGGCAATTTGTTATAAAAATTTATACTATTTTTTTATCTTTTGAAGAAAAGCCTATTGAAAAATGACTATATTTGTGCTATCATATTTATGAAAATGATACAAATCCTGAAATTACATAACTTATTTATGGTTTTAGATATGTGAAAAGAGATGACATATAATGTTTAAACTTTTGAAAAAGGAAACGCTTGGAGAGTCGATCATAAGATTTGTCATCGATGCTCCGAAAATTGCCGCTAAAATAGGCCCCGGGCAGTTTGTTATAGTGCGCTCCGACGAACTCGGTGAGCGCATACCGCTTACAGTATCCGATTTTGATAGAGAAAAGGGAACTATCACGCTGATATGCCAGACCATCGGAGCTTCCACAAAGCGACTTGCCACGATAGAAGAGGGCGGATTTATTAAGGACGTCGTCGGACCTCTCGGCAGAGCTACAGAGCTCGACGGAATAAAAAAGGTTGCCGTTATCGGTGGAGGTCTTGGCTGTGCTATCGCATATCCGCAGGCGAAATTCCTTTTTAAATCGGGCGCGCACGTCGATATAATCGCAGGATTTCGCTCGGCTGATCTTATTATCTTAGAAAACGATATGAAAGCCGTTTCGAACACTCTCACAGTACTTACAGACGACGGCACAAACGGAAATAAAGGTCTTGTTACCGACGGACTTCGAAGGAAGATAGAAGAGGGTGCGAAGTATGACGCGGTCATCGCTATTGGACCGCCTGTAATGATGAAATTTGTCAGCCTTCTTACCAAGGAATACGGCATAAAAACAATAGTAAGTATGAATCCCATTATGATAGACGGCACGGGAATGTGCGGGGGCTGCCGCCTTACCGTCGGCGGAGAAACAAAATTCGCTTGTATTGACGGTCCCGATTTTGACGGACATCTCGTTGATTTTGACGAGCTTATCCGCCGTAACGGAATGTACCGTGCGGAAGAGTCCTGTGCAAATAAGCTTCATACCTGCAATCTTGAAAAAGTCGGAGGAGTGAACTGATATGGCAAATATGCAGCTTAAAAAAGTTCCTATGCCCGAGCAGGCGCCCGATGTAAGAAACAAGAACTGGCAGGAGGTTGCCAAAGGATATACAAAGGAAGATGCGATGCTCGAAGCCTCGCGCTGCCTTAACTGTAAAAATATGCCCTGCGTAAGCGGCTGCCCCGTTGGTGTAAAGATTCCCGAATTTATCGCGAGAGTTGCCAAAGGCGATTTCGAGGGCGCTTATCAGAAGATTAAGGAAACAAACTCGCTTCCCGCAGTTTGCGGCAGAGTTTGTCCGCAGGAAAATCAGTGCGAGCATAACTGCGTCCGCGGTATAAAGGGTGAGAGCGTAGGTATAGGCCGTCTTGAACGCTTCTGTGCCGATTGGCATAACGCTCATACAGATGAAAATGCCGTAGAGAAGGTAAATATAAACGAGAACGCTCCCAAAGTAGCTATAATAGGCTCGGGTCCCGCAGGACTTTCGTGCGCGGGCGACCTTGTAAAAAAGGGTTATAAGGTAACCGTTTTCGAGGCACTACATAAAGCAGGCGGAGTTCTTTCCTACGGAATCCCCGAATTCAGACTTCCCAAGGATATAGTCGATAGAGAAGTTAGATCTCTTGAAAAAATGGGAGTCGATATTCAGCTCAATATGGTCATCGGACGCATTGAGTCTATCGACGAGCTTATGGAAGAAGGATACGAGGCTGTATTTATCGCAAGCGGCGCGGGACTCCCCGGATTTATGAATATACCCGGCGAAAACTCAAACGGAGTTTACTCGGCAAACGAATTTCTTACCCGCATCAACCTTATGAAAGCATACAGGGAAGACTATCTTACTCCCGTAAAGCACGGTAAAAACGTTGCTGTCGTAGGCGGCGGAAACGTTGCTATGGACGCCGCAAGATGTGCAAAGCGTCTTGGCGCGGATAACGTGTATATCGTTTACCGCAGAAGCGAGTCGGAAATGCCTGCACGTCTTGAAGAGGTGCATCACGCAAAGGAAGAGGGTGTTATATTCAAAACGCTCTCAAATCCGATAAAGATAAACGCAGACGATAAAGGAAACGTTATTTCTATGACCTGTATTGAAATGGAGCTTGGCGAGCCCGACGCAACGGGAAGACGCCGTCCGCTCCAAAAGGTCGGCTCGGAGTTTGATCTCGAGCTTGATACGGTAATTATTTCGGTAGGTACGTCCCCGAATCCGCTTATCCGTATGACGACCGACGGTCTTGAAACAAATAAGCGCGGCTGTATTGTAACCTCTGACGGAGTTACCACAACACGCGAGGGTGTCTTTGCGGGCGGAGATGCCGTTACAGGCGCGGCAACAGTTATACTTGCGATGGGCGCAGGACGCGAAGCGGCTGCGGCTATTGATAAGTATATTAAAGAGAAAAAATAATATCTAATTAAAAACATCGGCAAACAGCCGATGTTTTTACATTTTAGACTGAATTACCCACTAAGTATGTTTTAGCCAAGGAATAGGGAAAGAGGTCTGGAGGAAGGGGAAAAACTTCGGCGTTTGAGATGGTTTTCCCCTTCCTTCAGTTTAAAATATCTTTAGGTTAAAATCATCAGTAAACCGCCGATGATTTTTTGTCATAAAACCGATGCAGAAATATACTGACTATGAGAAATAAAAAAGAGGACTGTCAACTCATAGGAGGATAAAATGTTTCTGACTGTTTTAAAAGGAATCTTTATTCCGCTTGCAGGCACGTCGCTCGGTGCTGCGTGCGTGTTTTTTATGAAGAAAAATATAAGTAACAAGCTAAGGAGCGCGCTTATAGGCTTTGCGGCGGGTGTTATGTTTGCCGCATCTGTGTGGAGTCTTATAATACCTGCGGTGGAGTCGTCAGCGTCTTACGGAAAGCTTGCTTTTTTGCCCGCACTTATCGGATTTTGGACGGGAATAGCTTTTCTGATCGCGCTCGACCATCTGATACCGCATATTCATCTCGGAAGTATGCAGAAGGAAGGGGTAAAAAGCCATTTTGGAAAGAATACTATGCTGATCTTTACGGTCGCGCTCCATAATATTCCCGAAGGAATGGCTGTCGGCGTGGTATATGCCGGACTTATAAACGGCGATAGCGGTATTTCACTTGCATCTGCGCTTATTCTTTCGATCGGTATTGCTGTGCAGAATTTTCCCGAAGGTGCGATAATATCTATGCCGCTTGCCACGGAGGGAATGGGAAAAGGGAAGTCTTTTATGTACGGAGTGCTTTCGGGAGTGGCAGAGCCTGCCGCCGCCATACTGACTATTATCTTTTATGAAATGATAGCGTGCACACTTCCGTATATGCTCGCTTTTGCCGCAGGCGCTATGATATACGTCGTTGTCGAGGAGCTTGTGCCCGAAATATCCGAGGCAGAAAATTCGGATATAGGAACGCTTCTTTTTGCCGTTGGTTTTTCAGTGATGATGGTGCTTGATATTGCGCTTGGGTGAACTTGACAATACGGATAAAATATGGTATTATACTTGCCGTACAGATGGTAGGATATGGGGTATGGATCTATATCTCATATCTACCAAGACGGTAACATATTATGATGAGTTGTTTATAAGTCGTCGATAAAGTGAGAGTGGGATATGGACAAACTTGAGAAGTATAATGAAACACTATCCGAATATATGACATTCAACATTTGGATAATAATTTTCATTGCGCTTGCGCTAGCAGCTTTGATTGTGGTATCTATAATATTCAGATTGAAAAGGTGCTCGGTAGTTTTAACAATAGCTGCGGTGCTTATAATTCTGGGGTCATATTTGTTTTGTATTTTTCCTTATCAAAGAGATATAACTGAGGAATCTTATGAGATCTATGAGGGTGAGTTCTATGTAGAAAGCTGCTATTTTGTTACTAGAGGCGGAACATATATAATAATACGACACAATGATTCAGAAAAAGAAATTCGATATAAAGTTCTGTGTGATGTAGAAAAAATTGAGGACGATACGGTATATAACGGAAAATTTGTTTACTCTAAACACTCAAAATGTTTAGTTGACATAATACTTTACTAACAATCTTTTATCTTTGCTTTGGAAATGCCAATATTTTTATAAATAATGCAGAAAAAGGTATTGACAAACCTGGAAATGAATGTTATAATAATATGCCGCATGAATGAAAGGTGTTAAAAGGTCTTAAAACCTACCTTTATCAGCGAGTCTTGCGCCCAAAGGGTGCATATAGAAAGAGAGGTGCTTTTCGTGTACGCAGTTTTTGAAACAGGCGGAAAGCAGTACAAGGTAAACGAAGGCGATGTAATTTTCATCGAACGTCTTGAGGCTTCCGAAGGCGATACTGTAAAGTTCGACAAGGTTCTCGTAGTTTCGGGTAACGACGGTCTTAAGGTTGGCGCTCCTTACGTTGAAGGCGCAGCTGTTGACGCAGTTGTTGTTAAGAACGGTAAGGCTCCCAAAATATATGTTATGACATATAAGCCTAAGAAGAACGAGAAGAAGAAGATCGGTCACAGACAGCCTTACACAAAGATTCAGATCAGCTCTATCGCAGCTAACTGAGTAGTCTTGAAAAAATGACAACGATCACTTTTTTCAAAAAAAACGGTGTTTATTACGGCTTTAAGGAAACAGGACATTCCGGCTTTGCTGAAGAGGGAAACGACATAGTGTGTTCCGCACTCTCGGCAATGACAATGCTGATAATAAATGCTATCGAGGTCTCCTACGCTTCCGACGTTGAATACACGATCGACGAAAAAACGACCGATATAACAGTTATGGCTAAGGCGGCGCTCCCGAGCGAGCCCGACGAGAAAAAGCAGTTCGCTGTTTCGGGACTCTTCTATGCATACTATCTGCAGCTTTGCGATTTGCTTGAAGATTATTACGATTTTATTGACGTTAAGGAAGTAGAGGTCAAATGAAGTCGGCAAATGTCGCTTCAGAAAATTACTAAGTTTACATGAAAGGATTTGATACCATGTTCAGAATAAGCTTGCAGTTCTTCGCACACAAAAAAGGTGTTGGTTCGACCAAGAACGGTCGTGATAGCGAATCCAAGCGTCTTGGTGTTAAGAAAGCAGACGGACAGTCCGTTGTTGCTGGTAACATCATTGTAAGACAGCGCGGAACTCATATTCATCCCGGCAACAACGTCGGACGCGGATCTGACGATACACTTTACGCTCTCATCGACGGAACAGTAAAGTTTGAGCAGATTGCAAAGGATAGAAAGTGCGTTAGCGTTTACGCTGACTAATTTCTGCTTTAAAATCGAATTTTCGATACAGAAGCCGCAAAAGGTATGTTATGCCATTTGGGGCTTTTTGTTTTAAGTTTTTGGAGAATAAGCTATGAATAATAAATTATGGGCAGGACGTTTTTCTAAAGAGCTGAGCAGCGTTGCGGACGATTTCAACTCGTCGATACCATTTGACAGCCGTATGTATATGCAGGATATAAGAGGTTCTATTGCACACGCGACGATGCTCGGTATGCAGGGAATAATTACTATCGACGAAGCGCATACGATAATAAACGAGCTTGTAAAGATCGAAGAGGATATTACCGAGGGCAGACTCGAGATCGATATGTCTGCTGAGGACATACATATGTTTGTCGAGAGCGTTCTTACCGAGCGCATCGGCGACACAGGTAAAAAGCTTCACACAGCGCGCAGCCGTAACGATCAGGTCGCTGTCGATATCAGACTTTGGCTTAAAGACGAAACAGACGATATAATATCAAATATCTGCTCGCTTATCGAGGCGCTTACAAATAAGGCAGACGAGTATAAAGAGGCTATTATGCCCGGATATACCCATATGCAGAGAGCGCAGCCGATAACCTTCGGACATCATCTTATGGCGTACGTATCGATGTTTATGAGGGATATTGAGCGTCTTTCCGAGGCTTCGGCGCGTATGATGTCATCTTGCCCCTTAGGTTCGTGCGCGCTTGCGGGAACGACCTATAATACAGACCGTCAGAGAACGGCTGATATTCTCGGATTTCAGTACCCCTGCCGTAACTCGCTTGACGGAGTTTCGGACAGAGATTTTGCAGTAGAGCTTTGCGCGGCGTATTCGCTTGTTATGATGCACATTTCGCGTCTTTCGGAGGAAATTATCCTCTGGTCATCTTGGGAGTTCAAATTTATCGAGCTTGATGATTCCTTCTCGACGGGATCATCGATAATGCCTCAGAAGAAGAATCCCGATATGGCAGAGCTTGCACGCGGAAAAACAGGCAGAGTTTACGGTGATCTTATCACGCTCCTCACGATAATGAAGGGAACACCCCTTGCGTATAATAAGGATATGCAGGAGGACAAGGAAGCGATTTTTGACGCCGTAGATACCCTTAAAGCCTGTCTTAGCGTATTTGCTCCTATGATAGAAACAATGCGTCCTATACCCGAAAATATGTATCTTGCGGCGCAAAAGGGCTTTATCAATGCCACCGACGTTGCAGACTACCTTGTGGGCAAAGGACTTCCGTTCAGAAGCGCATACAAGATCACGGGACAGATTGTAGGAAAATGCGTGGCAGAAGGTAAGGTTCTCGATAACCTCACTCTTGACGAGTATCGCGAATTCTCCGAGCTTTTCGGTGAAGATCTTTACGGATATATTTCACTTGAAAGCTGTGTAAGCCGCAGAACCTCTTACGGCGGAACCTCTCCCGAGTCTGTTGCATCGCAGATAGAGTATGCAAGAGAATTTCTCGATGCTTTTAAGGCAGATGAGGAATAATTTATAATTTAAACGTAAAAAACCATCACGGAGTTTAGTTTCCGTGATGGTTTTTCTGTTTTTGAGCATAACTGAGATTTAAATATGTAATCCTTGACATATCTGTCTTCTTGTGCTATACTTTACCATAATAGTGCAATTATTGTGCAGCTATATATGTTTAAACCCAAAAGGAGAAAAACAATGAAAAAACTCAAATACTTAATACCGATAACTCTGATAATAACAGTTTTAGTAACCCTGTTTGTTATTACGAGCATGTCTGCAAACGCGGAAACCGAAGGCTATTTCACCTATACGGTATCAGACGGCAAGGCAACCATAACCGACGTTGACACAAGTATAAGCGGCGACGTTATTATTCCCGCAACTCTCGGTGGGTATCCTGTGACGAGTATTGGATGGAATGCGTTCTCCGGCTGCAGCAGCCTCACGAGCGTAGTAATTCCCGACAGCGTAACGAGCATTGACTGGGGTGCATTCTTCGGTTGTAGCAGTCTCACGAGTATAACGATAGGAAACAGCGTAACTAGCATTGGTGATTGTGCGTTCTCCGGTTGCAGTAGCCTTACTAGCATAGTAATTCCCGGTAGCGTAACGAACATTAGTGAGCGTGCGTTCTTCGGTTGTAGCAGTCTCACGAGTATAACGATAGGAAACAGCGTAGCGAGTATTGGTGAGTATGCGTTCTCTGGTTGCAGTAGACTTATTAACATAGTAATCCCCGACAGTGTAACTAGCATTGGTAATTGGGCGTTCAATAGTTGCAGCAGCCTTACTAGCATAGTAATCCCTGACAGCGTAACGAGTATTGGTGCGTGTGCGTTCTACGATTGTAACACCCTTACGAGTATAAATATCCCTGACAGCGTAACGAGTATTGGCGTGGCTGCGTTCAGGTATTGCAGCAGCCTCACGAGCATAACAATCTCCGACAGCGTAACGAGTATTGGTGATTCTGCGTTCTTATCTTGTAGCAGCCTCACGAGCATAACAATCTCCGACAGCGTAATGAGCATTGGTTCTAGTGCGTTCTCCGGCTGCAGTAGCCTCACGAGCATAATAATCCCCGACAGCGTAACGAGTATTGGTGCGAGTGCATTCTCCGGCTGTAGTAACCTCGCATGTGTAGTAATTCCCGACAGTGTAACGAGCATTGATTATCAGGTGTTCTCCGGTTGTAGCAGCCTCACGAGTATGGTAATCCCCAACAGCATAACGAGCATTGGTAATTATGTGTTTTGGAATTGTAGCAGCCTTACCAGCATAACAATTCCCAACAGCATAACGAGCATTGGTTATGGTGCGTTTGATTCTTGTGATGCACTTACCACAGTATATTATGATGGAAATCAGTCGGATTGGGATAAGATTACAATAGGTGAAGGTAATGAAGACTTAATGAATGCAGAAATTATTTTTACTGACCTAGATGCTCCGGTAGATCCTGATCCTGAAACACAAATCTCAGGCGTTTGCGGAGATAATCTAACTTGGACACTTGATCTTGCAACTGAAGTGCTTACAATCTCCGGAAGTGGTGATATGTATGATTATACCTATTCAGACGCTCCTTGGGGTTCGAAATGGGATTCTATTAAAACAGTTGTTATAAACGAAGGCGTAATAAGTATTGGCGATGATGCGTTCAATAGTTGCGAATCATTGACAAGTATAACGATACCGAATAGTGTAACGAGTATCGGAAATCGTGCGTTTTACGGTTGTACCGACTTGACAAGTATAATGATACCGAATAGCGTAACGAGCATCGGAAATTATGTGTTCGGACGGTGTACCTCCTTGACAAGTATAACCGTAGAAAGCGGAAATACAAAATATCACAGTAATGGAAACTGTATTATAGAAACAGCAAGAGGAACTCTTATACTTGGTTGTAAAAACAGCGTTATACCGACAGACGGTAGCGTAACGAGCATTGGTGATAATGCGTTTTACGATTGCGTCAGCCTCACGAACATAGTAATCCCCGATAGCGTAACGAGCATTGGTTGTGGTGCGTTCTCAAAGTGTTGGTCATTAACAAGTATAACAATACCGAGTAGTGTTGCAAGTATCGGCGATAGTGCGTTCTTTGATTGTGATTCTTTAACAAGTATAACCTTTGATGCAAATAGCCAATTGACAAGTATCAGCTTTGGTGTGTTCGTTAATTGCTACTCCTTGACGAGTATAATAATACCAGACAGCGTAACAATTATCGACGAAGGTGCATTCTATGATTGCGAATCTTTGGAGAGTATAACGATACCTAAAAGTGTAAGCAGTATAAAAGATGATGCATTCTCTGGTTGCGGTGCGCTTACTACGGTATATTATCAAGGAAACCAGTCCGATTGGCATAAGATTTCGATAGGTTCATATAATGAAGACTTAACAAGTGCAAATATAATTTTTACCGAAATTGTTTACGGAGACGCCAATGGCGACGGAGAGGTCAGTATGGATGACGTTGTATGTACAAGACAATATATTACGACTTTCAATTACGATACAAACACCTCATCGGAAAGCGTTGAAGCTGGTGCAGATATAAACAGCGACGGTGTTGTCAATATGAAGGACGTTATTCTTCTCAGACAGTATATAGCAAACTATGATTACGAAACCGGAAGCTCCTCGGTAGTCCTCGGACCGTAGCAGTAAGTTTAAAACTTAATAAAAAAACCATCACGGAGTTTCATTTCCGTGATGGTTTTTTTATTTATGTCTTACTTATTCACAGCCTCGATAAGATAGGAAAGCACAGGCTCGAATTTTGCTCCGTACCAATGATCTTTATCTCCTGCGGTTGCTTTTATACACTCTACCGTGTAGTCTGCCGCGATCTTTGCCGCGTCATAAGCGCTCTTTCCGCGCACGAGAGCACCGACAAAAGCAGATGCGTAAATATCTCCTGTTCCGTGGCAGCTGTTAGGAAGAAGATCGTGCTCGTAATAAGAATACTCGCCGTTTTCATATACGACCGCACCTGTTTTTCCTTTTTCGTATCCGATACCCGTAAGAATAATATTTTTCGCTCCGATTGCGACAAGCTTTTCGATAATAGCATCTATGTACGCTCTGTCATATTCGGTTTTGTATTCCATACCTGTAATGAAGCAAGCTTCTGTGATGTTCGGTACGATGTAATCTGCCGCCGCGCAAAGCTTTGCCATCTCCGCTACAAACGCCTTGTCAAATCCGGGGTAAAGCTTTCCGCCGTCTGCCATTGCGGGATCTACGATTTTAATGCAGTTTTCTTTTCCGCAAGAATCAAAAATGTCCTTAACGTACTGTATCTGCTTTGCGCTTCCGAGATAACCCGTATATATCGCATCAAATTTGATGTTTTCCTTCTCCCAATGAGCGCGGATGCTCGGCATATCCTCGGTAAGATCGGTGAAGGTGTATCCCGAAAATCCTGCTGTATGAGTAGACAAAACCGCAGAGGGAAGTACGCAGGTTTCGATTCCGCAAGCTGAAATAATGGGGAGCGCAACTGTGAGTGAACACTGTCCGACACAGGAAATATCCTGAACGGTCAATATTTTTTTATACGACATAGTTTCTACCTCTTTACAAATTGTTATATATGTATTATAATAGTTTTTGATAATATGTAAATTACCAAAACAGGAGATTTTTATATATCCAGATGGAAAAAGAGAAAAAGTACTATAAGCTCTATAAACTAATAAAATCAAGAATACTTTCGGGGGAATATAAGTCGGGCGAAAAGCTTCCGTCCAAGCGTACTATGGCAGATATGACCTCTGTAAGCACGATAACGGTTGAAAGCGCATACAGCAGACTCGCTGACGAGGGATATATTTATTCAAAGGAAAGAAGCGGGTATTTCGTTTCTGAAATAGATGCCGTACAAACAAAGGAATATACCCAGGGAAGAGCACTTGAGTTTCTTGACGAAGACAACGAGATCCCAAGCGGAGATTTTGAATATTCCGTATGGTTCAAAACCGTACGTAAGGTTATGTCGGAAAGAGGAGAAAAGCTCTTTGTAAAATCGCCAAGTAAAGGCTGTTCTGTACTGAGAAACGCTATTGCACACTATCTTTACAGATACCGCGGAATGTACGCTCAGCCAATGCAGATAATTATAGGCTCGGGTTCTGAACAGCTTTATGACAGTATCGTTCGTATCTTAGGCAGAGATAAGATATACGCGATAGAAGATCCGTCATATGCGCAGATAGAAACGGTATATAGCGGTATGGGAATAAATATAGAGAAGCTTAAAATGGGAAAAGAGGGAATTGAAAGCGAAGCGCTTAAGAAATCTCACGCGGATATTCTTCACGTAACTCCTTTTCACAGCTATCCCTCGGGAGTAACCGCCAGCGCCAAAAAAAGATACGAATATCTCAAATGGGCAGACGCGGGAAACAGATATATCGTCGAAGACGATTTTGACAGCGAATTTTTCATTCCCGGACATCCGATAGACTCGCTTTACCTGCTTGATAATAATGGATCTGTAATATATATCAACACTTTTTCGAAAAGTCTTTCGCCCTCGATGCGTATGGGATATATGGTATTACCTGAAAAATTACTCGATATTTACGATAAAAAAATGGGAATGTATTCGTGTACCGTTCCCGTGATTGATCAGTACGTTCTTGCAGAGTTTATCTCAAGCGGTAATTTTGAAAGACACCTTAACACAGTGAGAAGAAAAATGAAAAATGACAAAAAAATATAAATTTTTTTTGAAAAAGGTATTGACAAATCGAATGTTTTGTTGTAGAATTATCTCGGTTAGCAGAGGCTAACCGAGAACTTGTATGGCGGTGGATATAATGAATTTGCGTGTAGCAGAGGAAGGAAAAGAGTATATTATTCAGCGTATTGAAACAGACGATGAGGAGCTTGACGACTTCCTCTTTTCACTTGGATGTTACAGCGGAGAGCCTATTACGGTAATCTCACATCTCAGAGGCGGATGCGTGGTTTCAATAAAGGACGCAAGATACAATATCGATAATCAGCTCGCTGAAGCAATAATTGTTGACCTTTAAAAAATAATCAATGACGATCTTAGGATTGATTATTTTTTTGCACGTCAGTTAGCGGCTGCTAACTGACATGATTCCTATTTTATATCAAACCATAATACAAAATAATAAGGAGAAAATTAAATGAGAATTGCACTGACGGGTAATCCCAACAGCGGTAAAACTACTATGTTTAACGCGCTGACAGGCAGAAGTGAAAAGGTTGGTAACTGGGCGGGAGTTACCGTTGAAAAGAAAGAACATTCTATTAAGAAGGGCTTTTATAACGAAGGGGAAGAGCTTATCGCGGTTGACCTTCCGGGCGCGTACTCGATGTCGCCGTTCACCTCTGAAGAGAGCGTTACAAGCTCTTACGTAAAAAATGAGAATCCCGACGTTATCATAAATATAGTTGACTCCACCAATCTGAGCCGCAGTCTTTTCTTTACAACACAGCTTCTTGAGCTCGGTATTCCTATGGTTGTTGCTCTCAACAAGACCGATATAAATAAGAAAAAGGAAACCAAAATAAACATATCAAAGCTCTCCGAAAAGCTCGGTTGTCCTGTAATTGAAACGGTTTCGACCTCCGCAGACGGACTTAAAGAGGTTGTCAGTACGGCAGTTTCGGTGGCAGGGAAGAGTCAGAAAGCTCCCTACGTTCAGGGGGATATTGACCTTACCGATAAAAAGGTGGTCGTTGAGGCTGATAAAAAGCGTTTTGAATTTGTAAATGCTATCGTTAAGGACGTAGAAAAAAGAAAGATCTTCACGAAAGACAAAAACGTACAGGACAAAATCGACGCTGTTCTTACAAACAGATGGCTCGGTATTCCGATATTCGCTCTCGTTATGTGGGCTGTGTTCTGGATCTCACAGGCAGGGCCGGGCGTCTGGCTCGCGGAAGGTCTTGACATAGGTGAAACTCACCTTTGGGGACTTGGCGACTGCATCGGCTGGTTTAAAGATATAGTAGCGACCTGGCTCGAGGGAACTCACGATATTATTCAGGCTATCATTCTTGAAGGTATCATCGAAGGTGTTGCAGCCGTTGTTGGCTTCTTGCCTCTTGTAATGGTTATGTACTTCCTTATCGCACTCCTTGAGGACTGCGGATATATGGCACGTGCTACCGTTGTTCTTGACCCGATATTCAAGAAGGTAGGTCTTTCCGGAAAGTCGGTTATACCTTTTATTATAGGTACAGGCTGTGCGATCCCCGGTGTTATGGCTTGCCGCACTATCCGTAACGAGCGTGAGCGTCGCGCAACTGCTATGATCACACCCTTTATGCCTTGCGGTGCAAAGCTTCCCGTTATTGCACTCTTTGCGGGAGCATTCTTTGATAATGCCGAGTGGGTAGGTACACTTATGTACTTTGTCGGTATCGTTATTATCCTTCTTTGCGCGCTTCTCGTAAATAAGCTTACAGGTCATAAGATAAGAAAATCCTTCTTTATTATTGAGCTTCCCGAATATAAAGCTCCGTCGTTCTGGCTCGCATTCAAGTCTATGTGTCAGAGAGGCTGGGCGTACATAGTTAAAGCGGGAACAGTTATCCTTGTTTGTAACTTCGTAGTATATATGATGCAGACATACAGCTGGAGTTTCCAGGCTGTTGACGATCCTGCAAAATCTATCCTCGCTTCTGTCGCAACTCCGATTGCTTACCTTATTGCTCCTATCGTTGGTGTCGCTCTCTGGCAGCTCGCAGCGGCGGCTGTTACAGGTTTTATCGCAAAAGAGTGTGTTGTTTCAACTCTTGCGACGGTATTTATGTTCGAGCAGTTGATCAACGAGGATCTTGAAGCAGTAGGGAACATTACAGCAGCTAATATGGGCGGAATTTCGGTGGTTGCAGGTCTTGCATTCCTTATGTTTAACCTTTTCACACCCCCTTGCTTTGCCGCAATAGGCGCTATGAACTCTGAAATCAAGAGTAAAAAGTGGCTCTGGGCGGGTATAGGACTGCAGTTCTCAGTCGGTTACACGGTTGGTTTCCTTGTATTCTTCTTCGGAACACTCTTTACGGGCGGAAGCTTTGGTGAAACTTGGATGCCTATCGTAGGCTGGTCAATTGTTGCGGTAATTACGGCTATTTTTACAGTTCTTATCATCAAAAAGAATAAAGAGCTTAAAAATGAATATACTCTTAAAAGTGCAAATAAAGCTACAAAGGTTGAATAATTTTATAATTGAGGTATCAAAATGGTATTAGGCGATTTTATTGCAATTGCTGTCATCGTCCTTGTTGTAGGCGGTGCAACGGCATATATAATCAAAGCTAAAAAAAGCGGAAAGAAATGTATCGGCTGTCCTGACGCTTGCTCCTGTGGTGCGAAAAAAGAAAATGAATCTGTGTCTTGCACTCACAACTGCAGCTCTTGCACAGGATGCCATAAAGAAAACTAACACATACAAACAAAACACCTTTTGACTCCTTAAAAGGAAAACGGTCGCGCTGAAGTAAGCCACAGCGCGATCGTTTTTTTATTTATATAAATTAAAAGGGAAGAAAGATAATAGTTTTTGCTTTCATCAAAAAATATTTAACGGCTACAAGCTGAAAGGTAAATAAAAATTAAGATCTGCGTTTTGAAGTTGAGATTTGTGATTTTTCTGATTTTTCCAAAAGTGGATTTTTATTATCTCAAAAAAACGCAAGAAAAAAGTCCACCCAATATATTGTGTCAATCAGAAAGAGCTGCCATCATAATATCTTGAAATAGTCTGTGGAAAACTCCTGTGGATAACAAAAGGGCTCATAAACGTTTTCCACAGCCATTATCCACAGGGGAGAAGAGCACCTGTCTGCTCTTGTGGAAATATGTGCAATTATACTAAATGAATATTTAGTATAATACGGGGTAGCGAAAAAGGGGTGTTTTGACCATTTTGGCGCCTACAACCCCTTGTCACATAAAAAATAACCGCAGATACGTGATCTGCGGTATTATTTTACTAATTTAGTTTTGTCTAATTGTATTTACGTTATAATCTGATGCCTGTGATAAATTTCTACGGCATCGTCGCTGACTCTGCGTTCTGCCGTCAGAAATTTTTTGCTGTCGATTTTTTATTCACCTGTGAGAATCTGATCTGCACTTTTCATTCCGTTTGTTTCTGTTTATTCCTTTATGATACCACGTTCATCTGATTTAATTCTGTTTGATAAATTTACTTGTTTTTCATTCGATTTCATTATTTTTCATTGTTCGGATCAAGCCTGTGCATTTCAGAACTCACATCCTATACAATTCCGGTTAACCTCCGTTCAGCATCGATGTTTAAATTCTGACGGCGTGTTTTTGATACAAGAGCGTTTTTCAATTACCGTGCCTCGAGTCTGAGTTCTCTGTATTATTGCAGCTCGCTCCTACGAGGATTTAAGTGTCTGAAGATTTTTTATAATCTTATCACACGGACGCTCTAAATAAATAGAACGTATATAAATTTTCTCTGTTTTAATATATTAAAATAGAGGATTTCTCCGTAAATCAGCCGTTTTTTGCCAAATAATCGGACATAAGAGTTTCGTATTCGAATATTTGCCTCGCTGTTATCAGTATTTCGCGCGGCATTTGCGGTGAACTTAGTATCTTATAAAGCGCGTGCATTTCGAGCTTAAAATCAAAGAGCATAAACGCCGCAAGGACTCTTTTTCTGAATATTTCGGGCTTCATATGTGTCGGACATTTGTCAAAAAGCGAGCGATCCTTGCGCTTAAACGAATAATAATGCTCGACAAAAAGACGCTTCCCTATTTTGCTCATCTGAGTTTCAAGACACTCGTATTCGTTATAATTCAGTTTTCTTAACTCGCCAAAATCATATTCGTAGTACATTATAATTCCTTTATTTTGCCTTAATTACCGCATTTTTTACTTCAGAATACATATAAAGCGAGCCGAGTGCAAATATCGGAGTATTGATCTCTTTTGCTCTTGCGATAGCCTTTGAAACAGCTTCACATACCGATGAGCACGCGGTAGCCTTTACACCCGATAAGCTGTATATGTCGGCAAGCTTATCAGCGGCAAGTGATCTCGGATTATCAGGAGTAAGCGTAAAAACCTCGGTAGCTACCGAAGAAATCATACTTACCATTTCGCTGTAATCCTTGTCCGCCATAACGCCTGTAACTATTATGACCTTATTTTCTCCGAAATACTGCTTTATACTGCGTACAGCCTCGGTAATGCCTTGCGGATTGTGAGAGCCGTCAAAAAAGATCAGCGGATCATCGGAAATCCTTTCAAAGCGCGCTTTCCATACGGTTTTTGAAATACCGTTATAAACGGCGCTTTTTTCGATATTGTATCCAAGCTTTATAAGAATATTAAGTGCGCTGAGCACGTTTGCCGCGTTTTTCATCTGATAAAGCCCGAGTAACGGGATTTTTATATCTGTATAATCCTCGTAATCTATCATCGTTCCGTCTGTACTTGCCGATTTTAATACGAGCGAGGATAGGTCGGTTTCGTAAAAATCAGATTCACACTCACAGGCTTTTCCTAAAATAATGTTTTTAACAGCCTCGCGATCACTTTCGGCAGACGTACAGCCAAGAAGTACAGGACAGTTTTGCTTTATTATTCCCGCTTTTTCTGCGGCAATTTTTTCGATAGTATCGCCTAAAACTGCGGTATGGTCGAGCGCGATGCCCGTTATTACCGAAAGTATCGGATTTTTTATTATATTCGTCGCGTCAAGACGTCCGCCGAGTCCTACCTCGAGAACGACTATATCACACTTGTTTTTCTTGAAATACAGCATCGCGACAGCGGTTATAAGCTCAAATTCTGTGGGCGGATCTGTCATAGAATCAGCAATTTTTTGTACCTGAGAGGTAAACTCTGCAAGCTCAGCGTTTGATATAGGTTCGCCGTTTATCATCATACGCTCGTTAAAAAATTCTATATACGGCGACGTGAAAAGACCTGTTTTAAAGCCCACCTCATTAAGCACAGATGCCATCATAGCGCAGAAGGATCCTTTACCGTTAGTTCCGCCGACGTGAATGAATTTAAGCTCGTCCTGAGGATTTCCGAGCTTATCAAGCAGCTCGCTAACCCTTGAAAGTCCGGGACGGCTGCCTCGCCAATCGATAGAATGTATATAGTTTATTGCTTCCTCGTAAGTCATAAAGTAATCCTTTTTGTTTATTTTCCAAGCAGTTTTCTGATATTTTTGTTTTGTAATATAGCGTAGATCAGTATACTTTCGCAGATAGAAATTCCAAGATAAAGAGGAATTCTCCAGACGAGTATTTCGAGCCCGTATTTAAAGAACACGTGCAGTCCGATAGATTTTATTATCATGCTTCCGATAATATGCGAAGCAAATACAGCCACACAGACCTTGAGTTTTTCGCTTTTTCTTATAATATATTTAGCAGTGATGCCCGAAAGCGCACCGATAGTTGCCGCACCGAGCATAATTATAGGGTTCAGCGAGGGATTCGGAGAGGTCAGACAGCTTACTGCGTCGGACAAAACGCCGACAATAGCGCCTACGATCGGACCGTAAACAATACCCGAAATGATAACGGGAATATTCTCGAACGTTACACGGATAGCACCGAAGGTAAGATAAGTTTTACACAGCCAACCAATTACAACACTGAGCGCAACGAGCAGACCTGTTGTCGCGATATTTCGTATGTAGCTGTGCCGATTTTGTTTTGAATTTTTCATAAAAAAACCTCCTTTACCGCTTTTTTGTACAGTAAAGGAGATAAATACAATCTTCTTGTTTGCCGATACGTGCATTAAAATTTACAGTATGGCGACTCTGTGCAACATGAAGCGGGATGCAGAATCCGAACCGCAAACCGTGTAAATAACGGTTTTTCGTTCTCCCGACAACTCCCTGTTCGGGGGACACTTAACGAACAGATTCTTACTCTTCAAGAGTAATTATAGCACATATAAATCAAAAGTCAAGGAAAATCGGAAAATTTTTCTACTGATTATTTTCACTTTGGCTTACTATCTTGCATACTCTGAAATAATAAAGTAAAATTTCGCGGTAATTAAGGCCGTTTTCGGACATTTTTTCCGCTCCTGCAAGGCTCATTCCTACGCCGTGTCCGCTTCCGTAGGAGCGTATTACGTAGCCGTTTTTTATTTCTTCGATTTCAAATATCATTGATCTTATATCAAATATTTCTGCAAAATCCGATGCGGAAATATCGGTCAAAAACACGTTTACGCTCTCGACACGGCCGCTGCGGTTGAATTTGAGTACAGGCGGTATACTTGTGTCGGTTATGACTATATTTTCCGAATATTCTTTTAATTTTCGCTTAAATTCGCTTTCAATGACCATTATTTCGCTTGTTTGTGCCTTTTCGGGAGTAATTACAGCTTCGAGATAAGGATATTCGTGTCCAAAGGCATCAAATGAGCTTTGCGTGGATATGTATGAGGACTTGTGTATAAGCGATAAAGCGTAGCTGTTTTTATACTGTAAAAACTCGCCCGACGTAGCTTCTATCGCCTCCTGCATGGCTTTGATGATCTCGCTTCCACGGTTACCGTAAAGCTCTGTAAAGGAGTCTTTTGTCATAAACGGCATACTGTATTTGCAGTCGCAGTAATCGGCATCGGTGTAACAAAGCTCCTTGCAGCAGCCTTTAAGATAATAAGATACGCTTCTCATAGCCACCGCGACTGCTTTTAAGGTGTTTTCCGAATATTTTTTATCTATTTGAGCAAGCGATATTCCGAGAATATAGTCGCTCTCGGACATTTTACGTGTTTCACCCGAAGAATGAAAATAAAGAGTTATCTCGTCCGAGCTGTCACTCGTAAAATTTGAATATAGTTTTGCACTGATTATCGGCAGTGCGGTAGCAAGCAGGATAAACAGGAGCATCAAAAGTATTCCTATACGTATATTTTTCAAAAAGCATCACCCACAATATTATATAAATAAATAGGTGCGTTTATTACAAAAAGACCGCCATATCGGCGGTCTTTTAGGCTTATTATTTCACTTCATTCATTTTATCGAGCTTCTTGTTTCTTATGTAGAGAATAAGGTCGATGCCAACCATTACGAGATTTAAGCAGTAGAAAAAGAGAACATACCACTTCTCTGCTATACTGTCCATATACGCTGTATTTACGAGCTTTGATGCGATACCCGCGATATAACCTCCGAATATCAGGAGAAGAAAACCGAGGCTCTTCCCTTTTGTTGTGCGCGCCTTGTAGGACTTTACTACGTTCATAGGCCAGGAAGCTCCAAAGCTTAAAATCATTACTATTTCAAGAATTTCCGACATTTTTGTTTACCTTTCTTTTTTCAAAAGATGTTTTTCATTAAAATCCTCAAGCATTATACAGCATATACAGGCAAATGTCAAGGGAAAATAAATATTTTTATACTTACGTATTTATTTTCACATCGTATGTATAAACATAATTATAGCCAGTGTGTAAATCAACACTCCTGCAAGTACAACCGGAATATAGGACAGCGTGGGACAGAGAAAAAATGGAGACCTAGGACTAGATACCGCCAGATTATATGTCAGCTTTGCAACACCAATATATAATGCTGTAATTACAATAAAGAACTCAAGTCCGTATAAAATTGTATTCTCCGGTTGATACATACCATTGGCGCAATAAAAAACAAATATATAAACCGTATTGTTCAAATATGAAGAAAATGGGTATTGATATTCACGGCTTGTTATTTCAGTTGTTGTTTGCTGTCTGTATAGATCGAAAATATCGGAAAAAGATTTTATTTGAGGCGGATTTATACCGCTTTCATACATAGCGTATATACTATGAAGTTTTGCTGCGTCTTTCCTAAATATAACCATTCTGTACAGAAAAAACAGAGCAATAAACAAAATCGCAACAATCACAGGTGGAAATAAACAAGATATTATAACAGTCGATAACATAGAAATAAAATATTGTTTCATATATATGACCGTTTCATTTCTAATCTTAGCAAATTTAATGCCTAAAAAGCTTATTAGAAACAAGACAATCGCATTTAACAATATAGTCAATGTAAGTACAATCAAACTTTCCATAACAACGCCTTCAAAATTATAAAAATCAATTGTTTTCTATTATTTCTATCGATTATACTACATTTTAACATCTCTGTCAAGAATACAATCCCCAAACACAGTAAAACCACCGACTCACATAATAAATCGGTGGTTTTGGTTGGTAGGCGATTTCAATTCAACTCAGTATAAACTGTTAAATAATCACCTAATCAATTATTCTTTCGGAGATGCTGCCGACAATATTTTATTTACATCATCCATAGTTAACGATTTAACAATATCTACGGTAGGTTGCAATTCATAATACTCGAATTCTGCAATAAAGCTTTCTAAAAAGTGAATTGTTTTTTCTAAAATGTCTTTGCCTGATTTTTCTCGTTCACATTTGACCCAAGTTTCATAATCACCAAGGTCTGCCGGAGCGCCATCGGAGAAAATATCAATCGACCAACAACTAAGTAACCCACCCAAGCAATCATCATACGTTGAGAAATAAATATGATCAAGTATTGATAACATTTTCTTATAATCTTCACTGACAACTATACCGGATTCCCTTGTTAATTTTTTCATTTTCTCTGCCTCCTTTTATCCAAACACAGAACAAGACCACCCATTACGCTTTTTGAAATCTTCCACCGAGTCTGCTTTTGTAATATAATCATCACAAAATTCAAATTTGACGGTTCCTGAAGGTTCAATAATTACAAAATATCTGTGAGGTCCTCTTTCAATAAGAGATAAGATAATAAATATCTGACCGTTTCGGGATCATAATATCTGCTATTGAGATAATAGTATTTTCATTTTCATTGTAGCACAGTTTCTCCTCTCTGTCAAGAATACAATCCCCAAACACAGTAAAACCACCGACTCACATAATAAATCGGTGGTTTTAACGTATTACAGTTGCTTTTTATTGAATATAAAAATACTTGATATAATTGCAAGTATTGCCGTGGAAATAGCGGTAATTATCGATTTCAGGTATATTTCCGCCTTTTCTGCACCGACAAGAAGCGCCGAGCTATTCATAAGCGATGTGGGAGCGTAAGCCTTGATCTCGGGCAAAAAGCTTATAAGGTAAACAAGCAGTACAGAGAGTCCCGTGCCGAGAAGCACACCGCTGTAACTTTTGAAAACAGTTGAAAAAAGCACTGTCAGGCATATTACCCAGAGTCCGAAAAGCCACCAGTTAAGTGTCGCGGGCATAAGTCCTGTGGCAATACTGTTATCCCAAAAATATGCGTTATATGCGTAGGTAACAGCAAAGCAGGACCAATATCCAAGTGTCCAAAGGATAAGCATTAGCGAAGCTTTCGAAAGAACGGTCTTATAGCGTGAAAGTCCTTTTGTGAGGATAAGTACAAGCGTTCCCGACTGGTATTCCTTGGCGAAAACTGTGCCGTATAAGAGCACAAATGCGATAAGTGCCATCGGAATATTCTTGAAAAACTGCGTCCACGAGGTAAGCGCATTTACCGTTACGTCGGTAACTGTCATTCCGCTTTCTGCAAGCGAGTCGGAAAGCATTTCAAGCATCCAAGGTGTAAGCTTTGCGATCGCGGGATTCATAATACCGAGTATTAAAAATATTATACCGAGAATTAAGATCTTCCCGCTTCTTATACCTTCAAGAACCTCTTTTTTGAAGAATGCAGTAAACGATTTCACTTTGAGATCACCTCCATAAAGAGAGATTCAATGGTAGGCTCGATTCTTTCGAACTTGTTTACAGCTATTTTCTCGCAGGACACGAAGGAAAACACCTCAAAGGCTCTTTTTTCATCTCCGCTGAAAAGGATACAGTTGTTATCTTTAAGCTGTGCATCGTCAAATTTTTCGGCGACAAGCCGTGCGCCCTCGGAAGTTGCCGTTTCAATTATAAATTCCTCGGAGCGTCCGATCTTTTTGAGGTTCTCAACACTTCCCTGCATCGCTATTTTTCCGTCGCTTAGGAAGGCAACGTTTGTGCATATTTTTTCAACGTCAGAGAGTATATGACTTGAAAAAAGAACGGTGGTCTGCTCTTTTGCGCAAGCGAGAATATCAAGTATTTCTTTTCTGCCAACAGGATCGAGTGCAGATGTCGGCTCGTCGCATATAAGAAGCTTCGGGCGGTGAAGTAGCGCCTGCGCTATTCCGAGCCGCTGCTTCATACCTCTCGAATATCCTTTTATGCGGTGATTTTCCTCTGAAAGTCCTACCAGCGTCAGAAGCTCCTCGCTTCTTTCTACTATCTCATTTTTAGGCATTTCAAGGCTTTCACCGCAGAGAGTAAGATATTCTCTTGCAGTCATAAAGGAGTAAAACTCGGGAACGTCGGGCAAATAGCCGATAAGCCTGTTTGTAGCGGTCTGACCGTAAGAAACCCTTTTATCCGAAACAAAAATTTCTCCCGCGTCTGCTTTTATAAGACCGAGCACCATTTTCATAGTGGTAGTCTTACCGGCTCCGTTTTTACCGATAAATCCGAAGATGCTCTTTTCGGGAACGTTAAGGTCAAGCCCGTCGAGGACTATTTTATCTCCGAAGCTCTTTTTAAGACCTGAAATTCTGAGTATATCCATATCAGGAGTCCTCTTTGCCGAGTATAAAATAAAGAATAGGTCCTACGAAATTCATAAGAACTATCGTGATCACAAGCCAAAGCGCTCTGTTGCCCATCTTATAGTTTTTATGCGTCAGAATGTGGTAAAGCGTATATCCAAGGAGTGCAAACTGTACTATAACGAGCGGTATAAGAAAAGGTAAAAATTCTAAAATTTTGTCCATATCAGCCTTTCTCCTGTCTGTAGGTTTCTACGCAAAAGCCTTTATAGCCGCATTTTGTGCAGGTGAGCTTTCTTGTTGTCGGTGTGTGGTTCGCCCAGAATGCCTCCTTGAAGCTCGGGATAAAGATCTCGTGGCATTTGGGACAGATATACGCGACGCGTTTGAAATAGTATATTGAAACCCAGATACCATACGGAATGATCGCTGCTACATACACTGCAAAAGGCCACCATATTCCCGTGGCTATCCACAAAACGATCGACGTTATCTGCAAGAGCGAAAACGGAAGTCCGCTTAGTAAAAGCACCGCGTGAAGCTTTTTCATTTTCTTTTTGTTTCCCATAATATGTGCTACGTCGCCAATGGAAGCAAGCGAATAGTTTTCCACTCTTTTGAGATTTTGCTGCAGCACTTCAAGCTTTTCAAGCTTTGACTCTTTTTCCTTGATCTCCGAGTCGAGAAGCTGCTTTTGTTCTTCAAGTATAAGCGATATTACCTCTGCCGAATTTTCTTCGCGCATAAGCTCAGCTATACTTCCAAGCGAAACGTCAAGCTCGCGCAGAAAGCAAATGATCTTCATTTTACTGAGATCCGCTTCCGAATATAAGCGTCTGCCGCCTTCGCTAAGAGTACTCGGTACAAGAATCCCGCGTGTATCGTAGTACTGGACTGTACGCACAGATACACCGCAGATCTTAGCCATCTCGCCCGTAGTATATAAAGTTGTGTTTTGTTCCATATCTGACATAGCCTTCACCTCCTTAGGTGATATTATAAATCATTACGCAGCGTAACAAGCAATAGCTTACGCAAGGGGATTTTTAATTTTTTATAAAAAATCCTAAAATTTCATCAAAATTCTATCAAAACAGCTCTGCAAGGCGAACCGTCGCTATCCAAAAGCGAGAGTGGAGCCGCACTCAGAAAATACACACCTTCTTTGACGCCAGAAAGCCTGATACCTTCAAGAAGCACGATATTTGCGCCGAGCAGAACCTTATGAACCGGCATAGGACCGTCCTCGGGACCTACCGTTTGCGACTCATTTCCGACAAGGTCGATCTTAGCTTCAGCAAAAAGCTCTGCGGCTTCAAGTGTTACTGTGGCTTTGCCTTTAATTAAAATTCGTTTTGCTGACTCTTCCATTAACGAGCTTGCTTTTTTCAAAATTTCCTTTGCATCTTCGCGTGTAAGATCTCCAAAATGCTCGGCAATGTACGCAAAACCGACGGTTTTTGAAAGCTCTACCTTATCAACGGTAATACCGTCCCGTATAAAATGATATGGAGCGTCTAAATGAGTTCCATTATGCGCGCACATATAAAATGCCGTGAGATTATAGTTATCTCCCGCGTCAATAGAAGCGAGAGTCTCCTTTTTGGGCGAAGGATCGCCGCCGAATACTTTGCAAGTGAATACTTCCTGTGATATGTCGTAGATCTTCATATTATACTCCGTAAAGTTATTATTTATATTATTATACCATACAAAGAGTATTTTTCAAGATTTGCTTACAAAAAATCGTTTAAATTTCGCGCTTAATATTGACTAATTTGAAATATGTGTTATAATTTTCTTGAAATTTTCACTATCAAAGGTATGTAAGTATGAAAAATACGGTTAATATATTTCTCTTCGGAAAAAAGTACGAAGTTCCCGCAGAGCTGACCATTATGACAGCTATGGAATACGCGGGCTTTCAGCTTGTGCGTGGCTGCTCTTGTAGAAATGGATTTTGCGGTGCTTGCGCGACCCTTTACAGAATAGAGGGAGAAAGCGGACTTAAGACCTGTCTTGCCTGTCAAACCAAGGTCGAGGACAAAATGTATATCGTTACCTTCGCGAATTTTCCCCTTGTAAAGCGTCCTTATGATATAGAAAAGATAACTCCCACCGAAGCTGTTATGGCGCAGCTGTACCCCGAAATTTACGCCTGTGTGGGCTGTAATCTCTGCACAAAGGATTGTCCTAAAGGACTTGACGTTATGAAATATATAAATGACGCTCGAAGCGGAGATTTTGCCGCGTGTGCCGAAAAGTCTTTTGAATGTGTAATGTGTGGGCTCTGCTCTTCACGTTGTCCTGCGGGCATTTCTCACGCTCAGGTGGCTATGCTTGCGCGCCGTATAAGCGGAAAATATCTTGCTCCCGCTTGCGAGCATCTTGAAAAGCGTATCCGCGAGATAAATGACGGCAACTTCAGCGAGCTTATCGAGGCTCTTATGGATAAACCTCTCGAGGAACTGAAAGAGCTTTATAATACACGTGAGATCGAGAAATAAGGAGGCGGCGCGATGTACTGCGAAGATTTAAAAAACTCACTTACGCTTATTGAGAGTGCAAGAGAGAAAAATATTGTTACCGAGCCGCCTCGTATGAGTCCGAAGGAAAAAGAGGAGCTTTTATCTGCTTTTCACCCCGATTACAAGGCAGAAGAGCTTAAAATTCTCGAAATAGGCGCAAACAAGGGCGAAAAAGTATCCAAGGAGCTTGCAGATATTTTACAGGCGCACAGCAGAATTACTCCCGAAAGCGTTGATCTCACAAAAGCCGACTTCGAAACCGACGTGCTTATTATCGGAGGTGGCGGTGCGGGAGCTGCCGCGGCAATTGAGGCTCACGAGGCGGGCGCAGAGGTTATGATAGTTACCAAGCTTCGTTTCGGTGATTCAAATACTGTTATGGCAGAGGGCGGAATTCAAGCTGCGGACAAGGAAAACGATTCTCCTACTATCCATTTTATCGACTCCTTTGGCGGCGGTCATTTTGCCGCAAAGCGCGAGCTGCTTGCAAAGCTTGTATGCGACGCTCCCGAGGCGATAGCTTGGCTCTGTTCGCTCGGCGTAGAGTTTGATAAGGAAGCCGACGGCACTATGATAACGACTCACGGAGGCGGTACTTCGCGCAGACGTATGCACGCTACAAAAGACTATACCGGCGCGGAAATTATGCGAACACTGCGCGACGAGGTCCTTAACAGAGATATTAAGGTTGTCGATTTTACTGCGGCTATTGAGCTTATTTTTGACGTCAGCGGCGCAGTATCTGGTGCGGTGCTTATGAATATGGAAACTAGAGATCTGCTTGTAGCGAGAGCAAAAACGGTCATTATAGCCACAGGCGGCGCAGGACGTATGCACTATCAGGGGTTTGCTACCTCCAACCATTACGGAGCGACCGCAGACGGACTTGTTATCGCCTACCGCGCAGGTGCAAGGCTTATCTATGCCGATGCTCTTCAGTATCACCCGACGGGAGTAGCCTATCCTTCGCAGATACTCGGCTCACTCGTAACCGAAAAGGCGCGCTCACTCGGCGCAAAACTCGTTAATAAAAACGGCGAGGTGTTTGTCCACCCGCTTGAAACTCGCGACGCTACTACGGCATCTATCATTCGTGAATGTTCAGCGCGCGCAAATGGCGTTAATACGGAAAACGGCAAGGGTGTCTGGCTTGACACTCCTATGATCGAAAAAATAAACGGTGAAGGCACGATAGAAAAAAGACTTCCTGCGATGCTGCGTATGTTTGCAAAATACGGCATAGACGTAAGAAAAGAGCCTATACTCGTTTATCCTACGCTCCACTATCAGAACGGCGGAATTGACATAAATATCGACGGAGAGGCTGTGAACGTGAAAAATCTCTTTGTTGCGGGCGAGGCTGTCGGCGGAATTCATGGCAAGAACAGACTTATGGGTAACAGCCTTCTTGATATTATCGTTTTCGGCAGAAATGCGGGTAAAAACGCGGCAAGTGAGGCTAAAAAACGAACTGTCGGCAGACTTACTCTCGACCATATAGCAAAATTTGAAGAAATGCTAAAAGACGCGGGAATCGTTACAGACACCATTTCCCCGAAGCTGCTGCCTAATTATACAAACAAAAAGGATATATAACGGATATAAAGGAAC
>JAZNNR010000014.1:0-108595 GCA_045580325.1 Eubacteriales bacterium
TCTTTTGCTTCGCAAAATCCAGCTCCCTCCCGGAGGGAGCCTTTGACATAAAATCATTCCACATTATCTTTTTATTTGTTTTCTGCTTACCGGCATAGCCTTTTTTGAACCACGCGACTATCGCGTGGTTTTCGTGTACAATAAAGGCGAAAGCGCATACACGCTTTCGCCTTTGTTTTTTATACCTTAACAGGAATATTTCTGTCGGTTTTTTCCTTTATTTTTTCACGCAGAATGTCAACGGTCGCCGTCTTTTGCTCATCCTTCATCGCGGGAATATCAAGCGTTGCATTTTCCATATCAAAGAAGGTGTATTTTCCGTCGCCAAGCTTATGGAAAGCCATAACGTTTACCTCTTTTACGCAGTCAAGCTCTGCCGCAAGCTCTGCAATTCCGTCAAAATGGTCTTCCCTGTCATTTAGTCCCGGAATGATCGGACAACGCAGTATAACGGGCACACCGAGCTCATTTACAAGACGCAAATTCTCTTTAATGGGAATATTTGAAACGCCTGTAAACTCGATATGCTTACTGTCGTCGCTTTCCTTGAAGTCCCACAGGAAGAGATCTGTATAGGGCGCAATTTCGGAAATGGTTTCACTCTTTCCAAATCCCGAGGTGTCAACCACTGTATGCAGACCCGCTTTTTTAGCACCTACAAGCAGTTCAAGGAGAAATTTCGGCTGTGAAAGCGGTTCACCGCCCGAAAAAGTAACTCCGCCGCCCGTGTTTTTATAATAGATCTTATCCTTCAAAACCTCGCTCAGAACCTTCTCGGCTGTCGTTTCGTATCCCGATACGATAATTGCTTTATTGGAGCAGAGATCCATACATTTTCCGTCGCGTAGACATTTAGTTCTGTCAAACGTATGTACTGAGCCATTCATGGTATGTGCCTTGCAAAATTCAACACATTCACCGCAACCTGTGCATTTTTCGGGATTAAAGCCTATGCTTATATCGAAGCTTTGGGACTCCGGATTATGACACCACAGACAGCGCAGCGGGCAACCCTTTAAAAATACCGTTGTACGAATACCCGGTCCGTCGTGAACCGACATTCTTTGTATATCGAATACTTTACCCATAAAAATCCTATCTTTACGATTTTGTGATTTTACGATTTATGACGGTAACGCTCGATAACGTCGTCCTGACAGCCCTTATGGAGCCATACAAATCTTGCCGAATATCCGCCAACACGTACGATGAGGTGAGGATATGCTTCGGGATTCTGCTGTGCCTTGATAAGATCCTCTACGTCTGTTGTATTACCCTGGAACATCTGTCCGCCCTGTTCGAAGTAGGAAGTGAACAGACCTCTGATAACCTCTTCGCTTGCCCAGTTAGGATCAATATCCCACATTGAGGAAACGCCGCCCGCAAAGAGCTCATACGGCTGAGTAGCACAGGAGTTGATCGCTGCTGTGATACCCTTTGTCATAGATGCGCTCTGAGGTGTAACAGACTGAGCAACAGGAACTCCCGCAAGTCTTCCGTCGGGGCTTGCACCGAGCTCTGCGCCTGCTTCGGGAGCCCAAATGAACGTCAGAACTACGAACTTACCGTTACCCTTGAAACGGTTTGTATAATTGTTATAGGACTTTACGAGGTCGGTCGTTATACGCTTTGCAAGCATATCAACTTCTTCGTGCTCCTGACCGTACTTAGGAAGCGCGATAAGCTTCTTACGGAGCTTTTCGTGTCCCTCAAAGTTAGCTTCAAGTGCAGCAAGAAGCTCTTCCTTTGTGCAGATCTTGTCATCAAATATTGCACGCTTGAGAGCATACAGAGCGTCTGTAGCATTAGGAATACCTATAACAGATGCGCCGTAGTCGTGGTATCTTGTGCCGCCTGCGTGCATAGCTCTTCCGCGCAAAATACAGTCGTTGATCATTGTGGAAACGAGGTATGCGGGACGTGCTGTGTCCATAGCCTCACTTGCGAAATCCTCGAACTGCATGGAAATGTCAAGGAGATAATCGCTTTCGCTTACGAAATACTGATAGAAATCCTCGAAATTATCGAAATCAAAGATAGACTTATACTTTCTGTTCTGAATTACGTAGCCGTCTGTGAGCGATCTACCGCCTGTGATACAAAGCTCTACTACCTTGGCAATATTATGCCAGCCTGCAAAGAGAAGGTCGCTGGTAGCGCTCTGTACGCCAACCTCCATACATCCGCCGCAGTAATAGTTAGAAGCATCGTCGTCAGAAACGCCGTTCTTTGTAAGAGCGTTCATTATAGATTCGTCGTTAAGGATCTGTGCGCGGTTCTGTCCGTCCTTAAGGTATTTTGCCGACAGATCGATGAAGTCCTGAGGGCACTCCTTAGGCAAACGGCAGTAAACGTTCGGGTGAGTAATGTCATACTTCATAAATCCTTCAACTACCATATAGGAAAGGGGATTTACCGCAGACGTGCCGTTAGGATGCGATCCGCCGAGAACTACTGTTTCGCCCCACGTATCAATGGTATGGATACGCTCGTCTATACGGATAAGGAGCTCTTCAACGAGATCCTGTGCTTCTTCGAGTGTGCAGGTGCCGTTCTTGAGATCCTGTTCGAGGAAGGGCCACAGATAGTAGTCAAGTCGTCCGGGGCTGTTTCCGCCGTGCGGGTTTTCCATCATTACTACGATATACTCCATGAAGAAGGACTGAACTGCCTCACGGAAGTTACGCGCGGGATACTTAGGCACGCGGCGGCAGATCTCTGCCTCCTCTGTCATACCAAGCTCTTCAAGACGTGCTACGTGCTTATCGTTCCACGCTTCGAGTGCGTCAAGCATAATGAGCGCACCATTGAAGAATTCTTCTGCCTTTTCGTCGCCTGCGTAGCGAACAAGTCCCTTTTCGCAGCGCTCACGGAGATCTACTGTTCCGTGTCTGAGTATGCGGTTCCAGTCCCAAGCGATATGTCCGGGGCTGCTTGTGAGAACCATATTGTATCTCATATATTCACCGTAATCGGGTATCTTTTCATTTGCCTGTTCCCACATCATTCTACCGTAGTCGAAATCGGGGTCGAAGCTTTCGATGGGTGCTTCATTAGCATAATAGGTACGTCCGATGATCTTATCGAAGGGCTCGATAATTACATCAGAATTTACTATTGCATACGCAGTTGAACGTGCGATCTTTTCCCACGTGGGAAGGTCTGCATACATTTCTGTTGCTGCCTTGTGCATATCATAATTGAAATGAGTACGCGGAGGGTGAGTTCCCTTTTCAGTAGAATAATTATAAATAGTTTGTAATCTTTCAGATATTGACATTTTAGTACCTCCATACTAAATATTGTAAAGGATAAACCCCTTCAGCTTCATTATACACTAAAGGCTGAAAAAGTCAATAGTTTTTTTGAATATTTTTAACAAAAAAATAACACGTTTACCGCGAGATAAACGTGTTTTTATATGGGGACGACAGAATTCGAATCTGTGACCTCATGCATGTCAAGCATGCGCTCTAACCGGCTGAGCTACGCCCCCGTTTTTGTGCTCTTACGAGCACCTTTTTATTCTACCACACAGTCAAAAATTTGTCAAGTACTTTTTGAAATAAAAAGACCTGCCTTTATTAAAAAAGCAGGTCTTTTTTGGTTTACTCAAGCTCGAAGGCTCCTGTATAAAGCTGATAGTATGTTCCCTTTTCTTCTATGAGCTTTTCGTGGTTTCCGCGCTCAATGATACGTCCGTGATCGAGCACCATTATAACATCCGAGTTCATAACGGTCGAAAGTCTATGCGCTATTACAAATACCGTTCTGCCCTCCATAAGCTTATCCATACCGCGCTGAACGATTGCTTCCGTTCTCGTATCTATCGACGAGGTCGCTTCGTCAAGTATCATTACGGGGGGATTTGCAACTGCCGCACGCGCTATCGCGATAAGCTGTCTTTGTCCCTGTGAGAGATTCGAGCCGTTATTTGTAAGCTCGGTATTATATCCTTCGGGAAGTCTTGTGATAAAGTCATCTGCACCCGCAAGTCTCGCCGCTTCTATACACTCTTCATCGGTAGCTTCAAGGCGTCCGTATCTGATATTGTCCATTACAGTTCCTGTAAAGAGGTTTGTTTCCTGAAGAACGATTCCGAGCGATCTGCGAAGGTCGGATTTCTTTATCTTATTGATATTTATTCCGTCGTAGCGTACCTTACCGTCTGCGATATCGTAGAAGCGGTTTATAAGGTTCGTTATCGTTGTTTTTCCCGCACCTGTCGCACCGACAAAGGCGACCTTCTGTCCGGGCTGTGCATATATCGTAATATCGTGGAGCACGTCCTTACCTTCCTCGTACGCGAAATCGACCTCGGTGAGTCTTACGTCGCCGCGAAGCTCGGTATAGGTAAGAGTTCCGTCGCCGTGCGGATGCTTCCACGCCCAATGTCCTGTTTGATGGTCGCACTCTGTGATATTTCCCTCTTCATCGATAGTGCAGTTAACAAGTGTAACGTAGCCGTCGTCTGTTTCGGGTGTCTGATCCATAAGAGTGAATACTCTCTTTGCACCCGCAAGTCCCATAATTATCGAGTTGAGCTGCTGTGAGAGGGTGTTTATATTTCCTGTAAACTGCTTTGTCATATTGAGGAAAGGCACGAGCATCGGGATTCCGAATGCCATTCCCGAAATGCTTATATTTTTAAGTCCTGAAAGCAGAAAGACACCGCTCGCTATCGCGCAAAGAACGTAAAGCACGTTACCGATATTGTTTATTATCGGTCCAAGCATATTTGCATACGCATGCGCTCTCGAGCTGTCCTCATAAAGCTCACCGTTGATCCTGTCAAAATCGGAGATAGCCTCGTCCTCGTGGGAGAAGACCTTAATGACCTTCTGTCCGTTCATCATCTCCTGAATAAAGCCTTCCGCTTTACCTATCGACTTCTGCTGACGGATAAAGTATTTTGCCGAGCCCCCGCCTATTTTCTTAGATACGAAGAGCATAGCAACAACACCTACAAGTACTACGAGTGTCATCCACACGCTATACCAGAGCATAAGGAAAAGCACGGTAGAAACGATTATCGACGACTGCAAAAGCTGAGGAAGCGACTGCGACACAAGCTGACGCAGAGTATCTATATCATTCGTATAGTAGCTCATTATATCGCCGTGCTTGTTTGTGTCGAAATACTTTATCGGGAGATTCTGCATTCCGTCGAACATCCTGCAGCGCATCTTACTGAGAAATCCCTGTGTGATATACGCCATAAGCTGTGTATAGGTCGTTATGAATATAAGCGACAGGAGGTAAAGACCTGCAAGTATCGCTATTATCGGGAGTATTTCCTTTGATGCGGCATCCCAGCTAAAATTGCCCGCCTCTGTGTACTTTTCAACTACTTCAAGCACGCTTTTGATAAAGAGCGAGGGGATCGAAGAAACTATTGCCGAGAAAATAATACAGAAGATCGTTATCGGAACGAGCACGGGATATGATTTAAAAAGCAGCTTGACTACTCGACCGAGCGTTCCCTTATCTATCTTACGTTTTCCGCCGGGCATACCGGGTACTTTTTTCTTATCATTCACTCTGCTCACCTCCGCCCGTCTGCTGAGTATATACTTCTCTGTAAATATCGCTTGTTTCAAGAAGCTCACTGTGCGTTCCCACAGCAGAGATCATACCGCCATTCATAACGATTATCATATCTGCGTCCTGAACGGATGCAACGCGCTGTGCAATTATGATCTTCGTGGTTTCGGGAATGTATTTCTTGAATCCGCCGCGGATAAGCATATCTGTCTTTGTATCAACGGCACTCGTAGAGTCGTCAAGAATAAGTATTTTGGGCTTTTTAAGAAGCGCTCTTGCGATACAGAGTCTTTGCTTCTGTCCGCCCGAAACGTTCGTACCGCCCTGCTCTATTTTCGTATCGTAGCCATCGGGAAAGCTTCTTATGAATTCGTCTGCCTGAGCGAGCTTACAAGCCTCAACAAGCTCTTCATCGGTAGCGTCTGCGTTACCCCACCTCAGATTTTCCTTGATAGTCCCTGAGAAAAGAAGATTCTTCTGAAGCACCATCGCAACTGCGCCGCGAAGAGTATCTATATCATAATCGCGGACGTCCACTCCGCCGACCGTAACGCTTCCGTCTGTTACGTCGTAAAGTCTTGGAATAAGCTGAACTATCGTAGTCTTACTCGAGCCTGTACCGCCAAGTATTCCGACAGTTGCGCCCGACGGGATACTGAGGTTTATATTCGAAAGGGCGTATTTCCCTGCCTTCGACGAATACTTGAAGTTTACGTTATCGAAAACTATCGAGCCGTCGGAAACCTCTGTTACAGCTTCTTCGGGATTTGCAAGTGTGGGTTCTTCCTTAAGGACCTCGTAGATACGCTTCATCGATTCGGACGACATAGTAAGCATTACGTATATCATCGCAAGCATCATAAGCTGCATAAGTATCTGCATACCGTAGGTAAGCATTGCCGATATTTCACCGACGTTGATAGTAGCTCCGCCGCTCTCGATTATCATTTTTGAGCCGATGGTAAGCACGAAAAGCATATTGCAGTAAACACAGATCTGCATAAGCGGGTTATTGAGTGCGACCATACGCTCCGCGCGCGTGAAATCGCTTCTGATGTTGTCCGCCGCTGTGCCGAATTTCTCTTTTTCGTATTCCTCGCGTGAAAAGCCTTTTACAACGCGCATTCCTCTGACGTTTTCCTCGATAGACTCGTTGAGGCGGTCATATTTCTTGAAAACTCTTCTGAATGCGGGCATTGCGTGGCGTGCGACCATAAGAAGTCCGAAAACA
This sequence comes from Eubacteriales bacterium, assembly GCA_045580325.1. Lineage (GTDB taxonomy): Bacteria > Bacillota > Clostridia > Oscillospirales > CAG-272 > SIG672. The sequence continues at coordinate 6,776 of JAZNNR010000014.1, forward strand.
AGAAAGGGTACGAGCACGACAAAGGAGGTAGCAAGCGGTCCTCCCATAACGTATGCCATAATTATCGAGAAAATAAGCATAAGAGGCGCTCTTATCGCTATGCGTATCAGCATCATAAACGCCATCTGTACGTTTCCTACGTCGGTAGTCATTCTCGTAACGAGCGAGGACGAGGAGAACTTGTCTATATTCTCAAAAGAATATGTCTGTATCTTACGGAAAAGATCTCCGCGAAGATTCTTTGAAAATCCCGCAGACGCCTTTGCACAGGTAAATCCCGCAACTCCTCCGCAGGTAAGCGACAAGATAGCCATAAGCAAAAGAAGAAGTCCTATTTTTACTATCTCGGTAAGCTCCGCACCCGATTCGATACGGTTTACCAGATCTGCTGTTATAAACGGAATAAAGACTTCGATAACTACTTCGCCTGTAATAAAAATGAGTGTAAGAATAGTTGGCAGTTTAAATTCTCTTACACACGCAAGCAGTCTTTTAAACATTTATTTCCTTCCTTTCGAAATCAATATACAAAATCAATATACAAACAGTTATTATACATTATTTTCTCTTAAATTTCAATAACCAACAAAACTTTTTTTCAAAGTTAACATCAAGTTAAAGTTTTATATAAAAAAACAAAACATTTTTACTCGCTTTTAAAATATACAGGGGGCAACTACGCTGATCCAGTGCAGTTACCCCATACATTTCAGGCATTATTCAAAAGAAACATTCCGATAAGATTTATAGCGAAGTTGGCGCACATATGCACAAGCCACGAGGTATAGATATTTTCACTCTTTTCGTTGAGGTAGTTGAAAATACAGCCGCCAATAAAGAGCCCGACGAGCATAAGCACAAGGACTATCGGATCAAACCAACCCGACGTCATTCCTATATGATAAAGCGTAAAGAGCGCCGAGCTGAATATATACGCAAAGGGCCTTGTGGTTTCTGACTTAAGCGTAATAAAGGCAAAGCCTCTGAAGAAGAACTCCTCAAGCAGAGAGTTCACAAAGGATATGTAAATAGAAACATAGATAAAATTATCGGCGTTTACGCCCGAATCAGCGGTAAGCTTCCCTGCTATGCTTGAAAAATCATAGAAATTTCTGCAAATGAGATAGGCTATTATTACGACCGAAAATACGCCTGCTCCAAGTAGAAGTGCGCGCAAAAACATCTTTTTTTCGGGAACAAAAAGCTTTTTAAAGCTGCTCAGCTCTCCTTTGTTAAGTGCAAAATAAAAGGTGGGCACTATCAGAAAAAGAGCTATTTTTATAATAGATTTTATAAAATACGGCGGCTTTATTACAGCGTCCACAATTCCCATCGCAAGCGCACAAAGCGACACCGTAAGAACAATATACAAAACTCTGTGTTTGGTCTTCATATTATCACTCCCAAATATCGAAGGATCGCCGTGCATACGGCTTTTTAAGTATAGCACAGAGCCACGTTTTATGCAAGAGGCGTTGTGTAAATATTTAAATTTCTTGTTGACAAGCAGCAAAACTGCTGATATAATATAAGCATCTTCGGTAAAGGAGGAAGAGTGCAGTGAAGATTTTTGCCGTTTCTGACATACACGGACATTACACCGAGCTCAGAGCCGCGCTTGACAAGGCTGGCTTTGACAGCACAAATGCAGATCACATGCTTATATGCTGCGGCGACTGTTTCGACCGCGGACGCGAAAACCGCGCGGTTTTAGAGTATCTCTCTGCCCTTCCGAGAAAAATACTGATCAAGGGAAATCACGAGGATATTCTCGAGCGTATAATCGACCGACGCTATATCACCGAAACGGATATTCACAACGGCTCTGACATTACAATCGAAGAATTTTTCGGCGAGGAGCACATCGACAGACACGGACGTATCGATTTTTCAGACGGTGCTGAGCAAATAGAAATTTTGAGAAGCTTCGTTGGCTCAATGTACGATTTTTTTGAAACCGAAAACTACATTTTTACTCACGGCTGGCTTCCCTTGGCAGAAGAGAACGGCGTTACCCTTCTCCACCCCGACAAAGAGCACGCTCCTCACGCTCTCTGGCTGAAGGCGCGCTTTACAGAGTGGTTTACCGCATACAGCGCCGGTCTTACCGTCAAAGGCAAAACGGTAGTCTGCGGACACAGAGCGTCTTACAACGCATACAGAATAGATAAAAGCCGTACTCCCGACGACTGTTCTATCTACTTTGCCCCCGGAATCGCCGCGCTCGACTCGGCTACCATACGCACCAAAAACGTAAACGTTTACGTAACCGAGGACACTCTCCCCGAAAGCCGCACACACAATATGACTCTTATGCAGAGTGCCTTTGACAAGATGAAAGAGGGCAAAAAGAGAGTGGAAATGCGTCTGCTTGATGAAAAGCGAAGCAAAATAGCTGTAGGTGATATTATAAACTTCTCCTTGGCACAAAACCCCGAGGAGCACTTCTCTGTCCGTGTTACAGGTCTTCACCGCTACGACAGCTTTTTTGAGCTTGCCTATGATTTCAGACCAAGCGACCTCGGCTACACCCTCGCGCACATAGAGGACCTGCCGTACGATATGGAAATGCTGTACGACAAGCAGAAAATCGAAAAATACGGTGCGCTTGCAATACGGGTGTCGCATATTTTATAGGGAGGCTCAAATGATTAGAAAAGGTCTTGTACTGATACTTTTACTTTCGACGCTTCTTTCACTTACGTCTTGCGGGCTTGATTACAGATACTCTCTTGATGAAAGCAAACACAACCAAATTGAAGTTGTATTGGAAGAAGATCAGCCTTCTCATATAATTTATCAAGATAACAATTACGTGTTTGCAGGTACGACCAATTTATTTAGCGTTGATACTTATAAAACTGACGACGGTTATTATCTATCATACAAAGATGACATATTACTGAGTTGGAACGGTTCAAGATATTTCTGGTATATAGACGAATATTACTCATATACCTCAGATAATCCTATATTCATCTACAATGAACGTTTAGGCGATGTATATTTTCGTGAAGACTACGATCATTTGAAAGACACCTTTGTAATCGAAGGTACTACATCTGAAATCGTATGGGAGGATATGCTTGGGTCCAAGCAACCTCATTTTGAATTTTCCGATCCGATCAAGGTGGTTATATACTCTAAGCAATGTCCTCGAATCGACACTTGTCTGGAGCTTGTATTCCTTGAAAATGAGTGGTATCTTTCGTTTAGCGATTCTCAAACCGTTTGGAGTGTATCAGATGAATTTATAAAAATTCTATCTGAAAATGAAATTATTACCCAGTAAAATAGCATTTTCAGCCGCACTTTCGGGTGCGGCTGTTTTTCTGCAAAACACTTGCAAGCTTGACGAAAATGTGTTATAATTATGATAACCTTAACCGCTATTTATGCTCGGATATTGAAAGAGGGGTTTAATATGAGAGAAAAAGCGTGTGATTTGATATACCTTAACACCAAAAAATATATTTCCTTTGCAGAATTAAAAACAATGTATTGGAAACTTTTCATTATTCCGTTTTCTGTTTTTGTAATAGGTATTGCTGAAATCAATAAAATCGGAGTTAGTTATAAATCATTATTTCCGATTGTATCTATTGCGATTTGGAGCTTGCTTTATTGGATATTTGTTTTGAAAATCGAAAACAGACTAATCAAAAAAACATTTGAGTTAAGATTTCTTGTAAACGGTGTTTCAAGCCTTCTGCTTTCTTCTCTGTTTTGGATATTCTTTACTTCTTTTAATTTAGTTTCAAAAAACTCTATTGCAGGATTTGATTTTTGCCTATTATTACTGTTGTTCTATCTGATTTTTTCAGTTACCTACGTCTCCTTAATAATATTTGGAGTACATAAAGGTGCCTTTAAGAAAATCAGAGAAAAAGGTAAAACAGATAAAATTTTGGCGCTTGATTCTTTCTTGGCATCTTTGATCCCGCTTTCCGGTGTAGCCGGTATGATCTCATCAAGATTGTTAAGATCACATGCTGATGTTAGTACACAAAATATAGCCATTACTATTTGCGGTGTTTTAATAATCTTCGCTCCCGCTCTGGCTCATATAAATTTTGTTCAATATTTTTACTGCAAAAAGTACAAAATATCCTGCGACGAAGACGGATGTACTACATCTGATAAACTTCAATAATACACTTAATATCAAAATCAAGATTGTCAGAGTTTATTTCTAGCCGTACTTTCGGGTGCTGAATTTTCCAAATGAGAACTTGGTACGGTCTAACAGATCTTGAAATTATTATGTTAAAATGAGGGTAAGTATATGAATGTAAAATATGTCGCTGATCAATTGGCACCGTTTTTCAAATCAAACGGATTTATTCGAAAAGGTAATCAGTTTTATAAATTCAAACAGTGCTGTATAGTTAATATAGTATTTGAGCATGGATTTAGTATTATGCCGGGATTTTATATATATCCACTATACTTTCCCTTTAATATTAAATACATTGAATATGGTAGTAGATTAGAATATTACCGTAGGAATACCCTTAAATTTAAAAATTATTCGTATACGGATCCTGATGTGTATACACGTATCTATTCGAAGCCTCCTACTAACGGCGATAAGTGGATTATTTCAGTAAAAGATTTTTTTGAATATCAGGTTTTTCCGTTTCTATCTAAGATCGATTCCGTACAGAGTATCAAAAAATTCTTAGATCTACCCTGGTACGTTATTCGTGAATATTGGTCTAATATGAGTTTGCCTTCTTATTATAAGCTTCGTGCTTACACTCATTTTGTATTAGGAAAATATAAGGAGATGAAAAAAGACATAGAAAACGGGGTCCGTGTCATTGATAGTTTTAGGGTTGCCGAGCATATTGCGGGCGAGTGGAAAGAAATGCTTGAAATTCTTAACACAAAGATGAATCTTTCTGAAGCAGAAAAAGAAGAATGGATGAATGATATTGCGTGTAGTACCTTGCAAATTTGTCTTGGGAAAAACTGGGAGACATTGATTAAAAACAGATTAACCCTACCTCTTGATTTCAAAAGTTGCTGACTTTTTTCAGCCGCACTTTCGGGTGCGGCTGTTTTTGTGCGAATCATGACCATCGGCAAAGCCACTAGTTTGCTCTGCGGCTGTAAGCCGCTGTTACTGGTGGAGGCAGAGTTTCTAACACTCGCAAAATCGCCCACCGCCACAAATGTGGCTAACATCATACCAAAGCCTTCTCCTGTGGGAGAAGGGGAACCACGAAGTGGTGGATGAGGAGTAATTTTAGCTTAAAACACCTCATCCGTCAGCCTTCGGCTGCCACCTTCCCCCGCTGGGGAAGGCTAAACCGCTGCAGCGGAACTCTTCACTGGCTAAAACCTCTTTGAAACCACCTCCTATCAGGTGGATTTCGGTAGACAAAACAGTCCCAAGCTGTTATTTTCAGCTTGGGACTTTTTCATATTATATCAGTCGATGAAATTCTTACGCATATTGATATGCTCGAGCTTCTTATAGAAATCGTAATCTATATCCCTGAGTATATCCTCAAGCTCAATGTCAGACATAACTGTGTTTCTGCCCTGAGCGTATTCGAGGTCTACTCTCTCCTTCATAGCAACGAGGATCGGGTGGCGCTTATCCATCACGTTATCTCCGTCAAGGTGGAAGAAGTTATTTATCCAGTGCGCGATTCCCGCAAGTCCGCTGTGAGAGTCTATTGCAACTGTCGCAGGAACACCGAGAATTGTCGTGGTATCAAAAATATTATAAATTTCTTCGTCCTTGAGAAGTCCGTCTGCGTGAATACCCGCTCTTGTAACGTTGAAGTTTCTTCCTACGAACGGTGTGCGAGGCGGGATCTCATATCCGATCTCACGCTCAAAATAGCGCGCAATTTCGGTAATTACCGAAAGATCCATTCCGTCGGTCGTTCCTCTGAGCGATGCGTATTCTATCGCCATAGCCTCAAGAGGACAGTTACCTGTACGCTCGCCTATTCCGAGCATAGAGCAGTTAATGCCCGAGCATCCGTAAAGCCACGCGGTAGAGGCGTTTGTAACGACCTTATAGAAGTCGTTATGACCGTGCCATTCTATCATAGAGGACGGAACGCCAACGTAGTGAAGAAGACCGTAAATAATACCCTGTACGCTTCTCGGAAGGGCTGCGCCCGGGAAGGAAACTCCGTATCCGAGAGTGTCGCACGCACGTATCTTGATCGGCACGTTATACTCACGTCCAAGCTCCATAAGCCTTTCTGTAAACGGAAGAACGAAGCCGTAATAATCGGCACGGGTTATATCTTCAAAGTGGCAGCGCGGACGGATACCCTCTTCGAGCACCTTACGCACTACTCCGAGATATTTTTCCATAGCCTGCTTTCTCGTGAGCTTCATTTTGTTATAAATATGATAGTCCGAGCAAGAAACAAGCACGCCCGTTTCCTTTATGCCGAGCGATTTTACAAGCTCAAAATCACTGTCGTTTGCTCTTATCCAGCTTGTTATCTCGGGAAACTCAAATCCAAGCTCCTGACAGGCACGGATAGCCTCTCTATCCTTCTCCGTATATACGAAAAATTCGCTCTGACGCACGATACCCTTAGGTCCGCCAAGCTTATGAAGAAGGGTGAAGAGGTCTACTATCTGCTGTACCGTGAAGGGAGAGGTAGACTGCTGTCCGTCGCGGAAGGTAGTATCTGTCATCCAGATCTCCTCGGGCATATTTATGGGAACGTTTCTATGGTTGAAAGATACTTTGGGAATACTTGTATATTCAAACAGGTCGCGGTAGAGATTGGGTTTTTCTCTTTCCTGAAGCTGATAATGATATGCTGACTGCTCAAGCAGATGTGTCTGCTCTGAAAATATTAGTTCTCTTGGTTTCGGAATTGGCATTATGTATCCTCCTTTCACACGGATATGAAATTCCGCAAATATAAAAACTTCTCTCAAAATTAGTATATTTGGTTTATTATACACTTTTTATGAAAAAAAATCAAGAGGGAGTTTTCTAAACTTTTTTTATACGCGAAAAATATTACCCTCAAAACACATTTAATTTTATGCAGATTGTCAAAAAGACGCGCAATTTATCCTCTAGTCAAAAAAATTTATATTTTTTCGATTTTTTGTCTTGACAAACCTTTTTTCTTGTGATATACTTGTGAGGTCGAGCAAACAGCTCATCATCCTATATGGAGAGATGGCCGAGTGGTCGAAGGCGCGCGACTGGAAATCGCGTAAGCGCCAAAAACGCTTCGTGGGTTCAAATCCCACTCTCTCCGTAAAAAATCTCCTCGAGTTTTCGGGGAGATTTTTTGTTATTCTTCGGTAATATATACAAAACGAAATTGCGGTTTTTGTATTATTATACGAAATTTAATTATTCCTATTGACAATCACGTGATTGTGTGTTATTATTGTTACAGATAGCTTGGTGGTCTGTTTCAATACAACGCAGGAGGTAATTTATGTTCTCACTCACCTATTTCATACTGCACACAGCAGTCATAATACTGTCGTTTATATATCCGCAGTATATATTTGCATTTTACTGGATAACATTCGTGCTTGTATATAATCTGTACTGTCGGCGTTTTTACTGGACTATGCACATCAACAGATCGTCTTTTCGTATTATCCACTTTCTTCCGATAGTCCTTGTTGCAATAGTTTTCAAAGCAGCGGAAAATATGACAAGTGCGCTTTTAAATATAATCCTTATTACGTATGCTATTGTGATAATAATACATTATGTAGTTCCCATAGTAAAATATCTAAAGCTTCGCATCACGCTTTACCGCCACGTGCAAAAGCTTATAAAGGAGAAAAACTACCGCACGTCTGCCACATTCAGAGAGTTTATATTCTGCGGTGCAAATACGCCTCACAATATCGTAATAGAAACGCCCGAGATCACGATAACCCTTGCCCTGCTCGGTGCTGTGGGTGCATCGCGTTATATGTTCGAAGACAACTCGGTTATAGCGCAGAGATACAGTGATTACAGGTTAAGGCACATAGAAGAGATTATCAAGATGGACAAATTCGAAGAGGATATGAAAGAAAAATTCGCATTTCCAAAGCTTAGTATCATACGCACCCTTTTCGGTCCCGTGCTTGGTATTAAGCATCGCAGAGATCTCCCTTTCACCCCCGAAACAGACAAAACCTTACTTATTCTTCCCGAAAACAGCTTTATTCAAATCGACGACCGTTTCGTCGGAATGGGTGAAAAGATAGATTCTTACACTGTTGTAACTCCAAAAACCGCCATGTCAATTATTTAGTCTACGGAGAAAAATATGAATAACTACAAAACGCGCCTCGAAGAATTCAGAGGGCTGAACGAAGAGCTTTTTACATACCGCAGAAAGCGCAGGATCAAGCTTTTTATAAAGATCGCTATATTTGAAATTCCTATTATTCTTTTGCTTATATCGGGGCTTGCGCTCGATCCTGTCAGATCTGTCATTACCTTCAGCGTACTCGGAACTGTGCTTCCTATTCTTATCTTCGAGCCGTACAAGCTTTACAAAAGAGCTTGGATAGGCGAGATCACAGGGTTTAAATACGTAGAAAGATATGTTATGCCTAAAGGAGTAATGTTAAACGGACGCGGCGTCCGCACCGAAACCTTTGCAGTCTTCTCGGTCAGAGGCTCTGACGGGCGAAATCACAGGTTTACCCTTCCGAGAAAATATGAGCTTATTTATCAAAAGGGCGACACGGTGATGCTTATCCCAGGGTTTGACTTCCCTGTTTGCTACACAAAGCGCAGACACGTTCTATGTATGAAATGCGGTGCGCTGTATATCCCGCACAAGCAGTCTGAGTACTGCGAAGCGAGATTCTGCGATATGCCTCTTCCGAAGATTCCCGAAAAGGATTCCGATTATTCCGATTATTTTGAGTTTAGATAAACGAAAGAGCACTTGAAAAATCAAGTGCTCTCTTTTTTTAATTATTTCACTGTAGGAACGCCGTCAATGTATTCCCACTCGTCGCCCCAGTGGACGGTAGCTGCGCAGTGGGAGCCAACCCAAGTGCCCTCCCATCCGGATGGCCTAGATGCTACTTCACACCAAATGTCGGTAAGATTAGAACAATTATAGAACACATCAATATCAATACTCGTAACATTTTCGGGAATGATAATGCTTGTGAGCGCTTTGCATCCTTTGAATGCCTCATAACCAATGCTCTTGACGCCACTACCAAGGGTCACGCTTTTAAGCCTGTAGCAACCGGAAAACGCTTGGTAACCAATGCTACTTACACTATCGGGAATGACGATGCTTGTAAGCCCGTTACATCCGTTGAACGCCCCACTAGCAATACTCGTGACACTATCGGGAATGATAATGCTTGTAAGCCCGGTGCAACCGTAGAACGCAGCTTTTCCAATGCTCGTAATACTATTGCTAATGGTCACGCTTGTAAGCCCAGTGCAACCATAAAACGCACGATCATCAATGTTTATTCCACCGGTGATCACCACTGTCTTTAAGGATTGGGGAACGTAAGATGAATTATTTGGAACATTATTATCATTGATGAATGCTCCGAAAATGTGTCCAAAATAGGAATATAACTTACCGCTCTTAGTTTCACCCACAAAAGGAACTGTAATGCTTGTAAGACCGGAGCAGTTGGAGAACGCAGAAAATCCAATGGTCGTTACACTGCCCGGAATAACAATGCTCGTAAGCTTGGAGCAACCGGAGAACGCATAAGCTTCAATTTTCATGACGCCACTGCTAATGGTCACGCTTGTAAGTCCTTTACAAACTTCGAACGCAGAATAGCCAATGGTCATTACATTGCCGGGGATAACGATGCTTGTAAGGCTGCTGCAACCGGAGAACGCAGACGTTCCAATACTAGTCACGCTTTCAGGAATGACGATACTGGTAAGGCTGCTACAATCACGGAACGCCTTATCTCCAATTTTCGTAACCGGCAGATCCTTATATACAGCAGGAATAACAACATCAGAGGTAGTGCAGCTACCGATTCCGGTAACAGAATAAGATTTTCCACCGGAATTTAATGTATATTCCAAACCTGTGCTGGGTTTAAGTGCACCGCATACGCTGCAGGTATTGCCGGAGTACACATGATCAGTTAGGGGAATTTTCTCAGAGTAAGTATCACCACACTGAGAACAGGTATACGTTTTGCTACCTTCCTTGATACAGGTTGCATTGATGGTAGCAGTAACCGTATGGTCGTGTCCCTGTGCTTTGATGGTGGTCTGCGCCACAGTTACGGTATTACAAACAGAACAATGCTTACCTTCAATCTTACCGTCGGTGGTACAGGTTGCAGCCACACTCTTGTCTACTACTTCGGTATGTCCTGTAGCTTTGATGGTGGTCTGCGCTACTGTTACGGTATTACAAACAGAACAGTGCTTACCTTCGGTCTTACCGTCGGTGGTACAGGTTGCAGCTACGCCGTTATCTACTACTTCGGTATGTCCTTTTGCTTTGATGGTAGTCTGCGCTACTGTTACGGTGTTACAAACAGTGCAGTGCTTACCTTCGGTCTTACCGTCGGTGGTACAGGTCGCAGCTACGCCGTTATCTACTACTTCGGTATGTCCTTTTGCTTTAATGGTGGTCTGTGCTACTGTTACGGTATTACAAACAGTGCAATGCTTACCTTCGGTCTTTCCGTCGGTAGTACAGGTTGCAGCTACGCCGTTATCTACTACTTCGGTATGTCCTGTAGCTTTGATGGTAGTCTGCGCTACTGTTACAGTATTACAAACAGAACAATGCTTACCTTCGGTCTTACCATCGGTGGTACAGGTCGCAGCTACGCCGTTATCTACTACTTCGGTATGTCCTGTAGCTTTAATAGTAGTCTGCTCTACTGTTACAGTATTACAAACAGAACAATGCTTACCTTCGGTCTTACCGTCGGTGGTACAGGTTGCAGCTACGCCGTTATCTACTACTTCGGTATGTCCTGTAGCTTTGATGGTAGTCTGCGCTACTGTTACAGTATTACAAACAGTGCAATGCTTACCTTCGGTCTTACCGTCGGTGGTACAGGTTGCAGCTACGCCGTTATCTACTACTTCGGTATGTCCCTTAGCTTTAATGGTAGTCTGCGCTACCAAAACCTCGTTGCAGTCGGAGCACTTTTTACCCTCGGTTTTTCCGTTTTCGGTACAGGTTGCTTCTATCGCAGGCAGCTTTTCGGTTTTATCGTGCTTACATTTTACATCTCTGATATGGTCGCAAACATTGCATTTTTCGTCTTCCTCGTTGTCGTATGTATGATTGACAAGCGGAAGAATAGTCTGCTCAACGAGGACTTGACCGCAGGAAGAGCAATGTTTACCTTCGGTTTGACCCTCGGTTGTACAGGTAGGCGCAACAGCGGCATCGATTACCTCGGTATGACCGGTAGCAGAAATAACATTCGATTCTTTTTCGCCGCAAGCGCATGTGCGTTCTTCTTTGCCATCCTCAGTACAAGTGGCTTGGGTAGTTACCGTCCAATCACTCCATATATGAGTGTGGAGCGAATCGTCGGTGTCAGGTGTCGTGGTGATGTCGCTGTCTGCATCCTTGTCGCACGCAGCAAAAAATACACACATCGTAACCACCAAGAGAGCAATAAGTAGTTTCTTCATATCTTTTCTCCTTAAAATATAAAGTTTTTCGGTAAATAATAAAAAGGATATTCCTTACATAATCACCGATGGAATCTGTGTTTTACTAAATTCATACGATGATTACACTACGAAAAAGGTATATTTCACCATTTTCAAAAAATAAAAATATCCTTGTATTTACTCGTGAAAAATGTATGTGAGTTTATTATAGCACGTATTTCCTCGTTTGTAAACCCCGAATTACCAAAAAGTCAGCGATTCTCTTGGATTCTGCACTTTAAAATGGTTTAATATTAGGAAAATAAAAAAAGAACCCGGCGTTGATCAACGCCAGGCCTAAAAAGTTTTGAATTTTTAAAAATCTTCCGATTTATCTGAAATTTCTGTTGCACTTAGATTGACAATTCATCTAACTTGCTGTTTGCGCCGAGTATCTCAACCGACGCTTCGTCCTGATACTGTCTTGTATAAAGTGAATAATAATATCCCTTTTTGTTAAAAAGCTCCTCGTGTGTGCCCGATTCGACTATCTTTCCCGAGCGAACGACGAGTATGATATCGGCTTTGCGTATAGTCGAAAGTCTATGCGCTATCATAAACGAGGTCCTTCCCGAAAGAAGCTTTTCTATCGCCGACTGTATAAGACTCTCGGTGAGAGTATCTATCGACGAGGTCGCTTCATCAAGAACGAATATCTTAGGGTCTGCGAGTATCGCTCTTGCAAAGGATATAAGCTGTTTTTCACCAACTGAAAGCAGGTCTCCGCCCTCGCCTACGTTAAAATCAAGCCCGCCGTCAAGACGGTCAACAACTTCCTTTGCGCTGACCGCTTCGAGTGCTGCGTAAAGCTCTTCATCGGTCGCGTCAAGGCTGCTGTATTTCAGGTTATCGCGCACAGTTCCCGAGAAAAGATGGGGCGTCTGAAGAACGTAGCCTATATTCGAATGCAGCCAAAGCTGTGAGCGCTCTTTATAATCTCTGCCATCGATAAGAATTTTACCCGAGGTAGGTTCAAAGAAGCGGCAAACGAGGTTTACAAGTGTGGATTTACCCGCACCCGTTTCACCGACTATCGCAACGTTCGTTCCCGCGGGAATTTTAAGGCTAAAGTGTTCAAGCACGTATTCATTTCCGTCGGGGTATTTGAAGCTGACGTCGCAAAGCTCTATATCGCCCTTTATGCTTTCCCAGTTTTCCCTTTTGGGTTCAAAGGAATCGCCGTATTTTTCTATGACCTCATCTGTATCCTTTACGTCAGGCTCGGTATTCATAAGCTTTGTAAAGCGCTCGATATTGACCTTGACTCCGACAAGGTCGCTGACCGTTCGTGCAAGCTCTGTTATCGGATCGACCATATTAAGCGCATAGGTGATAAACGCAGACAGAGTCGCGACTTCCATAAGGCTCTCGGCAGTAAGCTTTCCGCCCTGCCACATAACGATCGCTACCGCGAAGGAGCAAAGGAATGTCGAAACCGATATGAAAAGTGCGCTGAAATGTGCCGCTCTTACCGATGCGCGCTTCATTTCTTTGGTTTCCGCCGAGAAATCGTCAAATGTCTTATCTTCTATAAGAAGGGTTTTAGTGGTCTTTGCGCCCACTATTCCCTCGTTGAATTTTCCCGTCATTACCGAGTTTACTTCTCTCACCTTACGGTTAGCGTCGACAAGACGGCGGTTTAAAAGGAAGGACACGAGAGCGACTATCGGAACAACTGCGATTACTATAAGCGCAAGCTTAAAATTCAGCAGGAGCATCATAACGCACGCGCCGATAAGGTAAACTACAGTCCAGCTTACGTCAACGAGTCCCCACGTGAAAATCTGCGCTATCATAGATGTATCGCTCATAACTCTCGCGTGTATATATCCTACCGCGTTGGTATTGAAATACGAGAACGAGAGTGTCTGCAAATGATTGAACGCCGAGCGCTTAAGGTCGCGCCCTATTCGCATTTCGCATGTCCACGCGACACGCGCCCAGTACATAAAGCAAAGTATCTGCAAAAGGATAGCTGCAAGATAGCAAATCGCGAATACCCAGACTCCCTTCGCGCTTTCCTCCTGAACGAAATTCTTGATCGCGTATCGCTGGAAAAGCGGAAGAACAAGGTCAACAAGCGAAGTGCCAAAGCAGGCTACAAGCATAAAGATCAGGGTCTTACGGTAGTGCTTTACGTAAGGCAATATTTTCGGTATTCCGAAAAACGGGAGCTTTATATTTTCAGTATTTTTATCTGTCTTTTTACTCACTGAGATCACTTCCCTTCAAAGCGCCCTCGCTATCGGGCACGCAGGTCTGAAGCTCATATATCTTACTGTACGTACCACCGTTTTTGAGAAGCTCGGACGGTGTTCCGTATTCGGAAACTCTGCCGTTTTCGAGTACAAGTATCTTATTTGCCTGCGAAAGCGTGGTAACTCTGTGCGAAATGATAATTACGGTCGAGTCCTTGCTTTCGTGCATTATAGCAGACCTTATTTTACTATCAGTTTCGGTATCGACTGCCGAAAGCGAGTCGTCGAGAACAATATATTCGTTTTCTCTTACAAACTGACGCGCTATTGCGACTCTCTGCTTCTGTCCGCCCGAAAGTGTAACTCCGCGCTCGCCGACGACCGTATCATATTTATCGGCAAATGAGTCTATTTCGTCAGCTATACTTGCAAGAGAAGCCGCATTTTTGATCTTTTCGTTTATTTCTTCGGTGTTTTCCGATATTTTTTCTGTAATTGCTATATTTTCTCCGATGGTTTTCGAGAAAAGGAAGGGCTCTTGCAGTATCATACCGATCTTTGCGCGCAGTGAGGAGCGTTTTATATTTTTAATATCGACTCCGCCTATTGTGATAGTACCGCAGTTTTCTTCAAGGTCATAAAGACGGTGAAGAAGGAGCACAAGTGTCGATTTTCCGCTTCCCGTTCCGCCGAGGATAGCAAACATTTCTCCTCTTTTTATGGTAAACGAAACGTTTTTCAGCACGGGCTGAAGCTCGGGGGAATATGCAAAGGTTACGTTATCGAAAACGATATCACCGTCGGGCATATCGACCTCGTCGGGACTGTCCTTTTCCTCCTCTTCGTTAAGAATATATGCTATACGCTCTGCCGAAACAGATGCTCGGCTGAGCTGCGAAACAAGTCGTCCGAGCTGACGCACGGGCCACGTAAGCATCGCATTATACGAAATAAAGGCAATAAATTCACCCTCGGTTAGAGTTCCCGATGCCGCGCAGAAAATACCGAATACTATTACCGAAAGCATCTGAAATCCCGAAACAAAGTCGGAAATTCCCCAGAACCAACCCATAGTTTTTCCGAGTACTACCCAGTTTTCAGTATAGATATTATTCTGCTTTTCAAATTTATCCTTTTCGTATGCCTCTCTGCCGAATGCACGTACTATTCTTACTCCCGTAATATTTTCCTGCGCTATCGTGGAAAGCTCGCCCTCTGCCTCATCCGCTTTTCCAAATTCCTTATGTATCTTTTTATTGAAAAGCATCGAATAAAGAAAAACAAAGGGAACGAATGATATTGCAAGAAGCGCTATCCTCCAGTTCATCGTAAACATCATATACGACGAAAATCCGATAAGAAACACAAGACGGAACACGTCGGGAAGCTGTCCCGATATGAAGGTCTTTACCGTGTTTACGTCTGACGTGCATCTCTGTATGATATCACCCGTCTGATTTGCAACGTGCCAGCGATACGGAAGCCTCTGTATATGCGAAAAGAGGCTGTTTCTCATCGTTTCGGTATATATTTCAGAGCCTTTTGCGCCCGATGCGCGCGAAATATATCTCATAAGCGCACTTCCGAAGGCAAATGCCACTACGGTGATTGCTATAAGGTACATATTCTCCCTTATGCGCTCTATTCCGCCGAGTTTTTCTACGACCCACATAACGATCTTCGGTACGTCAGGCTTACTGTTTCCGATTATCGAGTCAACCGTCATTCGCACAAGCTGAGGCGTTATAGAATCAAGCACGGTTATCATAGCAGATGACAGCACGGTTATAACAAACCAAGGAAGCGCCTTTGGTAAAAATTTCAGCACTGCCCTGAATTTGCTCTGCTTTTTATTCAAATCTGATCATCTCCTTTCAAATAGGAACATTTAAGCCGCCAAATACATTTTCAGTGTATAAAGCGGCATTATTACTCTGTGTTATTTAAGAAAATTTCTTTGCATATCCGCAAATATCAAAGTCTGTAAACAATCTCGCATTTTCGTCAAGAGTGAGGTCCTTTGCGATAGTTTTACCGCAAACAAGAGATGCAACGTATCTCTCCACGCCCTCTGTAATGCAGAATGCACCGTCATATACGCTGACCTTTACAGGCTCGGGATTTTCTCCGCGCGCATACACCTCAAGTGCCTCCTTGACAGCCTTTTCGGATATTTCATTTTCTCCGAGCGAACAAACAAATTTCGCTCCGTCTTTTTCAAACTTAACTATTTCGTCTACGAGCTTTGAAGTATTTTCAAGGGAATTATTATTTATGAGATACGAGTAGAGATTTCGCTTCGACATCTCGTGGTTATATCGCTCAAGCCGCAGAGCGATGTCCTTTTCTCCCCTTCCCGTAAGACGCTCGATAAGTATCTGGGCGTTTTCCACGTAAAGAAACAGGGTTATTATCTTTACGTCATTTTTGAGTATTTCGGACAGATTGAGCGCACCGTTGACATCAATATCCTTCATAAGAGTCTTACCGCTCGCAAGACCTTCTGAGAGGAGCTGTCTTGACGTGCCGTAATAATGGTTATGAACTATCTCGTGTTCGTAAAAATCGCCTTTTTCTATCTTTTCGAGAAACTGCTCGTCATTTATGAAATAGTACGGAGAGCCGTCCTTTTCTCCCGGTCTTTTATCTCTTGTCGTATAGGTCGGAAGAAGCTTATAGTCATCGGATTTCGAAAGAATATTATTTATTACCGTATTCTTTCCAACTCCCGAGCATCCCGAAAAAATTACTAACATTGTAACACCTCGTTTATTTGTTAAATCAAGCATTTTTTACGTATTTACCCAAAAAAATGAAACGCTTTCAAATATTATACTTCTTACGCGCGAAGATGTCAAGAGCTAACGAAAAGTTTATATATTTTTTGTAAAAACATCTATTTTTTTATTGACTGCAGTACAAAACTATGTTATAATGAGATATTATTTTGAGTAATATGATTTTGAAAGGACTGATTTATATGTCTAAAGTATATATTCCCGAGGGTTACTCCTCCGAGCTGAATCTCAGACAGACTCAGTGTGCTATAAAAAAGGTAAAAGACTTTTTTGAGAGAGATCTTGCTATCCAGCTTAATCTCACCCGTGTATCTGCTCCCCTTTTCGTTGAATCCTCCTCGGGACTTAACGACACCTTAAGCGGTGTTGAGCGTCCTGTCGGATTTGACCTGCTTGAAACAGGCAAGCAGTGCGAAATAGTACAGTCGCTTGCAAAGTGGAAGCGCTCTGCGCTCGCTCTTTACGGATTTGAGCCGGGAGAGGGACTTTACACCGATATGTCGGCTATCCGCCGCGACGAAGAAACAGACAACATACACTCCATATACGTTGACCAGTGGGACTGGGAAAGAGTTATCACGAGGCAGGAGCGTACCGAAGAGGTTTTAAAGCTTATGGTAAACCGCATATACCGCGCGCTTCGCCATACCGAAAATTACATAACCGACGACTATCAGTTTATCGGACGTCTTCTTCCCGAGCACATAACCTTTATCACCTCGCAGGAGCTTGAGGACAGATTCCCCGATCTTACCTCAAAGGAGCGCGAATACCGTATTGCCAAGGAGTGCGGCGCGGTATTTATTATGAAGATAGGCGGAGCACTCAGATCGGGCAAGCGCCACGACGGCCGCGCTCCCGACTATGACGATTGGGAGCTCAACGGAGATATTATAGTTTACTATCCCGTGCTTGACATAGCTCTTGAGCTTTCATCAATGGGAATCCGTGTTGACGAGGAAACACTTTTAAAGCAGCTTGAAATTGCAGGCTGCACCGAGAGAAAGGAGCTTCCCTTTCACCGCGACCTGCTTGAAGGAAGACTCCCCTACACCGTAGGCGGCGGTATCGGTCAGTCGAGAATGTGTATGTTTTTCCTTCGCAAGGCTCACATCGGAGAGGTTCAGTCTTCGATATGGCCCGACGAAATTCGCCGTGAGTGTGCAAAGAAAAACGTTATGATACTTTAATTTTTAAGCCTATAAAACAGCCCGAAAGCTTATGCCTTCGGGCTGTTTTTTGTAATCAAATTTACTGATAACTGATATTACCGTCCGAACACTTTACAGTTCCCGGCGTGCCTATTTTTGCTATCGCGCTTTGCGCTTCGTTTATAGCTTTGAACTGTTCCACTGTTCCTTTGAAAATTACAGTTTTAAGATTCTGACAGTCTTTTAAAGCGTCTTCCTCAATAAAAGTAACACTTTTGGGAATAGTTATACTCGTCAGATTTGCACAATTACTGAACGCATTATTCTCAACAGTAAGCGTACCTTTTGGAAGAACGATATTTTCAAGCTGTGAACAGTTTGAAAAAGCACTGATTCCTACGTATTCAAGATTTTTCGAAAAAGATATACTTTCCAGAGAAGAACATCCGTAAAAGGACTCGTCGTCAATATAGGTAACTCCGTCAGGAAATTTTATGCTTTTGAGCCCCGTGCATATCATAAATGCTTCGAAGCCTATCGACGTTACCTTTTTAGGTATAGTTATATTTTCTATACTTTCACATCTGTTAAAAACGTAATCGTCAATTCGAATTAAGCTCTCAGAAAGAATTACGTCGGAAAGTTCGGAGCAATTAGCAAATGTAGTTTTTCCGATACTGAGTACGCTGTCAGGGATAGTTATTTTTTCAAGAGCCTCACACAAGAAGAATGCATTGTCCTGTATAGATGCAACCTTACCCGGTATCTTTATATCGGTAAGAGAAGAGCAGCCGTTAAAGGCATATTCACCGATACACACTATATTGTCGGAAAGAGTAACGCCACTAAGGCTTTCGCAGTATTCAAACGCCCTGCTTCCGATAAATCTGGTGTCCTTATGAGTTGCAAAGCTTGTGATTTGGTCTTCTGCGGTATCTACTAAAAAGATATACGGATTTTCACTGTTTCCCAAATACAGACCGCCCTCATACTCGTTATACGAAAGACTTGTGCATCTTTCAAAAGCATCACTTGTGATATGCCTAGTTTGGCTATGTATGCTTATTTCGGAAATCTCACTATTAACTACTTTATTAAGGAGAACATATTTATTATTTTCATTACCGAGATAGAGTCCACTTTCATACTCCTCGTGTAAAAGAACTGGGCAGTTATAGAATGCCGTAAGACCTATATGACGAAGACTGTCGGGAATACTTATATCTGTAAGGGCTATGCAAGAATTAAATGCGTGTTCGCCTATATAAACAACACCCTCGGGTATCGTTACACTTGTAAGGCGGTCGCAGTTTGAAAATGCAATTTCTACAATGTGGGTTATACTGCTCGGTATCTCAACACTTTCAATATCGGTATTTGAAAAAGCGGCGCGCGCAATTCTCGTAACGGGAAGCCCTTTATACGCAGGCGGAATTATAATATTTGTTTCCGTACATGTTCCCATTGAAACCTCGTAAGCATTTTCAGCGTGGAGCAAGGTAAACTCAAGTCCTTCCGAAAATTCATAAACTTCATAGGTTTCATCGTCATCAGGGGACTCCGGTCCCTCGGAGCTTGCATCGTTTTTTCCGTAATATCCGGGTAAAACGCAAGATGTCAAAACGCCTGAAAGCATCAAAACAGCGAGGATTAAACAAAAATACTTAAATTTCGTTCTTTTCATTTCAAATCTCCTTCCCTATAATGAAATTTATACTGCCTTAGTACGTGTTAATTATATCATTTTCGGAACTATTTGTCAATAAATCATTAGTTGAGGAAGGTCAACCGACAGTATAAAATCTCAAATGGTATATGATAGCTTTAGAATAAAAAAGCGAATATGCCTTGTAGGCGGTACCCCAAGTCAAATTTTCATCAAAGAGTTTTCTTTTTCCGATTGACAACTGCGTAAATCTATTGTATAATTAAACTGTAATATTTTGTATGCGCGTAACTGAGCGCGGAACAGGAGTTTTAAATATGAGTACACTCAGAAAAAATTTCGGCACTATGCCCGACGGAACAAATGTTGACGCTTGCGTTCTCTCCAAGGGCGACACCGTAGTAACAATAATCGAGTACGGCGCAAGAATCACCGACATAAACTATAAGGGCGTTCAGACCATTTGCGGCTGGAACACGCTTGAGGGCTATCTTGCAGATACAGGATATCAGGGCTCTACTGTAGGAAGATATGCAAACCGTATCAAAGACGGCATTTTCTCGCTTAACGGCGTTAAATACACCCTTGCTAAAAACGAAAAAGGAATCACCCACCTTCACGGCGGCAATACCGGTTACAGCGCAAGAGTCTGGACTCTCGATGCTATAAACGAAACGGAAAACGAGGCGTCTGCAACATTTAAGCTCATCTCTGAGGACGGAGAGGAAGGATTCCCCGGAAAGCTCGACATCGCCGTTACCTTTACCCTTTCCTCTGACAACGCACTCACCATTGATTATGCGGCAACCACCGACAAGGATACGATCGTAGCTATGACAAATCACAGCTATTTCTCTATTTCAGGCTGCGGTGAAAGCGTTATGAATCAGACGCTCACTATCGACGCTGACTCATTCGTAGCGGTTGACGACACCCTCATTCCTCTCGGAATCACACCCGTTGAAAATACCAATTTTGACTTCCGCGGCGGCAGAGTTATCGGCAAGGATATTGACGACAAGGACGACATTCAGCTCGTACGCGGCGGCGGATACGACCACTGCTGGTTACTTAATAATCCCAGCAAGGACACTCCCGTTGCAACTCTCTACTCCCCCGAAACAAAGATAAACGTTGACGTTTACACGACTGAAAAGGGTATTCAGATCTACGCGGGCAACTTTATGGATGCGGACAATCCCTTCTACTCGAAGTTTAAGCAGAAGCGCCGTCATGCAGTTTGTATGGAATGCTGTGCGCTCCCCGACTCTCCCAACCAGAAGGACTTCCCCTCTGTTGTGCTTAAGGCTGGAGAAACCTACGTTCAGAAAACTACATACAAGTACTCCACAAAATAATTTTTAAAATTCACGGCGGAAATCCTATGAGATTTCCGCCTTTTTTACTATATTTTGTCATTTTTCAAAAATTATTTCAATGTTCTTCACATTACATACACATTAAAGGTTTAAAATCGTATCTGACAACAGAAAATACACTTTACCGTATTTAATTCTCTGTCAGAAACGCGAGGTAATTTCAATGAACGACGAATTTAACAATTTAAATAGTAGTGAATCTCAGGACACTGAGAAAAACATATCTGTCGAAAATCCCGAATGCGAGGTTTCCTTTGACGCCGCAACGGGCGACTTCTCTTATACTTCCGAAGATGAGAATACCTTTACCCCCTATAAAAGCGAGCCTCAGATAAATTCCGATACTCCCAAAAAGAAGAAAAAGAGATCAGCGCTTGTTTGTATAACTGTTATTGCTGTTTCCGTTGCAATAATTTTCTCTGCTCTTTCGGCAGGTGCTTTTGCAATTAACTCGATACTCGGTAAGATAGGAAATTTCGGATATAGCAGCAGTCTTACGAGTATAGACGGACCTCACCTTACCGTAAGCAAAAGCGACCTTGAGGTTCCTATGAACGCTGTTTCAAAGGCGACCCATATAGCCTACGATTCTACCCTTCTTATAGAAGCATACACAGACAGCAGCGCTTCTACTCTCGCGGGCACGGGAAGCGGTGTGCTTTGGGCCACACACGAATATACCGCTTATATCGTAACCTGCAATCACGTGGTTGAAGGCTATGAAACAATAAAAGTAACATTCACCGACGGTACAGGATTTTTTGCCGAGGCTATGGCAAATGATTCACTCACCGACCTTGCTGTTCTTAAGATAACTCTCCCCGAGGGAAGCGAGGTACTCCCCGTTACAGTACGCGACACGGCAAAAACAAAGCTTACTCTCGGCGAAACTGTAATAGCTATCGGTAATCCCCTCGGCTATCTTACCAACACGGTAACAGACGGTGTTCTTTCCTCTCTCGAAAGAGAGATCTCGGTCGAGGGTACAAATATGGTGCTTATGCAGATAAGTGCCGCTGTAAACTCGGGCAACTCGGGCGGCGGTCTTTTCGACATCAACGGCTCTCTTATCGGTATTGTAAACGCTAAGATTGCAGGTGAGGACATCGAGGGTATCGGATTTGCCATTCCCATTGATACCGTTATCGACGTTATAACACAGCTTATTGACAAGGGCTACGTTTCGGGCAGACCGCAGATAGGCGTAAATCTCGTTACGATCACAAATTACAATTACAGCGCTGTATTTAAAGAATATCCCGAGCTTAAAGAATTCGCTACAACTTCCTCGGGCAGATGGGGCGTGTCCTCTATAATCCCCGGTGTTTACGTGCTTTCAACTGCCGACAGTATAAAATATGCGAAGGACTCCGAGGAGACTCTGAAGCTTGGCGACAGAATCTATCAGATAGCAACCGACGACGAACAGTTTATAACCGTTGAAGACGGTCAATCTGTTCAGAATTTCCTTGCTACGATGAAGGTTGGAGATACTATTCATCTCACTGTAATGAGAGGCGGAAAAGCTCTGACTGTATCAGTCGTACTCGGTGAAAAAACAGGATCATAATCAAACTAACGCAGTATAAACATTTTTTGAAAGGACAGTACTATATGTATCGAATACTCGTAGTTGATGACGAATACAAAATAAGAGAGCTTATACGCAAATATGCTGAATTTGAGGGGTATTCTGTTGACGAAGCCGAAAACGGAATGGACGCTATAACGCTTGCCTCGCAAAACGCATACGACCTTATCGTTATGGATATAATGATGCCTATGCTTGACGGCTTTACCGCAAGCCGCGAGATAAGAAAAAACTCGGACATACCGATAATTATGCTCTCTGCGCGCGGCGAGGAATATGACAAAATAAACGGTTTTCAGCTCGGCATCGACGACTACGTTGTAAAGCCCTTCTCTCCCCGCGAGCTTATTCTCCGTATTGATGCTGTACTGAAGCGTTATCGCAAAAACCGCGACACCTCGGACAAAGAAGTCTTTGAGCTCGAAGGTCTGCGTGTCGATTTTAAGGCGAGAATTATTTATATTGACTCTTCTCCGATAACCGTTTCTCCAAAGGAGTACGATCTCCTTTGTTACATGATCAAAAATGCAAATATCGCGCTATTTCGTGAAAAGCTTATCTCTGAGGTTTGGGGATATGATTTTTACGGAGATGACAGAACGCTCGATACACATATAAAGCTTCTCAGAAAATCGCTTGGGCAGTACAGTAAATTCATAATCACACTGAGAGGAGTTGGCTACCGTTTTGACACAAAGTAAAAAAAGTCCTCGACGTTTTACTTGTCTGTTTTCCAAAAAAGAACGCAGAAAAATGAGTATAACCGCGAAAATAATGTATTATTTCATTATTTTTATGACTATTATACTTATTTCTCTTTGGTTATGTCAGGTCGTTTTCTTCGGACGCATATACAAGACTATGATGATAAACGAGCTGAAGGATCAGGCAAAGGATCTTATTTTGCTTGAAAACGATCCTGCTTTTACCGAAATTGCGAAAAACATAAGCGAAAACAACAGCTCGTGCGTTTCAATATATTCAGATACGAGCAAGTCGACATACAACGTATCTGATATATCGTACAAGGACTGTTATCTTTATCGTCTGAAAATAAATCAGATAATAAACCTTTACGAAAAGGCTAGGGAAAACGGCGGTGAGCTTCTCTACGCATTTACCTATGATGCAAAGGAACAGGGATTTTACGGTGCGCCCTTCTCTGTTGACTCTCCCGACGAAAGCCACAGCGTTCTTTATATAAAGCTTTTTACCGACAGTTCGGGCGAAGACTGCGCTATTTTTGTAAACAGAGTCGTATCTCCTGTCGGAACCACCTCGCGCACGATACTTTACATTCTTGTGCTTGTGTCCGCTTTATATATATGTATAGCAATAATTCTTGTGATAATAATATCAAAGAATATTGCAAGACCGCTTATTGAAATAAACCGCTCTGCAAAAGAGCTTGAAAAAGGTAATTACGGTGCGAAATATCTGCAAAAGGTAGGATACCGCGAGGTCGATGAGCTTGCGCACACTCTTGAAAGCGCGTCGAGCGAACTCTCAAAGGTTGAAACGCTCCAAAAAGAGCTTGTTGCCAACGTATCGCACGATCTGCGCACCCCCCTTACTCTTATTGCGGGATACAGCGAAATGATGCGCGATATTCCCGGTGAGGCGACAAAGGAAAACTGTCAGACGATAATCGACGAGGTTGGGCGTCTTTCATCGCTTGTAAACGATCTTCTTGAAATATCAAAGCTTCAAAGCGGAACATTCACCCCAAACATCACCGAATTTTCGCTGACCTCGATGCTCCAAAACTGTATCTCCACCTATTCGGAGCTGACCTCTGCGCAGGGATATGATATATCCTTTGACTACGACTGCGACACAGTTGTCTGCGCCGATATGACTATGATACTTCAGGCTGTGAGAAATCTTATAAACAACGCGCTTACCTACACGGGAAGCGACCGCGTGGTAAGAATATCACAGACAAGCGAAAACGGCTTTGTAAAGATTTCTGTTACCGACACGGGCGACGGAATAGCTCCCGACAAGCTGCGCGACATCTGGGAAAGATATTACCGCGACACCGAGCACAAGCGTGCTGCAAACGGAACAGGACTCGGACTTTCAATAGTAAAATCTGTTGTAAAAATGCACAGCGGAAGATACGGCGTAAAAAGCAAGGTCGGTTTCGGAAGTACTTTTTGGATCGAGCTTCCCCTAAAAAGCGAAAACGGGGAAAATACCTGAATTTTAAAGTAAGATACTTTGCAAAACTGCACGGTATCTTATTTTTATTTAAATACTTGACATTTTAATATAAAACGTATAAAATAGAGTATAGTTTTTTGAAAGGAAAATACATATGTCTGAAACTAAAAAGTATCTTTACCCTGCAAGTATACTTCTCCCCAAAGAGAATTTTGAAAAATGGGCTGTTGTTGCCTGCGACCAGTACACAAGCGAGCCTGATTACTGGAATGACGTTGATTCTATTGTGGGCGACACTCCCTCCGCGCTTCGCGTAACTCTTCCCGAGATCTATCTTTCGGATAGTGTTGGCAAGCGTATCGAAAATATAAACGCTACTATGAAAAATTACCTTGACGGCGGTGTTTTTGACACATTTGAAAATTCAATGATATACGTTGAGCGTGAGATTTCCTCGGGAAAGATCCGACACGGTATCGTGGGTGCGCTCGATCTTGAGGCTTATGACTGGCGTCCCGGTGCAAAATCGCTTATCCGTGCCACTGAGCAGACTGTAATCGAGAGAATCCCCCCGAGAGTTGAGATACGCAAAAACGCGCCGCTTGAGCTTCCCCATATTCTTATTCTGATCGACGATCCCGAAAACAAGATCCTCGGCAATCTTGAAGCATCTAAAAATGATATGAAAAAGGCGTATGACTTCGATCTTATGAAAAATTCGGGACATATCTCGGGTTATATCATCGACAGCGAGGAGCAGGACAATATAAACAAGACCTTGTCCGAAATCATTTCGAGCGACGGTATGCTCTTTGCAGTCGGCGACGGAAATCACTCCCTTGCAACAGCCAAGGAATGTTACACAAGAGATCCCTCAGAGCTTTCACGCTACGCGCTCTGCGAGATAGTCAACATACACGACGATTCGCTCGTTTTTGAGCCTATTTTCCGTGTTATGTTTAGCGTTTCGCCACTTGACGTACTTTCTTCTATCGAAAAGTATTTCGCCCCCTGCGACGAAAATTCGGGCAGCAAGGTACACTGCATTTTCGGAAACGAGGAGAAGGATATTTACCTCCCCACAAACGGAAGTCTTACCGTTGGTCTGCTTCAGAATTTCATTGATTCTTACATAAAGGAGCATGCGGGCGCGGAGGTTGACTACATTCACGGCGAAGACGTTGTTACAAGTCTTTCGAGAAAAGAAAATACCATCGGATTTATCTTCGACGGTATGAAAAAGAGCGAGCTCTTCCCTGCGATCATGCTCGACGGTGTGCTCCCGAGAAAGACATTCTCTATGGGCCACGCTTCCGACAAGAGATTTTATATTGAGGCAAGAAAGATCAAGTGAGTTTATTCTTGAGAGAAACTTTTTGAAAAAAGTTTCTCTCAAACTCTTTTCAAAAACTTTATAAAAACTGTATGAAATGCAGTAGGGCGGTGGCTTGCTGCCGCCGTTATTATTTAAAGATAATATGCACAGGAGGGGCAATCCTCTCCCCTACAAGTGCGTACTTACTAACCAACAAGGTGTTAGTGTGATAGGAAAACAATTTAAACAATTAACCGCCGAGAGCGACCAAACGGTTACTCTCGGCGGTATTTCTTATCAAATAGGAAGAATAATTGTTATCAGAGATTTTTTCTGTTCATCGGTAGGTGGTGTTAACTTGCCGTTGTTCAAGAGAGCAACAATACAGTGAAGCAAGAACCATCCGTCAGAGTGAAATAAAAATTGAAGTTCATACTCTCTTATTCTTCGCAAATGTGCAGGAACTGAATCTAATGCTGCTCTTACATAAGGTTTCTTTATTGCCTCAAAATCGGTATGATATTTTTCTTTAATGCGCTCACCGATGGCGAGAAGTTCTTTTTTTATTTCGTTATCTTGGAGAACAATTATTTTCCAAATGGATGTGAAATTTCCGTTGTAATCTCCACTAGACTCCATATATCCGCGCTCGGAAAGCCATGCGTAATCTTCCTTAGAAAGCAGATTTTCTTTTTCGTGCTTGTACAACGAAAGCACGCGCCTGGCTTCGTCTGCCTCTTGGAAAAATCCTTTATATGCCCCGCGATCCGACCATTCTGTATTAATCTCCCATAAAACCCTGCCGTCATACTCGTTCCACATAGGCCCGCACCAATTTTTCATGTAGACATACTCTTCGGGCAAGAACATCTCTTCTGGCATGATCGATGCCTGGAAAATATTGTGTCCGCCGTCAGGACGAATGGTAGCGACCTCCTCGAAAGTAATGGCCTTATCCATCAATGCCTCGCCTGACCATGCAGCAATATACGGAATCAGCGACCAAAGAAGAAAGTTTTTATCTCTAAGCGGATTTTCGCGTGTAGACCCGGGAAGCATATGATTGCATACAATGCGCTTATCGTCTAAAAGTCCGCTTTTTATCAGTTCATCATACAGTTCGTTCGCAAACAGCTCGGCGGCATGCTTGTACATATCGTTTAGCATGATCAGCAACTCTGCTGTCGGCTCATTGATACAGAAATTGATCAGATACTTGTCATTTTGCTTGATCAAAAAGCCGTATTCCTCTAAAATATCCACCTCTGTTTCCACATAAACGGGTGAAACACCCAGGTCATCTGCAATCTCGTTGACTGACTTTGCGACGTTTCTGACACAGTAGCATATATTCTGCGGTAAGCTTGATCGAAAGAATTCGTCGGGATTTCTGCTACCGGCAGAACCGTTGATTCCGTAGCCATCGAATTTGATTGGATGAAATTTAAGTTCGCTTGTTTTTCTCATAGTATCCATACCTCGTTTCAATTCTTTTCTAGCTTCAAACAAGTGCCATTTGACAGTACCGAGAGGAATATCTAAATCCTTAGCAATATCGGCTTGCTTACGGTTTTCAAAATAGTACGCAATTACGATCTTGCGTTGTAGTTTTGAAAGATACGCTATTTCACTCTGTAATCTGCGAATGGTATCGGCATTGTCGTCGTCATCAAAAATAGAGTCTAGGTCTGCAATGACCTCTGCCAACTCATCAATGGATACACCCATAATGCTCTTCGCTGAACCTCGGTAATAATTACTGAGCGCATTATGAGCGATCGTCCAAATAAATTTGTTGACGTCCCCGATATCATCTTTGATCAAAAGTGCGCGGAACGCTTTTAATACGATATCCTGCGATAGATCTTCTGCGTCATGTGCATTTTTACACCTTTTCAATGCAAAGCCGAATATGGGTTTGAGATATTCAGTTATAATCTTTTCAGCATCTTGTCTGTTCACTTGTTTGTACCTCGCCTGAAAGCTTTCAACTATATAGACACGAATTTTGAAAAAGGTTGGAACTTTTTATAATTATACAATAAATTTGTGAATTAGTCTACATAAAAACACCTGCACCCACAAATGTAGTACTTCCAAGAAAAACTACAGAAAGCATATATAGATTATCTGTTTTCTTGTCAATAGATAAGTTATTTACAAAACTGTATTTGAGAACACACATCATCATTTAAGAGTATTATATTACAGAGCTTCGAGGTGCATATTTTATTTTTCAAAAAATTACCACCCTTTGTTTTATGTATCAACATTTACCATATCGGCAATAATTATAATGTCAACTAAAACAAAGGATGCGATAAAATGTATATCGGCAAAGTAGAGATTTGCGGAATAAATACCTCTAAACTTAAAGTACTCTCCGACGAGGAAAAGGACGAGCTTCTAAAGCGCACAAAAGACGGCGACGAGGAAGCTCGAGCCTGTCTTATAGACGGAAATTTAAAGCTTGTGCTGAGTATCGTACAAAGATTCAGCAGTCGGGGTGAAAATCCCGATGACCTTTTTCAGATAGGCTGTGTCGGTCTTATAAAGGCGGTCGATAATTTCAACACCGAGCTTAATCTGAAATTCAGCACATATGCGGTACCGATGATAATAGGCGAGATAAGGCGATACCTACGCGACAACAACTCGATCCGCGTGAGCCGTTCGATACGCGACCTTGCCTACCGTGCGCTCACAGCGCGCGAAGAATTATCAAAAGAGATGGCAAAAGAGCCTTCTATTGACGAAATATACGCCCTTATGAAGAAAAACGGCGAAACGCACACTCGCGCAGAGGTGGTTTCGGCTCTCGAAGCCATTGTCGAGCCTGTTTCCCTTTTTGATCCCGTATATTCTGACGGCGGCTCGTCCGACGCGATATATATTATGGATCAGATAAGCGACAACGAAAACACCGACGAGGCTTGGCTTGAGGACATAGCTCTGCGCGACGCGCTTGCACGTCTTAGTGAGCGCGAGCGTATGATAATAGACAAGCGTTTTTTCAGCGGTAAAACTCAAATGGAAATCGCCGACGAGATCGGGATCTCACAGGCACAGGTCTCACGTCTTGAAAAAAGTGCACTTGAACGAATAAAAAAGCAGTTATAAGCTTGAACTCACAAAAAATACCCCGACAGAAATCTGTCGGGGATATTTTTTAGATTATGTAATCTTAATTACTTCTTCTTTGTGAAGAGATCTACGAGAACGCCGAAATCTTCTTCGCCGTTATCTGCGTTTGCATCGTTCGCTGCTTCCTGAGCTTCTTCAACAGGCTTATTATCCTTATTGAAGCCTGCAGCAATAACGGTAATGCGCATTTCATCGTTGAGAGATTCGTCGATAGTAGCACCCCAGATAATTGTTGCATCGGGATGAGCTTCCTGTGTGATCATATTGGTTGCAATATCCATTTCGTCGAGACCGATGTCGGGAGATGCTGTAATATTGACAAGAATTCCGTGAGCACCCGAAATAGAGGTTTCGAGAAGAGGACTGGAGATAGCGAGCTTTGCTGCTTCCTCTGCCTTGTCCTTGCCGCTCGAAGCACCAACACCCATATGTGCAAATCCTGCATCCTTCATAACTGTTGTTACGTCTGCAAAGTCAAGGTTGATAACACCGAACTCTGTGATAAGGTCGGAAATGCTCTGAACGCCGTGTCTGAGAACGTTATCTGCTTCTGCAAATGCGTTGAGGAATGTGATCTTGTTCTGAGAGAGCTGCTTGAGTCTTTCATTGGGAATTACGAGAAGCGAGTCAACGTTTTCGCTGAGCTTTACGATACCTGCTTCAGCATGTGTCATTCTTCTCTTCTGCTCAAATGCGAAGGGCTTTGTAACTACTGCTACTGTAAGTATGCCCATTTCACGTGCGAGCTTTGCGATAACGGGAGCTGCACCTGTTCCTGTGCCGCCGCCCATACCTGCGGTAATAAATACCATATCAGCGCCCTTGAGGCAAGCTGCGATGTCTTCAGAATTTTCTTCAGCTGCTCTGCATCCAACCTCGGGATTTCCGCCTGCGCCCTGTCCCTTTGTGAGCTTTTCGCCGATAGCTACTCTTACGGGAGCCTTGGACTTCTGGAGTGCAACCTTATCCGAGTTGATAGCGATAAATTCAACGTTCTTAACGCCACTTTCTATCATTCTGTTAACAGCGTTGTTTCCGCCGCCACCTACACCGATAACCTTAATCTTGATGGAAAAATCAATTTCCTGATTTTCTTCGTTAGCTATAACGTTTTCAAATGCTGCGTTTGTCATTCCTTTTTCCTCCGAATTTTTTATTCTAAACTTTATTTTTAAACATTAGTCGTCCTTTTACCGACAGTTCGGTACTATATAATAATAAAATCATTTGTATGATTTTTCAATGCCTTCGACAGATTATTAACAGTTTTTTTACATTTTTTATTTATTTTTTGAACTAATCTGTTATTTATCCTCGATCATCGCGTATGCTTCATCAAGATCATATATATATATCTTACCCTTTGCGTTTTCGCTGTATTTTGAAATGATCGAAAGCGCGTGAGAGATTTTCTTTTCTATATCAATATGGCTTCCGAAAACGAGCTCTATTCTGTCATCATACGTAAATCTCACGTCATACAGATCGCTTATATCCGCTGAAGTAAGTTTTTCGTGTATAGGACTTTCGAGTATTGCACTAAGCACCTTTGCGCTTCTTCTATATGACTCTGTGTCAAAAAAGACCACTTCCTTTGTGGTTATGACCTGTTTAACATCATCGATCTTCACAAAGGTAAGCTTTCCATAGGTTGCAGCGAGGCTGCTTTCATCATCAGAGACCGCAAGTACCTTCAGTCCCGACGTCAGTACAAAGTACTTATTATCATACTCAAAATAAAAGCTTTCTTTTTCGTCCTGAATATTTATTACAAGGGTACTCGGGTATTCTTTTTTTACCTCGACAGAATAAACAAAGGGCAGTTTCGCGATTATATTGTTCTCAACATCCGATTTACTTACCGTGAAAATAATATCTCCCTTCTCGTATCCGCACGCCTCACTTACCTCGCTGTGCGAATACACAGAACTTCCGTTAACGATTATAACGTCAACAGAGAAAAACAGCTTTACAACGGCATAAAAAATTCCCGCAAGAACCAAAGCCACTATAAAAAAATATGCAATTCTGTTTGCAAGACGTATTCGCGCTCTTTTATTTTTTGCACTGAATATCTTGGCTTGTTCTTCCGGTGTCGGAAGATTTTTTTCGTTTACTTCCCTGTTTTGATCCATATCCAGTTATCCTTTTAGATTTTATCTTCCCGAGATCTCTTTTATCTTTTTATAAATGATCTCATCTCCGTCATCGACTGCAAAGCGTCTTACGTTTGCGCCCATTTTTCTGAGTATCTCGCCATTTGAGAATAGCTCCGATATATTTTTCTCAAAAATCTCGGGGGTCATTTCGTCATCGGTAACCATAACTGCCGCGTTTTTATCTACCAGAAGCTTGGCGTTTTTATACTGCTGATTATTGGTTACGTTTGGCGAAGGAACAAGCACTGACGGCTTACCTATTGCCGCAAGCTCGGCAAGCGTAGATGCTCCGCTTCTGCATATTACAAGGTCGCAGGCAAGCATCTGCTCGGGCATATCGTATATATACTCTACTACCTTACAGTTCGGATGCTTATCAAGTCCGCGCACCTTAAAGGCTTTCATAGTTTCCTCGTATCCTCTTGCGCCTGCCGAATGTATATGGCATATTTCGGGGTGCTTTGACACATAAGAATCCATAAAGCCTACTATCGCCTCATTAAGACGCTGCGCGCCAAGGCTTCCGCCGAATGAAAGTATTGCGTACTTATATTTGCCGTCAATTCCGAGCTTTTTACGTGCTTCTTCTCTATTTACAGTACGGAACATACTGTTTATAGGCATTCCTGTATGTATTACCTGCGCCTTTTTTGAGCCGAGAATATTTCCCGTTTCTTCAAAGTTGACAAATACTACGTCTGCCTTGTTTTTCAGCATTTTTACGGCAAACCCCGGAACTGCGTTTGCTTCGTGGAGCGCACACGGAATACCCAGACTCGCCGCCGCTCTTACAACGGGCCAGCTTACGTATCCGCCTGTTCCTATTACTACGTCGGGATTTACCTCTTTAAGTATCTTCTTGCATTTCTGATACGAGGTATAGGCAAGTACTGCCGCCTTGATATTTTTAGGCGAGAGGCTTCTTGAAAGTCCCATTACTTCTATTTTATGCATCGTATAGCCGTTTCTCGGAACAAGTCGGTTTTCAAGTCCCTTTTCGGTTCCGATAAACTCTACTACGCTGTCAGGCTCATATTTTTTTATTATTCCCGCTATACTGAGCGCAGGATTAACGTGTCCGGCTGTACCGCCGCCTGTCATTACAACTTTCATCTAACGCGCTTGCCTTTCTGAGTGTTTGGAGTTTTTAATTTTAGGTGTTTCTTCCATAGGTGTATATTTTGATATTATTAGAAGTATTCCCATTTCGACAAACAGGAACAAAAGCGATGAACCGCCCGCACTGAAGAACGGGAGCGAAATTCCCGTATTAGGTATAACGCCTATAACGACCGCCATATTGAGAAATGCCTGAATACCGACGTGTGCAGATATTCCGAGCGCTGTGAGAGAACAGAAAACGTCGGGTGCTCTTCTTGCTATATAAAGTCCTCTTACAACGAATGCTATATACAGACCTATTACCGTAACAGCACCGATAAATCCCATTTCTTCGCAAACTATTGCAAATATAAAGTCGTTCTGCGGCATAGATACAAACAAATGCTTTTGCAGACTCTTTCCGAAACCTCTGCCAAAAAATCCGCCCGAGCCTACCGCTATCTTTCCCTGCAAGGTCTGCCAAAGGTCGCCAAGCTCACTGTAGTTTTCGGGGTGCAACCAAGAGTCAACACGGGTAAACATATAGTCGGGGACGAGAGCCTTTACCTCTTCGGGATAAACGCTTACGAAAAATATTACGAGAGCAACCGCGCTGACAGCAAGAGCGCTGAACAAAATTGACCAGAATTTCGGCGATCCGTTTGCCCATATCATCGCAAATCCGATAAGGAAGAGTATGATAGTTCCCGAAAGATGCTTTTCAAGAAGAACGAGCAGACAGGACAACGCGATAAGCGCTCCCGGAATAACAAGTCCGTACAGGGTGGACTTCCAGAAATTCTTTTTCTTATGTATCACATGCTTATATTTACTCGATATTCTCGCTATCATAAGTATCATAGCTATCTTCATAAGCTCGGAGGGCTGGAAGGAGATAGGACCGATAAATATCCATCTTTGTGCTTCACCCTCAGAGGTTCCTATGAACAAAACCGCAATAAGAAGCAGCGTTGCTCCCAAAAATGCGGGAATAGTGAATATCTTTATCATTTTGTACCCGAACTTTGTCATAAGAAGCATAAGCAGTATACTCGGTATAAGTATTCTCGCCTGACGAAGTACGAAATAGGTACTGTTTCCATAGTATGTAAGCGCATATACGTAGCTTGACGAATAGACCATTATAAGTCCGAAAAGGGAGAGAAGCAGTATTATTATAAGCATCGGTCTGTCAAAGCCGTGCTCATATATGTATATTTTTGAATTTACGGGAGCTTGCTGCGCTGAACTTTTCTTATTGTTTTCCGACTTTTCGGCAAGTGCCGTTTCACCGCTGTTTGCTACGGGCAGTATATCGGCTTTTTTATTTTTCTTCTTCGAGAAAAGATTTAATTTTTTCAACGCTCTATCCTCCCTTCAATGATTTACGTTTTATTTATACTTTAGGAATTTCAAGGCAGAACCACGCAAGCACGCAGAACACGAGCGTAACAAGCGAAAATACAAAAACTACCTTAATTTCACTCCAACCGCATTTTTCAAAGTGATGATGTATAGGCGACATCTTGAAAAGACGCTTTCCGTGTGTAAGCTTGAAATAAAGAACCTGAAGTATAACCGAAAAGCTCTCCGCTATGTATATAATACCCACAGGGAAAAGTATCAGCGGATTATCAAGCAGATAAGCCATCGCAACTACCATTCCACCGAGATAAAGCGAGCCCGTATCTCCCATAAATATTTTTGCGGGATAAAAATTATATACCAAAAATCCGAGAACTGCGCCAACAACGAGTGCTGACATCACAGACAGCTCGAATATATCGCAGGCAAATGCCGCCACAGAGAAAAGTCCGCCTGCCACAAAGGTAACGCTTGAAGCAAGACCGTCAATTCCGTCGGTAAGGTTAACGCTGTTTACAATTCCCGTTATAAGAATAAGGGAAAATACGTAGTAAAACCAGCCGAGATCATACGTTTTATCTATAAGCGGAATATAAAGCTCTGTTGTGAGCGATCCGCTCAGTGTCATAAAGAAAAGGAAGAGTCCCGCGCTCACGAGCTGAAGCAAATATTTTTGAATCGCCGTAAGACCTTGATTTTGCTTTTTGAATATTTTTGCTCTATCGTCTATTATTCCTATAATACCGTTTACAAGTGCAAATACAAAGCATATTATAAGCTTTACGTAGTCCTTGAGATCACCTCTTATGAGCGCGACTGCGACTACAAGCGCAAATACTATAATATTTGCAGCAATAAAGGCGATACCTCCCATTGTGGGGGTTCCCTCTTTATTTTTATGCCATCTCGGTCCTATATCAAGTATCTTTTGTCCGACCTTAAGGCTCTTTAGCTTCGGAATAAGAATTCTCGAAAAAACTGCCGTAAGAACGAACGTAGCTACAAGTGTTATCAAAAAATAAGCAAGCATTTCCTTTTCCTCCTACCTTTACTCATATCGCAAAGGGACCGCAAGTTTAATAGTATAGTTATAAATAGCGTACTTGCGGTGTTTTTATTATCCTAAAGCTCTTATTTGAGAAGTTCTATTACCTTTTCAAGTGCCATAGCGCGACTTGCCTTGAAAAGAATAACGTCTCCGCTTTTCGTGTTTTCTTTAATAGCCTCGGCTATTTCCTTATACTCGTGTTCTTCAAATACAAATATATTTTCCACACCGCCTTCGGCAGCCGCTCCCGCTATATCAGAGGCGAGCATTCCAAAAGTAAAGAGCACATCTATTTTATTGGCGGCAACTTCCCTGCCGACCTCGATATGCGCCTCGGCGGTATAATTGCCAAGCTCTTTCATATCTCCAAGCACTGCTATCTTTCTTGCGTGCTTACGCTCTGCTATGTCGCAAAGAACCTTAAGCGACGCTTTTACCGATTCGGGCGCGGCGTTATAGCAATCTGCTATGATCGTCTTTCCGCCCAACTCATATACGCTTTGGCGAAGTCCTGTGTTTCTGAAATTCATAAGGCCGCGGCGTATCTCAAACTCACCCATACCCGCTACGATACCTACCGCAAAAGCAAGTGCGGCATTCATAACGTTATGACGTCCTACGGCGGGAATAGTCAGACTCTCGACTCTTTCTCCGTTATAAGAGAGGTCAAACGCGCATCCGTTTTCGCCCTCTATGACGTTATCTATCACGTAATTTGCATATTTATTCTTCTCTCCGACATATATCGCACCGTTTATATCGGCAAGCAGCGGCTCGTCGCCGTTCAGAATAAGAACTCCGTCGTGCTGAAGTCCCTTTCTTATCTCAAGCTTCGCATCGCGTATTCCCTCGCGCGAGCCGAGATTTTCAATATGTGAATGACCTATCATAGTTATAACCGCAATATTCGGTGTCGCTATTTTGGAAAGATATTCTATCTCTCCGAAATGGCTCATTCCCATTTCGAGAACTGCCGCGTCATTCTCGCTCGAAAGTCCGAGCAGAGTCATCGGAAGTCCTATATCGTTATTGAAATTGCCTTCCGTTTTAAGAATGTTATATTTTTCGCTCAAAACGGCATATATGAACTCTTTTGTGGTAGTTTTTCCGACGCTTCCCGTAACTGCGACAGTAAGCGGACTAAGTTTATTCTTATACGCTTTCGCGATAGTTCCGAGCGCTTTCTTCGTATCCTCGACAACTATATAAGTTCCGTCCAAGTTCTCGGGAATACGCTCTACGACAGCGCAAACCGCCCCGTTTTCAAACGCCTTTGCGATATAATCGTGCCCGTCGAACTTCTCACCGACAAGCGCAACAAAGACAGATTCATGAGCTTTTACTCTCGAATCGGTCGTTATAGCCTTTATTTCAACGTCGTTATTTAAGCTTCCTGCGTGGAAATTTCCTTGCGCCATCTCGGCAATTTCGCTTAAATAAAGAATACCTTTAACGTCAGCTACCATAGTGTTTTCCTTTCATAAAACCGTAGTTGCACTGTAGATCACAACTCTTACATAATATATTTATTTCCGTATCTTTTATTTATTGCCTTATAGACCTCACCCTTTTCATCAAAGGGGTGTTTTCCGTCCTTAGTTATCTCATAATTTTCGTGGCCCTTGCCCGCTACGAGAATTATCTCGCCATCAGAGGCGTTTTCAACTGCGTATGCAATAGCGTCGCGTCTTGAACAGATGACCTTATAGTTTTCTTTTTCCTTATCTATTCCGCCGAGGATCTCATTTATTATATCCATAGGCTCTTCGCTTCGTGAGTTATCGCTCGTTATAATAGCAAGATCGGCAAGATCTGTCGCTATTTTACCCATTATCGGGCGCTTGGTCCTATCTCTGTCGCCGCCGCATCCGAAAATCACGGTAAGCTTCTGATCTTTCGTTTTACTCTTTATAAGCGTATTCAGTATATTCTCAAGTGCATCGGGAGAATGTGCGTAGTCCGAGAAGACGCTAAAGGGCATATCTTCGGGTGTAAGACGCTCTATTCTTCCGGGAACACCGGGAAATTCCTTAATTGATCTCTTTATACTTTCTTTATCAATTCCAAGAAGATAAGCGCACGCAACCGCTCCTGCGGTATTATAGACGCTGAATTTTCCCGCCATAGAGCTTTCGATATCGATCGTCGTATTATCGGGCAGACGAAGGCTATAGCTTATACCGCGTACCGACGAGAAATCGGCGTTTTCAGCTCTGAACGAGCTTTCGTTATCTATACCGAATGTATAGCTTTCGCAAAGTCCTTTTTGGGATGCCGAAAGTGTATATTCATTATCCGATGAGAAAATTCCTATTTTGGATCTTTCAAAAAGCTTTTCTTTCGTATTTGCATAGTCTTCCATATTTATATGGAAGTCAAGATGCTCGGGTGTAAGGTTTGTATATATTCCTGCTTCAAACTCAAGAGGAGCTATTCTTCCGAGTGCTATCGAGTGAGAGGACGCTTCCATAAAGAGATACTGCACGCCCTCGTCGCGCATCTGTGCGAACATATCATAGAGGTCTTCGGGAACGGGTGTAGTCAGAGAAGACTCTCTGCTTTTTCCGCACCACATATTCTTTACTGTTCCGAGAAGTCCTGTACGGTATCCTGCGTCCGAGAATATCTTTTCGAGCATAAATACCGTGCTCGTCTTTCCGTTTGTACCCGTAACGCCGATTATTTTCATTGATTTTTCGGGATTTCCGAATGCGTTCGAGTATATATACGCAGATGCAAGACGTGTATCGTCTACAACAATACAGGGTATAGTGCAGTTTTCGGGCACGTACTCAACTACAGCGCATACCGCGCCCTTCTCTGCCGCGTCGTTTATAAAGGTATGACCGTCAAATCTCGTTCCCGCTATTGCAACGAAAGCAAAATTTTTATCTACCTTACCGTTATTTGAGGTAACTCCGCTTACGGTGAGGTTTTCGTCAGCGTTACCCATATCTATAACGTTTACACCGCGC
Organism: Eubacteriales bacterium; assembly: GCA_045580325.1. GTDB lineage: Bacteria > Bacillota > Clostridia > Oscillospirales > CAG-272 > SIG672. The sequence goes on from JAZNNR010000014.1 coordinate 44,473, forward strand.
AGAAGATCCTTTATTTTTATACTCGTATACACCCTTCTACCTCCAAAAAGCAGAAAATTTAGTCTGTGCCGTCAAGATGCTTACAGTATATCGTAACTACCGCTCCGTACTGTATTATAGTTCCCGCATCATGACTCTGTTCCATAACGACTGCTCCGACACCCTCATCATAGTTGGTCGAGCCTTCTATAAGAACGTTCAGTCCGCGTGCGTTAAGCTCTTTGATAGCGTTAGCCGCTGTCTGATTTACCATATCGGGTACGGTAACGTATTTGGTATTCGTTGCACCGCCCGTATAAAGAATTATCTTTCCGTTTATATTGGTCATTTTACTTCCAGACGAAGGAATCTGACCTGTAACCGTATCTCCGTCGCCTACTATCTCGTATTTTACACCGAGCTTCTTTATCGCTGCAACACTGTCATCAGTAGAGCGTCCTATGTATTTTCCAACCGTAACTACGGCTCTTTTCATTTCTTCGCTACTGTAATTTCGCTCGACTCCGAGATAAGGAAGAAGCTCGGAAAGAAGTGCCGACACGTAAGGTGCTGCAACAGAGCTTCCGTATCTGTTAGAGCAGTTCGGCTCATCGACCATTATAAGCACCGCGATCTCGGGATCGTCCGAGGGTGCTACCGCGACACAAGAGCCTATGCGGTAATCCTTTTGTCCTGTTTCAGGATTTATTTTATCTCGTTTTTCCGACGTTCCTGTTTTAGCGGCTATCTTATATCCCGCAACGTAGGCGTTTTTCGCACCTCCGCCGCCCGATACGCCGTCTTCAAGAACGTCAAGAAGAAGCGAACAGGTCTGTGAGCTTAGTATCTTACGCTTAGTCTGTGTTTCGTGAGCTACTACTTCGTTTCCGTTTGAGTCGATAAGCGAGCTTACAACGTACGGCTCGACCACGTATCCGCCGTTTGCAACAGTACAGAATGCTGTGAGCTGCTGAAGGGGCGTTGTCTTAAAGGTCTGACCGAAGCTGTAGCAAGCAAGCTCGACCGCATTGAAGCCCGACTGTGCAACGTAAAGCCCCTTTGATTCACCGGGAAGGTCTATTCCAGTAAGAGAGGTATATCCGTAATCAACGAAATATTTATAGTATTTTGCACCGCCGAGTCTTGCAGCAACGTTCATCATTGTCGGGTTGCAGGACTGCTGAAGCATATATGCAAAATTCTTCGTACCGTGTCCGTATTTATTATGGCAGCTTATCCACGTGTTCGCAACGTGCAGTTTACCCGAGCAGGAGAAGGTATCGCTGAACTTAACGACTCCCTCCTCGAGTGCCGCCGCTGTTGAGAGCACCTTCATTGTCGATCCCGGCTCGTAAAGATAGCTGACCGATTTATTATTCCACATCGAATATATCTGAGTCCAGAGGTCCTCGTTATATTCGGGCGTTCCTACCTCGTTCTTTGACTGTGCAAGTCTGTCTGCAAACAGGGTATCTCCGAGATCGTACGGGTTATTGAGATCAAAGCTCGGGTACTGTCCCATTGCTAGTACCGCGCCCGTCTTGACGTTCATAACAAGTCCGACTGCAGGCTCACTTGCCTCGCCTTTTATAAAAGCGTCTTTAAGCTGCTTTTCAAGCATATTCTGAATTGTAAGATCGATAGTAAGAACTGCGCCGAGTCCGTCCTTTGCGTCTATGTAATAGTCATAATCGTCGGGCATTTCCGCGCTCTGCGCGTTTCTTGTAACGATATAGCGTCCGGGTGTTCCTTCAAGATACTCGTTATATTCAAGCTCTATTCCGAGAAGTCCCTTGTCCGTACCCATAACGCCTATAACGTTTGCCGCAAGGTCGCCGTACGGATAGTGTCTTACCGGTGTTGCTTCAAGATATATTTTTCTCGAAAGTCCATATTTAGCAATAAATGCCCTTACTTCTTCGGCAGTTTCTTCTTCTACTCTTCTTTTTACCGTTTCGTCCTTGCTTCCCTTACGCATTGCCTTTTTATATATGTTTTCACGGTCAACACCGAGAATTTCGGCAAGTCCGTCCGCTATTATGCCAGCGGTCTCCTCGCCGTCTCTTGAATTGGAACCGTTTTGTATAGCAACAGGATCAAGAAAAACTCTGTACGTAGTTATATTAACTGCAAGCGGAGTCATATTTGCGTCGTATATCTGACCGCGCTCTGCACTTATCGTATATTCCTGCTGTATGTTATCTATAACTTTACTCTGATAATACTGATATTCGCTTACCTGCATCGAGAAAAGCTCGAAAACGACCCAACCGACAAAGACAAGCATAATGATAAGCATTATACTTCCTCTTCTGGATATAACTCTCAAACGTTCTTTTTCCATCTATATATTGTATCTCCCAAACAAAAGTATATTTGTATTATACCACATATTCCCGTCGAAATCAATCGAATATTGAAAAAATTTTCCCTAAAAAACAACAATTTGAGAGCAAAGCTTTTCAGCCTCACTCTCAAAAAGGATACATTTCATTTTATTCGGCACCTGTTAAAGTATTCCATGCCTGTATCAGATTTTCTCCGAGAGCAGACATAACTATTGATGCAAGGCTATCCTCGCGTTCCTTTACAGGCTCGTACACCTCAATAGAGTCCTCGCCTTCTATGATTATGTACTCCTTTTCAACCTCTCCGCCGTTCATCATTCCGAGCTTGTCCGAAGCGTAGTTTTCAATGTCGATCATATTGTTTTTCTTTTCGATCTGAGAAATATAATAATCCTTTTCGTTTGAAAGCTCGTTTATTGTATTCTTCATATCGGCAATATTGCTCGAGTATTCATTGATAAGAACGTACTCGTTTACAACGAATATAGAAAGAATGAAAACAAATGCGAGCACTGCAATAGTCTTGAAGGGCATATTCTTCTTTTTCTTTTCAAGGATATTGTCAGTGGTAAAGCGGTTCTTCTTTTCAGAGAAAACTGTCGATACCTTCTGCTCGCGTCTTCCCTTTATGGAAACGACTGTCATTTCGGGTATCTTCTCTTCCAAGTCGAAGTTCTGCTCAGAGGCGGTAACTTCCTTTACTTCGCTGTTTTCCTTTATTTCTTCTTTTATATCCTCAGTCTGCTTGCGACGGGTAATAAAATCACCGGCAAGTGCATTATTATCGGTATTATTTGTTTTGTTTTCAAATCCGAACTGGTCAAATGATTTCATTTTAATCCCTTACCTTTTCTTTTTACTTTGAAAAGGTTCCTTTCGCAATAATATCTATATTTTTTGGTTATTTTTAAAGTTTTTCTGCCGTTCTCAGCTTTGCGCTGTGTGAACGTGAGTTTACTTCAAGCTCTTCTTTACTCGGAAGCTGAGGTTTTCTGCCGAGAGTCTTTATCATCGGCTTCTTTTTGCACACGCAAACGGGGAACGAAGGGGGACAGATGCATCCGCTTGAAAGCTCTGCAAATGTCTGCTTGACTATTCTGTCTTCGAGCGAGTGGAAGGTAAGTACCGCTATCCTTCCGCCTGCCTTCGATATTTCACAAAGAGTTCTGAGTGTAGGAGCTATTATATCAAGCTCGTTATTAACTGCTATTCTGAGCGCCTGAAAGCTTCTTTTAGCAGGGTGTCCGCCCTCTCTCTGTGCTGCCATCGGAACTGCTCGTCTTATTATCTCAACAAGCTTGTCCGTCGTTTCTATCGGGGCTATTTCTCTTTCTCTGATTATCTCAGATGCGATACGCGGCGCGAATTTTTCTTCGCCGTATTCGTAAATTATCTTTTTTATTTCAGATTCGGAAAAATCGTTGACAATATCGTAAGCACTGAGCTTATCTCTATTATCCATTCTCATATCAAGTCTTCCCGAGAATCTGTATGAAAAGCCTCGCTCGGCTGCATCAAACTGATGCGAGGATGCTCCGAGATCTATCAGTGCGCCATCTATCTTTTCTATACCAAGAGCTCTTACAACCTCACCGACTTCGGAAAAATTACTTCTTATTATAGTAACTACCTCCGAATAGGGTTCAAGTCTTTTTGACGCCGCCGCTATGGCTTCTTCATCGCGGTCTATGCAGATAAGTCTTCCCGCGCCGGCTCTTAGCTTTTGCGCTATCCTTATACTATGCCCTGCGCCGCCTGTGGTACAATCGACGTAAATGCCATCGGGTTTAATATCAAGTGCCTGTATACATTCATCCGGCATTACCGGAAGATGAGAAAATTCATTTTCCATTTTATTTTAGCTTTCGTTTTGCTTATTTTTTACATTCCGAGCTCAATAAGGATATTTTCAACGTCGGATGCATTAAGACCTGCTGTCATTTTGTCATAAACAGCTTCGCTCCATATTTCAGCGTAATCGCCTACGCCTATGGTAACTATATTCTTTTCGAACTCTGCATAATCACACAGATTCTGAGGTATTGCAATTCTTCCCTGTGCATCTACCGCAGTTTTTTTGGAAGAACCGTATATCCATCTGCGCGCCTCTTTGGCTTTGATTGGGGGAAGGCTGTTTATTTTATCCTTTAACTGTTCCCAAGCCTCAAGAGGATATACCGTTATACATTTATCGGTAGATTTCGTAATAACAACTTCGCTTCCGAGAGGGGCGCGGAACTCAGAAGGAAGAAACAGTCTTTTTTTCGCATCAATTGTGTGTCTGTGCTCACCGTAAAGCATGTTGTCATCCATTTTAACCACAACCTCTCCTTTCTGCTCAACTTTGCTCACCACTATTATAATTTGTATAATATCCGCTGTCAAGGCTCGCGCAAATCTTTCGATTGAGTATTTTCTATTTTTTTTAAAAAATTGCCACGAGAAAAAACATATTTTTACATTGTTCTTCGGCATACTGAAAATTTGTTCGCTTTTACCATTTTATTCCACTCATAAAGGCTTTTACTTTCAAAAACAAGCAGTTTATCTCAAAAAAAGCTATCAGCTACTCCACTATTTATGCTCCTTTGGTCGTAAAAAGAAGAATAGTACAAACTCGTTTTTCGGAGATTTTCTGTTCTTTATTTTACTCTTACCCAAAGTAAACACAGCTTCGCGGTCTTCTTACCGTTAATATAATTGCCAAGTCTTTTGTGGTAATTTGTTATAAAAAGTCGGAAATAAATTATTGTTTTTGAACGGATATGAAGAAAATACCAATTTTATATTATTTTTACTAAAAAAGTCTTGATAAAATATGTAAAATATGATAATATTAGTATCGGTCAAAAATAAATTTTACTGAGAGGTGTATTTTATGTCCATGTATAACAAAAAGACAATCGAAGACATCGATGTCAAAGGTAAAAAGGTTTTAGTAAGATGTGATTTCAACGTTCCTATGAAGGACGGAGCTATTACCGACGCTAAGCGTATCGTTGGTGCAGTTCCTACTATCAAGTATCTCGTTGATCAGGGTGCAGCTGTTATTCTCTGCTCTCATATGGGTCGTCCCCACAACATCTTCAACGCTACTCTTAAGCTCGACAAGAAGGAGCTCAAGAAGATCGCCGCTCTTCCCGAAGCAGAACAGGAAGCAGCTAAGTTCGCAGCTCTTGAAAAGGCAACAAAGGATGTTGTTAAATTCTCTCTCAAGCCTGTTGCTGAAAAGCTTTCCGAGCTTCTCGGACAGACTGTAATTATGGCAAGCGACGTTATCGGCTCTGACGCTAAGGCTAAGGCTGCAGCACTTAAGAGCGGAGAGGTTCTCCTTATAGAAAACGTTCGTTTCCACGAAGAAGAAGAAAAGAACGATCCCGCTTTCGCCAAGGAGCTCGCTTCCATGGCTGAGGTTTACGTAAATGACGCTTTCGGTACAGCTCACCGCGCTCACGCTTCTACAGCAGGCGTTGCTGATTACCTCCCTGCAGTTTGCGGTTACCTCATTCAGAAGGAGATCTCCATTATGGGACAGGCTCTTGAAGATCCCAAGCGTCCCTTCATCGCTATTCTCGGCGGCGCTAAGGTTTCCGACAAGATCGGTGTTATCAACAACCTCATTGAAAAGGTTGATATGCTTATCATCGGCGGCGGTATGGCTTATACATTCTTCAAGGCAAACGGTCTTCCTATCGGTACTTCTATCTGCGAAAATGACAAGCTCGACCTTGCTCGTGAGCTCATGCAGAAGGCAAGAGATAAGGGCGTTGCATTCCTTCTCCCCGTTGACAACGTGATCGGTAGAGAGTACAGCGAAGACACTACATTTATGCGTATATACTCCGATGCTATTCCCGACGGTTGGATGGGTCTTGACATTGGCGAAAAGACACAGGAGCTCTTCTCCAAGTGCATTCAGGGCGCAGGAACAGTTGTATGGAACGGACCTATGGGCGTTTCCGAATGGAACAACTTCGCTTCCGGTACAAGATCTGTTGCTAAGGCTATCGCTGAAAGCGACGCAGTTTCTATCATCGGCGGCGGCGACTCCGCAGCTGCAGTTGAAGCTCTCGGCTATGCAGACCGCATGACTCACGTTTCCACAGGTGGCGGCGCATCGCTCGAATTCCTCGAAGGACTCGATCTCCCCGGAATCGCAGCTCTCAACGACAAGGACTAATTTCTATATAGGAATTATATCCGATTTTTCAATTTTCAATTTAAAGTTTTCTCAAAGTTTAAGGATGGTTTATTAAAATGGGTTACAAAAGAAGAAAAGTCATCGCAGGTAACTGGAAGATGAATCTGACTCCCTCCGAAGCAAAAAAATTCGTAGGTGATCTTTATGACAAGGTTAAAAACAACAGAGGCTGTGATATCGTAGTATGCGTTCCCGCAATCGATCTCCCCGTTGTTGCAAAAATGTGTGCAGGTACTGCTATTAAGGTTGGCGGACAGAACGTTCACTTCGCAAAGAGCGGCGCATATACAGGCGAAATTTCGGCTGATATGCTCGTTGACGTAGGCGCTAAGTACGTTATCATCGGCCACAGCGAACGCAGACAGTATTTCGGCGAAACAGACGAAACTGTAAATCTTCGCACAAAGGCAGCTCTCGAAGCAGGTCTTACCGCTATCGTATGTGTTGGCGAATGCCTCGCAGAGCGTGAACAGGGCATCACAGAAGAAGTTGTTGCACGTCAGACAAAGCTTGCTCTCCTCGATATCGCTCCCGAACAGATGAAGCAGATCATTATCGCTTACGAACCCGTTTGGGCTATCGGTACAGGAAAGACCGCTACTGCCCAGCAGGCAGAAGAGGTTTGCAAGCTCATTCGTAACGTTGTCGCTTCTAAGTACGGCAAGTCTGTTGCTCGCGCAACAATAATTCAGTACGGCGGTTCTATGAACGCAAAGAACGCTGCTGAGCTTCTTGCTATGGAAAATATCGACGGCGGCCTTATCGGCGGAGCTTCTCTTAAGCCCGATGACTTCGCTGTTATCGTTGAAGCAGCTCAGTAACTTAACTTACTAACATAAAAAAGAGCCATTCTTTCAAAGAGTGGCTCTTTGGGTTTTGTATTACAAGGTAAGGGTGTTCGATGAACGCCCCTACACATAATTTTCAGCAGAGATATTGTTTTCTCTGCCGATTTGTGGTATAATGGAACTGCATTGTAGGGGAGCATTCCATATGCTCCATTTGCAGGCGGATATAGGCTTTGCCTAAAGCCTTTGTAATACAAAGGCGAAACTGGCGATAAAACAAAGGTGATAGAATGATAAAAACAGAATTTGGAATTATTGATGATTTTAATGAAAAAAACGATTATACCGGATATTATCCCGACAAGTACAATTGCGTCGCCATAGATGATGACAGATATATTAGTGCTTGGTGGAAGGAGCTTTCTACAATGGATACCCTGAATGTATATAAAAAAGGAGTTTTGCAACCACAAAAAGCATTATCTCGTTGGGGAATCACCATTATCCCGCCGTCTTCTTTGTCTGCATTATTAGATATTGTCTTATCAGATAAGAGGTCAAAAAAGGACAAAAGTTTGATTGCATTGGCAGGGCTGATTCATCAAGCAATTGTCGATGAAAAATATATGATTCACTACGGAGTATAATTTTTACACATATAATTTTCACATATATAGATTATAAACCCACCGAAAACTGTAAAAAAGGATTTTTCGGTGGGTTTAACTTCTTTATGAGAAGGAGCCTTTTACTCTCCACTTTTTATTATTTTTATTTCTTCAGCGCACTGCGAAGCTCGGCGATAATATTATCACATTCATTAGCAAGTGCGCTAAGAGATCCGTCTGCAAACGGTGAAGGAATTCCTGCGGCATCGGTCAGCTCGCCAAAGGCTTTTGTACCGCCGGCACGCGAAAATTCGATGTATTTCTTCAGAGCTTCACCGTAGTTTTCACGCGACATTTTGAGGAACCATATTGCAACAGTCTGTGCAAGACAGTAATCAATATAATAGAAGGGCGATTCGTATATGTGCATCTGATACTGCCATCTCGTGCCTTCCGAGAGGTAAGGAATATTCTCCCACGACATATACGGACGGTATTTTTCCTCGAGCGCGCGGTATGCCGCCTTACGCTCCTCTGGTGTGTACTCGGGATGCTCATAGATTATATGCTGGAATTCATCAACTATAACTCCGTAAGGGATAAACGAAAGTGCCGAGCAGAAATGCGAAAGCTTATACTTATCGGGCTCGTCAAAGAACTTATCTATTCCCTTCCAGCAGAAAAATTCCATCGACATTGAATGACATTCAGCAGTTTCCATACCGCCTACGTCAAGCTCGGTATCGCCGTAATCGAAAACGTTTTTAGCCGCAAATGCGTGTCCGAATTCGTGAGTTATAACGTCGATATCGCCCGACGTTCCGTTAAAGTTTGCGAGAATAAAGGGCTGCTTATATTTCGGGAAGCAGGTGCAGTATCCGCCGCCCCATTTTCCGTCGCGCGACTCAACGTCAAACGCCTCGGCTTCGAGCATACTTCTCATAAAGCCGCCCATTTCGCTGTCCATAGAGTCGTACATTTCCTGTGCGGCTACAAAAATTCCGTCTTTATCAAGGCAGGGTGCGGGTGTCTTTCCTGTCGAATAGATGCTGTCATCGTAGTACATAACCTTATCTATTCCGAGATCCTTTGCGAGTGCCTCTTTAAGCTTATTTACCGCGGGAACGAGATACTTTTTAACGTTATCACGGAAATTTGCGACCATTTCGGCATCGTAGTCAACTCTGTTCATACGGTAATATCCGAACTCGATATAGTTCTTATATCCCATCTTACGAGCCATTCGGTCACGTATCTTAACGAGCTTATCGAAGTACTCGTCAAGCTGATCTCCGACCTTACCAAGTCCTGTTCCGATTGCCTCTGCCGCTTTTCTTCTTACCTCGCGGTCGGTATCCTCGAGCTTTCCTCTGATGACCGAAAGGGGCATTTTTTCTCCCTCATAGTCAAATACAAGCTCGGACATAAACTTACTGTACTCTGTCGAAACAGAGTTTTCCTCTTGAAGATCCTCGATTATTTCGTCCGAGAAGGACTTTTTCTTTATTTCATAGAACTTGAATCTACGCTCTCCGAGTATTTTTTCAAGATCCTTGCGATAAGGGGAAGCAAGCATTATATCGGCATATTCGGTCATCATCTGATCGAAAAGCGGTCCTACCTCGTCATAATATGCCATTTCAGCCTGATAAAACTCGTCGCGCGTATTAAGAGTGAAGCGGCAGTTAGCGAGCGATGCGGCGTCAATATACTCTATTACCGAGGCCATAACCTTTTCTCTTGCAGCGACTATATCCTCGGCGCATTTTGCCTCCGCTACCTCTTTTTTGAAGAGGTCGAAAGCCACTCTTCCCTCTTCTACCGTATATCTTTTATATGGAATATCACAAACCTTCATAAGTACCTCCAAAACTCAGCCGAGCATAGCTTCAAAGTGAGCCTTCTGCTTATATCCGATAGATTTGTCGGCTATCTCGCCGTTTTTGAAAAGAAGCACGGTGGGAATACTTTGAATTCCAAACTTCACCGCAAGCTCTTCCTCTTCATCAACGTTAACCTTTCCAACCTTTACCCTTCCGTCGTAATCCTGCGCTATTTCCTCGATAATGGGAGCAAGCATACGGCAAGGTCCGCACCACGTTGCCCAGAAGTCAACGAGCACGGGAATGTCCGATTTTAAAACCTCTTTTTCAAAATTTTCTTTTGTGATTACGATCTCAGCCATAATTTTTATTTCCTTTCTTTTAGTTGATTTATCAGTCCTCGAGCGACTTATAGTATAGCATACAGTGGCAGTAGCCCTCAAAGGTTTCGTCCTTTATCTGATCGCGAAATTCCTTACACATACATTTATTTTCGGGAGTCATTTCACGTCTGCACGGACAGTATCCGCCCTTCTTTTCAAGTCCCTCTTTTATCATTTCTACGACTTTTTCGTCGGGATTAAGAGTTATTTTCATATTATTAAACCTCTTTTTTGTCAAATTTCTCTTGCGAGTCTGAATGCCGCGCGCGTTGCTTCAAGAACGCTTTTACCCGTAAGGCTATCACCTATATTATAAACCTCGGGAGCAGCACTTATCGCCTGAAGCTCATAGAAAAGGCTGTCGTCTGCCTTTGAGCCTGTTGCAAAGACAACAAGGTCTGCGGGTACGGTTTCGCTTTCGTACTCCTGACCTATTTTGGGTGCAAGCGGATTTACCACGTTTTTCGGCAGCACAGCTTGCCATGTATTATAAGGATCGGGAACGTTTTTATGCTTATTTTGAGCCACGTTTACGCAATTTTCAGAGAAAGATGTAACCTTAGTCATATTCATAAGGCGCACGTTATTTTTCTTCATATAGTAAAGAAGATGTCCTCTGTTTGCCGTGCATATTCCTTCCATCATATAAGGAAGCATCTCTATTACGGTTACCTTTTTCGCGTGCTCGTATGAAAGCCAATATGCCGTTTCACAGCCGACTATTCCGCCGCCTACGACAACTATATTTTCGGCGTTTTCCATTTTTTTCGAATCGGCAAGAAGGTCGGTAGCAAGAACTGTTTTGACCTTTTCTACGCCCTTTATCTGCGGAACAGACGACTTTGTTCCCACTGCCGTGATAACTGTGTCAAAGCTCATATCCTTTATCTGATCGGCTGTAAGCGTGCAGTTAAGTTTAAGGGATATTTTTCCTTCGTCGCACGCTTTTTTCAGCGTATTTTCGAGATAAATGCGGTAGTTATCAAAATCAAACTTCCCTTTTGGAACAGAGCCGCAAATCGTTTTTCCGCCTACCTTATCGCTCTTTTCAAAAAGTGTTACCGTATGGCCTCTTTTTGATGCTTCGAGCGCAAAGGTAATTCCTGCAGGACCTGCGCCCAAAACGGCAATATTCTTTATTTTTTCCGCTTTTTGAGGAGCTCTTGGGAATATATGCTCAAACGAGGTTCTCGGGTTCACCGCGCACTGCGGGTGTCCGCCCTCCACAAATTCGTTTATACAGCCCTCCTGACAGCCGATACATGGGCAAATTTCGGAAACCCTACCCGAATACGCCTTGTTTGGCCACTCGGGATCTGCAAGAAGAGGTCTGCCGAGCATTACCATATCGCACATTCCCTCTCGCAGAGCTTTTTCGGCAAGATCGGGGTATCCGAGCTTTCCTACGCCAACTACCGGAACCTCTATTCCCGCGTTTGAAAGGATCTTATTTTGTGCAAAGTAGTCCTTTACGTATTTTGCAACCTCAAGGAAGCATCCTGCGGGCATTCCTGCGGGCGGATGGGGCAGCCACCAGTTATCGTAGCAGCCGAGATCGACGTCAAATATATCAACGCCCGCTTCTACGAGATTTTTCATATAATCAAGTGTCTGTTCGATACTTCTGCCGTTTGTGAATTTCCTCAGCGACGGTATATTTTCCATATCCTCGCCGTAGGTTTCATTTAGCGCACAGGAGAGGTCTATTCTATACATAATGGGATAAGCGTCGCCCGTTCTGCGCCTTATTTCCTTGACCGTTTCTATTCCGAATCGCTGCCAAGAAGCGTATTTACCGATCTTTCTTCGGTTAAACGCGGGATTTGTAAGCTGATCTATAAGGTAGCCCTCGTGTCCGTGCAGATAAACGCCGTCAATACCGAAGGCCTTTGCATCTGCCGATGCCTGTCCGATATTCTTGACTATTTTATTTATAGCAAAGTCGCTGAGCGGCAGACAGGGTATCTGCGACATATAGAAATTCGGGTTCAGCGATGCAGATCTCGGAATCTTCAGCTCATTTACAAGGCACTGCGGATTTCCCACCCTACCGAGTCCTGCGGTAAGCTGAACAAATATCTTCGCGCCGTACGTATGGACGCCCTGACTAAGATCGCGCCAGCCTGCCTGAACTGTTCTTGTTCTGTCTATACGCGGGAAATACGAGAGCTTATCCTTTTCGGTAACGGTCGGGTCTATACCCTGCGAAACAGGAACGAGTCCCGTCGTTATAAGACCGACTCCGCCCTTTGCGCGCTCAAAGAAATACTGAAGCATTTTATTGTTTGGTCTTCCCGTTTCCTCGCACATATTTATATTGCCCATAGGAGCCATTACGATGCGGTTTTTTACGGTAATTCCATTTATCTTAACAGGAGAAAACATGACGTCATACGGATAGAGATTCTGTGTCATTCTGCCCATACATTTTTCTGCGCGCTCTTTATCCGATACCCAATTTCCGTATCCTTCGGTAAGGCGCATTACAAGTTCATCTCGTTTCACATGTATCGTCCTTTCTGTAAATTATTCTACTTTTACAGTATATCATATCTTTTTGCAATATTCAATGTATAAAGTATTAAACTTGAAAATATTATTTATCTTTAGTTTACTTTTTAATGAGAAAAGCCGAACACGGTCAGATACAGCGTCGGCTTTTAATATTTCAATTTTATTCACGCAAGGTCAAAGTAAAGTGTAAGAATACTGTATGCTGGAAGCTCATCGGGAAGCTCGATTTCCGAGTCGTTTTGCCCATTAGCAGTTATTATGCACCTTGTTATTCTACCCTGCGCCTCAACTTCAAGCGGGACAGCCTCGGCGGTCGGGTTAGTAACAACGATACAAGCGGTTTTTCCGTTTGACGCCGCTACTGCGACGATTTCATCATCATCACACTCGAGCTTTGTCTGATCTTCAAGCTCGTAAAGTCTATTATATGCAGTAAGCGAATAGTATGCAGGATAGGGCTCTCCCGTTTCAAAATTAAACAGGCCGCCGTAAATACTATCTCCAAAGCGCGCATCGTAGAACATTGCGTTATCGAGCGCGGAATTCTGAAACACAAGCATCGCCGCCTCGGTAACTGCCGCATGCTCGTACGTTCCTCTGAGAGTGCCTCTACAGTTCCATTCATTACAGGAGGTTTCGGTTTCGGTAAAGCCCTCTTCGTCAAGACGCTTTCTTGCGTACTGCGCGTATATCGCATTATTCTTATATTCGGGGTCGTAGGTATGCCACGAGAAGAAATCAAGCGGAGCGTTTTCTTTCTTTACGTATGCAAGAAATTCGTCTGCGTACATCATATAGTAGGCTGTTGCCGCATTTGTCATTCCAAAAGAGCCGTCCGAGCCTGTAAGATTGTAAAATCCGCAGCTTCCGTATCCGCCGACCTTGATGTGCGGGAATTTGGATTTGAGATGCTTTGCCGCCACGCAGTAGAACTCATAAAAGCTTTCCTTTGTTCCCTTCCACATCGGGTTATAATCGGGATTTGAGGAGTTATCGGGCTCGTTCCAGATCTCCCAATATTTTATATCATAGTTAAATCCGTTTGCCCAGCCCTCTGTATAGTGCCTTATAATATGCTCACATATTACCGCCCATTTCTGATAATCTGCGGGTGGATAAATTCGGTATTTTATCGGACAAAAGTTTTCAATGGTAACACCGAGTCTGAAAAAGGGCTCAACACTATTTTCCATAAGAGCTTTAATAAGCATATCTGTGTAAAGGAAATTATACGAAGCGGGATCATACGGGTCTAAGTTAAAATCCCCGAAGATATTGGGAACATCTACCCAGCGCATTCCGCCGTATCCGCCGCCGACATCGTGAAGCCTTGAATACGGAACACCCGCCTTTTTCAAATACTCGATCATTGAAAAGTCAGTACACTCAAATGGCGGCTGTCCGACTCCGTGCATTGCCTTTATTTTCCCTGTTTTTTTATTAAAATCAACCTTGATCTTTGCCATAACCCTTCCCGTCCTTTACTTGATCCGACTTATTATTAAATCAGAGCCATCTTACCTCAATTATATTATAATACACCTCTTTTGTCAATGTATTTTTAAAATTAGAGGGGCAGAAAGCAGATAGAAAAATCAGCAAATGCACGCATTTGCGAAGTTCAAATGTATCGTACACTTATAAAAAAACAACAGGGCTGTTAGGAGCGTTCTCATAAGGATGTTTTCGGAACACGGTAGGGGCGAACTGTGTTCGCCCGCGGGAGACCGCAGGTCTCCCCTACGGATACACATATAAATATCGGCGGAGGACTTGTTTTCTCTGCCGATTTGTGTTATAATGGAGCTTACAAAAAAGCCTCCCTCCGAGAGGGAGGTGGCACGGTGTAGCCGTGACGGAAGGAGCCTGCGCGACTTTAGGTTTGTACTAACTTTCATGGTAACGCACTCTCCTTCAGTCGCCTTCGGCGACAGCTCCCTCCCGGAGGGAGCCTTTGGATGCGCGCAACCATAGGGGTATGGGCTTTGCCCGATGCCTTTGTAATACAAAGGCGAAACTGGCGAGAAAGGAGAAAAAATGGATTGTAAAAAATATATTGAGTTTTTAAATGCTGTTGAGAAATTGAAATGTAATACTCGTCATTCATGGACATCAAGTGGCAGACAGGAGTCTGTTGCCGAGCATTCATGGAGACTGGCCGTAATGGCTATGCTGTGTGCCGATGAATATCCGAATGTGGATATAAATAAAGTCATAAAGATGTGCTTGATCCATGATTTTGGAGAAGCCATTACGGGAGATATTCCTGCATTTTTGAAGAGCCAAAAGGATGAAGTAGAGGAAGAATCAGCGATTGAAAAATTGATCTCCTTATTGCCGTATAATACAAGAGATGAAATAAAGCTTCTTTTTTCTGAAATGAAAGAAATGCGCACTAATGAAGCAAAACTGTATAAATCCCTTGATAATATTGAAGCGCTGATTTCTCATAACGAGGCGGATATTTCAACTTGGCTTCCGAGAGAGTATGAGGAAAATCTTACATACGGTCAAAAGAATTCAGAGTGGTCCGATTGGACAAGAGAATTACGAGAGGTTATAAAACAAGATAGCATTGAAAAGATTCGCAGAGAAGGAAAATAAAACAACCCCGACAGACATTGAAAATCTGCCGGGGATTACTATTTGTATTTTGCGTATCAATTTTTTATCCGTAGGGGAGACCTTCGGTCTCCCACGGGCGAACACAGTTCGCCCCTACCGTGTATTAGGTAAACTTCCTTATGGGAAGGAGCCATTGCCCTGTTGTTTTTTTATCGGAGTGAGAAGATTTACTAACTTAATTTTGCGCCGACGTTTCACTTTTCCCGTTTCTCCCTCTCAGCGCAAAATCAGCAAATGCTCGCATTTGCGAAGTTCAAATGTATCGTACACTTATAAAAAAACAACAGGGCTGTTGCCCTGTTGTTTTTTTATCGGAGTGAGAAGATTTGAACTTCCGGCCTCTTGGTCCCGAACCAAGCGCTCTACCTAGCTGAGCCACACCCCGTGATTTGACACCCATAGATTATAGCACATCAAAACTTAAATGTCAACACAAAACAAAAATATTTTTTGCTTTTTATGAAAAAGATACCGAAATAATCTTACTTCGGTATCTTTTATTATCTACTTACAATACAACTTCCATCCCGACCTTTTGCGGCGTGAGCCCGCACGACTCATAAAAGCGCATAGCAGACTCATTACAGCTCCAAACATTCAGCGTGAGATTATAGCAGGAGCTATCTTTGGCAAGCTTTACCGCCGCTTCGTATAGCTCTTTACCGATATGCTTACCGCGCAGCTTTTCGTCCACGCACAGATCATCAATATACAGTGTCTTTATATCTGTCAAGACAGAATTATCTATATGCTGCTGAAAAATACAGAAGCAATACCCCATCACATCGTCGTTTTCGTCGACCGCAACGAGTATCGGGCGGTTATCGTCTTTCAGGAGAATTTTCAGCTCTTCGTCCGAATATTTTCTGCCTATTTTAAAAATATCGGGTCTGCCGTTATGGTGAACGAGATCGACCTGCGAAAGCAGATCTCCTATTTTAGAAATATCCTTTTCTTTTGCCCTTCTGATCATTTTTCACCTCAATTAAAGCTTGTCCGCAAGGTCAAGAATGAGTCGCTCTGTCTTTTCCCAGCCAAGACAAGGGTCTGTGATAGATTTACCGTAGATTCCCTCTTCTGCCTTTTGCGCGCCGTCCTCAATATAGCTTTCGATCATAAGTCCCTTTACGAGCCTCTTAACGTCATCGCTATGGCGGCAGCTATGGAGCACTTCCTTTGCAATTCTCGGCTGTTCCATCCACTTTTTGCCCGAATTTGCGTGGTTAGTATCTACGATAACCGCAGGGTTTTTAAGTCCCGATTTTTCGTAAATCTCGGCAAGGTGGATAAGGTCCTCATAGTGATAGTTGGGCATAGACTGACCGTGCTTATTTACGTATCCGCGAAGGATTGCGTGAGCGAGCGCATTTCCGTGGCTTTCCACCTCCCAGCCTCTGTAAATAAAGGTATGTGAGTGCTGTGCCGCGGTAATCGAGTTCATCATAACCGAAATATCTCCCGATGTGGGATTCTTCATTCCGACAGGAATATCGAGTCCGCTCGCGGTCAGACGGTGGCTCTGATTTTCGACCGATCTTGCGCCTATTGCAACGTATGAAAGAACGTCGGAAAGGTATCTGTGGTTATCGGGATAGAGCATTTCGTCAGCACAGGTAAAGCCTGTTTCCTTCATAGCTCTGATATGAAGATTTCTGATCGCAACGACGCCTTTAAGCATATCAGACTCTTTATTGGGGTCGGGCTGATGAAGCATTCCCTTATATCCGTCGCCCGTTGTTCTCGGCTTATTTGTGTATATACGGGGGATAATGAAGATCTTATCCTCTACCTTTTCCTGAACGCCTCTGAGTCTTGTGATGTAATCTATTACGCTATCGTCTTTATCAGCTGAGCAAGGTCCTATAATTAAGATAAGTCTATCGTCTCTGCCCTCAAAGATCGCTTTAATCTGGGCGTCGCGCTTTTCCTTGATCTGCTCAAGCTCATAAGTAACGGGAAACTGTTCTTTAATCTCCATAGGTATGGGCAATTTACGTTTGAAAGTCATATTCATTTTTCTTTCCTCCAAGTAAATATGATATATAATAAATTTTTATTTTACAAAATAAAAAGCCCGCCTTTCGATATGCAAAAAGCACGACGAATGCGGACCGACCGTATTTTGTTTTTATGACGACCTTGATATTATATCTCGGTCTTCACAAAAGACGGGCAGCCCTTGGCAAAATAATAAAAGTAATAAAAGAATTTATTAAAAGTCATGACTACTCCTCCTTCGTGATTTGTTGTTACGTATTATACTCCTTGAAAATCGGTTTGTCAAGAGGTTTTTGAAAATTTTTGGATTTTCGTATTTCGGGGTGGAAAAGCGACAGCGCAGTAGTAAACTGCGCCGCACTTTATTTAAGCGTCCTGACAATATGCTTCTATTCCGTTTTTGTTAATTTCGCTTAACACCTCTGAAACTATATCTTCTAGCTCTTTTTTTGCGTGTTTGTTTTTAACGCCGAGGTAGGCTTTTTTGCCGAGTCTGACAAACAAAAGATCCACGCTGATAACAACTATCCTATCTTCGTTTGTTTCACCAAAATGTGCAATTTCTGCAATAAGGGTATAAGTATATTTCTCTTTCGGTCTGTATTTTAATTCTTCAAAATCTTCGGTAACGTAAAAATATTCCGCTTTAATATCAAGATCATATTGATTTGCCTGTGCTGTAAGGGGCTCTAACCATTCTCTTACTTCCGCGCGAATTTCACGCTCCATCGGAACAATTTCGTCCTTCATATGCTCCTTGATATACGACTGTTTTTCTGCTTTTCGCTTATCAATATGCTCTTTAACACCTTCAAACAAATAACCCGTTATTTTTCCGTCCCAATATTTTTCAAGCAGGTGCTTTGTCCTGAAGGTCTTGCGAATGTTCCCTTTCATATAAAATCTTGTTTCACCCACATTTGTGCCTTTGATACTAAAAACAGAGGCATACAGCAAATCAAAGATGTTTGCTCTACTTGTCCAAGTGGATATATCATCAACCTCAATAGCGTATATATCCTTCCATAAATATCGCTCAACGGGAAGAAAAACATAACACAAAGACACGCCTTCGCTGTCAAAGGCATAGCAGTAGGGGGTAAATATTGCAGGAATTATTATAAAGAGCAACGCACACAGTGCAGCGACAATACTCCATATATAATCCTTACCAAAAAACATCTCTACTGCTACCCACGCCAAAAAGAGTCCGCAAAGCATAAAAAAGTTGAACAGCTTATTTAGTGCAATCTGTTTTCGTTTATTCATAAAAGCTCCTCTGCCTCGTGTTTATCGTAACTCTTAGATTTCACGGTATTTCGGTTTATTATATCACATAAAAACACAAAAATCAATAGTATTATCACAAAGCGGACTTGACTCACCTTATACGTTATGATATAATGGAAAAAATAAGAGAGGTAATAAATATGACAAAAAGAGAGCTTAACGTAGATCTGTTTCGTATAATCGCATCGTTTCTTGTAATTCTTCTGCACGTACTGGGGCAAGGCGGTATTTTAGTTCATTCCTCGGGCGATTTTATCAAAAACGGCGTGGCTTGGTTTCTTGAGATCGCCGCTTACTGTGCCGTAAACTGCTTCGCGCTGATAAGCGGATATGTTATGTGCACCCGAAGCGTAAAAGTCAAAAGCATAATTGCTTTATGGTTTCAGGTCATCTTTTATTCGCTGACTATCAGTTCCCTGTTCTTTATATTTTTGCCCGAAAGCAGAACCTTAAAGAATTTGGTAATTGCCCTTTTCCCGATAATCGGCAGACAGTGGTGGTACGTATCTGCATACTTCGCAATGTTCTTTTTCATTCCCTTTTTAAACGAAGCTATAAACCGCATCTCGAGGGAAACCTTCAGGAAGCTTTTGATCGTAATTCTAATAGTTGTATGCTGTATAGACTGTGTCATTCCGACTGACGCATTTATACTTAACAACGGTTATTCTCCCATCTGGCTTATGATAGTATATCTGTTTGGTGCATATATCAAAAAGCACGCTATTAAGGAAAAATTTACAGCTCTGAAAAGTCTTATCGGCTTTTTTGCGATGGTTATAATAACCTTTGCAAGCAAGATCGCCATTCATTTCCTCACGGCAAAAATTTTCGGAGAGGCGAAATACGACAATACATTTATATCCTATACTTCGATAACGATCTTATTTGCATCTATTTTCCTCTTCCTCTTCTGTTTAAACATAAAAACAGGCGGCTTTGGAGCAAAGCTTATTGCTTTCTTCTCACCTGCCGCGCTGGGTATATATTTGATACACGTTCAACCGCTTGTTTTTGAATATATAATAAAAGACGCGTTTGCTCCGTTTGTTGACAAGCATTTTGCCATTATGATAGCATATATTTTCATCGCAGCGCTCGCAATATTTATATCGTGCAGTATGATCGAGCTTTTAAGAATACTCTTATTTAAGCTCCTGAAGGTCGGCAAGCTGTGCGAAATTATTGAAAACAAGCTTAACGGTTTGTATCTGAAGGTTTTTGGGAATAAGTAAATTAAATAAGTATAAATCCCCTTGATTTGCAAATACTAACATCACGATATGTATTTTTATAACGGACGGTCGGGGACGCCCGTCCCTACAAACGTATTTGTAATATGCGAAAAATCGACGATTTGGCGGGGTTTATATAGAAATATAAAAAGCGAGGTGTTTTACCTCGCTTTTACTGAATAATTTCCAAATTTTCAATTCCGTATTTTAAAATGATATTGATCAACTCATTTCTTGAAAAATTACTTTCCTTGGATATTTCATCTAATTTATATAAAATTTCCTCTTTGATCCTTACAGAAATAATTTTATTACCGTCTTCTCCTCGTTTTTTTATCTTAAGCGTTTCGGCACTCATCGTTTGTCTCCTGTTCATAACATTATTTTTATCCTTTACCATAATAATTACATTATACTATTGACAAATAGTAAAATATATGCTACAATATGATATGTAAAAGTAATACTTTTATAATACAATCAAGGAGAAAGTTTATGAACGAACAAATGAACGAACAAAAATTGAATTCCACGGAAAACAACGCGCTTGAAAAAATGAGCCACGGTCTCAGAGAAATATGGAAAATAATTATTTTCTGTTGTATCGGTTGGCTTCTTATCACCGTAGGATTAAAAATCACACCCCTTCTTGCTATTGTAGGAGCTCTTGTAATTTCAATTCCATCTGTCATTTCTGTGCGCCGTCACGGAATAAAAAATATTTTCAATTACGATTATGTTATTGAAACTACATACAAAGACGGACATAAAACTTACGACGTTGATCTCGGCGGCAAGTTGGGGCTTATGGTCTTACAGCTGTTTCTGACGGTATTCATCGGTATCGTACTCACACCTATCAGATACATCGCATACTGTATTAAGTTTAATGCAAACTGCAAAAAGTTGAATTGGAAGCCCGAATTCAAGCTTGGTACTTTGTTCCCCACAGTTGTAGGCGCAGGTGTTTTTGTATTGGGTATTATTTTGGCATCTGTACTCTAATTTTTAATCACTTAATCGTATAAGATAAATCAAACACATTGTATAAATCTCCTTGATTTGCAAATACTAACATCACAAATTTGTAAATCAAGGAGATTTTTATATATGAAAGCAACTGGAATAGTTCGTAGAATTGACGACCTCGGAAGAGTCGTTATACCCAAGGAAATACGCCGTGTTCTCCGCATAAAAGAGGGAGATCCGCTCGAAATATTTACCGATCACGAGGGTGAGGTAATCTTCAAAAAATACTCTCCCATCGGTGAGCTTGGCGCTACCGCCTCACAGTACGCAGAAACCCTGCATAAGACCTGCGCTATGTCGGTCGTGATATGCGACAGAAATTCTGTTATCGCATTTTCGGGAGTACCGAAAAAGGAATATGCAGACAAGTCCTTATCCGCAGAACTTGAAAAAATCATCGAAAGCCGCACTGTTTATACCCACGAAAGTGAAAAAGATATGGTTTTTGTAACACCCGATTCGAGCGAGCATTTTGTAAGCTGTGCTATGCCGATAATCAGCGAGGGCGACATCGCGGGCTGCGTTGTTTCCCTTACCTCGTCAAGCGGTGAAAGAACTCTCGACTCCGACCTTGAGAAAAAGCTCGTTATGACAGCCGCATCCTTCCTCGGAAAACAGCTTGAAGGCTGATTTTGCAGTACTACTTCCCTACTTTTCTCTAAAACAAAAGCACCCATACGGGTGCTTTTTTCATATTTTTATTGTTTCTTTTCAAGCAAATCAATAATTCTATACAGTCCGAGAAAGAGTCCCGAAAGCGAAACAAGCGCGAGAATCAAAAGGCGGTCGCTACCTGAGAATCCCGCATCTTCAAACAGTGCTGTTCCTACTATAAAAGTCAAAACAGCAAAGAAAAGTATTGAAAGTCCGAGCATAATTTTGTTTATGTGTTGGGAAAATTTCTTCATGTCTGTACCGCCTCTCAAAGCAGCGAGAGCGCCGCGCCGATAACCGTTCCGAAGCGCGAATTTTCGGGAATAATATAGTTCACGTCGAAGAGATTATTCATATTCTCAAAAACCTGCTTCGCCTGCGGGAACGTGGTCATATTTCCCGTAAGTACGATGTCTTTTATGCCATATCTTCTTGCCGCGAACGCCGCTATCATCGCAACCGACTCGAATATCATATTGAAAAGTCCGAGCGCGATGTCATTTGGTGTCGCAAGGTCGCTGAGCTTACCGAAATTCGATGCGGTAAGGTCGGGGGCAAGGTCGGGGTGAATATCTTTGCGCGAGATGTCGCTGACTCGCAGGTCAACCTTTGATATATCGCCTGTTGAAGCGAGCTCAACGATATTATCTACGTTTGCTGTGCCGAGCATTTTCTTGGAAAGACCGAGAAGCGTTCCGCCGCCGACGCCCGTACCGCCGAGATATTCGAAATTTCCGTTTTTATCGGCGTGCACTACCGCAGTACCCGTACCCATACTTACGACTATTGCCTCGTCGAGTCCCGAGAGGTAGAGTCCTCCGCGTCCTACGCAAGGAAATTCTATCAGAGTTTCGCAGTCAATGTTATAAAGAGGGCTTGTTATATAGCTTGCGCCGACACCCGTGAGCATTATCTTTTTTATCTGCGAAAGGTCGATACCGTTTTCCGAAGTGAATTTACCAAACGCGCCGTAAATTGAGGTAAGCTGATCCTCTGCGCGCACGAACATCGGTGCGACGAGATTTTTGTTTTCATCAAAGCCTACTATTTTCGTCGTACTTCCGCCTATATCTATACCGAGAACGTATTTTTTTGCCATTTTCCTGTTTTTTTCTCCTTGAATAGAAGTTTTTTTCAGTATAGCACAGATTTTCTAAAAAATCAAGTGGGTAGATTGTTTTGTAGAAAGAGAGCCGCCGCACTGTTTGTGCGGCGGTGATTTGTTAGTCCCAAAAAAATATATCTCCGTCGGAGCAGCAGATTATGTAGTAACTAAAACGGCCTTTTTCGATAGCGTTCCACTCTTCTTTTGTACCGTTGAAGATAACGGTAGCGAGGATAGATTCTGCGAACGCATGAGCTTCTATACGCTTAACTCCCTTTCCTATCGTAATTCTACTAAGACTGCTGCATTTAAAAAACGCATAACTGCCTATATTCGTAACGCTATCGGGGATAACGATATTCGTAAGACCCGTGCATTCGGAGAACGCAGCACTACCTATACTCGTAACACTATCGGGTATCGTTATATTTTTAAGCATCTTACACCCACTAAACGCAGACGCACCTATACTCGTAACGCTGTCAGGAATAACAACGCTCGTAAGAGTCCAGCATCCTGCAAAAAGTGCATCGTTTATACTCGTAATACCGTCGGGAATGACGACCTCAGTTACCCGTGTATTGTTCAGATAAAGATAGAGCTTATTATAAAGTGGATTTGAATCAACATTACCATAAGCAAACTCAATACGGCACCACGATTCCATATCGGTTATGTCAACTCTTCCGGGCAACGTACACTCTTCGAACGCCGCATAACCAATAGTTGCAACATTCTTTCCAATCGTTACATACTGAAGGTTTTCGCACTTTTTAAACGCACGCGCTCCGATACTCGTAACGCTGTCGGGAATAAATACACCGTTCAGGTTTGTGTATTCCATGAATGCCTCATCGCCGATAGCCGTTACCGGCAAGCCCCTGTACGTACTCGGTATAACTATATACTTATCCGTACAGCTTCCAAGCCCGGTTACTATATACGATTTTCCGTCCTCTGACAAGGTGTAATCAAGGTCTTCGGAAAGAGGGGCAACAGCTCCGCATTTACACTCTCTGTTAACATACGTGTGTTCTTTTAGCGGAGTAGGCTTTTGTTCTACAAGCACTATGCCGCAGCGCTTGCAGTGCTTTCCCGTTGTCTTTCCTTCCTCTGTACACGTTGAGTCAACTCCTTGGTCATACACCTCTTGATGTCTGAGCATATCGACTTTTTTCTGTGATACAAGGATTTTACCGCACTTAGAACATCTTTTACCTTCGGTAAGTCCGTTTTGAGTACAAGTCGGAGCGACTGCACTGATAACTTCGGTCTTAGAGTGCTTACAGCTTACTTCTCTTGTGAAATCACAGATATTACATTTTTCATCCTCTGCATCGTCATAAGTATGATCTACGACAGGAGTCGGGTTTTGTTCGATAAACACAACGCCACACGCCGAGCAGTGCTTACCCTCGGTCTTGCCCTCGGTAGTACAGGTGGCGGGGATCGCTTCGTCAATTACCTCTGTGTGACCCTTTGCATTGACTACTTTTTGTTTTACAAAAACCTCACCGCAAGTCGAACAGTGCTTACCTTTGGTTCTGCCCTCGGTAGTACAGGTTGGAGCAACAGCCGGATCGATCACTTCGGTATGTCCAAGAGCCTCTACACTCTCTGTTTCTTTTTCTCCGCACGAACAAATACGCTCTTTTTCTCCGCCCTCTGTACAGGTAGCCTCTTTGGTAACAATCCAGTCGCCAAAGGCGTGTACGTGTTCCTTACTACCGTCCTTGCCGGCAGTCGGTTTCTTCCCGTCGCACGCCGTAAAAATCAGCGTACACGCGAGCAAAACAGTACAAACGAGCCAAAAGAATTTCATTATCTTTTTCATTTTGTTACCTCCTTAAGTGTTAAGATAAAAAGCTATCTGTCCGAAGCTTATTTTTCTACTGTTATGTTGTTTTTACTACGATCCTATTGTATCACACCGAAAAGAAGAGTACAAGACCTAATATACAGGATTTTAAGCACTATTTACAGAAATACAAGAAAAAATCATAGACCTCTCTATTAACTATTATACAAGTAATATAATGTAAAGTCAATAACGCATTGGTTGAAAAAAGTCAACCGAAACGATAAAAACTCAACCGGTATATGATAAATTTTATATATTCACCTGCAAATCCAAATTTTTCTATTATCCTTGACAATTTGCGTTTTAAAGAGTATAATACAAGGGTGTAATCCTATAAAAACATCAGGACAACGGGTAAAGGAGTAAAAAATGAAAAATCTACACAAAATTGTTTGGGGGCTCGCTTTTATTGCTATTGGCGTTATCTTCGCTCTTAATGCGCTCGAAATAACGAGCATTGACCTGTTTTTTGACGGCTGGTGGACTCTCTTTATAATAGTTCCGAGTTTTATCGGTCTTTTCAGAAGTGGCGACCGTTCGGGCTCGCTCTTTATGCTCGCGCTGGGTATTACCCTTCTGCTTGCGGCGCAGGACGTCATAGCGTACAGCATGATCTGGAAGCTCTTTGTTCCTATTGCGCTTATATTTATCGGTATTAAGATTCTTTTCGGCAATATGTTCCTCAGAAAAAAGAAGGATACCGAAAAGGCGATGAGCGCAATTTTTTCAGACAGAAAATCAAAATGGGACGACGAGGTTTTAGAGGACAGCGAGTTCAACTGCGTTTTCGGAGATCTTAAAATATCACTTGAAAAAGCCGTGATAGAAAAGGACGTTACCCTCAAAATAAACGCTGTTTTCGGCGACGTGCGTGTTAAGCTTCCGAGCGACGTTAACGTGCGCGTGAACTCATCTGTGATCTTCGGCGACGTGAAAAATCACAGGCCGAGCGAAACGATAGCGTTTACATCTACTGTAACACTCGAAATAAGCGGTGTTTTCAGCGATACAAAGATAGACTGAGTGCGCTTTAAGAGGATTTTATACCTGATATTTTTATTGTTTCTGTCTTCAGCTGAATCCAAACAAGAAACAGGCACTGTCAATGATTTTGACAGTGCCTCAATTATTGAAATTATTTTTTATTACGGTCTCTCTAAGTGTGTTATGCTTTACTTACCGTTATCCACAGGCTTGAAATTTTTTACGATTTCTTCAAGACAAATAGTTCCTACGTTCTTACCTATCTTAAGCATATCATTCTGATTCCAATGATATTGGTCACTTCCGAGAACATCAACCTTTTTGGTTTCGGGATTCCACTTTGTAATAAGGTACTGAGAGTTATCTACAAAATAGCAGTTCTCTATTTCTGCTGCGAGCTTCTTTTGAAGCGCAATAAAGGGTGCGTTTACGTTCTTTGCGGTTTTTGCACTTACTACTGCAAAGCCCTCGGATATAGCACCGATAAGCACGGGCATATCGGAAGCACCGCAGTCGCTCTCGCCATTTGTAAACTCAAGCATTATCTGTGCCAGATCGCGACGAAGGTCCTCTACAAGATATTTAAAGGAGAGCTCATACGTTTTATGAGAAGCAGATATATCAGTCTCTCCCTGCATCCAATAAAGTCCGACAATATTTACCTTGGTATGTCCGCTGTATTCCTTGATCTGGCCGATATTTTTCTTAACCTGTGCGAGGAAGCCTCTGTAATATCCGCCGGTTATATCGTCATCGTTATAAGATACTTTAAGGTACTTTGCATAGGAAGGAGACACCCAGTTTCCTGTTGCATTCTCTCCGCTGCTTATATCGCGTATAGAAGATCCTCCGTGTGCAAACTTGATTATACCCGCGTGTCTTCCGGTTTCTTCATTATAGTACTTAGAAAGAGCCTTAGCCATACCGAGTTCGGGGCCTATGCAGCTTGAGTTGGCACCCGCACCTATGGTAGTCTTTCCCCACTGCTTTTCATTGCAGGTGAAGGGCTTTCCGCCGTGTCTCGAGCTTCCCGCATAGTGAACGTTGGTAAATCCTCCGGTACGAACCTCCGGAGCGAATTTACCCATTGCCGACATATTGCTTATACGAGAAAATCCGACTGCGTTGGACTGTCCTGCAATGAGGTATATATCCATAGTAGTGCTGTAATCAACCTCTCTTTTTCCATCGCCTTCTTCGTTTTCATTGCCGTTTTCATTGCCGTTTTCGTTTTCGTTTTCGTTTTCGTTTTCGGTTTCCTTATTACTGCCTGCACACGCCACAAATGAGAGAAGCAAAGCTACAGCAAGTAATAATGCAGTTATTTTTTTCATACTAAAAGCCTCCGTTCTTAAGCATTATCTACTTGTTACATATTAGCATAACTACACTCATATGTCAAGATAGTTTACAGCATCTTATAAATACTCAACCTAATAGTGCCCTCAGCTTCTAAAAAATGATCGGCACGCTCAACGTTAATACAAAAAAATCCGTATATTTGCATACACATTTTTCACTTGACAAAAACATATGAAAATGCTACGGTAACGAGTTTTTTTAGGACACCCAATCTACCTGTATTTTCAGAGATATACGAATTGGCAGCTCACTTATACAGCCGTCAAAAAACGGCTGTATTTTTTTATTTATTTTTATCGAAAACAATTGACTTTTTTGTCGAATAGTGGTAGAATGTGTTGACTACAAAAGGAGAGCAACCACGAGTTGCGTAAGGTTATGGAAAATCCCTTTCTTATTAACCGTAGACTAACCGACACTCAGCTTGAAAAAATACAAGCCACTACAGAAGACCCTATTCTTTTTGGAATAGTTGGAGAAGTGTCAAAGAATGCCAAGTACGGTCAGACAGTGCTTCTTGCAACAGCCAACCACTTCTTTACCTACAGTATTGCAGATGAAGAAACGTCCGAAATGTACGCCTACTCTGATGTAAAAGAGATTTACAACAAGCGTATGTACGGAAATGCCGTTATGTGCGTTTCTTTTAATGAAAAAATTGCGAAAAAGCCCCTTAACGTCTTCAGATTTACCTTCACGGTAACCTCGCTTTGCGACGCCTTTGTAACATTCGTAAATGACATAAAAAGCGGTGAGGACAAGAGTGCGGCGCTTGATATGATGCGTTCGGTCTACGAGAAGATGCTCTCGGTATGTCCCAAATGCGGCAGATCCTTGTCAGCTCCCGGTGCACCCTGTGTCTACTGTATGAAGAAAGGGAGACTACTCAGCCGTCTTATGCAGTATCTTAAGCCCGAAACACCGATTCTTGTAATATCGGTAATAATCTCGGTGCTTACAACGGCAATGGCGCTCGTTCCGCCTCTGCTCACTAAATCTTTGGTTGACGAGATATTACCGAACAAAGACAGGGCCGCTCTTTCCTTTGTTGTTATTGCCCTTATTTGCATACATATTGCACACGGAGTTTTTTCGGGCGTCCGAGGATATATGCTTCGTGTTTCGGGCGACAAGATAGTTGCGAGAATAAGAACTGACGTTTATGAAAAGGCTCAGTATCTTCCCATGCGCTTCTATGACAAGACCTCGACAGGATCTGTAATAAACCGTATAAGCGGCGACACGGCGACTATTCAGGCGTTTATGCTTCGAGTAACGCAGGAGGTCGTTGTGCAGTTCTTCAAGCTCATCGGCATCGTTGTTGTTATGCTTTGCATAAACTGGAAGCTGACGCTCTTTTCACTGGTTCCCGTTCCGCTTGTAGTTATCGGCGCACGTATCTTCCGCAAAAAGATGGCGCCCTTTTACAGACGTATTTGGAGAAGATCGTCTGCCGTTACCTCGGTCCTTACAGACACTATCCCCGGTATCCGTGTTGTAAAATCCTTTGCAAACGAAAAAAAATCAGCAGAGCGTTTTGAAAGTACCGTTGAAGAGTGGAGAGTTATGGACACAAAAGCCGGAAAGCTGATCAATTCCTACCCTGCTATTGTAAACTGTCTTATAAGCTGTGGAAGCGTTATAATCTGGGCTCTTGGCGGTAATCTTGTTATAAACGGACTTGATGCAGGAAGTGTTGGTACTATTTCGGTAGGTCTTCTCGTTTCCTTCATTTCCTATGCCTCAATGTTCTATGAACCTATTAACTTTTTTGCAAACTTTTCTGACTCTATGCAGAATGCGATAGCGTCCATTGAGCGTATAATGGACATTCTTGACGCCGAGCCCGAGCACGATTTCGGCAAGGGTAATACAGACGCCGATATGGGCGGAAGAATAGAGTTTAAGAACGTCAATTTCTCCTTCGACCGAACAAAAAAGGTGCTTAAAAATATAAATCTCACTATTGAGCCCGGCGACATTGTCGGTATTGTCGGCACGACAGGCTCGGGAAAATCTACTCTTATCAATCTTCTTCTCAGATACTATGATCATTATGAGGGAACTATCACTATCGGCGGTGTCGATATAAGAAACATAGATATGAACTATTACAGAGAGCGCATAGGCTATGTTCAGCAGGAGCCTCAGATGTTTCACGATACGATATACAACAATATCGCGTACGGCGACAACAGCTTCTCTGTCGAAGAGGTGATATATGCCGCCGACATTGCCAACGCGCACGAATTTATCGTTCGTCAGCCCGACGGCTATGATTCGGTGCTCGGAGAGAGGGGCGTCGGTCTTTCGGGCGGTGAGCGTCAGCGTATATCTATCGCACGCGCTATGCTCCGCAACCCCAAGATGCTCGTTTTCGACGAAGCAACGGCATCTGTTGACTCCGAGACCGAACACCTTATACAAGAAGCAATCGAAAACCTTATTACAGGCAGAACGACCATTATGATCGCGCACAGACTTTCAACTCTTGCCAAGGCAAACAAGATTGTCGTAATAGACAACGGTTCTATCATTGAATGCGGAACTCCCGAGGAACTTATGGCTCTTAAGGGCAAGTATTACAAGCTCGTTGAGATACAGTCGATGTCGGACAAGATAGCCGAGTCGAAGCGCAAAGAAAAGTTCGAATGAGGTGATATGATGGGAAGAATATACGTTAACAAATATACAGGAAAGCTTGACCGCACAGATCTTTGTTTCGTTCGCCTTACACTTAAAAGCGGAACGGTTTACGAGAATCTTGAGCCGAGAAAGCTCTTTCCTATTACCAATCATACTATGTATATATCCTTGCTTGACCCTCACGAAAAGGAGATAGGTTTTATTCGTGATCTTGAGGAGATAGACGACGACTCGCGCCGCGCAATTGAAGAGTGCTTTGACGAGTATTATATGATACCTAAAATAAAGAAGGTGCTCAAATGTGTCGATAAATTCGGCGTTCTTAAATGGACGGTCGAAACAGACCGAGGGGAGATAACCTTTGATATTAGAAACAGAAACAGCGACATAAAGCACCTACGCGGAACAAGCAGAGTTATAGTCAGAGACTCAAATGATAACCGCTATGAGATCCCCGATGTAGATAATATGGATCCTCACAGCGACAGAATACTTTTTTCGTATCTTTAATTACTGTACAGCCGTCAAAAAACGGCTGTATTTTTTTGCTTTCGGATAAAAAGCTGTAAAAATGTAAAAAAATTTGTTAAAACCACTTGACAAAGGGGAGATGTTGTGATACAATACCCGAGTACAAAGAAGAAGAACGCTCCGTTCTCACCTGCAGGTCTTTATCTGTCGGGTCAAGATCATCGTAATCATGATACGGTTATGTCTTTTGACTGACCTATCTGTGTTTACCTACGTCGTGCGGAGAGTTGTCTTCCGCACTTTTTTATTTTTGCATTTTAGCTTGGAGGTGCTTTTCAATCAAGACTACCAGTCAAAAAGAACATTTGGTAAATGAGGAAATCTTCGACGAGGGATTCGCAGAATCTGCCGAGGTACGTGTTATCGGCGCAGACGGCGAACAGCTCGGGATACTTACCGCTATAAGCGCTCTCAACTCTGCATATGAAAAAGGTCTTGACCTTGTTCTTATCGCACCGCAGAGCGTACCGCCCGTTGCAAGAATTATGGATTACGGAAAATTCAGATTCGAGCGCGAAAAGAAGAAAAAAGAGGCAAAAAAGAATCAGCAGAAGGTCGACATCAAGGAGGTCCAGCTCTCTTGTAAGATCGAACAGAACGACTTTAATACCAAGGTCAACAACGCAAGAAGATTTCTTTCTGCGGGTAACAAGGTAAAGGTGCTCGTTGTGTTCAAGGGTCGTCAGATGGCTCATCAGGAGGTCGGTATCGCGCTGATAGAACAGTTTGAAAAGGCTGTTTGTGATCTCGGTGCCGCAGATAAGCGTCCCGCTATGGAAGGACGTTCTATGACACTTCTCATTTCACCACTTAAGCCTTCGGCAAAATCTCAATCGCAAAATAATAATCAGGATAAAAATTGAAAGGATCAACGTTATGAACAAAGTAAAATCGCATCGCGCATCCGCTAAGAGATTTTCTCTTACTAAGAGCGGAAAAGTAAAGATCAACCATTCACATCACCGCCACAACCTCGGACTTAAGTCTCAGAAGCGCAAGAGACATCTCCGTACAGGCACAACTCTTCACAAGTCTATGGCTCCCACAGTAAGAGCTATGATTCTTAAATAAGAGAAAATCAGTTTATTACTATTAGGAGGATATAGAAAATGGCAAGAATTAAGGGCGCTATGATGACGCGCAAGAGAAGAAATAAGATTCTTAAACTCGCAAAGGGTTACTGGGGCAGCAAGAGCAAGCACTTCAAGATGGCTAAACAGGCTGTTATGAAGAGCGGCAACTATGCTTATATCGGAAGAAAACAGAAGAAGAGAGATTTCCGCGCTCTCTGGATCACCAGAATCTCTGCTCAGGCAAAGGTTTGCGGAATCAATTACAGCCGCCTTATGTGCGGTCTTAAGAAGGCAGGCATCAATCTCAACAGAAAGATGCTCGCTGAGATCGCTGTTTACGACAAGGAAGCTTTCGCAGCTCTCGTTGAAAAGGCAAAGGCAGCATTATAATTAAAAAACACAAAACCCGCGTACGCGGGTTTTTGTTGTATTGTCAAGCAGAAGGGAGAGCAGTAATATGACAGAAATAACCTCACGAAACAACCGAACCATAATAGAAACAGCAAAGCTCCGCGACAAAAAATACCGCGAGGAAAGCCATCTGTTTTATTTCGAGGGACACAAGCTTCTTGAGGAGGCTTTATCTCACGGCGTGATACCCGAAAGAGTTTTCTTGACCGAGAGAAGCAAGACTCTTGCCGACACTCTGCCTTCCCAGACCGAAGTTTTTTTGATACCCGACAGTGTTTATTTAAAAATTTCTGAAGAAAAATCGCCCGAAGGCATATTTTGTGTGGCAAAACATCTTGACAGTTTGCATAATTTTGCTACAATATATAATGGTGTTTTGTGCGAGCACTGTTTTGCCGCTGTTTCAGTACGCGATCCGGGCAATCTGGGAACTCTTATGCGTAGTGCCGCAGCGCTCGGTATCGATACACTTATTTTAAGCTCGGACTGTGCCGACGTTTACAGTCCGAAGACCCTGCGTGCTTCAATGGGCGCGCTCTTTCGCTTAAAAACGGTGCGCTGCCGCGACATTTGCAAAACGCTTTCTGCACTGCCTAAAAGTAACATAATACCGATAGCCGCTTCCCTTTCAGACAAGGCGGGCACGCTCGGTATATCATCTCTTCCCGATAACGTTTGCTTTGTTGTGGGCAACGAAGGGCACGGACTGCCGCGCGACGTTATAGAGTCCTGCGCAGGCGGTGAAATCATAATCCCTATGGAAACGGGTGCTGAATCACTCAACGTTTCCGCCGCCGCTTCAATTCTTCTCTGGGAAGATTACAGACGGCGTATCAAATAATCTATCTAAGGAGCGTTACTATGTCAGATATTTTAAGCTGGATATGGCTCACCACGAAATTTCCGACAGCATCTTCGAGTATTGATGCTGTTATGACTCATTTCGGGTATGATGCCGACTCTGTATATAAAGCATCTGCGCACGATTATCTCGACGTTTCGGGTCTTGATGAAAAGTATGTCGATGCCCTGTGCGACAAGTCGCTCGACGATGCACATAAAATATTTGACTGGTGTACTGAAAACAATATCGGACTTCTTCCTTATGACAGCAAATTTTATCCTCAGCGTCTGAGAGATATTGAAAAGGCTCCTATCTTACTTTATTACAGAGGAAAGCTTATAAATTTTGATGATAACGTATGTATCGCCCTTGTCGGAACACGCAAGATGACAGATTACGGAAAGCGCGAAGGCTACCGTATCGCACGCGACCTTGTTCTCGGCGGTGCCGTCGTTGTTAGCGGAATGGCAAGAGGAGTAGATACTATCTGCCACAGAGGTGCTCTTGATGCAGGCGGATATACTATTGCTGTTCTCGGCTGCGGTATTGACAAGGTCTATCCGCCCGAAAACGATTACATTATGGACGAGATCGCGCGTACCGGACTCGTTCTTACAGAATTCAAACCCTTTACGCCGCCGATAGGCTCTAACTTCCCTATCCGTAACAGGATAATCAGCGGGCTTTCGCTCGGTACTCTCGTTGTCGAAGCCGATTCGAAAAGCGGTGCTATAATAACCGCAAAATGCGCTGAAAAGCAAGGCAGAGATATTTTCTCTATGCCCGGCAACGTCGGCGAGCTTAACAGCATCGGAACTAACAGGCTTCTCAAAAAGGGCGCGAAAATAGTTACGGGCGCACTTGATATTCTTGAAGAATACGAATACATTTACCCGCATAGAATACGAATTGAAAATCTCCCTGCATTTATGCCGAAATTTTCAGCTTCAAGCGGATCTTCAGCTTCAAGGGTATCTTCCCCAAGAAAGCCTATAACCTCAAAGGAGCAGAAAACTAAGGATTTTACAGTCGACGACAGCTCCTCTGAGTCGCTTCCCTTCACCGAAGAGGTAAAGAAGTCTGCGAAGGTTAAGAAAATCAGTGAAACCACGGCAAAAGAAGCTCCCCAAAAGGACACTTCTTCTTTAAACGAAACCGAACTGAAAATCTACGCGCTCTTTCCCGAAGACTCGGGCATTAGTGCCGACGAAATAGCACGTACAGGCATTCCCGTAGGAATTGTACTCCAAAATCTTACGATGCTTGAAATAAAAGGATTTATAAAAACTCTCCCCGGCGGTATGTTTACAAAAGCTTAAATCACCGCAAAACATATTTATCATATTTTATTCTGACAAGAAAGGCAAATTTACTGATATGGCAAATCTCGTAATCGTTGAGTCGCCTGCAAAAGCGGCTACGATAAAAAATTATTTAGGCTCTAACTACAAGGTAATTGCTTCCAAGGGACACGTTCGCGATCTTCCGAAAAGCTCTCTCGGAGTTGATATAGAAAACGGCTTTGAGGCTCACTATATAAATATCCGAGGAAAAGGAGATCTTATCAAGGAGCTGAAAAAGGAAGCGAAAAATGCGGGCAAAGTATTTCTCGCAACCGACGCGGACCGCGAGGGTGAGGCTATCTCATGGCATCTTGCAAACGCGCTCGGTATTCCGCTTGAACAGACCCGCCGTGTAACCTTTAACGAAATCACCAAAAGTGCTATCAAAGAGGCTATAAAGCAGCCCAGAGAAATAGATATAGAGCTTGTAAATTCACAGCAGGCTCGCAGAATTCTTGACCGTATCGTAGGATACAAGCTCAGTCCTTTCCTTTGGAAAGTTGTACGCAGCGGTCTTTCCGCAGGACGCGTACAGTCTGTTGCTACCCGCATTATCGTTGAACGCGAGGCTCAGATAAAGGAGTTTATCCCTGAGGAATACTGGACTATCAGCGCATCTCACAAAAATTCCGAGGGCAAGATCTTCCGTTCGAAATATTACGGAAAAGGCGACGTTAAGGCTGAAATTCACACAAAGGAAGAGGCTGACGCTATTCTTGCTCAGCTTGCAGGTAATGATTTTATCGTTTCCGACATCAAGCGTTCTATCAAGAAGAGAAATCCCCTTCCGCCCTTTACGACCTCTTCAATGCAGCAGGAGGCTTCAAAGAAATTCGGATTTCAGGCACAGCGCATAATGCGTATCGCACAGGAGCTTTACGAGGGTGTTTCCATCGGAAGCGAAAACGGCGGTATGACAGGTCTTATAACCTATATGCGTACCGACTCGCTGAGAATTTCCGATGAGGCAAGAGAGTCTGCAAAGCAGTATATAATCTCAGCTTACGGCGATAAATATTACCCCGCATCTCCGAGAATATACAAGGCAAAAGCGGACGCTCAGGATGCTCACGAGGCTATCAGACCGACAAACGTTACTATTACCCCCGATCTTGTAAAGAAATATCTTTCAAGCGATCAGTACAAGCTTTACAAACTCATTTGGGAGCGTTTTCTAGCCAGCCAGATGGCTTCTGCTGAGCTCGATACTGTAAACGTAGATATTTCCTGCGGCGAGCATCTCTTCAAGGCGAGCGGCTCAAACGTTCGTTTCAAGGGATACCTCACTATATACAACGATATTTCAAACGAAAAAGAAACTATGCTTCCCGAGATTTCAAAGAATGAAGTTCTTGACACTGAAGCACCCGTGGCTGAGCAGCATTTTACCGAAGCTCCCGCAAGATTTACCGAGGCTACACTTATTAAGTTCCTCGAAGAAAAGGGTATCGGACGCCCCTCGACTTACGCGCCTACTATTACGACCATTATTTCGCGCGGATACGTGAGAAGAGATGCAAAGGTGCTCGTTCCCACACAGCTCGGCGAAGTTAC
This sequence comes from Eubacteriales bacterium, assembly GCA_045580325.1. Lineage (GTDB taxonomy): Bacteria > Bacillota > Clostridia > Oscillospirales > CAG-272 > SIG672. Next base: position 79,662 of record JAZNNR010000014.1, read on the forward strand.
AACAAAGCTTATGACAGATAATTTCCCCGAAATTATCGATTATAAATTCACCGCGGAAATGGAAGACTCGCTTGACAGCATAGCTGACGGACACGACTCTATGGACGGCGTTCTCTCACGTTTCTACGTAAGATTCAAAAAGAGTCTTGATGCCGCGGAAAAGACAGTAAAGCGCGACGAGGTCGAAGTTCCAAGTGAAGAAACCGACATTATTTGCGAAAAATGCGGCAGCAGAATGATTGCAAAATCGGGACGCTTTGGTCGTTTTGCCGCTTGTCCTAACTATCCCGAATGTAAAAACACGAGGCGTATCGACAAGAACAACAAGCCTATAACCAAAGAGCCCGCCGAACAGAAAGAAACCGATATGGTTTGTGAAAAATGCGGAAGCCCTATGGTTATCCGCAGTGGTGCTTACGGAAACTTCTACGCTTGTTCGAATTATCCGCAGTGCAAAAACACTCTTCCCATCAAGAATGAGATCGGTGTCAAGTGCCCAAGGTGCGGCGGCGAGATACTCGCAAGGCGCTCAAAGAGCAAAACTGTATTTTACAGCTGTGAAAATTATCCCAAATGCTCTTTCTCCTCTTGGGATATTCCAACAAATGAAAAATGCCCCGTTTGCTCGGGTATGCTTATGAAGAAAAAAGGCAAAAACCTTCTTGTATGCTCTACCGAAGGCTGTCTTTTCAAAAAGGACTCATCTAATGAAGAAAACAGTTAACGTTATCGGTGCGGGACTTGCAGGCTGTGAAGCCGCTTGGCAGATCGCCTGCGCGGGTGTCAATGTCCGTCTTTACGAAATGAAGCCGAAAAAGTTTTCTCCCGCACACCACTCCGAGAATTTCTGCGAGCTTGTTTGCTCTAATTCTCTTCGTTCAAATCAGATAACCAACGCGGTCGGTCTTCTTAAAGAGGAGCTTGATATTTTCTCCTCGCTTATTATGGAGTCCGCTCACCGCGCCGCCGTTCCCGCAGGCGCGGCTCTCGCGGTTGACAGAGATATATTTTCTCAGTATATAACAGACAAGATAAGATCTCACCCGAACATCGAGGTCATCAGCGAGGAAGTCCTCTCTATAAACGAAGACGAGATCACCGTAGTTGCGACAGGTCCGCTTACCTCTGACGGTTTTTCAAAATATCTGTCCGAGTTTCTCGGAGAGGAGGATCTGCACTTCTTTGACGCAGCAGCTCCTATTGTGGAGGCTTCGTCTATCGATATGTCGAAAGCTTTTCTCGCATCGAGATACGGCAAGGGCGAGGCTTGTTATATAAACTGCCCTATGAACGAGAGCGAGTACAATGCTTTCTACGAGGCACTTATTACTGCAGAAGAAGCAGAGCTTCACGATTTCGACAAGGACAGTCAGAAGGACCTCAAGGTCTTCGAGGGCTGTATGCCTGTTGAGGTCATGGCAAAGAGGGGCAAGGATACCCTGCTCTACGGACCGCTCAAGCCTGTCGGACTCCCCTGTCCCGACACGGGCAAGGACGCCTACGCTGTCGTTCAGCTCCGTCAGGAAAATCTTGACAAGACGACCTACAATCTCGTCGGCTTTCAGACACATCTGACATTCCCCGAACAGCGCCGCGTATTTTCTATGATACCCGGTCTTGAAAACGCAGTATTTCTCCGCTACGGAGTAATGCACCGAAATACTTTCATAAATTCTCCGAAAATTCTCGGAAATTCTTATGAAATGAGAAAGAAACCGAATATATTTTTCGCAGGTCAGATGACAGGCGTTGAGGGCTACCTCGAATCGTGTGCCTCAGGTCTTGTTGCGGGAATTGCCGCCGCTCGTCTTGCGCTCGGAAAGGAGCCTGTCAGCTTCCCGGCGCTTACCGCGCTCGGCTCGCTTGCAAACTACGTAAGCCGAGGAAATATGTCCGATTTTCAGCCAATGAACATAAACTTCGGAATAATTCCTCCGCTTGAAAAGCGTGTCAAGGGCGGCAAGATTGCAAGAAACACCGCTCTTTCCGAAAGAGCTCTTGAAGCCGCTCGTACTTTCAAGGCTACTCTTGAAGCAGAAAATTCTGATACCTAAATCCTATTTCAGTACTTAAATATTAAGGAGATTTACAAATATGAAGATTATTCTCGACGCAATGGGCGGAGATTTCGCTCCCGACATCGTAGTTGAAGGTGCCGCTCTCGTAAGAAAAGAAATGAATCACGGGATCATTCTCGTTGGTGATGAAGAGAAAATAAGACTTTCTGCCGAAAAGCTCGGTGTTGACCTTACAGACGGAATAGAAATAGTACACTGCTCTGACGTTATCACTATGGAGGACGCTCCTCTCAGTGTACGAGAAAAGCCCGACTCTTCTCTGCGTGTCGGCTTCAAGCTTCTTAAAGAGGGCGCAGGCGATGCCTTTGTAAGCGCGGGTAACACAGGCGCGCTTCACGCGGGTTCTACTCTCTACGTTCATAGAATCAAGGGTGTGCTCCGCTCTGCTATTGCTACTATTCTTCCTCTTGAAAAGCCCGTCCTTCTTATTGACTCGGGCGCTAACGCTACTGTCGATGCCGCGCATCTCTATCAGTTTGCTATTATGGGCTCGATATATATGGAAAAGATATTCGGAATCGAAAGACCTACTGTTGGTCTTCTCAACATCGGTACAGAATCTAAAAAAGGTACTCCTATGCACGTTGAAACCTACGAGCTTCTCTCGAAGTCGGACATCAATTTCATAGGAAACGTCGAAGGAAAGGAAGTTCCCTTCGGCAAGTGCGATATTCTCGTAACAGACGGCTTTACAGGTAACGTTCTCCTCAAAACTATCGAGGGTATGGGCTCATTCTTCTCGAAGAAGCTTAAGGGAATTTTCAAGGCAAGTCCCGTGTCTATGGTATCTGCACTTCTTGTTAAGAAGGGCATAGACGACCTCAAAAAGAGCTTTGACGCATCCGAATACGGCGGTGCTCCCTTCCTCGGAATTTCCCGCCCTGTAATAAAGGCGCACGGAAGCTCTGATGCGAGAGCTATCAAAAATGCCGTCAAGCAGGCTGTTTTCTACCACAATACAGGAATTATTATGGACATCTCAAAGCAGGCTGCCCTGCCCGAAGACGTTACAGTTTCCAGAACAAGAACCAACACAGTAAGAAGCGCACCCAAGGCCGCGGAAAGCGCTCCCAAGGCTGTCGAGAGCGATAGCGAAAGCAAATAATTACACGATAACGACAGTAAATTTTGAAAATAACGGATAAATAACCGAAAGGTAACTGTTTTACAGTTAAAAACGCAAAATGAACTACGATTTATTACACGAGCTTGAGAAAAAAATCGGATATACGTTTAAAAAGCGCGAGCTTATTATAAACGCCATGACTCACTCCTCGTATTCTAACGAAGAAAAAGCCAAGGGGCGCCACGCTGACTCGAACGAGCGTATGGAATTTCTCGGAGATGCCATTCTCTCTATTATAGTCAGTACATATCTCTTCGACAATTTCGCGCTTGCACAGGAGGGCGAGCTTTCAAAGATCCGCTCTACCGTTGTATGCGAAAAGGCGCTCGCTTCTTATGCCGATGAAATAGAGCTCGGAAAATATCTTCTCCTCGGACACGGCGAGGAAATCAACAACGGAAGAGAGCGTCCGTCTATTCTTTCTGACGCTTACGAGGCTCTTCTTGCCGCAATCTATCTCGACGCAGGGCTTGAAGAGGTACAGAGATTCCTTCTTCCCTACGCCGTACCACTTATCGAAAAAACGGTCAGAGAGCATTCCTCTACCGATTACAAGACCAAGCTTCAGCAGATAGTACAGCAAAAGCCGGGTGAAACGCTCGTTTACGTTATAGTTTCCGAATCGGGTCCCCCGCATCAGAAGAGCTTTGTTGCCGAGGCACGTCTTAACGAGAGCAATATTCTCGGCTCGGGAAGCGGCTCAAGCAAACGCGAAGCAGAACAGAATGCCGCAAGAGATGCTCTCAAATTCTTCGGATTTGACGACTGACGGCACAGTTATATACCAAAAAGGAATTTTTTAAAGTGAAACACGCAAACATTCCCGTTTTTGTTCCGCATCTCGGGTGTCCTAACGACTGCGTTTTCTGCAATCAGCGGAAAATAACGGGACAGCACTCATTTTCTATTGAAGATGCCCGAATATCTATACAGAAAATAGCTTCTTCGCTCGGAGATGCCTCGAAAAATGCCGAAATTGCTTTTTTCGGCGGCAGCTTTACAGGTATTGACCGTACTCTTATGACCGACCTGCTCGACATGGCAAAGGATTTTTGCGACAGGGGCCTCGCATCGGGAATAAGAATGTCAACACGCCCTGACTATATAAATAGCGAAATACTTTCAATACTTGCAAAATATCCCGTAAAAACGGTAGAACTCGGTATTCAGAGTCTTTCGGACAAGGTTCTTTTAGCCTCGAAACGAGGTCATCTTGCCTCCGACTCTATACGCGCTATGAGGGCTGTTAAAGAGGCAGGATTTGCGCTTATCGGTCAGATGATGGTCGGACTGCCAATGTCAACACTTGAAGACGAAATAGCGACGGTAAAGGGAATTTGCGACTCGGGAGCTGACGGTATAAGGATATACCCGACAACCGTTTTTGCTTCTACCGAGCTTTGCGAAATGATGAAATGCGGGCTCTACTCTCCCCTTTCGGTCGAGGACGCAGTTTCACGCACAGCCGAGATTTTATATATCGCGCACAAGCGAAGGGTTCCCGTAATTCGCGTGGGACTTTGCGAAACGCCTTCGCTTCACAGCGAAAGCGGAATCGTCGCGGGTGCTTTCCACCCCGCGCTCGGCGAAATGTGTATGTCAGAGTTTTTCTTCAAGCTCTTTTCAAGCACACTTGATACCTACGAAGATCTTACACAAAAAAATGCGACTATATACGTTGCACCGAGTATGCTTTCAAAGGCGATCGGCCAAAAACGTATCAACATAAACAAACTTAAGGAGAAATATTCATTCTCCGATATAAAAATCAAAGGGAGCATAGCTCTTTCACATTATGAGTTTTCACTCGATATTACCGACTGAAATTTTACGAAATATGCCCCAAAAACTCTACCAGAACAGGAGAACTTCAAATGCGACTTCTCTCGCTTGAACTTCACGGATTTAAATCATTTCCCCAACGAACAAAAATAAAGATAGACCCCGGTATGACTATTATCGTCGGCCCTAACGGAAGCGGTAAGTCTAACATTTCGGACGCAGTAAAATGGGTACTCGGTGAGCTTTCTTCAAAAAATATCCGCGGAACTAAAATGGAAGACGTAATCTTCGGCGGTACAGAGCACAGACCTGCTATGGGCTTTGCCGAGGTTTCTATGACTATCGACAACCGCGGCGAAAACCGCATAAATTCCGATTTCGATGAAATAACCGTAACAAGACGCTATTTCCGTACGGGCGACAGCCAGTATCTTATAAACAACAAGCAGGTAAGACTTCGTGATATTGCCGAAATGTTTATGAATACGGGTATCGGTAAGACCGGATATTCTATCATCGGTCAGGGTAAAATAGCAGAGATAATCTCTCAAAAAAGCGATGACCGCCGTATAATATTCGAGGAAGCCGCAGGAATATCGAAATACCGCATAAAAAAGGCAGAATCAGAAAAGCGTCTTGCCGAGGCTGAGGACAACATCACTCGTCTTAACGACATCGTTTCTCATCACGCGAGAAGACTTCCCTCTCTCGAAAGGGATTCGGTCAAGGCTCGCGCTTATCTTGAAATATACGAAAAGAAAAAAGCTCTCGACGTTTCTATCTCTGTTTACGACATAGAAAAGATACTCGAAAGCGCCGAGCAGAATGAAAAAGAACTCGTTATGTCGAGAAATGAGCTTGAAATTGTTGACAGCTCGCTTTCTATGCTTGAAAAGCGCGAGGAACAGCTTGCCGAGTCGCAGATGGAGCACCGCATAGAATTTGAGCAGCTGCGTAGTAAAATTCACGAGCAGGAGCTTGAAAAAGGCAGACTCGAGGCAAATCTCACTGTCGTTGAAAACAACAGAAAAAATGCAAATGCCGCTCTCGACGCAAGTGCATCAAGCTCTGACTCTGCTGCCGCAAAGCTCGAGATCGCCGAGGCTGAAACCAAGGAGCTTCACGCCATAAAGGAAACGCTCGATGAAGAATTTGAAAAGGCTTCGGTGAAGTTTGAGGAAAAATCTTCACAGCTCGACCGCGAGCGTATAAACGTAACAAATCTTCAGGAAAAAGCGGACGCGCTCGAAGAAGAGCGCGCCGAGCTTGAAAATGAATATACAGAGCTTCGCGTGGCATATTCGGCATTTGGCGCGACATCCTCCTCTTCTGTTTCGCACACGGCAGAGCTTGAAGCCGATATGAGCAAGGCTCTTGAAGAAAAAGAGGCTATTTGCACTGAAATTCAAAGCGGCAAGGATTCACTTGCGCATTACAGCGAAAGAGCAGACGCGCTGAAGCAGGAGCGTGCCGAGCTTACCGAAAAGCTCACAGCTCTTGAGGAAGAAGCGTCCGAGATCCGCAAAAACATTGATGCCGAGGCTGCAAACGCCGCCGCTTGCCGTCAAAAAGCAGAGGCTCTGCGCAGAATGGACGAGCATTTCGACGGATACCAGCGCTCTGTTAAAACTGTTGCCGAGGCTTCAGCACGCGGAGCACTTCGCGGAGTTATCGGTCCTGTCTCAAAGCAGATATCCGTTGAGCGTGAGCTTACTCTCGCTATCGAAACCGCACTCGGCGCTAATATTCAGAACATAATCGTTGAAAACGAAGCAGCTGCAAAGGCCGCTATCGAATATTTGAAGCGTGAAAACGCAGGACGCGCTACCTTCTATCCGCTCACCTCGATAAAGCCGCAAAAGCTTAACGTAAATCTCGCTACCCTGAAGCAAAGTAGTGGCTACGTCGGAATTGCCGACGAGCTTGTAAGCTGTGAGGAAAAATGCAAGTCTGTAATTTCTTACCTTCTCGGAAGAACTGTCGTATTCGACACGCTTGACAATGCTTCCGTTACTGCCAAGGCGCTCGGATATACCGTAAGAATAGTAACTCTTGACGGTCAGCTTATAAATGCAGGCGGTTCATTCACGGGCGGTGCGGCAAAGCGCGACAGCGGTATCCTTACAAGAAGTCTTGATATCGCAAAGCTTGAGGAAGACGAAAAGAAGTCTATCGACATATGCGAAAAACTTAAAGCTGATTTTGCCGCTATAAAGGAAAAATCGGACGATATAAACAGCTCTCTCGAGCGCAGCTCGGACAACGCTTCTATGCTTGCATCTCTCATAAGCGCAGGCGAGGCGTCCCTCTCGCTCAGAGAAAGATCGCTCTCTGACATCGACGCAAGAATAAACGAGATCTCCGAAAAGCTCGGCGAAATAGAGCGTGAAAGAAGCGAAAACTCGGCAAAAGCACAGCAGATGAATCTGCGCATAAATGAGCTTTCCGAGCTTATCAAAAACAAGGACAGTGAGATCGAAGCTGCTGCAAATTCGATAAAAGAAGTAAATACTCTTATCTCTACTCTCGCAAGTGAGAAAAATGAGCTTCTCGTAAGCGTTTCGGTAAAGCGCAAGGAAGTCGAAAACGCAGAAATGCGCATTACCCAGAACGCTTCCCTCGTGCTTTCACTGAAAAAGGATATTGACGATATCGCTATCCGCTCACGAGAGATAAATACACGCCTTAAAGAGCTTGACGATGAAACACGCGCAACAAAAGCGGCTATAATCCTTGCGGACAACCGTCTTAACGAGCTTGAAGCAGAGCTTACACGTCTTTCTCTTGACGGTGAGGAATACGAAAAGGAAATTTCTCTCACACGTGCCGCAATCAAGGACAAGACGAGAGAGCGTGAGCTTGTATTTATGGCTCTTACAAAGCTTGAAGCATCTTCCGAGCGTATCCGCGAAGAAAAAGAGCGTCTTTCCAACAGACTTTGGGACGACTACAACCTTTCGTACGCCGATGCTACCGCTCTGCCCTATCCCAAAACAGACAGCGAAAACCGCACGTCTATGGTCGCAGAGCAGAATATTCTTACAGCAAAGATCAAAGAGCTTGGCAACGTACATATCGGTGCTATCGAAGAATACGCGGCAGTCAAGAAGGAATACGACTTTATGTCGGGTCAGATCGAGGACCTCCAGAAAGCAAAAGCCGACTGTCTGCAGGTGATCGCACGTCTTGAAAAGGAAATGCGCGGCAAGTTCGCAGAAACCTTTGCACAGATAAACGAAAACTTCGGCAAGGTATTTAAGGACCTTTTCGGCGGCGGAAGCGCTTCGCTTACTCTCACCGATCCCGACAATCTCCTGACGAGCGGTATCGAGATAAACGTTGCTCCTCCCGGAAAGAAGATCCACAGTCTAAGACAGCTTTCGGGTGGTGAGCAGTCCTTTATCGCGGTTGCTATCTACTTTGCTATAATAATGATCAACCCGCCTCCCTTCTGTCTGCTTGACGAAATTGAATCCGCGCTTGACGACGTCAACGTAACGAGATTTGCAAATTACGCAAAGCAGTTCTCTGACAGGGTTCAGTTCATCATTATCACACACAGACGAGGAACTATGGAAGCGGCAGACGAAATGTACGGCGTTACTATGCAGGAGCGCGGCGTTTCTCAGCTCCTTTCGGTAAACCTCAGCGAAATTGAAAAGAAACTCGGAGTTAAATTATAATGGGATTTTTTGAAAAATTAAAAAACGGTCTGTTTAAGACCAAAAGCTCGGCATTTTCGGGAATTATCTCGATATTTAAACGCGGTGTTTCCGAAGACACACTCGAAGAGCTTGAGGAAATGCTCATTTGCGCCGACGTAGGTCTTGAGTCGACCGAGATCATAATGGAAAAGCTTCGCGAGAAGATAAAAGAAGAAAGGATCAAGGAGTCCGAGGAGGCTACTGCCGCACTCAAGGCTATTCTTCTTGAAATGATCGGCGAAAAAGAGGAAATGAAGCTCGATACAAAGCCGTCGGTAATTCTCGTTATCGGAGTAAACGGTGTCGGAAAGACCACCTCTATTGCAAAGCTTGCCCACCTTTACAAATCGCAGGGCAAATCTGTGCTTCTCGCCGCAGGAGATACCTTCCGCGCAGGTGCGATCGAGCAGCTCGCTATCTGGGCTGATCGCGCAGGTGTTCAGATAATTAAGCAGAGCGAGGGCTCTGACCCCGCAGCCGTCGTTTACGACGCCGCCGCTGCCGCTGTCAAGCGTGAAGCCGATATTCTTATTATCGACACCGCAGGACGTCTGCACAACAAGAAAAATCTTATGAACGAGCTTGCAAAGATCAACCGCGTCATCGACAAGCAGCTTCCCGATGTTTCACGCGAGACCCTTCTCGTTCTTGACTCGACCACAGGTCAAAATGCCGTAAATCAGGCAAAAGAGTTCAGAAACACGTCCGAGATCACAGGTCTTGTGCTTACAAAGCTCGACGGAACTGCCAAGGGCGGTATCGTATTCTCTATCAAAAACGAGCTCGGAATACCCGTTAAATTTATCGGTGTAGGCGAGCAGATCGACGAGCTTCAGCCCTTTGAGCCCGAAGAATTCGTAGATGCACTCTTTGAATAAAAATTAACCGAAAGGACTTTTTTCATTATGAAAGTCGTTCTGGCATCAAGAAACAAAAACAAAATTAAAGAAATAAAGGCTATTTACAGGGATATAGTAGGCGAGGAGCTTGACATACTTTCTCTTGACGACATCGGATACACGAGTGAGATCGAGGAGGACGGCTCTTCCTTTGAGGAAAACGCTACTATAAAGGCCTCTGTTCCCGCATCACTCGGATATATCGGTCTTGCGGACGACAGCGGACTTGCCGTTAATGCGCTTGGCGGTGCGCCCGGTATTTACTCGGCACGCTACTCGGGCGAGGGTGCTACCGATGAAAAAAACAACGAAAAGCTGCTTTCCGAGCTCAGCGGAGTATCCGATCGCTCGGCGAAGTTCGTCTGTGTTTTCGCGGCAGTTGCTCCCGACGGAAAAAGCATCACAGTTCGCGGTGAGTGTCCCGGTATTATCGCAGAAGGCGAGTCGGGCAGCGGTGGATTCGGATACGATCCCCTTTTCATATACGAGCCCCTTTCAAAGACCTTCGGCGACCTTTCAGCCGATGAAAAAAACAAGGTCAGCCACCGCGCGCGTGCACTCAAACTCCTTATTCCGAGGCTTTCCGAATTTTTAAACAAATATAAGGACTGAAAAGGTCTTTTTCAAACTAACAATTTATAATCAGAGGATAAAATTATGACCAGCAAACAAAGAGCTTATCTCCGCTCGCTCGCTATGACAGAGCCTGTTATTTTTCAGGTGGGCAAGGGCGGAATAAACGAAAATATGATAAAACAGATCTCAGACGCTCTTGAAGCGCGCGAGCTTATCAAGCTTCGCGTTCTTCAGAACTCGGAATATACCTCTCGTGAGGCGGCTGAGGCTATTGCCGAGGCTACCGAGGCGGCAGTTGTCGGTGTTGTAGGAAGCACCTTCGTTCTTTACAGAGAGTCTGAAAAGCACAAAAAGATCGATCTCGGTAACGTATAATGGCTCGCACAGTAGGAATTTACGGAGGAACCTTTTCTCCGCCGCATATCGGTCATATTTCCGCCGCCAAGGCTTTTTATGAGGAAATAAGACCTGACAGCCTTCTGATCATGCCGACCTATACGCCGCCGCACAAGGTTGCATACGACATAGATCCCCTTCACCGTATGAATATGGCAAAGCTTGCATTTTCAGCAGACGAGGGGTTTAGTAGTGCCGTTACAGTTTGCGACTTTGAGCTGACGAAAAAGGACGTAAGCTACACTTATCAGACGCTTGAGCATTTTGCATCTCCCGACACGGAGCTCTATTTTCTCTGCGGAACCGATATGTTTTTGACCCTTGACAAATGGAAAAATCCCGATATTATTTTTAAGCTCTCGACTATCGTCCTTGCTCTTCGTGAGGACGCAACAGAGGAAATATCAAGGCAAATTTCTATTTTCAAGGAGCTTTACGAAAAAGATTACAATGCAAAAATAATCATATTAAAAAACAGGCCTATAACCGTTTCTTCGTCCGAGCTGCGCAGCGCTATATTCTCGGGCAAGGATGCGTCCGATTTTCTTACAAAGCCTGTATATGATTATATAAAAATTAACAAACTATATTTAAACTGAAATGACAGATAATATTATTTTTGACAAATACCCATCGCTCGAGCCTCTTAAAGACGAAATATCGCGCCGCATAAGCGACTCTTACCGCCTTGCGCACACTTTCTCGGTTGCAAGAGAATGTCTTGCTCTTGCCGATATTTTTGCCCTTAGCGAATATGAGAAAAAACAGATAGTGGTCGCATCGCTCCTGCACGATATTGCAAAGGGTCTTTCAAGCGATGAGTTCAAGGCTCTTGATAAGAAATACTCGATTGGATTTACAAATGACGATTTTCTATCCCCTGCCGTGCTTCACGCCAGAGCCGGAGCAAAAATTGCAGAGCTTGAGTTTGCCGATTATACGGACAGGGAGATCTGTAAAGCGATAGAAGCACACACCACAGGCGGCGAAAATATGTCGCTTATAGCAAAGCTTCTTTTTATCGCAGATTATATCGAGCCTACACGAAAATGGGAGATATGCAAGGAAACGAGAGAGTCTTTTTACCGTGAACTTACAAAGGTCGGAGCCGATACCTGCAAGGTGCTTGACTCTGCTATTATAAAAATTCTCGACCAGACTGCAAGGCATCTTGAAGAAAGTGGACGTCCTGTTCATCCCGATTCTGTTAAATGCAAAGATTTTATATTAAAAAACTATTGAATAATACAGGAAAAACTGTTATAATGTTTTACAGTTATTTCCGAAATAAGAAAGGAATATATATGACCGCACTTGAATTTGCACAAAAAATTGTAAAGATACTCGATGAAAAAAGCGCTATGGACATTTCTCTTCTCTACGTTGAGGAAAAGACCGTCCTTACCGAATATCTTGTTATTTGCCACGGAACCTCCACAACTCACAACCGCGCGCTTGCGGGCGAGCTTGAGTTTAAGCTCGGTGAGCTCGATATTCACCCCCTCAACACCGAGGGCGAGGACGACGCTTCCTGGATAGTTCTCGACTACAACAGCGTTATGGTTCACATTTTCACCAAGAACGCAAAGGATTTTTACAAGCTTGACAAGCTTTGGGCAGATGCAGAAAATATTGATATTTCGGGTCTGCTTATCGACTAAATTACTTTTGACTATTTACCGAATGAAAGGTTAACATAAATTATGAAATACGATTTTAAAGCAATTGAAGAAAAATGGCAAAAGCGTTGGGAAGATGCAAAGGTTTTTGAGGCTTCAAACGACTATTCAAAGCCCAAGTTTTACGGACTTGTTGAGTTCCCTTATCCGAGCGGCTCAGGTATGCACGTCGGACACATCAAGGCTTATTCGAGTCTTGAGGTCATCTCCCGCAAAAGACGTATGCAGGGCTACAACGTACTCTACCCTATCGGATTTGACGCCTTCGGTCTTCCTACCGAAAACTCTGCAATAAAGTTCAACACTCACCCGAGAATACTTACCGATAAGAACATTGAAAAATTCACCTCGCAGCTCAAAAGAGTCGGTTTTTCATTCGACTGGTCGAGAGTTATCGATACGACCGACGAAAACTACTACAAGTGGACTCAGTGGATCTTCCTCAAGATGTTTGAAAACGGTCTTGCTTTCCGAGATCAAGCTCTTGTAAACTACTGTCCTCACTGCAAGTGTGTACTCTCCAACGAGGATTCGCAGGGCGGTGAGTGCGACATCTGCCACAGCCAGATCGTACAGAAGTCCAAGGACGTTTGGTATCTGCGTATCACAGAATATGCTGAAAAGCTGCTGAACGGTCTTAAGGACGTGGATTATCTGCCCAACATCAAGATGCAGCAGGAAAACTGGATCGGTCGCTCCGAGGGTGCTTTTGCAAACTTTAAGCTCAGCGGTACGGACGACAGCCTCCGCATTTACACAACACGTCCCGACACGATGTTCGGCGTTACATTTATGGTAATGGCTCCCGAGCATCCTTACATTGAAAAATATGCCGACAGAATCACTAATATGGATGCTATCAAGGCATACCGCGAGGAGTGCAGCAAGAAGACAGAATTCGAGCGCACACAGCTTGTAAAGAACAAGACGGGCGTTTGCATCGAGGGTCTTACCGCAGTTAATCCCCTCTCGGGCAAGGAAATTCCGATCTACATCGCTGACTACGTAATGATGGGCTACGGCACAGGCGCTATTATGGCTGTTCCCGCACACGACGAGCGCGACTACGATTTCGCAAAGAAGTTCGGTATTGATATTATCGAGGTTATTAAGGGCGGAGATATGTCCGAGGGCGCTTACACAGGCGACGGCGAGATGATAAACTCCGATTTCCTCAACGGCTTCACAAACAAAAAGGATTCTATCGCGAAGGCTACCGAAGTCCTCGCCGAAAGAGGCGTTGGCGAAAAGGGTATTCAGTACAAGATGAAGGACTGGGCGTTCAACCGTCAGAGATACTGGGGTGAGCCTATTCCGATCGTTCACTGCCCCGATTGCGGTATGGTTGCCCTTCCCTACGAGGAGCTTCCTTTAAGACTTCCGGCAGTTGAAAACTTCGAGCCCGGCGAAGGCGGCGAAAGCCCTCTTGCAAAGATCGATTCCTTCGTAAACTGCAAGTGCCCCAAATGCGGAAAAGACGCAAAGCGTGAAACAGATACTATGCCTCAGTGGGCAGGATCCTCGTGGTACTTCCTCAGATACGTTGACCCGAGCAACGATAGTGAGCTCGCAAACGCAGAGGCTCTCAAATATTGGATGCCTGTTGACTGGTACAACGGCGGTATGGAGCACGTTACCCGTCATATGATCTATTCACGCTTCTGGTACAAGTTCCTTTACGACCTCGGTCTTGTTCCCTACGAAGAACCGTATGCAAAGCGTACCGCTCAGGGACTCGTTCTCGGACCGGACGGAGTTAAGATGAGTAAGTCCCGCGGAAACGTTATCGACCCTAACGACATCGTAAACAACTACGGCGCAGATACACTCCGTACCTACGTACTCTTTATGGGCGATTACGGCAGTGCTGCTCCTTGGTCGGAAAACAGCGTTAAGGGCTGCAGACGCTTTATCGAGCGTGTTGCTTCCCTTTCTGACATAACAAACGGAAACGGTGTTACAACCGAGCTTGAAAGCGATTTCCACAAGACTATAAAGAAAGTAAGCGAAGACATCGAAGCGATGAAGTTTAATACCGCTATCGCCGCTATGATGACTCTGCTTAACAGAATATACGAGGTAGGAACTCTTACACGCGACGAGCTTTACACATTCGTTTCGATACTCTCTCCCTTTGCTCCTCACATCTGTGAAGAGATAAACGAGTGGCTCGGAAACAAGGATATGCTCGCTAGTGCTCCCTGGCCGACATACGACGAGGCAAAAACCGTCGATGCGACAATCGAGATCGCAGTTCAGATCTGCGGAAAGCTCCGCTCGACCGTAACTATTCCCGCTGACGCATCCAAAGAGGATATGCTCAAAGCAGCAAAGGAAAACGAGCGTATAGCAGAGCTTATCGAGGGTAAAGCTATCGTTAAGGAGATATGTGTTCCCGGCAAGCTCGTTAACATCGTTGTAAGATAAGCTTACACCAAGATTTTTTTATAAAAATACCAAAAAAATCTAATTGCAGTCAAAATAACTATTGACATTGAGAAAGTATTGTTGTATAATGTTATGGAAATGTATTCGCACAAAGCGATATTTCCCTTTCACAAGGATTAAGAGATTTTCTCTTGCAGAGGCGAGAGGAGGGATGGTTAATGGCAGAGATCAGAGTTAAGGAAAATGAATCTATCGATAGCGCACTTCGCAGATTCAAGAGAGCTCAGCAGCGTTCGGGCGTTCTTACTGAACTCAAGAAGAGAGAGCAGTATGACAAACCCAGTGTAAAGCGCAAGAAGAAGTCTGAAGCAGCAAGAAAGCGTAAGTATAAGTAATTCAGCTTTCTTTGTTTACTTAATGACAAAAGTAAATACCGTATATACGGTTTCAAGAACCCGAGATGAGAATATCATCTCGGGTTACTGCTTTGTATATAAAAAACACCGATGGCGAGCATCGGTGTTTTTACTTTATTTATGTAATTATCTGTTAAGAATGAGCTTTGTGAGCTCAACGGGCTCAACGATCTTGCCGTCCTTATAAACTCTCATATTGCCCGATGCGATCTCGTCGATAAGAACGACCTCGCCGTTATTATAGCCGAACTCAAACTTGATGTCCCAAAGGTCAAGACCGATGGTCTTAAGGTCGTCTGCAACGATCTTTGTGATCTTAAGTGTCTGTGCCTTCATAGACTCGAACATTTCGGGAGTCATTACCTTAAGTGCTGCAAGACCTTCGCCTGTTACGAGCGGGTCGCCCTTTTCGTCATTCTTGAAGGTGCATTCAACGTATCCGCCCTCGAGAACTGTTCCGTCCTTGATATATTCGCCATATCTGCGAATAAAGCTTCCTGTTGCTACAAGACGGCAGATAACCTCGAGTCCGTTACCGCCCTGTGCCTTACCGAAGCATTCTGCGGGAAGAACTTCCATTGTTGCCTCGTCAAGATTTGCGCTTACGTAGTGAGTCTTGATTCCTGCTTTTTTAAGCATTTCAAAATAATAGATAGATGTTTCGAGGTTTGCTCTTCCGATTCCTTCAATAGTGAGTCCTACGCTGTTTTCGCCCGGATCGAACACTCCGTCCTTACCTGTGCAGTCATCCTTGAATTTGAGCATAACGTTGCCGTTATCAAGGGCATAAACGTCTTTGGTTTTTCCTTCATAAAGCTTTTTCATAAATACAGTACTCCTTATTTTTTAACTGCAGATTATAATTCATTTTCTATATTTTATCACATTTTTTCTCTCTTGTATATAGATTTACGAAAATTTTTTTCGGTATATTGAAAAAATTTTATCTTTTTAAAGGGCATTTTATTGGAATTTTAGACATTTACAGGTCTTTTTTATAAAACTCAGGCGCTCGCTGTCAAAATATACAAAAAACAAGGAAGAAATTAGTAAAAAAAGACAAGGCTTAAAAGAATTTTAATTATTGTATTTGAGCTCAAGTTATGATAAAATATAGCTAATATGAATTTTCGGAAAGGTTGGCTTCCTGCTATGTCGAACCATAAATTTTTAGTTAAAATCACACTCATAGCACTTACCCTTGCACTTTTGTTTTCAAATTTCTATTCGTGTAAGAAAAATGAAGGAGAGTCCTATATGGAAAAACACGATCACAACAAACAAGACAATTTGCCCGATCCCGAGAATACGATTTATGCCTCAAACGGCGTCGGATTTGAAACTGTCCTTTCCTCGACCGTAATGGAAGCACCTCAAAACACTTGGGGCACGGGGGTCGGATATCCCTCGATAATAGAGCTTCAACACAGCGAAAAAAATAACGGAAAGCTCATTGCAGCCTTCTCTGTTGCGGACAGCGGTCTTCGCGGCAAGGCTACAAGCCTGCGCGTTATGGAAAGCACCGACGGCGGTAAGAGCTGGAAGGCACTCGGCGAGGCATTTGAAACTATTGACAAGACCATTGAAGCTTGTTGGAATCCTCATCTCTATGAGCTGCCCGAGCAGGTAGGAGATATGCCTAAGGGTACGCTTCTTCTTGCAGGCTGTTCTATTGATGCGGCACAGAAGAGAAAATCTCATATAACCATATGGAAAAGCCTTAACGGCGGAAAAACGTGGAAGCAGTTTTCCATTGTTGCAAAGGGCGGCGGACTCGGCGAGGGCGTTTGGGAGCCTTATCTATACTACGAGGACGGATATCTTTACTGCTTCTATTCTGATGACACGGGTACAACGTACGATCAGACGGTCGTTTACAAGCGCTCTAAGGACGGCAAGAGCTGGGAAAACCGCGTTCAGGTAGTAGCAGCCGACAAATTCTCTTACCGCCCAGGTATGGGAATTTTCACCAAGATGGGCAACGGCAAATATTTTATCGTATTTGAAATATTCGGTGATTGGGACGGCTGTCCTATACATTATAAGATCACAGACGATATAACTAACTGGAATCCCTCCGACCTCGGAAAACCTCTTGTCGCGGACGGCGGAAAGTACACTATGGGTTCTGCTCCTTGGTGCGCCTGGACTCCTGCAGGCGGCGAGTGCGGTACTCTTATCGTTACAAGCAAATACGGCTCGGAAACTCCGAATAAAATTCTCGTAAGCTTTGACTACGGCAATACCTTTGAGTCTATCGAAAATCCTCTGCCTTATTCGGACGCCGAGAGTCTTGGTTACAGCGCTTCCCTCTTCTTCTCCGCCGACGGAAAAACTCTTTTCTACGGAAACAACGTTGACGGCAAGGGCAGCAAATCGAAGATAGTTTTTGCAAAAATCAAAATACACGAGTAATTTTCAAAACAAAAAAATTCAGATAATAAGGAAACAAAATTATGAAAAAGCTTATTTCTTTCGTTTTAATTTTCACTACGCTTTTAAGCTGTGCAACCCTGTTTGGCTGCAAGCCAAAAGAGGAAAATCCTGTCGGTATATTTAACATCACCTCGGATTATTCGATAGCTATTTCAAAAGACCACACCATAAAAGAACTTAGCATCGCCGAGGATATTCAGCTTGCTATCAAAGATCTTGCAAATATAGATCTTGCCATCAAAAAAGGCAGTAAGGCAACCGACAAAGAGATCGTTATCGGAAACGCGAACAGACCCGAGCTTGAAAATATAAGCGAAACACTCGGAGAAGATCTCGGATATACTGTTTTCGCATCAAACTCAAAAATATTTATATACGGAACAGACAAGGAATACCTCTCGCTCGCGGCACAGGAATTCACCGAAACCTATATCAACGCTGAAAACAAATCGCTCGCGATACCTGAGGAGCTTAACATCGTAAGAAGCGACATCGGTGCAAAAAAAGACCTCACAATCGGCGGCGTACCCATTGAAAAATTCATTATCGTGTACGGTGAAGAAGGCTATACAAGTCCGCTCAAGGACAACAAAAACTTTATGGAATGCGGAAGATATGAGGACGTCGCAAAGGCTTTTGCAAGAGAAATAAAGCTCCTTACCGGAAAAACTGTCAGGGTTGTTTCCTCAAGAAAGTCTGCTAAACAACCTCACGAAATACTTATAGGGCAGGCCCTTAAACGTGCTGACGACGATGCCTATTACGACTCGAAGCACAGTATAGAAAGCTACTACTTCGGTGTTATAAACGGAAATCTCGTGCTTTCGGGCGGAAGCGCAAATGCTACCTACTTTGCAGGAAGAGCGTTTATCAGAGCTTGTGCTGAAATGGAAGGCTCCGATTTTAACAAGGCTCCGCAAAACGGAAAAACCAAATTCATTAAGGTTGCCTGTGTCGGCGACAGCATTACTCACGGCGCTTATAACGAATCGAACTACCCTATGTTCCTTCAGAAAATGCTCGGCTTTGAATACTACGTCGGTAATTACGGTTGGCCCGGAATTCGTATGACCAACTATGCAGGCTCTACCGATCACATGGAAAGCTGTAAGCTGAAGCCCGACGTCGTTATACTGATGCTCGGCACTAATGACGGACACCATACGGCTAACTACTCCTGCGATATGGAAAAGGAAAGCTACCGCACAAAGTACAAAAACTGCGGGAAAGCTATTCTCAAAAAATTCAGAACGCTTAACGAAAACGTACAGTTCTTCATTATGACTCCCCCCTCGGTACTGCCTAATACAGGCTGGCAAAACGGTGTAAAGAAGGCCGCTGCGATAAATATAGAGCTTGCAGAAGAATTTAACGGTACTGTTATTGATATGTATCAGATTTCAAAGGATAAAAAGTGGAAGTTCCCCGACAACCTCCACCCCTCTGACAAGGAGTACCGCGATTTTAACGATTACTACGATTTTGCCGAGGCTGTTTATGAGAGTCTTAAGGATATTATTGTAGAATAAATAAAAAACAACCCGCACCTGCGGGTTATTTTTTATTTCTTATCAAAAAGCGCTCTTCTCTCGGTCGAATGACGCATCATCTCTCTCATTGAATCAACGTCATCGTTTTCGAGCATCGTTTTGAGATCGTTAAACTTATCGATAAACAAATTCATTTGTGTGAGAAGTGCGCTCTTATTTGCCACAAACAGCTCGCTCCACATAAGGTCGTTTATTCGTGCTATTCGGGTAAGATCGCGGAAGGAGTCGCCTGTGAACTTCTCCATATCTTCCTTATCGTTACAGGTCATAAGCGTGATCGCTATACAGTGAGTAAGCTGTGAAAGAAATCCGATCATCTCATCGTGCTCCTCGGGTGTGAGCGTGGTTACGTTCGAAAATCCGAGAAGTCTGCCGAGCTCAAGACAGGTCGCAGTAGCTTCGGGCGTGTTTTTTTCGGTCGGTGTTACGATGTAGTTTGCTCCGACGAACATCTTATCCGAGCTGTTCTCAACGCCCGACACCTCACGTCCTGCCATCGGGTGAGCCGCAATAAATTCAAGGTCAGGACGAAGAATATCCTGAATTTTATAAACGATACTGCCCTTAACGCCCGTTACGTCGGTAATGAGCGCGCCACTTTTGAGAAGTCCTTGATTTTTCTCTATCCACTCGACAAAAACGTGTGGGTAGAGCGCGAAGATCACAAGGTCTGCTTCTCCTATAATTCTTTCGTCAAGCTCGGTTGAGCCTTCGTCAATAATGTTTTCCCTTATCGCATAGTCTATCGAGCTTTGATCGAGGGTTATCGCGCTGATATGAAATCCGAAACGCTTTAGTACCTTTGCATAGCTTCCGCCGAGAAGTCCAAGACCTACGATAAGTATTTTTTTACTTACATCTACTATCATAATAATTCCACCTCTGCTCCGAGATTTTTGATGTCCTCAAAGAAACTCGGATAACTTTTTCTGACGGCTTCCGCTCCGTCTACCGTGCCGCCTGTTTTCGACAAGATCACCGACATCGCCATTACGATACGGTGATCGTTATGTCCGCAGATCTCCTCACCGTTATAGCGCAGCTCCTGTTTTGGAACTGTAATCGTATTATCGCCAAATACAAGTCCGCCTCCGAGCTTTTTTAGCTCCTCGTGCATAGAGGCGCCTCTATCGCTCTCCTTGGCTTTAAGCCTGTCCGTTCCCGTGAATGTCGCTCCGTTTTTAAGAGCTGCAAGTGCGAACAAAACAGGGCCAAGATCGGGGCAGTCCGAAATATCGAGAGTCGGTGTGCCCTTTGATATTTTATCGAAATATTCGGCGTAAACCTTGTCGCCTTGCAGACTGTCGGGATTTAAGTTCCCTATCTCAACCTCCGAGCCGACGTGATTAAAGGCATCGAGAAAAGCCGCGTTAGAGTAATCACCCTCTATTTTGCCCGAAAAGGCGTGCATTTTCGATTTTTTGATCTCAAGTCTATACTGATCTGCAAACGATATATCAGCACCGAATGATCTGAGCGCAGATATAGTCAGATCTATATAAGATCTGCTCTCAAACGGCGGTATTATCTCGACGGACGCGTCGTTATTTAAGTATACGAGGGCGAAAACAAGTCCTGTGATAAACTGACTGCTTATGCCGCCGCGCACCTTGTAATTTCCGCTTTCAAGGTTTCCGCAGACGGTAAGTGAGTTTTTATCTTTATTAAAAGTAAATCCGTTTTCGCGGCAAAGATCATCGTAAACGTCAAGCGGTCTTTCAAAAAGACGGTCGCTGCCGCAGAGAGTTACATTCTTTCCTTTGCACAGCGCAAGCGCAGTAAAAAATCTGAGTGTGCTTCCGCTCTCCCTGCACATAAGTGTGGGATCCTCGGCTTTCATAAAATTCTGCGGATCAACGGTTACCTTATCATTCTCGGCTGTTATATTTACGCCCAGCGCCTTAAGGCAATCTATGGTAGCAAGGATGTCCTCGCTGTAAGAAACGCCTGTAAGCGTGCATTTTTCACCCGAGAGAGCGGCTCCGATAAGGTATCTATGCGCCATACTCTTTGACGGCGGTGCATCTACCTTTCCGCAAAGTCTGCCTTGTTTAAATATTGCTTTCATATTATTTCCCTATTTCGCTGTTTAGAAAGTCTATTGCTTCGAGATAACCGTCCGTGCCGTGTCCCGTTATCGTCTTAACACAGGCAAGGCGGATATAGCTTATCTGTCTGAAGTCTTCCCTTTCCTCTACCTTTGAGATATGCACCTCAACTGTCGGGATACTTACCGATTTTACAGCGTCGAGGATCGCGATGCTCGTATGGGTATAAGCACCCGGATTTATTACTATACCGTCCGCATCACCGTACGCTCTTTGTATCTCGTCAACGAGCGCGCCCTCGTGGTTTGACTGAAAAACCTCGACCTCGATGCCCTTTTTTTCGCAGTGATCTTCTATCTTTTTAACAAGATCGGCGTAGGTTTCCCTTCCGTAGTGGTCGGGCTCTCTTATACCGAGCATATTAAGGTTAGGTCCGTTAATAACAAGGATCTTCACAGTATCAGCTCCATTCGTTTTGCTAAAATATATTCTGCTTCTGCCTCGGGAGTGTCCATATCGGGCACTACGGTGTCGGCAGTTTTTTCATATATGCTTATTCTTTCGGCATACAGCCTTGCAAGCTTATCCTCTGTGTTTGACAGCGGTCTGTCGTCTGTCGCGCGAAGTCTTGAAAGCTCTGCGTTTAAAAAGAAGATCTTTCCGTTCCGTTTGAGGCTTCTCACGTTTTCCTCGCGAAGTATCGCGCCGCCGCCTGTCGATATGATACGGCATCCCTCAGACGACACCTCACGTATGACCTGCGACTCCAGGTCGCGAAAGTATTTTTCTCCCTTTGACTCGATAAGCTCTTTTATAGTACAGCCGCACCGATTTTCGATCTCGGCATCGGTATCGACAAAACTATATCCGTCAAGATCTATCAGCTTACCGACCGTGCTCTTTCCGCTACCCGGCATACCTGTGAGAACGATATTTTCCTTTGACGAAAGGACGTCGGAAAAGACCTTATCTGCGATCTTTCTTTCGATTTTTATGTCAAGGAATTTTTCTACCGCAACAACCGCCTGCATAACGAGCATATAGAGTCCGCCCTCGGCTCTTATACCTTTTTCTCTTGCATCAAGCACGAGGTTTGTGGAAAGAGGATTATACACCGCGTCTATAACTCCCTCTAAACAATAAAAGGGTGAAATATCAATCGGCTTTGACTCTGTATCGGGGTACATTCCCGCAGGTGTCGTGTTTATGATGATCCGGGCATCAGAGTGAAGCTCTGCCGCCTCTGTGTACGTGATATTTTCATCGCTTTTTCTTCTGCTGACTGTCAGTATCTCCCGCGCGCCCATATCACTTGCCACAACGCGCGCCGTTTTGCTCGTTCCGCCTGTGCCGAGGATAAGCACCTTTTTGCCAGAAAGATCAAGCCCTAAGCGTTCTATAAGCGCTTTCATACCGAAGTAGTCGGTATTATATCCGTAAAGCTTACCGCCGCGATTTACGACCGTATTTACCGCGCCTATACGCGCTGCTATCTCGCTTACCGAGTCGAGAAAGGGTATCACCGTCTGCTTATACGGGATCGTTACGTTTACAGCCTCAAAATTCTTATTTTCAAAGAATGGCTGAAGTTCTTCCTCTGTCAGCTCTATAAGCTCATATTTATAATCGGCAAGTCTTGCGTGTATATCCCTTGAGAAGCTATGCGTCAGCTTTTTGCCGATACAACCGTATTTTTTCATTGTTTTTACCCTGTAAATCTATTTAAGAAAATCAGTTCCGAAGCGCAAAGCCAGTGCATCGCACAGTACTACTGCCGTCGCCGCATCCTGCACCACTCTTGCTCTATGTACGATAGCGGGATCGTGTCTGCCCTTTGGCTCGAGCACCTTTTCTGTCATAGCTCTGAAATCTACCGTATTTTGTGGCTTAAATATCGTCGGTGTAGGCTTTATTGCGGTACGGAAGATGATCGGCATACCGTTTGTTATACCGCCGTTTACACCGCCGTTATTATTAGTTACAGTATATACCTTATCCCCTGCTATTCTCATAGGATCGTTTGCCTCGCTGCCGCGCATATCGGAAATAGCAAAGCCTGCACCGAATTCTATACCCTTAACTGCAGGAATAGAAAACATCATATGCGAGAGCATACCCTCAAGGCTGTCAAACCAAGGCTCGCCGACACCCTCGGGCATACCCACGATCGCCGTTTCAAGCAAACCGCCTACGCTATCGCCGTCCGACGCCGCGTCAAGAATAGCGTCCTTCATTTTTTCGCCGACAGTATCGTCAAGCACGGCAAAGGTCTTTTGGCCAAGGCTGTTTATATCCCAGAGAAGATCGTTAAATTCTCTATCCGAAATACCAGCGCACCTTTTCACGTGTGTTCCGATATAAATACCTTTATTTTCGAGCGCGCATTTACATATTGCGCCTGCGGCAACGAGAGCGGCTGTAATTCGTCCGCTGAAATGTCCTCCGCCCCGCGAGTCCTGATAGCCGTGATATTTACACTCTGCGCTGTAATCTGCGTGAGAAGGACGGGCTACTGTCTTCATCTGCGAGTAATCACCGCTTTTTACATTCTCGTTAGGAATGAGGATAGTTATCGGCGTACCTGTCGTTATATTATTTATAACTCCGCTGACTATTTTAAACTCGTCCTTTTCTTTTCTCGGAGTGGATATTTTACCGTCGGGACGACGAAGTGTGAGCATATGCGAAATATACTCGCTCTTTATCTCGATTCCGGGAGCAAGACCGTCTATTACAGCTCCTATATATTCTCCGTGACTCTCACCGAAAAGTGTTACTGCCACGCTGTTTCCAAACGTATTTTTCATAATCTATACCTTTCAAAGTATTTTGGTTATTTCAGACCCTCGAGAGTGCTTTTTGCCATTTCAATAACGTCGGCAGACTTCATATTTTCAAGCTTGAACTTTCCTATTTCGTTTACCTTTACCACGCTTACTCTGTCGCCGTCCGCCTTTTTATCGTGGAACGCCGCCTCGGCGATCTTTTCCCAATCGTAGTCAAGTGTGAAGTAAAGACCGCATTTTTTCAGCACCTCAATAACTCTCGGGCGGATCTCTTCGCTGACCATCGGGAGCATTCCGAGGGCAACGCATTCTCCGTGATAAAGTCCTGACATTCGGGTACTGCTTTCGATCCCGTGTCCTACCGTATGTCCGAAATTTAAGATCTTTCGAAGTCCTGCTTCCTTTTCATCCTGCTCGACTACGCTCTTTTTAATATTCAGAGAACGGACGATAATTTCGTCGATGTTTTGCTCTACGTCTTTATTTTCAAATATATCAAAGAGCTCTTTATCGGACGTAAGCGCCATTTTCACGGCTTCTGCAAGTCCGTTTGAGATCTGTCTTTGCGGAAGTGTTTTGAGAAGCTCGGGGTCAACGAGCACCTTTTTAGGCTGATAAAACGCGCCTACGATATTTTTCACACCGCCGAAATTTATTGCGGTCTTTCCGCCTATCGACGAGTCTATCTGAGAAAGAAGGGTCGTGGGGATATTATAAAAATCTATTCCGCGCATATAGGCAGATGCAGCGAAGCCCGAAAGGTCGCCGACTACTCCGCCGCCCACTGCAACTACGCAGTCCTTTCGTGAAAATCCTTTATCAAGCATAGCTTGAAGCAGTCTTCCAAAGCATTCAAGACTCTTTGTGTCTTCTCCCTGTTCGAGCGTCAGAACGGTAGCCTCCCTGCACTGTGCGGCAAGCGTTTTCGCATACTCTGCGGGAACGCCTGTATCCGTTACCACAAGAACGCGTCTGCTTAAATTAAGATGCTCTCCTGCATTTGCGAGAACTTTGCGTTTTACGATAATATCGTAGCTATTCTCACCAAGATCCATTCGTATCGTCATATTTTAACCTCATATTTCGGTGTGGGGAGCAAAGGTTCCCGCAACCTTAAGCTTATCGCAAACCTTACTCAGCTCATCTATCATTTTCGTGCCGTTTTCGCTGTTTATCGTGCCGTCTATTTCTACGTAGAAATAATACTGCCAGGAGTGCTTTTTCATCGGTCTGCTTCGCAGTGCCGTCATATTATATCCGTACTTTCCGATTATTGCAATAGCATTTGCAAGCGATCCCGCCTCGTGCTTAACTGTGAACATCAGTACCGTGCTTGAAAGAGGCTCTGACGCCGCCTTGACCTTTGAAAGCACGGCAAAGCGTGTGGTATTTTCTCCGCTTTTATTGATATTTGCCTCGATAACCTTAAGTCCGTATATCTGCGCGGTTTCGACACTTGCTATCGCTCCGAGCGTTTTATCGTTTGACTCGGCGACTGTTTTTGCCGCAAGTGCGGTATTATTTGCCTCCTGCGCCTCAAAGCCGCGCATTTTTATATAATCGTGGCACTGACTGAGCGCCTGCGGATGACTCGTTACCCTTTTTATATCCTCTACCGTCGCACTCGGAAGTCCGAGAAGATTTTGATGGATATCAAGCTCGTATATTCCGTTAATGAAGAGGCTGCCCGAGAAAATAAGGTCAATAGTCTGTCCGACCTCGCCCGCGTAGCTGTTTTCAATAGGCAAAACGGCAACGTCGCACTCCCCACTTACAACACAGTCGTATGCTGCCTTGAAATCGCTGTACGAAACTCTGTTACCCTCGGGGAAGATCCTGCCCGCCGCAATATGTGCAAACGCGCCTTCAACTCCGCTATACGCGACCTTGAGTCCGCTTTGCATACGGTACTGATAAGCGCGCGAGAGCGACATCATATGCTTTAAATAGTCAATATAATATTCTTTTAATACAGAGTCTTCAACAAGCGCAGAATTTTTTTCAATTACCGCGTCTTCCCTTTTCTCGTCGAGAATGGGCAGTCCGAATTCCTTTTTATATTCATAAACCATCTCGGCGGCTCTCATTCTTTTCTCGAAAAGCTCTGCCATCTGCGAGTCTACTTCGTTTATGATATTTCTTGCTTCTTCCAGCTTATTTGCCATTTTTACACCCTTTTTCCAAGTAAAATTATTTATAATAAAAACAAAAAAATCCGCGTTCCATATGCTTTTAAGGCACGACGAATGCGGACTGTCCGTATTTTGTTCTTTATGATAGCCTTGATACTAAACTCAAGCTCTCATCAAAGACGGTCAGCCCTTCTCAAATAATAAAAATAAAAGTACGCTTTATTATTCATAACTTCAAATGATCCTTTATAATTTCACTAAAACATATAATAACATATTACCGCATCAAAGTCAATATATTTTTGATTTTTTATTTCAAAGGGGTGTAAAACACCCCTTTGAAATGCCATTTTTAAAGCTTATCTACGTCTGCCTGTGTTACGAGCTTAAAGCCTGCAGTCGCAAGCGCATTCTCTGCCGCGCTATTATCCTCAACACGAATTACTACGTATGCGTGCTTTTCGGTACGCGCCATAAAGGCATAGAGATATTCTATATTGATCTTATTTTCATCAAGTACTCTGAGCGCTTCGGACAGCTTGCCCGGTTTATCGCTTATCTTAACACCTACGACCTCGGTGATCTTGATAAGATAGCCTTCCTCTGTGAGTATTTTTTCGGCTGTGTCTTCATCGTCCACGATAAGACGGAGAATACCGAAATCCTGTGTTTCCGCAATAGAAAGCGCTCTTAAGTTAATATTGTGCTTTGAAAGCGTATCGGTTATCGAAACGACTGCACCCTGTTTATTTTCAACGAATACTGTTAACTGCTTAATAGACATAGTTATATCTCCCTTCTGAATTATATAAGTTTTCTCTTATCAATTACACGAACAGCCTTGCCCTCACTGCGCGTTATAGTTTTGGGGGCAACAAGGTGAACGGCAGGGTTGATACCGAGCATGATCTTTATAGCGTTTGCAAGTGATTTTTCCATAGCAAGAATTTCGCTGACCTTATCGGTGAATTTTTCGGGTGTCATTTCTACGTTTACCTCGAAGGTGTCGTTATTCTTGACACGGTCAACCACGATCTGATAGTTGGGATCGTAGCCTTCCTTCAGAAGCACGGCTTCGATCTGGCTCGGGAATACGTTTACGCCGCGAATGATGAGCATATCGTCTGTTCTTCCCATAGGCTTTGCCATCTTGATAAGTGTTCTTCCGCAAGAGCATTTTTTACGGGAAAGAACGCAAATATCGCGTGTACGGTAACGAAGAAGCGGGAACGCCTCCTTATCAAGCGATGTGAACACAAGCTCACCTTTTGTGCCCTCGGGGAGAACCTCGCCTGTATCGGGGTCGATAATTTCTGCGTAGAAGTGGTCCTCATTTACGTGCATACCTGTCTGCTCACAGCACTCGAATGCAACACCGGGGCCGCTTGTTTCGGTAAGGCCGTAAATATCGTACGCCTTGATACCGAGAGTTTCTTCTATACTGCGGCGCATTTCCTCTGTCCAAGGCTCTGCACCGAAAATACCTGCCTTGAGCGGAATCTGATCGGGTGTATATCCCTGTTCCTTCAATGTTTCACCTATGTATGCCGCGTAGGACGGAGTACAGCAAAGGATAGTCGCGCTAAGGTCTGTCATAAACTGGATCTGTCTTTCGGTATTTCCCGACGACATAGGAAGTGTCAGACAGCCAACCTTATGCGAGCCGCCGTTAAGGCCGGGGCCTCCCGTGAACAGACCGTAGCCGTATGCAACCTGACACACGTCCTTGTTTGTACCGCCTGCCGCAACGATAGCGCGGGCGCAGCAGTCTTCCCACAGATCAACGTCATTTTGTGTGTAGAAAGCAACTACGCGGCGGCCTGTTGTTCCCGACGTGGACTGAATACGGACACAATCCTCAAGCGGCTTTGCAAGAAGTCCGTAGGGATACGCATCACGTAGGTCGGCTTTCGATATAAAAGGAAGCTTATGAAGGTCCTCGATACCCTTAATATCCTCGGGTTTTACCCCTTTTTCATCCATAAGATTACGATAATACTCGACGTTTTCATAAACGTGCTTTACCTGTTTAACAAGCTTTTCCGATTGAAGCTTTTTCATTTCTTCGACCGGCATAGTTTCAATTTCTCTCTGATAGTAATTTTGTGTCATTTCGACCACCCTTTCCTTTGCGCTCGGTTTTCCCGCGCTGTAATATTGTTCGGTACAAGACCATCGGACCTCGAAAGGAAAACAAAAACGCCCTCCGCATTCCGATAAAGAATACAGAGGACGAGAAAATTACTGATCCCGTGGTACCACCTCAGTTCGCCGTAGCCTCGCGGCAACAGCCTTATCGGGTACAAACATACCCTTCGTTCTATAACGGGAACTCCCGTTGCATCCTACTAAAGACCCATCTTATTCAGTGCACTGCTAACAGAATGAATTCGAGAAGGACGCCCGCATTGTCTCGCACCGACCGACAACTCTCTCAAGCTTCTTTCCAGCCTACTACTTTCTGCTCATCGCATTTAGTATCACAAGTTATTCTATTGTTGGGTATTATTTTAGCACTTAAATTTTAAAATGTCAAGAGCTTTGTGAGTATTTATGCAATTTTTTTGGATAATTTTATATTTTGGGGGTGGGGTATTGGCAGCTTGGGATTGAAAAATTCACATTTTTGTGGTATATTGAGTTCGGAAAATAAGAATTTGACGAGGTAAATATGAACTATAGAGCGATTACATCATCAGACGAATTGTGGTGCAAAGTACGCAATTATGCAGAAAGTTGTTCATGGAGAGCAGGAAAGGTGTTGGCAAATACTATGGATAACAATGCATTTCAAGATTGGGAAAGAGTTGTTGTTGCCATAGATAACGAGAAAATATGTGGGTATTGTACTGTTGCAAAAACAGATTGTATTCCCAATGTTCCATATACACCTTATATTGGTTTTATGTTTGTTGACGAGGCGTACAGAGGAAATAGG